>JBMTVF010000059.1:0-2194 GCA_049451055.1 Candidatus Nanopelagicaceae bacterium | reverse complement strand
CGTAGGGCCCGGAATAAATTGATTTGCCCTTGGCGTCCATTGGAATATCAAGAAGTGAAATTAGATGCATAGGTCCATCTGTTATTAGATCTTGAGCGAAGACTCGGGAAACTGAGTACTTAATGTGTTCACAAGTAATCTCTTTGCCATCTTCAAATTTGATACCACTCTTTAGTTTGAAGCTCCAGGTAGTTGCATCTTTTGATACCTGGCCTAAATTAGTTGCCAAATCAGGAACTAGTTCTATTCCTTTAGCTCCCGCAGCTTGTCGATAGGTCAAAAGAGTCCTAAATAAAAATGATGAGGTAAAGGCGCGATCGCGCGATAGATAAATTCGAGCCGGATCAAGATGGGCAAATCGCGGCGTATTGAGCAGCAAATTCAAAGTTCCACCGGGTGTTGGCTTTAGAACTACTGGTTTAGCGCTCTTGCTTTTCTTTGCTTTTGGTTTCGCAGCTACAGCAAAATAAGTAGGTTGCGAAGATAGTAAAAGCGTCAATCCGCAAGCAATTGCAAGTGTACGTAAGGCTCTACGATTCAAATCTTCTCCCTGGCAACTGGTTGACCTATCGTAGATGTCCTCGCTCGTTAACTGAGCGAATCGCCATTAAGCTATCTGATGGCCAGATTGAAATTGAAGAGATACTTGCTGGAGATACATCTAAGTTAAAAATCACACTTGGTTCGGCTTTGATTGCGGCCGCGAGCGCTGTTTTTATCATGCCGTTATGTGTTACTACACAGACTTTCTTATGAGGATATTCAGCAGAAACATCTTGTAGGCCGTGGAGCGCGCGCGCCATCGCAGAGTCATAAGACTCACCCCCGGGTGGAGCGAATGATGAAGTAGAGACCCACATTGAGTACTCATCCGGGTAACCCGCTTTAACCTCATCAATAGATAGCCCATCCCACATTCCAAAGTCACACTCCTGCCACATTTCATCAAAAGTAATCTCAAGTCCTGTTGATTTAGAAATTACCTCAGCAGTTTGTTTAGTTCTAAGAAGTGGGGATGAGATGAGAACATCAGGCTTAATTCGGGCAATTTCGCCCGCAACCAACTCGGCTTCCTTCAAACCAGGTTGGGTCAGCTCGGGATTGAGAGGACCTGAACCTGAAAACTTTCGCTGGGGAGTCAAAATTGTCTGTCCATGTCGAACTAGATAGATCATGGTTGGAATTTCGTCCGATAACAATCTCTCTGTTAAATAATTTCGTCTTAACGGACCGCTATTTTCGGCGATATTTCCATCGAGTGCTTCATTCACCAAACGATCTGCATGAACATTTACATCTCTTGGAATCCACTCGTACCGAACAAGATTTGTCGGGTGGGCATTCTTGGCTTCAATTGCTAAACGCTTCATCTCGGAATTCTTTATCTTCCAATTCCCACTCATTTGCTCAACAATTAATTTTGAATCCATCTTTACGTGAACATGAGCCGTTTCATCTAATTCATTTATGGCACGTAATCCCGCAATTAGACCGCTGTATTCAGCTACATTATTGGTAGTAACACCGATTTTTTCGGATAGTTCAATGAGTACTTTTGACTCTTCCAGTACAACCGCGCCGTAGGCCGCAGGGCCTGGATTGCCTCGGGAGCCGCCATCGGCGAACAGGGTGAGACTTCTAGCCATTACTTAACTCTAATCAAAATCCGTCGACATTCCTCGCAACGCACTAGCTCGTCATCGGGTAAAGACTTAACTCTCTCAATTTCAGCAGCATTTAATTTCAAATGACAACCCCCGCAGTTATCACCCAACAATTGAGCGGCTCCTACCCCATCGGAGGCACCTCTAATCTTTTCGTAGAGTCCAATCAATTCGCCGTTAATTTGAGGGGCTAGTGCTTCTCGAGCTGCAAGACTTTGCTGTTTGGCTGAATCTAATTGATTCTTTTCCAGACTTAAATCTGATTGCAATTTCAAAGAGTCTGATTGGAGCACGCTGATCTTTTCTTTCAGCGCGATAATGCGAGAGTTAACCTCTTCGATACGAACCATTATTTCCAGCTCGACATCTTCCAACTCAGATCGACGCCTTGCTAATGTTCCTAATTCATGTTGAATCTGTTCCAACTCTTTGGGCGTGCCTCCGCCTGAGGCAAGTCGCTTCTCATCCTTCTCAATTCGTGCAATAACTTGCTCTACATCTATTTCCGATTTTGATAGTTCGTGTTGGAT
>JBMTVF010000058.1:0-2302 GCA_049451055.1 Candidatus Nanopelagicaceae bacterium | reverse complement strand
CCGCATATAACAGAGGCCAAATCCTCTATCGGATGGCTGAAATGCTGGAAGGTCGCTCAGAACAGTTCATCGCCGAAATCAAAGCTCTGGAAGGAGCAACTGATTCGGCCGCGCGGAAACAGGTTCAAGATTCAATTGATTTATGGGTCTGGTATGCCGGCTGGACCGACAAGATCTCCACAACTGCTGGCGGCACAAATCCAATTGCTGGCCCCTACTACAACTTCACCATCCCAGAACCACTCGGTGTAATTGGTGTGATTGCTGATGAAAAGGAATCACTTCTTGGCCTAACTCGAGGCTTAGCTCCAGCAATCGCAAGCGGAAACACTGCGGTACTTATCGCAAGTGAATTCCGTCCTTTGCCTGCCATCGCTCTCGCTGAGGTCATAGCTACGAGTGATGTACCTGCTGGCGTTATAAACATTCTCACTGGGAGCAAGAACGAGCTAATACCTTGGCTAGCTAGCCATATGGAAGTTGATGGAATTGATATTTCTGGCGCTGAGAAGAAATTTGATGTCGAGATTAAGAAAGCCGCAGTTGAAAATTTAAAGCGGATTCACCGATTTGATAACGAAGAGTCGTTGAATCGAATTCTCTCATTTATGGAATACAAGACTGTCTGGCATCCAATCGGGATCTAGTGTTTACATGAAAAGGGTCTCAGTAGCTCTCATACTGATACTGATTGCAACAAGTTTTACCTCGATGGCAGCAGTAAAGCCGAAACCAGGGGCAAGCTGTAGCAAGAAAGGACAAGTTAGTAAGAATAAAGCGATGGTTCTTCAGTGTGAAGTTGTGGGAAAGAAAAAAATCTGGATTAAAAGGAAATCAGGTATCAGCAAGGTGCCCGTCCAAAGCCCAAGTCCCACAAATACTCAAGCGGAACCCAATCCTGCGCCTTCATCGCCCTCAATGAAGCAA
Source organism: Candidatus Nanopelagicaceae bacterium (assembly GCA_049451055.1). Taxonomy (GTDB): domain Bacteria; phylum Actinomycetota; class Actinomycetes; order Nanopelagicales; family Nanopelagicaceae; genus MAG-120802. The sequence continues at coordinate 1,375 of JBMTVF010000058.1, read as the reverse complement.
TCCCCTTCGCCAACCCCAACGCCAAGTTCTGATTCGGAATTAATAGAAAGTCCTAAGCCAAGCAGTCCGGACTCTTGCCGTCTAAGAGATCAGCGTAAAAATCAAATTCTACGTCTCGAACACTTCGAACGTAATAATGGCTTTCCTCTACAAGGTGCCACCTTGCCAACAGAGGCAAAGTTAAAACTTCTGTCATTCTTTATTGATTTTCCCGATGCAACAGGATCAACTGAAGACTTACAGTTTTTTAGACAGCAAGAGAAGATTATGATCGACTGGTTTGCAGAAGCTTCCCAAGGTAAATTAGTTGCCGAATTGATCACTTCGGATAAGTGGTTTACGGCTCCTAAACCTTCGACTTCCTATGAATTGATTCCTAGTCAATATGGTACACACCCAATCTACGCGCAAGAATTCATAAATCTGACAGGAAATTCATTCAATTGGGATGGAGTTCATGCTTTTATGGTTCATTTCCCAAAATCACAAAAGACGAAACTTCAAAGCGCTCAACTTGGTAGAGCAATTGAACTGAAGACTCCTCAAGGAAATAAGGTCTTGAATTACCAATACTTTGGGCCATGGCATATCGATTTTGCAGAAAGAGTTAAGAATAAGAATCCAGACTACTTAGCCGGACAGTGGCTACATGAACATTTACACGATCTTGGATTGACATTGCACGCACCGGGCAATGGTTTTTATTCAGGTGTTGGCCAAAACCAAGGTAGTTATTCCCATGCTCTTAGCGCTTGGGAACTCTTTAAATTGGGTTGGCTAGATGACTCTCAAGTATTTTGCTCTCAAGTTTCCGATTTAAGTATGAATTTAATCAATCTAATCCCACTTGAGAGATCAGAATCAGGCAACAAAATTGCTATCTTTGTGATTGATAAAGCAAGAGCAATAGTCGTGGAATCCCGACGGCCTGAGGGTCTATCCAAGCGATGGCCAAAGAATTTGTCAGGTTTATATGTTTATGAAATAGATACGTCGCTGGACACAGACCGCACACACGAATTCAATGGAAGTGGACTCGACAATGGCAACAACAGGAAATTCTCTAAGTGGGCTTTTTATATAGACTCAGACCAAAGACCTATAGACGATGCGCTACCAGAATCAAAGATTAATCCGGAAACGTTTTATCAAGAGTGGTTAATAAAAGTAGGCGAGACAGTCACAACTGAAGATGTGAAAATCACATTCCGCAGAACAGGAAATTCTGACTGGATAGAAGTCAAGAAAAGTTAAAAATATCAATCGATCTTTGTAATCACAAGCGGTAAACGCTCACCGGCCTGGCTACCAATAACGACCGCTCCTTCTAGGGCAGCTTCAGCTCTCTCAAAGCGCGCCGCCTCATCAGTATGAA
>JBMTVF010000057.1:0-2587 GCA_049451055.1 Candidatus Nanopelagicaceae bacterium | reverse complement strand
CAGTTGCTTATGACCCATCTGTAAAGCCACTTCCTTATAAACAAGTTACTGCGCCTAATGTTGAGCGAACCGGTATGGGTTGGGAAGTTCACGCGGGGACTTTTACTGAATTACTAGAGCGAATCCATAACGACTATGCCCCAAAGGAAATCTATATAACCGAGAATGGTTCAGCTTGGGATGATGTTGTAATTGATGGAAAAGTCGATGATCCAAACCGAGTTAGCTATTTAGGGCGCCACCTTGATGCGATGTTCAAAGCAAAAGAAGCGGGCGTCCCAATTAACGGCTATTTCGCATGGAGCTTGATTGATAACTTTGAATGGGCATACGGCTACGCAAAACGTTTTGGACTTATCTATGTGGATTACGCGACCCAGAAGCGAATTCCAAAGTCAAGTGCTCACTACTACCGAGAAAGAATCAAAAGAATCTAAATCTCACTTTTTGCAACTAATGCGGCTGTGAGCGCAGTATCCCCCGAAAGAATTCTTACTTCTTGTCCAACTTCTCTTTCAATAACCGCTTTCAATATTGAGGAATCAGTAGCGATTCCCCCTGAAAAAGCAATTGGGTAACTGTCTTCATCCAAAACTTTCTGTGCTCTCTTTATCAATCCAGAAAGTTCTAATCCAGCTCTGACGACAACCTGCTTTGCCTCTTCGCTACCAGATTCGGCGACTTGTAATACTGGCTTGGCTAGACTAGCAATATTCTCTCGAGAGGTTGAATAAACAAAGCGTTTAATCTTGTCCCAGCTATCTCCTCCTGAAGCTTCCATAATCAAATCCGATAGAGATGACCTTCGCCCCTCTTCCATTGCCCTTAGCGTTTCACGGATTGCTTCTCGTCCAATCCAATACCCAGCTCCTTCATCTCCAAGCAGATATCCCCAACCGCCGATTCGATTTAATTTTCCATTTGTTTCTCTGTAAACAAGAATTGACCCAGTTCCTGCATAAAGAAAAAGTCCGAACTCATCTCCAAATGCGGTCCGGTAGCCCAGGTAAACATCGTTCTCAATCGTGAGACGAGATACTCCGAGAAATTCTTTAAAACAATCTTTAAGTTCAATTTGATCTTCGAAACTCTCGGGTGATCCAGTTAAACCGACATGAGCTGCCGAAATCTCATATGGAACTGTGTTTCGAATTTCTTTGAGCAATTTTGCTAAGCGCACTTTTGATTCTTCTCGGTAGATATGTCCATCCACTGGCCCTGATTTACCTTCGCAGATTTTTTCGCCGAAAACATTTATCACGCACCACTTTGAAGATGATGCTCCCCCGTCTAGGCCCAAAAAGAATTGACTCATATTGTGAGCGTAACTTTGCTTAATCCTTTAGGTGCATCTGGGTTGAAGCCATTTTTGATTGCAAATTTGCAAGCAATCATCTGAAGGAGTATCGCATCTAAAACTGTTGATACTTGTTCGCTGTCCATCTTTGAACCTTGAAGAGAAAGTTCTCCACCCATCGCCCAAGAACTATCTCCAACCCAAATCAAGTGCTTAGTGATGGTCCTTAACTTGGAAATCGCTTCCTTGAGTCCATCTGGGGAAGTCCCTTTTGGTGCCAAAATGAGAGCTCGCGTCTCTTCATCCACGGCCGCAATGGGTCCATGAAGGTAGTCAGCAGTAGACATGCCTTGCACTGGTATGTGTGAGGTTTCTTGAATCTTCAACGCTAACTCGCGCGCATTCCCGTATGAAAATCCCCTTCCTAGGGCGACTATTGGGTACTTTACATCGAGCGATTTCAACACATCATCGAGCCCATCCAGCGCTCCAAGTATTCGAGTTACTTCCGCGGTCAAACTGTCAAAGCTAGATTCTAGACCCTTCCAATGGCTGACAAGACAAAGCGATGCGAAAAGCTGAGCTGTGTAACTCTTAGTGGCTGCAACGGCCATCTCTCGATCAGCCAATAAATCCAAATTTAGTTCTACGCATTTAGCCAATGTTGAATTTGCATCATTAGTTATCCCAAGTGTTAAAGCGCCACCATCCCGAGCTGCCTTTAGGTAAGCCACAAGATCAGGAGATTGTCCACTCTGGCTTAAAGCAATTACTAAAGTCTCTGAATAATAAAGTTTGGCTCCGTAGATGGATACCACCGATGGTGAGGCAAGCCCAACTGGAATTCCTAATTCAACTTCAATTAAATGCTTCAAATAGTGTGCCGCGTTATCTGAAGTTCCTCGCGCAACAATCATGACCGACTTGATTGAACTCGACTTAATTCTTGCAACAGCTGTTTCAAATTGTTGTTGATTCTGAAGCAGGCGCTCAAGCACTTCCGGGGTTTGCTTTATCTCAAATTCCATTTGGGAAGTTGTCATAATCAGTCTGCTCTCCCAAAATCATCTTCTAGGCGTTCAATATCATCCTCACCAAAATAGGTTCCAGTCTGTACTTCTACAAAAACAACATCAGTAATTCCAACATTCGCAATCCGATGAGCCACACCAATTCCGAAATCCACCGATTCGCCAGCGCTTAACCGCCTTATCTGACCATCTATCGTCACTTCAGCATCGCCAGCAACAATGAACCAATGTTCGGCACGGAATTTATGGCGCTGATAGG
>JBMTVF010000056.1:0-2628 GCA_049451055.1 Candidatus Nanopelagicaceae bacterium | reverse complement strand
CGATCACTTGGCGGTAACGAGAGAGGGGCTGCGCTTGGAGTGCTTTCAAATGGAAACCTATTGCTAGGTGGTGGCGATAAAGGCGGAACTCTCTTTCTCTGGAGTGAGAAAGAATCCAAATTAAAGTTGTTGGGAAATTTCATTGGCTCAAATGAACGGATTCGAGACTCAAGATTCGCTATTACTGATATCGCCGTACTTAAGGAGAGCCCTGATTCTTTGAATCTATTGATCTCTTTCCCTAGATTAACGGGAAAGAACTGCGTCGAAGTTGTCGTTGATGAAATTTCCGTAAATCTCAATACTTTTACTGCAAAGAAAGTGAGCCGTTGGTTTACCAGTAAACCATGCGCTCCTGTCTCAGCCGTCCAACACGCTGCCGGTCGTATGGAAGTTATCAATAGTAGATCTGTTTATTTAACTATTGGAGATCTTGGTTATCGAAAAATTAATTCCCGAAACTCTCGCGGTGATTTAGGGTCCGTATTCAAGATCTCTAAGAAGAGAATAGAAAAAATATCAACGGGACATAGAAATCAACAAGGAATTCTGCTTTTTGATAAAGACACATTGATTACCTCTGAACACGGACCTCGTGGCGGCGACGAGATAAATGTTATTGAAAAAGGAATCGATTATGGCTGGCCATATGTAACTTACGGTGAACCGTATACCCAAGGCGATTATGTGATTCCGCAAGCTACCGGATCCCATAAAGGCTTTCGCGAGCCAATCAAGGTTTGGACTCCTTCGATTGCTCCTACTGAATTAGTGCGCCTGCCTGATACCGGTTTTGGGAAGTTTTCGGGCGGAATTGCGATGGGAACACTTCGAGATATGTCTATTGTCTTCATGACTTTTGTAAATGGGAAAATTAATTCAAGCGAGACTGTAGATATTGGCGCTCGAATTCGAGATTTGGAAGTTCTGCCTGATAAAAGGCTGGTCGCCTCGACGGATGATGGTCGACTGATATTTATTTCAAAGTGAACTGGTTGCCAACACCCCAGCGAAGATCTGCCAGGCTAGCGCCGACTTAGCAACGAATGAAAGCGTTATATAGGTGCGTTCACCTACTAAGTAATCAGCAAATCTTCCAATTTTTTTGTACTGGAGCCATTGAACAATCGCAAAAGAATTAAAGAATAAGAAGAGAGAGAAGACAACTCCATAAACAAATCCAGGTGCTTCCGCCTCGCTACCCGGTGAAAAGAGCAGCCAAAACATTGCAATCCAGGGGACGATTCCAGCGATACAGCCGAACCAAAATGGCAACAAGCTGCCCTTGCCAGGCTCCTCATATTTCTCTTGTAGCCATCCAAATAGAATCATAGAAATATTTGCTCCTGCAATTGCTAACAGAGCGACCACGTCCCAAACAGCATTAATCATTGAAATCAAAATAATCATCAAAGTTGAGGAGATTGAATACTCAATCCATCTGGCAATATTTCTCATATTGCTGAGATCGTCTACATAGTGCTTAAAGCCAGGGCCAACAATCCAAAAATGAGCTAGCGCGCTCAAAAGAGAGAAGAGCGCCACACCTAGAGCGATTGGGAAGTTGAAAAGCAATACTTCTTCAAACTTCGCTCCCGGGATTGGTGCATCCAACAAATAATTGACTGATACTGGAAGAGCGAAATCGTTTGCAAGAAAAACAATCGCGATTGCTTGTACTAAATGGAATACGCCAGCAATTGAGTTGTACCTTCTTAGGCCCTTGAGGCGTTCGGATGGAATTTGAATGGGTGTTGATGCAGCCATGGCCTTACCTTAAGTTACGTTTTCAGATTTTCTGGGACGACCCACGATAAAAATGCCGATTAAAACCAAGCAAATTCCCAGGAAACCCAGCAGTGAAATCTTCTCGCCTAAAATTGTTACTCCCAAGAGGGCTGCAGTGATTGGCTCCATTAAACCGACGGTCACCGCATTTGCCGGACCAATTCGATGAACACCAAAGGCGAAAAATGAATACGCGAGAGCGAGAGTCGCTATTGCGCCATACAAAGACCCCAAAAACAGAATTGGATCTAACAAGAATTCATAACTCATACCAAATGTAAGTGGAATCTGAATCAAACTTGCAACTGTGAAAGCTGGTGCAACTACTTGAAATGGACTATGCCGTTTAGAAAGTTCACTCATTCCAATTGCTTGCCATGAATAGGCAAAAGCCGCCAACGCCGCAAAGCCGATTCCCGCAAAATTAATAGCGGCATCGCGCCCAGGCCAATTAAGGGCGGTAATTCCTGAAACTCCAAGAACCGTTCCAATCAACCAACTTTTTCCTGGCTGTTTCTTATAAATTATCCAAGAGATAATCCCAACAAATATCGGTGCTAAGCCAATAGCGATTACTGATGCAACTGCAACGCCAGTTCTTTCAAAACCAAGAGCAAAGAATGGCAAGAATCCACCAGAACCTAGTCCGGCTACAAGAATTGGCTTTATATCTTTTTTTGTATATCGAGTTTTGGTTGAAGATAAAGCAACAATCAACCAGAGAATCAAAGAACCTACGCCAGATCTAAATGCTGAATACTGAAACGAAACTCCCTCTGGGAAGAGTGAGATAACCGGACCAATCGTTCCCCAAAGAATCGCTCCGGTTCCAACCGCTAG
>JBMTVF010000055.1:0-3357 GCA_049451055.1 Candidatus Nanopelagicaceae bacterium | reverse complement strand
TACACCCCACAACTTGCTACATCTATTGCTTTCTTCCGAGATGATGCCACCCAATCGTTAAATGGAATTGGTGGCCTAACTTCGGTAACAGGTGGCAGTTTTCCGGCTCGAATTTGGAACGCATATATGAAAGTTGCACTTCGCGGCGAACCGAAATTAGATTTTGTAGCGCCATCACTAATTGGTGGAACAGAACAACTACCAATTCCAGATCCGATACCAACAATCGCGCCATTAGATGCGGCGAAGTGGTGTGTAACGGCTGATCTAGAAGGGGCGATGAAGGATCTCAAAGAGTTCTGCAAGAAGGCCTTGAAGAAGTATCCCGAGGCAGCTCTCCCGTAATCCACAATTTCACCGCTCAAATTTCACCTTTGTCATTGGGCGGGGATACTCTTGCCCACCTTCGAGGCTAGTCCTTGAAGAAGCAGCAACCCTCCTGTCGCGGAAATGCCGTGACCGATTAGTCCAGAGGAGGTGGGGTAAAGCATGCGTCGCTATGAATTGATGGTGATCCTAGATCCCGATCTAGAAGAGCGAACAGTCGCACCAAGTCTTGAGACATACCTCAAGATCATCAAGGAATCCGGTGGTCGAGTCGACAAGCTCGATATCTGGGGCCGTCGTCGTATGGCATTTGAAATCGCGAAGAAGAGCGAAGGAATTTATGCCGTCGTTGATATGCACTGTGAGCCAGCCGCAATTAAAGAATTAGACCGCCAACTTAATTTGAACGAAGCAGTACTTCGTACAAAAGTTGTCCGTCCCGAATAGAACCGAAACTAAAGTAGAGAGATAGAGATATGGCAGCGGGCGATACACAGATAACTTTGATCGGAAATCTAACTAGCGATCCTGAATTGCGCTTCACACCTTCTGGTGCCGCAGTCGCAAAATTTACGGTCGCATCAACTCCGCGATATATGGACCGCCAGACCAATGAATGGAAAGACGGGGATACCCTCTTCCTTAATTGCCAAATTTGGCGCCAAGCCGCAGAAAACGTTGCCGAGACACTTACCCGCGGAATGCGAGTAATTGTCTCCGGAAAATTGAAGCAACGCTCTTACGAGACGAAAGAGGGTGAGAAGCGAACTGTCTACGAAGTAGAGGTAGATGAAGTTGGCCCATCACTTCGTAACGCAACAGCGAAGGTATCTAAAACCACCCGCCAAGGCGGCGCTGGTGGCTTTAGCGCGCCAACTGAATCAACCGATGATTGGTCCTCGACCACAAGCGTCGGTGGCGGATGGACATCCACTACTGCCGACGAACAACCACCCTTCTAACAAACCATTCCGCGAAAGCGGGCCCTAAAGGAGCACCAAAATGGGAGCACGTTCCAACCGAACGCTGAAGCAGAAACCAAAGATTTCGCAAGCAGCGTTAAAGAAGATAAAGAAGAAGCCTTGCGCTTTCTGTCGCGACAAGGTCACATATATTGATTACAAAGATGTAGCAACGCTACGTAAATACATCACCGATCGCGGCAAGATTCGCGCTCGCCGTATTACCGGCGCCTGCACCCAGCATCAACGCCAGGTAACTGCCGCGATAAAGAACAGTCGCGAAGTTGCACTACTTCCCTACACCTCAACGGCGCGATAAGGAGAAGTTATGAAACTAATTCTTACTCGTGAAGTATCTGGTCTTGGCAAAGCTGGCGATGTCGTAACCGTTAAAGATGGCTACGCACGCAACTTCCTGATTCCACGTGGCTCAGCGATTCTCTGGAGCGATGGCGGCGAGAAACAGATTGCTGGCATCCGTCGCGCCCGCCAGGCGCGCGAGATCCGAGATAAGGATCACGCTAATGAAATCAAAGAGAAGCTTGAGCGAGCGCTTCTTGAGATCAAAGTAAAGGTCGGCTCAACTGGAAGACTCTTTGGTTCAGTAACCGAAAAGGATGTAGCTCAAGTAATCAAGAATGAGACTGGTGTCGATATCGATCGCCACAAGATCAAGTTGATTAAGCATGTAAAAAATCTTGGCAAACACACCGCCAAGGTTTCGCTGATAACCGGCGTATCTGCAAACATCACTGTAAACGTAGTTGAGTAAAGACGTGTAAATAGAGCCCGCTAGAGTCTAGCGGGCTCTATTTATTTTTGGCATTCTAAACCTGTGATTACTAAAACGATAGTTATATTCACGGTCATGATTTCATTAGGTTTTCCAACTCCAAGTTTTGCAACTAGTGTTGGTGATAAGTGTCGAAAAGTTGGCGTCAAAAAAGATTTTAATGGGAAAGTTCTAATTTGCTCTAAAAAAGGTAAGAAATTAAGTTGGAAGGTTGATATTCAATCTGATTCAAATTCTTTTCAGAAACCATTTCCCGATAATTTTACGCGAAAACAATTGGTAAATCGTATTCTTTTAGATTTTGAGGAATACGAAAGAATTAATGCAATACCAAAGCAATTTAAATTTGTTATTGATTCCAAGTCAGAAGTAAAACCAGTAGAAGTTGAGAAATTCTTGGAAAGAATATATGCCGTACTACCTTTTCCAAAAGATTATCCAGAAACCATTATTGTTGTTTCACAGGATAGAGACTTGACAGAGAGGGAAATTTCTAGTTTTGGTTTAAGTCGAGTGGATAGTAATCAAGCAGCGGGGGCGCCTTGTTTGAATTGTGCCGGAGAGAGATGGGCAAGTTCCGAAAATGGTTTGGCTGCTGTGACTCCTCATGAAATTTTTCATATCTGGCAGAAGGCGGCCTATAAAAGAAAGGGAAATAACAATCCAGATCCGAGCAGACCTTCTAATCCGCCAATTTGGTTTGACGAAGGCGGAGCGGAATTTTTTGGCTACTTATTGAATTATTCTCGAACTGGTATTTATACCGACCCTGGAATGTATCGAAAGTTCATATCTTTACGTGATTACAGAACAAGAGATATAGATCCCGGGCTTCCATACTTATTGGGAAGACTGGCGTCAGAATACATAGTTGCATCGGTTGGATTCGAAAGATTCTTACAAATCTATTGGAAAGTTGGAGAAGGAATGGATTTTCCGACCGCTTTTGAGAAGGCTGTCGGAATAAGTCTTGAAGATTTCTACGAAAAATTCGATAGGAATGCCAAAAATCTGTTTAGTGAATAAATATTTAGCGAAAGTTCCACATCTCAATCTTTGAGATTTCTTAAAAAATCTTTATTCACAGGGTTAATAACTCTTTGACCTGCGTATTTACGCGTTAATAACAATCTTTCCCACAATCCCTCCACAACTTCTACACAGCCATACCCACAGCAAATTCGCCTTAATCCACAGCCACTCCACACGCTCAGAAGCGCTAGTTAGGCGCTGTCAGTGGTCGCCTAGAAGATACGCACATGAGTTTGGCGGAAC
>JBMTVF010000054.1:0-3418 GCA_049451055.1 Candidatus Nanopelagicaceae bacterium | reverse complement strand
TAATTTTGGAGCCCGATGCGATGCCTGTTCGAATCGTCTTTTTGCGACGATTCGATTCTTTGGCCACGAGAACTCCCTTGAAGAATTGGTCTATCTGAGAGGCGAACTTGTACCGTTCTTAATTAGACCTTCAGATACTTTCTAAGGGTAAGGGTAGAGGCTACGGTCGCTACTAGTAAACCTGTGCCAAGCAAGTAAGCCGAACTTATCCAAACATCGTTCCAAGTAAAGAAGTTTGTAAATGAAAGTAATGGCGCTATCCGGTCATCGATAACATATTTGAGACCTGAGAGTAGTCCAACGCTAAAACTCCAGCCCACTAGGGATGCAAATATTCCCTCCAAAATAAATGGCAATTGAATCGAAAATGAAGTAGCTCCAACAAGTTTCATAACATTTGTTTCGCGACGACGATTGAAAGCTGCAATTCTTAACGTGTTGCTAATTAGCAACGCAGCAGTTAAAACGCTTGCTAAGCCAATTGCTAACGCGCCATCTCGAAGGACATTTAAGAGTCTAAAGAATTTCTCTAGAATCGAGCGTTGATCTTGAACTACATCTACACCGGGTCTACCTGAGAATGCGCTATCAATAACCGCAAATTGCGTAGGGTCTTTTAGTTTTACTCGGAAGGACTCCGGTAATTGATCTACTGTTACATTCTGTGAGATTGCGGAATTCTTAAATCGCTCTTGGAATCTTTCGAATGCTTCCGATTGAGATTCGTAATAGACGGTATCTACTACGGGAAGCGCCTCTAAATCACGTTGAATTTCGAGGCGTTGTGGCGCTGTAACTGATCCCGATGAGCAAGATGCTGAGTCTGAAAGCGTCCCGCAAAGAAATACTGATACTTCGATTTTGTCGTACCAATAATCTTTCATGACACGAACCTGAGCATTTGAAAGTAAGCCGATACCTAAAAGTGAGAGCGAAATTGCAACCGTGACCACCACGGCAAAAGTCATCGTCAGGTTTCGGCGAAGGCCAATTCCAACTTCACTGAGAATAAATCTAGCTCTCATCTCGCCAACCTATCCCGTATACCCATAAACACCGCGGGCTTGATCCCGGATTACGTTTCCAGCATCTAACTCGATAACCCGTTTACGCATCTGATCAACAATTCCGGAGTCGTGAGTAGCCATAACAACAGTTGTGCCCTCTCTGTTGATTCGGTCTAAAAGTTTCATAATTCCAACTGAAGTTGCTGGATCTAAGTTTCCGGTTGGTTCATCGGCAATAAGAATCGCCGGATTACTCACATAAGCTCGAGCGATTGCCACTCTTTGTTGTTCACCACCTGACAATTCCCCAGGTTTGCGATCGCCTTTATCTTCTAATCCGACTAGCTCCAAAACTTCGGGGACTTCTCGCTCAATTTCTTTACGCGAATAACCCAAGACGTGGAGGGTAAAAGCTACATTCTCTGAAACAGTCTTATTTGGAAGAAGGCGAAAATCCTGAAAAACAGTTCCAACTTGGCGGCGAAGTTCGGGGACTTTCCAATTGGAAAGTGAAGTTAAATCCTTTCCAGCAACGTGAATCTTTCCTGAGGTTGGCTTCTCTTCACGAAGCACAAGTCGTAAAAAAGTTGATTTACCGGAACCCGATAGTCCAACCAAAAATACAAATTCGCCTTTTTCCACATCTAGAGAGACGTTATCTAGAGCAGGTCGGTCAGATTTGGAGTAGACCTTGGTGACGCTCTCGAATTTAATCACGGTGTGATTCTAGATAGTAGAGGATGAGATTCTCGGTACATATCTCGAGGAACTTGGCATATATCTCGAGGAATGGGTGTGAATTAGGTGAATTTTCCGCTAGCGGGAGCGGCGCCACTTGATTCCTGCTTGCACAAAACCCTCTAGATCTCCATTTAAAACTGCCTGGGTGTTACCAGTCTCGAAATCTGTTCGATGATCTTTAACCATTTGATATGGGTGCAGTACGTAAGAGCGAATTTGATTTCCCCAAGAACCCGAGTTATCACCTTTAAGCGCATCGATTTTTGCGCGCTCCTCTTGGTTTCGACGTTCCAATAGTTTTGATTGGAGTACTGCCATCGCTGTGGCCTTATTTTGAATCTGTGATCTTTCATTCTGACAAGAGACAACTATTCCCGTGGGAATATGTGTAATTCTTACAGCGGAATCCGTGGTGTTAACACCTTGTCCACCTGGGCCAGAGGATCTATAGACATCAACGCGGATTTCCTTTTCATCAATATCAATATGATCGCTCTGCTCAACTACTGGAACAACTTCGACCCCGGCAAAAGAGGTATGTCTTCTATTCTGGCTATCAAAAGGAGATATTCGAACTAGTCGGTGCGTTCCCTGTTCAACAGAGAGAGTTCCGTAGGCATATGGGCCAGAGACTTTAAAAGTTGTGGATTTAATGCCGGCTTCTTCTCCATATGAAGTTTCGAGAACTTGAACTGAAAAATCTTTATTTTCACAATATCTCAAAAACATTCGTGAAACCATCTCAGCCCAATCTGCGGCATCTACACCACCAGCCTCAGATCGGATGGTCACTAGGGCATCTCGGTGATCGTATTCCCCGCTGAGTAAAGTTCTTACCTCTAATTCTCCGATTGCCTGTTGTAACGAGGTAATTTCACTCGATAATTCAGAAGCCATGCCATCACTTGAAGTTGAATTATCGCTTGAATTGGCAAGCTCTAACATAACTGGGAGGTCTTCCACTCTCTTTCGCAAAGAAGTTAGTTTGGAGACAAGGGATTGGTTTCGCGAGAGAGCGCTAGTAATTGTCTGGGCGTTTTCGGGATCATTCCAAAGGTCTGGAGCCGCAGCTTTATCTTCAAGATTTAAAACTTCGGCCTGTAGTTTTTTTAAATCTAACACAGACTCAATGCCGGCCAGGGTTGTCGAAAGTTGCGAAATCTCGCTCTGAAAATCCCTTTCGGTCATTGCTCAAGGATAGTGGAACAGAAAATATTCAAATCTACGTGCAGAATTATGGTTTTAAGTAGTGAAAACTTGAATATTACTTTTTCTCGGCATCTAAACGAGATAGAAGCCTTCCGCTAATGTCTTATAGATTCGAGACTCTCTTCCGATTTATTCAAATTCAAACGTTGTTTAGCGACCCGATGCCTGAAAAATGCAATCTAGGTTTATCCGATAGACTGTCCTCTGAAACTCAATGGTGGGCGTAGCTCAGCTGGTAGAGCACCCGGTTGTGGTCCGGGATGTCGCGGGTTCGACCCCCGTCGCTCACCCCAATGAAAACACTGGATTCCGGTGGAATGAATCGCTCGCACGCAGATAGGCTTACTTTCTGTGGCAGGTATGACTCCCGACAATAAATTTGGTGGCTCCTTCGGCCCCAATGAGTGGCTTGTCGATGAGATGTATGAACAGTATCTCCGAGACCCAAACTCAATTGATGA
>JBMTVF010000053.1:0-3447 GCA_049451055.1 Candidatus Nanopelagicaceae bacterium | reverse complement strand
TTCGCGGTGGCGTAGTTACATTCTTCACCATGGCGTACATAGTTGCGCTAAACCCACTAATCATCGGACTAGCAAAAGACGCGGATGGTAAATATATAGGCGGTGGCGATGCCCCAAACCTCGCCCTCATAGCTGCTGCTACTGCGCTAGTCGCAGGCGTGCTCTCCATTCTCATGGGAGTCTTCGCTAATTTCCCATTGGCGCTTGCAACTGGACTTGGCTTAAACACTTTTGTAGCTGTAGCCATTGCCTCACAGATGACATGGAAAGATGCCATGGGCTTGGTGGTTCTAGAGGGAATCATCATCACCGTATTGGTTCTCACTGGCTTTAGAACGGCAGTCTTCAGAGCGGTTCCTACACAGTTAAAAATTGCGATTTCTGTGGGTATCGGTCTCTTTATCGCTCTAATTGGCCTCGTTGATTCAGGTTTCGTGCGCCGTACTTCAGCTGGCCCAGTGCCAGTGACTCTCGGTGATGGCGGAGAGCTAGTTGGCTGGCCAGTAGTGGTCTTTGCATTTGGACTATTCCTAACTATTGGTCTGATGGTTCGTAAAATTAAAGCTGCGCTTCTTCTTGGAATAATTATTTCGACGGTACTTGCTGTCGCAATTGAGAGCGCTTTTAAAATCGGGCCAAACTTTGACGGCACAAATGTAAATCCAAAGGGCTGGGGATTGAATGTCCCAGCAGTCCCTTCGGACGTTGTGGCTGCGCCAGACTTCAGCCTGATCGGCCAATTCAATCTCTTTGGCTCATTTGAGCGAGTACCGCTAATTACAGCGTTACTTCTTGTTTTCACGCTCTTGCTAGCAGACTTCTTCGACACCATGGGCACTATGACTGCTATTGGTCAAGAAGCTGGGCTAAACGATCGTGAGGGAACGCCGCCAAACGCGAATCGAATTCTCTTAGTGGACTCACTCGCAGCAGTCGCTGGTGGCGCTTCATCTGTATCGAGCAACACCTCCTATATTGAATCTGCATCTGGAGTTGGCGAAGGTGCAAGGACTGGATTGGCGTCTGTCGTTACTGGCCTACTATTCCTGTTAACAACTTTCCTCTCCCCTCTTGTTGCGATAATTCCTTATGAGGCTGCAGTGCCAGCTTTAATCATCGTCGGTTTCTTGATGATGACACAGATTAAATCAATCGATTGGGAAGATTATGGAATTGGAATTCCAGCATTCCTAACAATTATCTTGATGCCATTTACCTACAATATTTCTGTTGGTATTGGAGCAGGATTTGTTTCGTATGTTGTAATTAGAATCTTCCAAGGTAAAATTAAAGAAGTTCATCCACTTCTACTTCTTGTGGCTGGACTTTTCATGATTTATTTCTTAAATGACCCAATTACAACCTGGGTTGGTTAATCCAATCTAGTTCTACAAAAAGAGCCCGGTGATTCACCGGGCTCTTTTTTCTACCATTCAATTTCAGGTAACCCTTTCAACTTTAGCATCTTATTTACCTTGGAAAAGGGCTTCGAACCTAGAAAGCCCCGATGCGCCGAGAGTGGGCTTGGATGAACGCCAGTAACCAGATTATTTGCTGGAAATATTGGGGCCAACTCTTTTGCCGTGTTCCCCCACAGTACGGCAACGCGATCTAATTCAGCCAACTTTCTAGCAACCTTCTCAGTTACATCTTGCCAACCCAAATCTTCATGAGAACCACTCTCGCCCGCGCTAACTGTAAGCACTCGATTTAACAGCATAACTCCTTGCTCAGCCCAACGGTTCAAATCTCCATCGCTTGTTTTTGTAGATCCAATATCGGTGATTATCTCTTTTTGAATATTTAGTAACGATCCAGGCAGCCCTGATTTTCGTGGTCTTACAGAGAAAGCTAATCCACAAGCATCTGAAGCGTTTGGATATGGATCTTGGCCAATGATTAATACTTTTACCGACTCCGGAGGAATCTCTAAGGCTCTAAAAACTAATGCTCGATCCGGCAAAATCCGTTCGCCCAAATCTGCGCGTCTGCCAAGTTCAATCCCAATCTCGTTAATTCTTTTCTCTTCACTCCCCAGAATTTCTCTCCAGGCGAGAGGGACTAAGTCAAATAACATCTGACGATGCGAAGTATCGCTCTCCGTCAAAACTTAATCTAACTTTTACGTTAAACACTTCATTGAGATTATTTGAGGTCAAAGTTTCTTTAATCGGACCGCTTGAATACAATTTTGAATTCTTCAATAGCGCTACGTGAGTAGTGCCCTTGGGGATTTCCTCAATGTGATGGGTGACAATCACAGAAGCTGGAGCGTTATCTTCGTCTAAGTATCTTGATATTCTGCCGAGAATATCCTCTCGCCCACCAAGGTCAAGACCTGCAGCCGGCTCATCAAGCAGAAGGATTTCTGGATCTGACATCAAAGATCTCGCGATCATCGCTCGCTTACGTTCACCTTCACTCAAACTTCCGAATCTTCTTGATGATAGTTCTCTTATTCCAAAAATATCCAACAAAGCCTTCGCTCTAGATTCATCCCAAAGATCATATTCCTCTATCCATCTACCGCTAATACCGTATGCGGCTGTAAGAATTAGATCAACCACTCGTTCATGGCCTGGAAGAGTTTCATGTAAAGCGCTTGAAGATATTCCAATTCTCGGACGAAGATCAAAAACATCTACCTGTCCCAGCTTTTCACCGAGAATTTCGACTGAACCTCTTGTGGGGTGAATCAGGGCGCCTAACAACTGTAAGAATGTCGTCTTACCCGCACCATTTGGTCCGAGTACAACCCATCTTTGACCGGGGAGAAGTTCCCACGAAATTGGGCCGAGTATTCGGTTTCCATCACGAAAAACTTCAACCTCATCGAGCCCTAACAGTCGCTGCATCCCAGCCCTTCATCTATGCCGTTATAAACTCCGGCGGTGAAACGTCAGGCTCTTATTCTCGCCTCTGGACCATTAAATCCAAGTGGCGACACCCTGATATTTCAGGCGCTCAGCCCTTTTGTACACGAAGTGGTTGAGAAACAGCGAATTGATATAGCGGGACATTCGATAATTGCTCTGCTAATTAATTGCGATCCAGCACATGCGCCAGCAATCCTCAAAGATCTACAAGACGCGATGCGGCCACTAAACTTCGATATCGCAATTGAACTTCAAGAGGACGAGAAATGACATATCGATTAGTCCTATTGGATCTTGATTCGACTTTAATTCAAGATGAAGTTATCGATCTTTTGGCCCAAGAAGCAGGTCGTGGAAATGAAGTCAAGGAGATTACTGATCGGGCCATGGCTGGCGAGATGGACTTTGTTGCAGCTCTCAAGAAACGGGTCTCCTACCTCTCTGGTCTCAAAGTTTCCACTTTCGAAAAATTGGCAAGGGAAATTCAATATTCAGACGGAGCCTTGGAATTAATTGAATTCTGTAAAGGCAAAGGAATTCCAATTGGCGCTGTTTCTGGAGGGTTCAAACA
>JBMTVF010000052.1:0-3448 GCA_049451055.1 Candidatus Nanopelagicaceae bacterium | reverse complement strand
TGGTATTGGAAGTCAAGATGAAAATGATGCAAGCTCCCAAGTCAAAGCAAGATATGAATTGGCGACCGATAGCGATCCGATGAAGGCGGTATACGCAGTTTATTCTTGGCTCGGCTGGTTGCAACAATCGCTCTTGGAAACTCTAGAGTGACTTAAGTGAAACTTAATCATTAGATAACTTAATCATTAGAAAAGCGAAAAGGCCCGGTTTCCCGGGCCTTTTCTGTAAATCACTAAATTTAGTGATCGTCCTTCATTCCTTCTGCAACCGACTTCATTCGCGCAATCTTTACGATTGTTAGACCCCATACGCACTTGGCGAGGATGTCTGCGATTGTGTAGCCGACCTGACGACCGACATATGCGCCAGAGCTTGCTGCGCCGTCTGCATCGATAATCGGGAGTAGGTATGCAATTGGGTACACGCCCCAAGAAGCGACCAAGAGCAGACGGAGTCGACCGACTGTTGCGGCGACGCCTTCTGGTTGGCGATCCAAGGACTTGCTCAACTCTACGAAGAGAACATAGAGAATATAAAGGAATGGAATTGTCGAGAGTACACCGTAAAGAATCTTGGTGCCCTGATCGGCTGAGATCTCACCTGGGTAACCAAGTGCAATCATCGCTGCAGATGCAGGAACGAGACGGGTAATCAGAGACTTTGAAGCCTCTCTTGCAAGGGCAAGAACGGCGATAACTTCAACAAGAAGTAGGGGAACAGTAAGAATCCAGTCAACATAACGATATCCCTCGTTAAATGCATCTGGGTGACCTGCAGTTACTACCTTACCAACGCTTCCTTCCACCATTGATGCTGCGTGGAATGAATCGAAGATGCGGATGTAGTGGTATCCCGCGATGAATGTAACCATCGAGGATAGAACTAACGCATTTCGATACTTTGGTAGAACGCGGTTTGTTGAGACAAGGGTATAAACCGTTGTCGCAAGCATCGAGATAAGTCCGAAAGAAAGGACGTTATATACGGCGCTCCACTGCGTTGCAGTTAAGTCCATGGTTGTTAACAAATTGGCCTCCGTGGGCTTCGCTCATTTAATGAGCCGATCGGTTTGCTCAAACTTCGGTTTGAAGTGAGCCGTTGTGACTTGCTCCGTCCTGGAATGGACGACATCGGCCACAATTAGGGAAAAGCGTCCTACTTACTCGCGAGTTGTTCAACCTGAACTCGCGATAAATTTTTAACAATGATGGCCTTTTCGGCCAAATTTTTTGGATTATCGGGCAAATCGGACATTGACTCGCTTAGACTTCCACAATGCCAGATTCGGGAAATTCAATGAGTGATCGACCAATCGGCATCTTTGATTCCGGCGTAGGTGGCCTGACGGTTGCGCGCGCAATCATTGATCAACTTCCTAACGAATCGATTATCTATTTCGGAGATACCGCTCGCGGACCTTATGGTCCTCGTGCATTAGCGGAAGTTCGAGCATACGCACTTGAAATTATGGATCGACTAGTTGATTCAGGAGTAAAGGCAATCGTTATCGCATGCAACACTGCAAGCGCAGCGATGCTCCGTGATGCCAGAGTACGATATTCGATTCCAGTTATCGAAGTTATTCAACCGGCGGTCCGGCGCGCAGTTTCTGCGACTCGCAATGGAAAAGTTGGAGTGATAGGCACTCAAACCACAATTGATTCACGAGCCTATGACGATGCTTTCGCTGCCGCCACAAAACTTGAATTAACAACTGCCGCATGTCCGCAGTTTGTTAGCTTTGTAGAGCGCGGTGAGACTTCCGGTTCGGATCTTCAAAAGCTTGCTGAAGATTATCTTGCCGACCTGAAATCTAAAGGTATCGATACTTTAGTTCTCGGTTGCACCCATTATCCGTTACTTACCGGCGTAATCTCATTTGTGATGGGCAATGATGTAACGCTAGTTTCAAGCGCTGAAGAAACTGCAAAAGATCTCTATCGAACTTTGGTTGAGAAAGGTCTACTGCGAACTTCGAATATAAAGCCTAGCTATAAATTCTTTTCAAGCGGAGATACCGAATCATTTGCAAAACTAGCTCGAAGATTTCTTGGACCCGAGGTGGGCGAGGTAAAGTCGAGTAAGGGTGAACTAATCTGATGGGAGAAATTGTGGCGCGAAATGACGGCCGAAAGAATGAGCAACTTCGCGCAATCAGTTTTGAAAGAAATTGGCTTAATCAAGCCGAAGGCTCCGTATTAATCTCTTTTGGTAATACCCGAGTGTTATGCGTCGCATCATTTACGCCGGGAGTTCCGCGTTGGTTGGTCGGCAGCGGAAAAGGTTGGGTCACATCCGAGTATTCAATGTTGCCGCGCGCGACTCATACTCGATCTGATCGAGAGAGCGTTAAGGGAAAGTTAGGGGGCCGGACCCAAGAGATATCGCGACTTGTTGGAAGATCGCTCCGCTCTATCGTCGATATGAATGTACTTGGCGAGAACACAATCGTTCTTGACTGCGATGTTCTCCAAGCCGATGGCGGAACACGAACGGCCGCTATCACGGGAGCGTATGTAGCGCTCGTTGACGCTCTAAATTGGGCGAAAGAAAAAGGACATATTAAAACTTTGCCCCTGACCGGATCAGTTGCTGCAGTCAGCGTTGGGATTATAAAAGGCCAACCGATGCTTGATCTTTGTTATGAAGAAGATGTGAGCGCTGAAACTGATATGAATATTGTGTGCACCGATAGTGGTGAATTTGTTGAAGTGCAAGGCACCGCAGAGGGTAAACCTTTTGATCGACACCTTTTAAATCAACTATTAGATTTGGGCGCAGCCGGTTGTAAAGAATTAGCAAATCTACAAAAAGCAGCGCTTAGTAAATAAGTGGATAGTTCATCAATCGGAATTGTTATCGCATCAAAAAATGCGGGGAAGATCGCAGAATTTCAGCGGATTTTGAGCGAGGTGGGAATTTCTGTTATCACCGATATCGAATTTCCGGATGTCGCGGAGACCGGATCAACTTTTGAAGAGAATGCAATTCTGAAGGCGCGCGCAGTTAGTAGATTTACCAATCTACCGGCGCTGGCTGACGACAGCGGACTTGCTGTTGAAGCGCTAAATGGCGCTCCAGGAATTTTTTCGGCGCGATACTCGGGCAGACATGGTGATGATGCAGCAAATATCAGTCGCTTACTTGAAGATTTAAATGGCGTCCTAGATGAGAACCGTCGCGCTAAATTCGTAGCGGTATTGGCTTTGGTTACTCCAGATGGCAAGGAATTATTAGTCCGAGGTGAACTAGAGGGGAAAATAAGGAATCGACCAACGGGTACAAATGGCTTTGGATATGACCCAATCTTTGAACCGGAGAATTCAAATCGAACCTTGGGTGAGTTGAGCCCATCTGAGAAGGATTCAATCAGCCATCGGTCAAAAGCGCTGAGAGATCTCACCCCAAAAATCAGACCCTTCCTAAAACCCAATTAACTGGTTCTGG
>JBMTVF010000051.1:0-3541 GCA_049451055.1 Candidatus Nanopelagicaceae bacterium | reverse complement strand
TCCAAGGCGGCAATTACAAATCAGTCCTCCAGGTTTATTCTGATATGGGCAAGATTGCAGCCGCGCTAACAACCATTGGTGACAACATCAAAGCCAATGCAACTTTCCCAGCATGGCCATCCACTTCTGCAGCTCCAGCTGCATTGAAGGCCGTTGTTCCATCAAGATCTGCGATGGTCTTGATTGCTGCAATGTCGGGAGTTCCAACCCAAAGCATGTCCTTTGATGGAGCGACAGGCGCGGGCGATGCACTAACTGCGTTTAGTTTTGCATCGGCAATTTCACCTGCACTTGGTGCTCTTGAAAATATTGCTGAAGCTGCAACTCTTGGAGTTTTGGCGACCTATGATCTAGAGCGAGATTCTGGTGGCCCAATCTTCGATAACACTGCAACCGACTATGCAGCTCAACTTGGAGATGCCAAGCGCGAGTACGCTTCGGCGCTAAGTGGTAGCGATGCCACAAATGCGATGCTTGCATATCTTGCGGCATTCCCAAGAATGAAGGGTGATGCAACTGCAATTGCCAAGATGCGTACTTTGCTTTCCCATAAAGGAAACTTCAAAGTACCTACAATCACTATGGCGGCTACCGCTGATCATGTGACTCCAGCCGGTAACCAGCAATGGTTAATCGATGCTGCAGCTGCAAAGAAGAGCAAGAACCTTCTAGCGCTATGGCAACGTACTCCAAAGTCCTATACGACGTTCAACGCAGCCGGAGTGGTAAAACTATCCAGCGCTGTTTACAACGGAACCGGACACTGCAACACAACTGTTGACCAACACCTTGCGATTGCCGATCTATTGGCGGCTTCGTCAAATGGCAAGTTGGTATCAACCGGAACTGTTCGCAAAGCAATCAGAGCAGCAGGTGGAATCACTTACGATCCAACCTTCACTGCACCATTGCTCAAGTTCTACCAGAAGTAATATGAAGTAAAGCTGATCATGCTTATGGGGCTCGGGAAACCGGGCCCCATTTGCTTTCCCGGCTAGCCTTATGCGGTGGTTAAGGTCAGCTCAGTTAATGAGATGCGCGCTATCGGCGCAAAAATTGCCGACCAACTTAAAGCTGGCGATTTAATAATTCTCAGCGGTGAACTTGGCGCTGGTAAGACAGCGCTTACTCAAGGAATTGGCGTAGGGCTTGGAATCAGCGAAATTACCTCGCCCACCTTTGTTATCTCAAGAATCCATCAGGGAAAACTTCCGCTAATACATGTCGACGCATACCGCTTAATTCAGTCACCGGGAGTATTTCTCGAGTTTGAAGATTTAGATCTACCTTCAAAGATGAGCGATGCAGTCACGGTAATTGAATGGGGTAGCGAATTGGCTCCATTACTAAAAGATGAATTTCTTGAGATTAAAATTAATTTTATTAGCGACAACGAGAGAAATTTGGAAATCACGCCACATGGAACGAGATGGCAGGGATTTAAATTATGAAATCCCTAATAATCGATACTTCAACTGATCGAACTAGTTGCGCACTTTTTGACGGCGAGTCGCTGCTTTACTCCGGATATCGCGATGGCGCCACCGTGCATTCAGAAGTGCTACCTAAACTGGTAGCTGAAGCGCTTAAAGCGAGCAATGCGATTGATCAAGTAATCGTGGGTATGGGGCCCGGCCCATTTACTGGTCTTAGAGTTGGAATTGTCTTCGCCCAAACATTCGCTAGCGCTAGAGAGATTCCTTGGATCGGCGTCTGCTCACTAGATGGAATCGAGATAGATTGTGACGAATATTTAGTAGCGACAGATGCAAGGCGAAACGAGATTTTCTGGGCTCGCTATAAAGATAACCATCGGATTGTTGGACCTTCCGTGAGCGACCCCAAAGAGATCGAGCTTTCCGGAGTCAAAGCTTTTGGATACGGATTTACCGAGCCACTATTTCCAAACCCGAAAAAACTCTTGGATGTGGCAACTAAAGAGAGATTTACAAATCCCATTTACTTAAGAAGACCCGATGCCAAACCAAGTAAAACTAGCCAAATCGAGATTAGAGAGATGGCAGCTATTGATATCCCATCTCTTGTCGGGCTAGATCGTGAGATTTTTCCGGAGTCGCCGTGGAGCGCTGCGCAATTTAAAGAAGAGTTAGCTGGAGTTCCGAGAACCCATCGCTATCTTGTCGCTACCGAATTGGGAAAGATTGTTGGTTATGCCGGCGTAGCAATTGTTGGCGACGTTGCCGATATCCATACCCTTGCGGTAATTCCATCTCACCGAAAACTTGGATTAGCAAGCTTGATGCTCGAGCAGTTAGAGAAATGGGCTATCGGCAAAGGCGTGCTGGCTCTGATGTTAGAGATGCGCGAGGGAAATAGCCAAGCCCAAGGACTCTATGAAAAACGCGGCTATCGCAACATCTCGAAGCGAAAAGATTATTACCGACGAGGTATGGATGCGCTGATAATGCGTAAAGAGGTTAACCATGAGTGAACCTCTAGTACTCGGTATTGAGACATCGTGTGATGAAACTTCAGTTGGCATCGTTAAGGGGCGCAAACTTCTAGCCAACATAATTTCATCTAGCGTTGAAGAACATGCCAGATTTGGTGGCGTCGTGCCTGAAGTAGCATCACGCGCCCATCTCGAAGCGATTCAACCGGTGATTAAACGGGCGCTGAGTGAATCAAAAGTTTCACTCAGAGATATCGATGCGGTAGCAGTTACTGCAGGACCTGGATTGATTGGTGCTTTGTTGGTTGGAGTATCAGCAGCAAGTGCGCTTTCCTTGGCGCTAGATAAACCAATTTATGGCGTAAATCATCTTGCCGCACATATCGCTGTCGATAATTTAAATAGCAGCCAAGCAATTAAGCCAACGATTGCGCTTCTAGTTAGCGGTGGTCATTCATCAATATTGCAAGTGAAAGATTTAACGGGAGACATTTCAATTCTTGGCGCCACTATTGATGACGCAGCTGGCGAAGCTTTCGATAAAGTTGCTCGACTCTTAGGTTTTGGATTTCCAGGCGGACCGTTAATCGATCGCGAAGCCAAGAACGGTAACCGAGAAGCGATAAATTTTCCGCGCGGACTCTCACAAGCAAGCGATATGCTCGAACGACCTTTTGACTTATCGTTCTCCGGACTTAAAACCGCTGTTTCGCGTTATTTAGTAGCAAATCACAATTCCAATCGAAGTGATATTGCTGCTTCATTTCAAGAAGCAGTCGTTGATGTACTTTTAAATAAAGCGATAAAGGCCACGATCGATTCTGGAATTGAAACGCTACTTATCGCAGGCGGAGTTGCTGCGAATTCCCGGCTTCGCGAAGTCGCTCAAGAGAGATGCGAAAAAGCAAAGATTGAACTGCGGGTCCCACCGGCTCATCTTTGTACTGATAACGGGGCCATGGTGGCGGCGCTAGGGTCACTTGCCATCGAATCGGGTAAGCCGCCTTCTGATATCGGTCTGGCTGCCTCATCAAGTACTCCAGCCACCCAGATTCTGCTCTAGTCCTGTTCTTGTCCTGTTTTGGGCGCTTCCCAAAGCGGCCCTTAATTTGAGTAAGGGAATAGAGC
>JBMTVF010000050.1:0-3542 GCA_049451055.1 Candidatus Nanopelagicaceae bacterium | reverse complement strand
TGGCTATATTATAAATTGTCCACAGGCCGAAATGCACTTTTTAGCCCTTTGCCACTCGTCTATTCAAGGGTCCACCAGTATTAATCCTGATTAGCGCCTGAGCCAGGGCTAGGCTGACTCTCTCAAAGCCGTCATGAGTCTGGAGATCGTCATCAAGGAAGGTATCTGCCCGGGTCTCCATCATTATTGATGCTACCCGCGGCTCCTTTTGATAATACTGCAGCGGGACGTAAGTTCCTGCATATGGCTGATTCTCAAACCAATCGCCAATCGCACCGAATTCTTCGCGGAAAATGTCTATTAGCCATTTAGGGGTATGAGCAGGGTCGGTTCCAATGCACATAGCGGGTCTACGTTGCCCCTCATTTATGGCATTTCGATGCTGACCTGCCCGATAAGAGTGGAGATCGATTAAGACAACGCTGCCGCTCTGATTGAGAATGCCCCCGACTACGGCCGCAAGGGATTCTGCGTATGGAAAGAAATAGCGAGCTAAGAGTTCTCGGTCATCGAATCCCACAGAGCGAAGCTGGGCACCAGATGATGTCTTTCGATATACCGCTCCCATTCCGATTTTATTCATCACCTCTCGATCATCCGGAAAACGTTCCGGATCAATCACAAACCTCGATAGATTGTTTACGAAGAGGGTTGGAGTAGGAATTTCGCCTGACACTTTCTCGATAGCGCGATAAGCAAGCTCATCAGTTTTGGTATCAGTTATCTGATCGAGCTCAAACTCAAGTTCAGTATCGTTTAGAAGCAAATCGCTTCTTACATCTCTTGGAATTGACCGAGATGAGTGCGGGACATGGATGATGATGTTGGAGTTTCGCTCCCCTTTGATAAGTTGGAAACCTTTAGATGTCACAGACGTCCAGCATCATGGATCCGCTTTAGGAAATCCTTAGTTTCGGAAAGGCGGGGATTTTGGAGAATTTCGTCGGGTCTTCCCCATTCAAGTATTCGTCCTCTATGGAGGAAACAGACTTCATCGGCCACTTGTTTAGCAAAGCCCATCTCGTGCGTGGCAAGGAGCATTGTCATTCCCTCCGACTTCAAATCTCTAACTAGGCTTAGCACTTCATTCACCAAAACTGGGTCGAGCGCAGATGTGATTTCATCGAGCAAGAGCATTCTTGGATGTAGCGCTAAAGAGCGGATTATTGCTACCCGCTGTTGTTGACCTCCACTCAATCGATCTGGAAACTGCTCTGCTTTA
Organism: Candidatus Nanopelagicaceae bacterium; assembly: GCA_049451055.1. Classification (GTDB taxonomy): domain Bacteria; phylum Actinomycetota; class Actinomycetes; order Nanopelagicales; family Nanopelagicaceae; genus MAG-120802. The sequence goes on along the minus strand of JBMTVF010000050.1, from coordinate 2,320 downwards.
TCTTGTAAACCGAATCGGTCCAACAGCTTGAGTGCTTCCTGGCGAGCTTGTTCTGAGTCGACTCCTCTGGCGTGAATTGGCGCCAAAGTTATGTTCTCAATAACGCTCTTATGAGGGAAGAGATTGAAAGCCTGAAAAACCATTCCAAATTTACGACGAACTTCATCAACATTCGCATCTACTCGAGTGATCTCTTCTCCATCCAATGTGATGGTTCCGTCATCGATTTGCTCTAATAGGTTTATGCATCTCAGTAAGGTCGATTTTCCTGAACCTGATGCGCCAATAAATACCGTCGCGGAGTGCTCTGGTACGGTAAAAGAGATGTCCTCTAATACGACTTCTGGACCAAAGGCCTTCCGAACTTTCCCTACTTTGAGAACTTCAGCCATCACGCATTACCTTGAGCGTTCTGTCGTTCGATTGACTTACGTAACGTTCGATCGGTAAAGCGAGTAAGCGGAATTGTGACTAATAGGAAGACTATTGCTGCCATTACATAAGGGGTGTAATTAAAGGTGCGACTGCTAGCAATTTGAGCAGCGCGAATCGCATCCGTAACCCCGAGGATTGAAACCAGTCCGGTGTCTTTAATTAGAGCCACTAGATCGTTTAATAGCGGTGGTGTAACCCGACGAAGAGCTTGGGGCAGGATCACGTGGCGCAGACTTTGGAAATGGGTCAGACCGAGCGAGCGTGCAGCCGCGCGCTGACTTGGATGAACTGTGAGTATTCCACTGCGTATCACTTCGGCCACATATGCGCTGTAGGTAATGATTACTGCAATCGTTCCTAGCACCAAGACGTTATTGGTAACACCTTCTAGGCGAAGTGCTGGGATTCCAAATCCGACTAGCAAGATGACCAAGAGCATGGGAATTCCTCGGAATAGATCTACATAGGCGGTAGCCAATATACGAAAGGGTGTTAGAGCCGGAGACCTAGAAGTTCTTACCAGCGCCAAGGTCAAACCTAAGAGCGCAACTGAAGTCCCTGCGATGAGGGTAAGAATTACATTTGTGCCAAATCCCAGGATTATTTTCGGAAGAACTTCAACCCCATATGCCCAAGCAAAGAAAGTATCCGATAGTGATTTCCAACCAGGAGACGTGAACACAACTACCGCGAGAGATCCGAGAACTAGGATGCTAGAGATAGCGGCAATTAACGCGTTCTTCTTATTCCGCTCACTTCTTGCGGCCCGTCTCGCCAACTCATGCTCGCTCGGACGCCATTCTCCGCCAAAGTCATAGGGCGTAACTCCAGTTGTATTACCAGAGTTACGCCCCATGAGATCGATTATTTCTTAGTCGATAGCTTCGTTACTTAGTTAATCTAGAACTTAGTTGAGGAACGGCGCGCCCGCAGAAGCGGCCAACCATTGCTCAGTTATCGAAGCTAAAGTGCCGTTATCGCGAATCGTGTCAACGGCTTGAGTAACGCAGCTCGTGATTGGGCTGTCCTTTGCAAGCAAAAGTCCGGCGCCACCATCGTTATCGGCTGAGTTCTCTAGCTGACCAACAATGATTCCATTTGGAACTTCGACGGCTGACAGATAGAACGCAGTTGGAAGATCAACTACAAGTCCGTCAATCTGGCCATTCTTTAGAGCGGCTACGGCAGCTGCATTGTCATTGAAGACTTGTGGCTTTAGACCAAGCTGGTTCTCGATTGCATCAAGTGAAGTTGAGGCAACTGCGGCGCCAAGTTTTGGATTCTTTGCCTTGAGGTCAGAGATGCTGGCTACGCCTTCAATCTTACTTCCCTTATAAGAAACGATGGATTGGTTGGACTTGTAGTAAGGGCTGGAGAAATCAACGACCTTTGCACGCTCTGCGGTAATTGAATATTGCTGGATATTGAAGTCAAATTTCTTAGGACCGGGAGCAATTGCGCCATCGAAGGTAGTGCGAATCCACTTGACCTGGGAGTTGCTGTAGCCAAGTTGCTCGGCTACGGCATAGGCAACTGCAGCTTCAAATCCTTCACCCGATTCTGGCGCATCATTTAGAACCCAAGGTTCATAGGCAGGTTCACCTGTAGCGATGGTCAATACGCCGGCCTCAACGGTCGCCAGGGAATCAGGGGTGCACTCCCCAGATCCAGTTGCGGAGTTGTTCTCATCTGACGAAGAACAGGACGCTAATACAAGCGTTGCAATTAATATTGGAACTAACTTGAGTAATTTCTTCATTTCTAGCCTTTCGCAATTTAGAAGCTCGAGGCCTGGCAATCCTTGGCAGACCCGCGCTTGTCGAATTTCTCGACCTGGTCCTCACCCGGAGCACCCCACCGCGGTGGAGGGTTGCCGTCCAGTTAG
>JBMTVF010000049.1:0-3732 GCA_049451055.1 Candidatus Nanopelagicaceae bacterium | reverse complement strand
CGCACCATCTTGTTCACCGACCATACCTTCAGCAACCAATGTAGTTCCAACTTCAAGTCCGGCAATTTCGCGTCGACCCAAGAATTGCAATGTAACTCCACCGCTCTCATCCCAGATTTCCACTTCTAGAGTTGGCGCTGAATTCATAGATGCCGGACGAATTGCAGTCACTTTGCCGACAACATGGGCACGTTTGCGCCATTGAATATTTCCAATCGGCATCATCTTCTCCTGATAGTGGCTTACTTTCTCACCATCTGTTCGCCATTCACTCTTTGCGCGAATCGGTTCACTTGGTTTTACCGTGACTTCACTTTTAACTGGTGGCGTTATCTCACCAGAGAGAATTCGATCAATATCGAAGGGGACGATGGTTGCCACCACTCTTGGTAGTTGTGAAATCGGACGAGCAATCTCTTCAGCAGTCTGATCATGGAGTAGGCGACCAAGGAATCCGCGATATGCGCGCCGTGGAAGTAATAACGTTAATTCCACATCGGACTGTTCCGTGATGCGAAGCGAGTAGTCCACTGCTGCATTAGGAAGTCTGCGGTCTGGGCAATCAATAAATTCAATCGGAACATCATCAACTGCATGATTGCTCATCCACGCTTTTTGAATCTGTTCGGCCTTACGATCATCTAAAACAAAATGAACCGCATGGAGATTTCGTGGATTCAAGCTTCGCGCGTAACGAACAGCACCAATAGTTGCTAGGTCGACTTGATCTACCAAAACCGTTACATCATGACGTGAGATTGTTGTGGCTCGTTCTTGGCTCTTCTTTATTTGTAGAGCCTGGGCTTCAGCCTCGTATCTTCGGTGTAATCGCAAGAAAGAAATGACAAGTATTGGACCAATAACAACAATTACCCAAGCGCCTTCGGTAAATTTGACGATTGCAAAGATGATTACGACAATCAATGAAACCACGCCGGCTAAACCGTTAATTACAAACTTAACCTTCCAATGCGGCTCTTTGCCAACTAAGTTCCGCTTTGCCATTCCTAGACCTGAGATAGTGAATGCTGTAAAAACACCTAGAGCGTAAAAAGCTACGAGGAAACTTACTGAAGCGCCAGTAATAAACAATAAGCCCAGCGCAGATCCAGCTAGAACCAAGATTCCATTTGAGAAGTTCAATTTATGACCGCGCTTAGTCAACCAACGAGGTAGATAACCATCCATCGCGGCGTAATTCACAACAAGCGGGAAAGCGCTAAATGTTGTATTTGCACCAGCAAAGAGAATTAACATCGTTGCCGCTTGTACAAATATGAAGAAGATACTTCCAATAGCGCTATCTCCAAGAATTGTCTGGGCAACTTGGGAGATGACGGTTGGTGATTCATCTTCATATGGCATGGCATAGATCTTGTGGGCAAAATAAGAAATACCAAGAACCAGCGTGCCAAGAATCGAAGCCATAATTACCAAGGTGCGACGCGCATTCTTGTATTCAGGTTTCTCAAATAGTCCTACGCCATCTGAAATTGCCTCTAATCCGGTGAGTGAGGATCCACCGTTTGCAAATGCGCGCAAGAGAATGAAAATCGCAGCCGCAGTAAGTAGTCCCTGTTCTTGCCCAAGGGGAAGAGTTCCCGGCTTATTTGTATCAAGTACCGGCAAAGTTCCCATCAATTCTCGATAGATACCAATTGCAAATACCGTAAACATTGAGATCACAAACAGATAAGTGGGAAGAGCAAATACTTTTCCGGCTTCTTTTACGCCACGAAGATTTCCAAAGGTCAAAAGAACAATTATGGTAATTGCCATAACCATCTTAAATGGAGCCAGTTCTGGGAAAGCTGAAATTATTGCCGCAACACCTGCAGCTGATTGAATTGCGAGGGTAACGATGTAATCGATAATCAAGGCAACGGCGGCAATCTGCGCGGTGACTGTGCCAAAGTTTTCTCTAGCGACTATATAAGCGCCGCCAAAATGTACATAAGTTGAAATAACATTTCGATAAGAGAGCGTAATAATCACCAATACCGTAAGAACTACCGCGGTCATTGGCATAAGTAGTGCGAATGCGGCAAGTCCAAATGCTGGAATAAGTCCAACAAGAATCTGTTCAGTCCCGTAAGCAGATGATGAGATTGGATCGGAAGAGAGAATTCCGAGCGCGTAACGCTTCTTTAATCTCTGGTGGCCCAAGGTGTGTCTGTTTAGGGGCGCGCCTAAGAAGAACTTCTTGATTCGGTATCTAAGGGGATCGGGAAGATGGGTATGTTCAGTGAGCGCCTTTGGTGAGGGCGCATCATCTGTCCACGATTTAGCCACGATGCCCAATTCTACGCCTCTTTATTTCACGCGTATGCTCTCCCTTATGGCGCTTAAAACTGAACTTTATATAGATGGGAAATGGGTAAAAGGCTCATCAACCGTTCCAGTTCGCGATCCAAGTGATGACAGCGTGATTGCTGAAGTTCAAGTTGCAACTGAAAAAGAATGCGATGCTGCAATAGAAGCAGCACATCGCGCATTTCCAGAATGGGCAAAAACTGCGCCAAGATTCCGCGCTGAAGTACTCCGTAAAGCTTTTGAAATTATGATCGCTGAAGCGGATGCTCTCGCCGAAATTGTCTCTCGCGAAAATGGCAAAGTTTTATCTGATGCCAAAGGCGAGATACTTTATGCCGCTGAATTCTTCCGCTGGTTCTCTGAGGAAACCGTTCGGGTTCAAGGAGATTTTAGAAAATCACCAAGTGGCGATAAGAGAATTGTTGTAACTCACCAGCCTATTGGCGTATCGCTTTTAATTACGCCTTGGAATTTTCCAGCCGGTATGGCAACGCGAAAGATTGGTCCGGCAATTGGAGCTGGTTGTACCGTAATTTTGAAACCGGCAATTGAAACTCCACTAACAGCACTTGCCATCGTAGATATCTTGGAGCGAGCTGGGCTTCCTAAAGGCGTCGTAAATGTTGTGATGCCAACTCCTGCTGGTCCGATGGTTAGCCGAATGCTCCACGATCCTCGAGTAATGAATCTATCTTTCACTGGATCAACGGAAGTAGGACGTATTCTTTTGAAAGAAGCATCCGATCGCGTAATTCGTTGCTCTATGGAGCTCGGCGGAAATGCACCCTTCGTTGTGCTTGATGATGCAAATGTTGAAGAAGCGGTCAAAGGTTTAATGATTGCCAAGATGCGAAATGGTGGCGCTGCTTGCACCGCAGCAAATCGAATTTATGTAGCCAAAAAAATCGCCAATGAATTCACCACAAAATTTGCTAAGGCGATGTCAGAACTTCGGATGGCCCCGGGCCGCGAACCAGGTGCACAACTTGGCGCTAGCGTTTCAAAGAAGGAGCGAGACAAGATTGCTGATCTAGTTTCAGCATCAATTAAGAGTGGTGCAAAAGTTGAAACTGGAGGTGTTCTACCCGAAGGCCCTGGAGCTTTCTATCCACCCACCGTGCTTTCGGTTTCAAAAGATAATGAGATCTTAAAACATGAAGTCTTTGGTCCGGTTGCGCCGATAGTTACATTTGATAGTGATGAGGAAGCAATCAAACTTGCCAATGAGAGCGATTTTGGATTAATCAGTTATGTCTATTCCGGTGAATTAGGTCGAGCCATTCGCGTTGCCGAAGCAATCGATTCCGGAATGGTTGCTATAAATCGCGGAGTCATCTCAGACCCGGCCGCACCATTTGGTGGCAATAAACAATCCGGCCTTGGCCGCGAAGGTGGCTTTGATGGCATACATGAATTCCT
>JBMTVF010000048.1:0-3965 GCA_049451055.1 Candidatus Nanopelagicaceae bacterium | reverse complement strand
GAACTTTTGGGTAAAGAAGATCTAATAATTGATGGTGGGGAAAGTGAAATCGGCGTTGAGTCGACCATTATTGATTGCAGTAGAGCGCTTCCTCGAATCTTGCGCTTGGGCGCGGTGACAGAAGCGATGATTCGTGAGATTACACCGATTGATTTAGATAATGACTTAAATGAGATACGAGTATCGGGATCTTTGACGCGTCACTATTCGCCGAAAGCAAAATTAGTTGTAAATCGAGAGGCTAAACCAGGGGAAGGTTTGATTGCGCTTGCAGATATCGCTACGCCAAATGGCGTGATTCGTTTAGCTGAACCTAAAACAGTTACGGAATATGCGAGAGCTCTTTATAGCGCGCTTCGTGAAGGAGATACGAAGGGTTTGGGAACAATCGTTGCGATAACTCCACCGGGTGATGGTTTAGCAGCAGCAATTCGAGATCGATTATCCAGAGCAAGTGCCTAGATTCTCCTCAGACAAAATCCAGTTAACTCAAGGTAGGTTTTGGCTATGAAAAGAGCATTTGTATTCTTCCTTGCGGTTATTACTGCAATCTCGATATCTCCTTCCGCATCTGCCAATACCCGGCATATCACGGTAACTGGAACCGGGACTGCGATGGTGGCTCCCGATGCAGTTCGATTTCTCGCTTCGGTCTCAACGCTTGCCGCAACCAATAAAAGCGCTCTTTCTGCGGCAAATAAATCTTCAAACGCGATACGTGATTCCTTGAAAACAAATGGGATTGAGAATAAGGATATTAAGAGTTCTTCGCTAACGGTTTATCCGGAGTACAACTACAGCCAAGATAAAGGGCAAGAGTTAATTGGTTATCGCGCGACTCAATCTTTCACAATCGTAATAAGAAAGGCCACCCAAGCCGGAGAGATAATTGATGCGGTGGTTGATGCTGGCGGCGATCCGCTACAGATAACTGGTGTTATTCCATTCCTTTCTAAAGGCGCGTCAGCATCCGCAACCGCACGTCGAGCCGCAGTCGCCGATGCGAAGTCGCGAGCAGCTTCATATGCCAGCGCTCTAGGGCAACGGCTGGGAAGAGTTATCTTCTTAAATGAGATAACCGCTCCGACCTATAACTTTCCGATGATTGGCGTTGAGAAAGCGGCTAGTGATGCGACCCAGATTGATCTTGGCGAGACCGAAGTTACGGTCACGGTTAATGTCCGGTGGGCGTTAAATTAGATTTGAGAAATTAAATCCAAGTAATCTTTAGCTACAGTTGAACTTTTCTTAGGTTGAATTATTTTCGTCTCACCAAGTTGCCAATTGGGAATGGATCCAGTCAGCGCCCAGGCAGCTTGGCGTGCCGCGCCATCTGCAACATATTCACCAATTGGTGGAAGTTCAATTGTTTCACCAAACATCTCAGCCGTAATCTCTTGAACCGCAGAATTACGCGCCGCACCACCGATTAGTAAGATGCGGTTGGAGGTAAAGCCTTCTCGCTTCAGCGCGTTAGCAGCAAATAGCATGCCACCGATTACTCCTTCAATTGCTGCGCGAGCAATATTTTCCGGAGTGAAATTTCCGTGATTTATGCCGAGGAAAGTGCCGCGGGCATTTGGTCTATTAGGAGTTCGCTCCCCATCGAAATGTGGAAGCAAGCGAAGTCCTTCGGCTCCGCTCGGTGCGCTCAACGCTAATTCAGAAAATTTCTCTAATGAGACGCCAAGTGAGGCTGCAATTCTCGAAAATACTTTTGCAGCGTTTAACGTGCAAGCAAGCGGTAAGAAATTACCTGTGGCATCAGCGAACCCGGCAACTTCTCCAGATTCATCATATGTTGAGGTATTCGATACAGCGAAGGCAGTTCCGCTTGTGCCAAGTGAGATGATCAAGTCGCCGACTTTTGCTCCAAGGCCAAGTGCCGCGCCTGCATTATCGCCAGCGCCGCCAGCAATCGGAGCGCCTGCTTTAGTTTTGCCACCAAAGGCATCGGGTTCAGTAATTCTCGGTAAATGAACTTTCTGGTTACTTCTTAATGCTGTCGCAAAAATATCGTTGAGGTAAATATTTTTATTCGAGTCGAAATATCCAGTACCTGATGCATCGCTGCGATCTGTGAATAAATCCTCTAGATTCGCGCTTCCTGTTAGTTTCCAAGATAGCCAATCATGAGGAAGGGCGATCGCCGAAACTTTATTTGCATTTGAACTCTCATTATCCGCGAGCCACCGAACCTTGGCTGCGGTGAACGAGGCAACTAATTTAGATCCAGTCTGTTTGTGAATATCAGGTATCTCTTGGTTTAAATCTGCGGCAGCTTTATCAGAGCGAGTATCGTTCCAAAGCAAAGCATCTCTTATTACATCACCATTTGAATCGAGTGCGACCATGCCATGTTGTTGACCGGCGATCGCGATTGCGTCATAAGTAGTACCTAATTCGGATAGAGCATCGCCAAGAGCGCGCCACCAAAAATCTGGATTGATTTCAGTTCCATCCGGATGCGGTTTGGAGATGGATTTAAGTAATTTACCGGACTCGACATCTCGAAGAATTACCTTAACTGATTGCGTCGAGGAATCGACGCCAACCACCTTCGCCATTAGGCGCCGATTAGGTATTCCAGAGCGAGTTGATCGAGCTCTTCGTAGTGGTAACCACGCTTACCAGCGGCTTCCACATCGAAGTTCTCATTGGCAATTGCTTGCCAACCTTCACCTGCAGCGGCCGTTGGTTGGAGTAATTCATCAACGCCAGATTTTGCAAGAGCTGCTTTAGTGCGAGGATCTTCCCGGAATGCGCGGGCACGTTCTTGTAAGAGGATATAGGTGCGCATATTTGCCGAAGCAGATGCCCAGACACCCTCATCATTTTCAGTGCGTAGTGGTTTGTAATCAAAATGTTTTGGACCGTCATATTTGTAGCGATCCAAGAGATCAACTAGGAAAAAGGCTGATTTCAAATCGCCATGTCCGAAAACTAAGTCTTGGTCATATTTAGGTCCATGTTGACCATTCAAATCAATATGGAAGAGTTTCTTATGGAATAACGCCTGTCCAATTCCGTGGACAAAGTTGAGTCCGGCCATCTGTTCATGGCCAACTTCTGGATTCAAACCTACAAGCTCGGGATGATCAAGAGATGAGATAAAAGCAAGCGCATGTCCAATAGTGGGCAAGAAGATATCGCCACGAGGCTCATTTGGTTTTGGTTCTAGCGCAAATTTAATGTCATAACCTTTATCTAATACGAATTGCGAAAGAATATTAAATGCCTCACGCATCCGTTCTAGTGCAACAACTGGATCTTTACCGATATCTGTCTCAGCGCCTTCGCGACCGCCCCAACAGACATAAGTCTTAGCGCCCAACTCGACTGCAAGTTCAATATTGGTCATTACTTTACGTATTGCGTAGCGACGGATATCGCGATTATTGGAAGTGAATGCGCCATCTTTAAATACAGGATGGCTAAAGAGATTTGTTGTTGCCATAGGAACTTTCATTCCAGTTGAATTCAAAGCCTTTTTAAATCGATCGATATGAGCTGCGCGCTCGCTGATGCTTGCGCCGAAAGGAATTAAGTCATCATCGTGGAAAGTCACGCCGTAAGCACCACGTTCTGCTAATTCGCTGACGGTGCGTACCGGATCGAGAGCGGCTCTAGTTGCATCGCCAAAGGGATCGCGCGCTTGCCAACCGACGGTCCAAAGTCCAAATGTGAATTTATCTGCGGGAGTTGGGTTTCTCATGGGTAGAGCCTAATCTCTATTTTGTGGGGCTATTCCAGGTCAAAAACCTACGGGGGTTATCTCTAAATAGTTGAGTAACCACCGAATCCGAAAGCTCCTCTGAAAGCAGATTACGCCAACCCGTAGCTAGCCATGAAAGGCCGGGCGAACCGCCGAGCGAACGCCAGAGCGTTCTGCGCGCGCCATCAGTGCCGAGCATTATCTGGTTTGAATAACCTTCATTACACATGGCAATTGTGAGATCTAAAGA
>JBMTVF010000047.1:0-3984 GCA_049451055.1 Candidatus Nanopelagicaceae bacterium | reverse complement strand
AGGCCGGCAATTGTGACGGCGCGGCCGATACCTTTTCCTTGAAACGCGGGATCTACGCCCATTATGTAGATCTCACCGATTGGATCGTGATCGTGGATGGCTTCGTTCTCGGCGTGCTTATGGGTGTGACCGCCATGTACTTTGGTCCAACAAAAGCCTGCTAATTTCTTATCTAATTCAGCGATTAGAAATCCAGTTGGATCAAACCAGCTCTCTTTGGTGCGGATCTCTAAATCGCGCTCACTCCAATTAGATTGTTCCGGATGATTTTTAAAGGCGCGGTTATTTAAGTCGAGCCAACTTTGATTATCGATACCTGGTAAAAACGAACGGATTGAAATATTTGGATCAATCTCTTCAGTTAAATCGGTTAGTGAGCGGCGCATCTGGATTACGGTGCGAACCCGCTTGAAACCATTTGCAAGGGCAAGGTTCTTAGCGCCTGGAAGATCACCATGCGACCAGAGTCGAAGTTTTGGGGTTTGAGTAAGTGATTTAAGGAGTTCACTTCCAATTCCCTTTCCGCGAAATTTGGGCGCAATAACCAATTCAGCGCTAGGTCCCTCAACTAGGTCAGTGAGATCAAGGTGGGCATATCCAGCAACTTTTCCTTCGTGAATTGCAATTAGATGTGAATCAGATTTATCACCGCCATGGCGCAGATGGAGCAGAACATGTTCCGATACCGGTGGCACGCCATCTAAGTTGGTGGCATCAGCAATAAGAGTAAGGACTTCTTCTCGCTGTTTTGTGTCGAGGCGTTCGAGATTGAGAATCAAGAGTTTTGATCTTGGAAGTTTTCGCGATTTGCGTTAAAGCGATAGCCGACATTTCTAACGGTTCCGATGATCGCTTCAAATTCGGCGCCAAGTTTGGAGCGGAGGCGACGGATATGGACATCCACAGTTCGGGTACCGCCGAAGTAGTCATAACCCCAAATTTCTTGGAGAAGTTGAGACCTGGTGAAGACGCGACCTGGGTGTTGTGCGAGATATTTAAGAAGTTCGAATTCTTTATAGGTTAAATCAAGTGAGTTGCCACGTATTTTTGCGGTGTAACTCTTCTCATCAATTATTACTTCACCGCTCTTAATTTCACCTGAGGCTGGATCGGTATTGATTCGCTCCGCTTCTAGTTTTCCGATAGCGGTGCGGATTCGGGCTTCAACTTCAGCAGGACCTGCGCTATCGATGATGAATTCATCAAAGCCCCACTCCGAAGTAAGTGCAGGAAGCCCACCTTCAGTTGCAATCACAATTACTGGACAACCAGCGCCGGTTGCAGCGATTAATTTAGAGAGTGATTTTGCAGCTGGCAGATCGCGGCGCGCATCAAGGAGAAGACAATCTGCTTCGGGTAAATCTACGAGCACAGAACCAATCGCAGGCAAGATGCGAACTTGATGCTGAAGCAAAGAGAGTGCAGGAAGCACTTCAGCGCTCGCGCCTTGCGAGTTGGTTAGAAGTAGAACGCGTGCCATAAGGATGGAAGAATACTCTCGTGTCGAACTACCTTCCAATAATCGCGATCTTTACGCTCGCAACTGCGTACGGCGTCTGGTACCAATTAAGTCGCGGCAAGGTAAAGCGGAAAGAACGTCGAGCAAGTAAAGAGCCGCTCGGTGTTTCCGTATTAGGAAGCGAACTTGGTTCGCGCGCCACTTTTGTGCAATTTTCATCAGCTTTCTGTACTCCATGTCGAGCAACTAGGACTTTACTTACCGATATAACTTCAGATTTATCGGATGTTAAACATATTGAGATTGATGCGGAATCAAATCTCGAATTGGTGCGTAAGTTGGATATTCGCTCTACTCCCACAACTTTGGTTTTGGATAGAAAAGGCTTAGAAATTGGGCGCGCGATTGGGGCGCCGAAGCGCGCTGAGATAATCGAAACTCTTGCCGCAATCAAGTAAATGCAAATACTTCGCAACTCGCAGTAATTGAGCTTTCCGGTTAGCCTTCGCACATGTCAATTACCAATGTCTTAACATTTAAAACCAGTGATCCAACTCTGATTGATGCGCGCGGTCCGAGATTTGGCGCCGTCATCACAACGATTGTTCTGACTACATTTCTTGCAACTGAAGCGAGAGTCTTACTTCACGGGCAGCTATTGGTTTTTGCTCTAGGCGCTTTCTTTGGTTTGAAGTATTCGCCATATGGCTTTATCTATAGCAAGTTAGTGAAGCCAAGGCTTCGCGGTGAAGTCCCAACTGAAGATGTGCGCCCGCCACAATTTGCGCAATTAGTTGGATTTATCTTTGCAATTACGGCGACGATTCTCTATGACTTAGCTCTTGATACCGCTGGAATGATCGTCGTTGGTTTTGCGCTTGCTGCCGCATTCCTAAATGCTGCATTCAATTTCTGCCTTGGTTGCGAGGTCTATCTCTTGATTGCACGCGCCAAGAACGCGCTCACTTCACGAAAGTAGAGTTGAAAACTGCCAGTAGAATTGGCAGATGGTTGAGAAGAAGAATGAACTGCGCGAAAAGGGGCTGCGTCTAACCCCGCAACGTGAGCTTGTGCTTAATGCAGTTCGCGAACTTGGCCACGCGACGCCCGAAGAAGTTGCTGAGCGCGTACGTAAAACTCATCCGGGAATTAATCTTTCGACGGTTTATCGAAATCTTGAGACGTTAGAGAATGTTGGTTTGGTGCAACATACCCACCTTGGCCATGGTGGTGCGACTTATCATGCGGCCGAAGAGCTAACTCATCTCCATCTTGTTTGCGGAAAGTGCGGCTCGGTTGGCGATGCCCCGATTGATGTAGCGGCGAATTTTGTAAATACCCTAGTTGATGATTATGGATTTAAAACGGATGTTACTCATTTTGCAATCTACGGAACCTGCGAGAGTTGCCAGGCAAAATGACCGCGGTTTATGTTGAAGAGGGTCTAGATAAAGGCGCAATCTGGCACTTTGGTGAAGTTGCTAAAGAGCAACGCGAGTTAAATGCTGGAAAGGCCTGGGCAGATCTCTCACACCGTGCGGTTATTGCAATCAGCGGCGAGGATCGACTTACCTGGTTACATTCGCTAACTACACAGCACCTTGAGAAATTAGCTCCGGGTGAATGGAAAGAGGCGCTAATCCTCGATCCCCAAGGCCACGTAGAGCAGCAACTTTTTCTAGTTGATGATGGAACTACAACTTATCTCCATTTAGATCGCGTAAAAGTTGAACCCCTAATTGAGTATCTAGAGAAGATGAAATTTATGCTCCGGGTTGATGTGAAAGATGTTTCTAATGAATTTGCAATTCTGCGCGCTCCGGGAAAGACCGATTTGTTAGGCGGACCATTCGCGCTCGTTCCAAGAAGTGACTTAGCAGCAACGATAAATGCTTTTGATTTATCCAATCTACAAGTTGGTACGTGGGCGTTAGAAGCAGAACGCGTTGCCGCCGGGAAAGCGCGAGTTGGAATTGATACCGATCATAAAACGATTCCAAATGAGATTGGCGCCTTAAATAAAGCGGTCCATATGCAAAAAGGTTGTTACCGGGGACAAGAAACGGTTGCAAAAGTTTTTAATCTAGGTCATCCACCGCGACGTTTAGTTCTTCTACATCTAGATGGAAGTTCTGTGGAACTTCCCAAGAGCAGTAGCGCAGTTATTCTTGACGGAAAAGAGATTGGATTTATCGGAACAGTTTCGCGCCATTATGAATTAGGGCCGATTGCGCTAGCTTTAATCAAACGTATGACCCCTGCTGATGCGGTAGTTAGCGTTGAAGGAGTTCCGGCAACTCAAGAGATCTTGGTTCCGGTGGAATAAATGGAGTATCTGACAACGATTTTCTTGATTTTGGCGAGCATTATTGCCGGATTGGCTTCACTTGGATTTGCGGCACGGCAATGGCGAAAGTTGAAGCGGGGTGAGTGATGGCATTTCAAATACCTGAAGGGCTACACCCTGATTTAAATCCACTTGCTTGGATGGTTGGAACTTGGCGCGGTAAAGGACATGGTGATTA
>JBMTVF010000046.1:0-4339 GCA_049451055.1 Candidatus Nanopelagicaceae bacterium | reverse complement strand
GTCCTGTTTTGGGCGCTTCCCAAAGCGGCCCTTAATTTGAGTAAGGGAATAGAGCGCCCTAGGCTTGGCGTTAGCACTCGCCGGGTGAGAGTGATAAGTCGCCCGAATCAGATAAGCAGTTCTAGTTACGAAGGAGCTACGACGATGGCCATTGCCATTAAGCCACTAGAAGATCGAATCGTTATCAAGATCAGCGAAGCCGAAGAGAAGACAGCTTCTGGTCTAGTTATCCCAGATACCGCCAAAGAGAAGCCTCAGGAAGGAACCGTTGTTGCAGTTGGACCGGGCCGTTTCGATGATGGCGTACGCGTCCCGATGGATATCAAAGTCGGCGATGTTGTTCTCTACAGCAAATATGGCGGCACCGAGATCAAGCATGGCGGCGAGGAATATCTAGTCCTCTCTGCTCGTGACATCTTGGCTGTAATCGAGAAGTAACCATGGCCAAAGCACTGCATTTCGACGAGAACGCTCGTCGCGGCATGGAGCGTGGCGTAAATATTCTCGCCGATACCGTAAAGGTAACGCTCGGACCAAAGGGTCGTAATGTCGTAATCGGAAAATCATTCGGTGCACCTGTCATCACAAATGACGGTGTCACAATTGCTAAAGAAATTGAACTCTCAGATCCAGCCGAGAACATGGGCGCACAACTTGTTAAGCAAGTTGCTGAAAAAACTAATGATGTAGCTGGAGATGGCACAACTACTGCGACCGTACTTGCCCAGGCAATGGTCAAAGAAGGCCTACGAAATCTTGCTGCTGGCGCTCAACCAATGGGAATTAAGAGCGGTATCGAAGCTGCGGTTACCTCGGTTGTTGAGAAGCTTCGCGCCAACTCCACAAAGGTTTCTGGAAAAGAACAGATCGCAGATGTCGCAACCATCTCAGCTCAAGATCGAGGCATCGGTGAGTTAATCGCCGAAGCTATGGACAAGGTTGGTAAAGATGGCGTCATCACCGTTGAAGAATCTTCAACTACCGGACTTGAACTCGAATTTACCGAGGGCATGCAGTTTGATAAAGGTTATATCTCACCTTATTTCGTAACTGATCAAGACCGTATGGAAGCGATTCTGGAAGATGCTTACATCTTGATTTCTGCTGGAAAAGTCTCAGCGTTAGCTGACATATTGCCAGTATTGGAGCAGGTCGCAAAGACCAGCAAGCCACTTTTAATTGTCGCTGAAGATGTTGAAGGCGAAGCGCTCTCAACTCTTGTGGTTAACCGAATTCGTGGCGTATTTACCTCAGTTGCCGTTAAGGCCCCAGGTTTTGGCGATCGTCGCAAGGCAATGCTTCAAGATATGGCAATCCTTACCGGTGGCCAGGTCATTTCAGCTGAAGTTGGATTAAAGCTCGACCAGGTATCCCTTGATATGTTGGGTAAAGCCCGTCGTATCGTTGTCACAAAAGATCACACAACAATCGTCGATGGTGCCGGTTCTAAGAAAGATGTTGAGGGCAGAATCGCTGAACTTCGTCGCGAAATTGATGTCGTTGACTCTGATTGGGATCGCGAAAAGTTGCAAGAGCGTCTCGCAAAACTCTCTGGTGGTGTCTGTGTAATCAAAGTTGGCGCACACACTGAAGTTGAGTTGAAAGAGAAGAAGCACCGTCTTGAAGATGCAATCTCTGCAACTCGTGCGGCTGTTGAAGAGGGAATTGTTGCCGGCGGTGGCGCTGCACTTGTTCATGCTGCGACCGTTTTAGATAGCGATCTTGGTTATGAAGGTGATGCCGCAGTCGGCGTCCGCCTCGTTGCAAAAGCCTGCCAAGAACCGCTCCGTTGGATCGCAGAAAATGCGGGCCAAGAGGGTTATGTCGTTGTCTCTAAAGTTAGAAATATGAAGAGCAACGAAGGCTTTAATGCCGCAAGTGAAGAGTATGGCGATCTAGTTAAAGCTGGCGTCATCGATCCAGTTAAAGTAACCAGATCTGCACTTGCTAATGCTGCCTCGATTGCCGCGATGTTCCTTACTACCGAAGCCCTTGTCTATGAGAAGCCAGAAGAGCCGAAAGAGGCTGCTGCTGGACATGGACATAGCCATGGTCCTGGAGGACATAGCCACTAATTTGAAAAGGGCCCTTCGGGGCCCTTTCTCATTACACTCACGCCAATGTCTAATGAAACTCTGAACGTCTCGGGAACTGTCTGGCTGATTACTTTTGCAGTTGTCAGCGTCGTAATACTTCTCGATTTAGCTTGGGCTTGGTACCGCCGAAACTCGGTAACTAGCCTCCGCGAAGCAGCTACTTGGACCGCAATTTACGTAAGCGCTGCGATTGCTTTTGGTATCTCAATGCGTAGCTGGGATGGGCCAACGGCGAGCGCTGAGTTTTTCGCTGGTTGGATTACCGAATACTCGCTCTCTATCGATAATTTATTCGTATTCTTAATTATCTTAACTCGGTTAAAAATTGAACGTGAAAAAGAGCAATTGGTACTCTTACTCGGAATCCTGATGGCGCTAGTTATGCGCGGTATCTTTATTGTTATTGGTGCCGCCGTCGTCGAGCGCTTCGTCGCAATCTTCTTCTTATTCGGCGCAATCTTGCTCTGGACCGCCTACAAACTCATCACAGAAGATCCAGAGGAAGATGAGTGGCAAGAAAACCGAATCATTACTGCACTTAGAAAGCGTGGCCTCTCTACCTTTTCGCTTGCTTTAGTTGCACTTGGAACCACGGATTTACTTTTTGCCCTCGACTCTATTCCAGCAATCTTTGGACTTACCCGAGACCCTTACATTGTTTTTATGGCAAACGCATTTGCTTTGATGGGTCTGCGTCAGCTTTATTTCCTTGTTGGAATCCTCTTGAAACGATTAATTTACTTATCGAAAGGTTTATCAATCGTTCTTGGATTTATTGGTATT
Source organism: Candidatus Nanopelagicaceae bacterium (assembly GCA_049451055.1). Classification (GTDB taxonomy): domain Bacteria; phylum Actinomycetota; class Actinomycetes; order Nanopelagicales; family Nanopelagicaceae; genus MAG-120802. Next base: position 1,460 of record JBMTVF010000046.1, on the reverse strand, counting down.
AAATTAATTATTGAAGCGCTACATGGAATCGGAATTCACGAAGCTTTTGGGTACGAAATTCCACATATTTCGTTAGCGGTATCGCTCGGGGTAATAGTCTCAGCGCTAGCTGTTACAACTGTTATTAGTTTGCGCCAGAAACCAGGCGTAATTACTTAAGCGCTAAAGCTATGAGCTTGACGCGTTGCCTTGCTAATAATCTCTAGCCGCTCATCTTCAGTTAAACCGCCCCAAATTCCATATGGCTCTTGAGCCGCGAGAGCGTGAGCTCGACATTGTGCGATAACTGGACATGATGCACAGACCGCCTTTGCGGCAATCTCGCGCGCTCTACGACGTGGGCCGCGCTCGCCATCTGGATGGAAGAACATTTCGGTAGGAAGCGATCTGCAGGCGCCCTCGTACTGCCACTCCCAATTGCTAGCAACTGGCTTTGGTAGGCGGGTCATCTCGGTCATGGCCAAACCATACAATCGCGCCGTAGGTTGTTCAAGTACCTTCTTTTCAAGATGCCGTTGTGGCGCGCTTAGGTGAGGATTTGGGTATGACTGAGAGCACAAATCTGACTGTGGCAGCCGTAGCCCGCCGCCTAGGTGTCGCTCCAGCAACGTTAAGGACCTGGGACCGTCGCTACGGCCTAGGCCCCTCGGAACATAGCTCTGGCGAGCATCGCCGCTATAACGCGAAAGATTTAGCGCGCTTAACTCTGATGCGAAAGCTCGTTATCTCAGGAGTTTCTCCGGCAGAGGCGGCATCTCGCGCACTCTCCTTCGAGGGCTCGATTAGTGACGGGTCTCGAGCTGTTGAACGAGAGATAAAAGTTCGTGAAGAGTTAGTTGAGACGCTATATAGAGCGGCTCAAGCATATGACCGCTCCTTTGTTGAGGAGTTGCTGCGAACGGAGATTGCCTCAAGTGGAATCACTACTACTTGGAATGAGGTGATTGTTCCACTATTAATTATGTTGGGCGATGAATGGGCTGATCAAGGCACTGGCATAGAAACGGAACACCTGGTCAGCGAAATCATTAAACGTTTACTCCACGCTAATCATGAGAATGTAACTAATCCGGTAAATGCACGCCCGGTACTTCTTGCATGTATTGGAGAAGAGATGCATTCACTTCCATTACATGCGTTAGCTGCCGCCCTTTCAGAGCGGAATGTCCAGACTCAATTTCTAGGTGCGCGAACTCCGATTGAGGCAATTAGCGCAATCGTGAAGCGCTCTGCTCCGCCTGCAGTATTTCTCTGGGCGCAATTAAATAAAAATGGTGACCCTGATATTTTGGCGGAGTTACCAAGTGTTAGACCTGCGCCAAGAATTGTTATCGGTGGCCCCGGTTGGGGTTCTGCCAATCCAAAGAGCGCAATTTATGTAGAAGATCTGTTGGAAGCGTGTGAGGAAATCCAACGGGCAGTTGGAGCTTGATTACCTGACCCATTAGGGTTTCGGCATG
>JBMTVF010000045.1:0-5146 GCA_049451055.1 Candidatus Nanopelagicaceae bacterium | reverse complement strand
ACCTCAAGAACTGACTTGTAGTTTCCACCTTGAATTGTTGGATCGAAGAATGACTTCAATCCCCAAAGCGCATCGCCGGCCATCTTTAGAGAAGCTTCAACCGAACCAGCTGCTGGGCAGAGATTTCCTGCTGCGCTAATTAGCTCAGAGTTGTTCTCGGAGAGAGCCTGGGTGATAAATGCACCGAGTGATTCGCCCCATGCAACAACATGATCAACTTCTGGGAACTGCTTCTTGATGATTCCAATTAGTTCAACATTTGTCTTTACTCCTGAATCAGCATTCCAACCTTGACGGGCAAAGCCAGAACCAGCAATTCCATAGCCCTTAGTGAGCATCTGGGTTGCAACTTCAGCTATCTGGGCAGCGTTTCTTCCCGGAGCTGGTTGTGGCGTTTTAACAACTGTATAGCCACCAACTAGCGGGATTGATGCTGGGATATCGATTGGGTAGCGGTAACCATGCGAGAAGAGGAAGAGGGTTCCGCTAAATCGGGCTGGAACTTGGATGACATATCCAGCTCCATCAGATGTTGCACCAACGCACTCGGTAAGAATGACCTTGTTGGTACAAACAGGATTGGCGCTTGCAGTTGTTGGAACAGCTACTAACGCAGTAGTGGTGATTGCGAGAGCCGAAGCTACCGCGAATACACGTTTTTTGAGTGACATTAGGTTTCTCATGAGTTAGTAGGTATTCCCTTCGCTGGCATAGCGGCGCGCTTTGCAGCCGACTTTGTTACTGGGCCATTAGCAGAGTCAGTTGTGTAGATCGTGCGACCCGCATCAATTGGCGTAAGAGCGCCAGCCAAGTTGTACTTACCGAACCAATATCCAGTAAATCCAGCACGTGAAGTTCTACTGACGGAAAGATTTCCGAAAGCAGCGCTTACGAAGCTTGAGCCTTTACGCTCCATAGCGGTAATCAACTTTCGTCGAGTTGGGTTGCTTCCTGCGGCGCGAAGCGCCTGAACGGTTAGCATCGCAGCATTCATTCCAACAAGTACGTTGGTATCAAAGTCAACACCTGGGCTGTACTTTTCATTTACTTCGCGGAACAACTTCACAAATTCATCAGTCGTATCGAGGGCATCTGGCATAAAGGAAACGCCAATTGCGCCATTTAGAAGCGCCTGAGCTTGTGGGTTATTAAGCGCAATCTTCAGTGTTGTTGAATCTGCGCCAACTGAGCCAAGAATCCACTGTGGCTTGTATCCGGCAGCAGCAGCAACACCCAATGCAGCAGCTGTGGCAGATGAAACGCTAAATAGAACAACTACTTCGCACTTGGCACCGGCAAAGCGGGTGATCCAAGTCTGGGCGGTCGCGGCGCTCTGGGTACCAGAGACGTACTTAACGGTTTCATCGAATGTGAGACCGGCGGTTGCGAATCCCTTCGATGCGTCGGCACCGAATTCATCGTTCTGAACGAGCAAGCAAGTCTTCTTACCTGTGAAATTCTCTTTAATGTATGAAGCGAGGATCTTCGCCTCAGCAACATAAGTTGGGAAATGCATAAATGAAGTTTTGAACTTCTTCACATCGGCAAATCCGCTATATCCGGTGTTTAGGAATAGTGATGGGATATTTCGCTTAGCGATTCGAACTCGACTTGTGACCGCCAAGTGATTCGCAGTTCCGAGCTGTCCGACAAGTGCAAATACCTTGTCTCTCAAAATTAGCTCGTTTGTCTTATTGATCGCTTCCTGTGGGATGTAGCGATCATCTTTAATGATGAGGTTAATTTTGCGGCCATAAACACCGCCATTGTCATTGATATATTCAAAGTAAGCCTTCATCGCTGGAGCAACCTTGTTATATCCAGGGGCTGCGATACCAGTCATCGGAACTGTGGTTCCGAGCTTGATCTCCGTTGATGATACGCCGACTTCTGCGTTAGCCGGGACTGCACTTGCAACGAGTGCAAATGAAGTAACCGCTACTGCAGCAAGAATGCTCTTCCTGCGTCGTAAGCTGATCATTGCTTTCCTTCCATCGAGGGTTTGTTTACTTGCCATGCTTCAGTGTTTCGAGTGCTGCTCCTTCCTTTTTCTCATCGCCTCGGTTGGGCCGTTCGGTGAGAAAAGGACCGTCAGGATCAACAACACGCTAACAATGAAACCTGGCAGGTTCGAGGTGATCTTCTCGGAATCACCAAATTGATGTGCAATCGCATCGGCAACTTCGGGGATTACCACGAGTATTACGGCGCCTAGCATGCTACCCAAGAGGCTGGTTACGCCAGCCAGAATCGCCCCAGTAATTATTGTGAATGAGAGGCTGAGCGGGAAGGCGCTGGGGGCGACGATGCTGATCATCCCCAATAAGGCCCCTGCTAGGCCGGCCACGCCCGCACTTATGGTGAAGGCTAGGACCTTGGACTGTGAGACATTGACGCCGCATAAAGAGGCCGCGGTCGCATTAGCTCTCAGAGATTTCCAAGTGCGACCAAATCGACTATTCAGCAAATTCCTCAACAAGAACATCGCAATTAGAACTACGAACGCCGCAATCCAGAAAAACCATTTATAGAGAGTGAACTCTTCGCCAAATCGCTCTGGAGGAAATCCTGCGTCAAATAACAACCCTGTCTCGCCACCCAGGAATCCAAACTGATTGGCGAGCGTTGGTAATCCGACCGCAAGGGCAAGTGTCGTTCCAGCAAGGTATGGACCAGACATTCGCCCTGCTGCAAAGCCCAGAATAAACCCAAATGATGCAGAGACAATTATTGCCATCAGTAACGTGAACCAAAATGGTGATTGCCAATAAGTTTGAGATAACGCTGCTGCATAGGCACCTACCGCAAGAAATGCTCCGTGTCCAAGTGATACTTGACCCGAATAACCGGTAAGGAGAATGATTGAAGCAATAGCAAGTGTCGTGATTGCAATAGTTGCACCTTGATAAACACGGAGTTCATCGACTCGATCAGCAACTAAAAGTAGCAACCAACCAAATAAAAAGAAGGCTACAAAAGCTTTCTTGGTGGAGAGCTTATGCACTGCGCACCTTCTTTGATCCTAAAATTCCATTTGGCTTGAAAAGAAGCGCGATGATCAAGACAATGAAAACTGATGGGAATATCAGAGTTGTGCCAACATAGTTAAGTATGAATGAGACTCCGAGGCCGAGCACCATTCCTCCGAGGACCGCACCAGGCAGACTCTCAAGCCCGCCAACTACAGCTGCAACGAATCCAAAGACAAGTAAGACATCTAGAGAGCTGGGCGACAAGACTTCAGTAGGAGTGATGAGTACGCCAGCTATTGCGCCGGCAACTCCGGCAAACGTCCAACCAATAGTTCTGATAGGTCCGACTCTTATACCTGCAAGCCGTGCAATTTCTGGTTGAAAAGCTGCTGCGCGAAGTGAGAGGCCCAGATCGGTGCGCTGGAATATAAAGGTAAAAATAAGCATGACAACTGTGGTGCAGAGAATTACTAGAACGTTAAAGCGAGAGAATGGAATCGGTTCTCCAAAAATTATGAAGTTATCGGTTGAAACCGGTGGGTAGAAACTTCGGAAGTCATTTCCCCAAATCATTCCCACAATGCTCTTAATTACGCCAAGCAATCCCAGAGTTGCAATCACTGGAGCAAGCGCGGCTACCGGGCCTTCATCGACATGTCTAAATAGAGTGCGCATCAAGAAATACTCGACTCCGGCACCAAGGAGAGCACCTGCAACAACAGCAAAGAGGACTGCGAGCCAGAAGACGCCCGTTCTAGAGACGATCTCATATGCAATATAAGTAGTAACGATGGCTTGGCCGGCTTGAGCAAAGTTAACAACTCGCGTCGAACGCCATACCAAAACCAGTGCCAGTGCCATCAAGCTATAGATCGAACCAAGGGTTAGTCCGATTAGAAGTGTTCCGATTAGCTGTCTCATTAGTACCCCAAATAGGCTGATTTGAGCGCAGGATCAGCGAGAAGATCCTTTGCATTTCCGGATGCGACTAATTCTCCTAGATTCAAGATAACCCCAGTATCTGCAATCTCAAGTGCGCTTGTGGCGTTTTGCTCTACAAGTACAACAGTCAAATTCATGCTCTGCTGTAGATTCTTAATTGCCGAGAAAATCTGTTCAATAATCAACGGTGCAAGTCCAAGTGATGGTTCATCAAGTAGTAAAAGTTTGGGACGAGAGACTAAAGCTCGGCCAATAGCAAGCATCTGGCGTTCGCCTCCAGAGAGTGTGTTTGCGCTCTGAGTCATACGTTCACCAAGTCTTGGGAAAAGATCAACGGCTTCTTGGATAGCTCTTTCAGTTCCGTTTTTATCTCTGCGCCATAGCCCGCCAATTAGTAAGTTCTCACGCACAGATAACTCTGGGATGACTGATTTACCCTCTGAAACATGGGAAATTCCACGGCGGACCAGGTCCTCGGGACGTTTACCCAAGATATTTCGATCACGCCACGTAGCAGTTCCATTCTCAGCGTTTTTTAGCCCAGATAGGGTGCGAAGTAAAGTGGTTTTACCAGCGCCATTTGCACCGATTACAGCTGTTAACTCACCTTCTTGCACCTCGAAACTGACATTGGTTAGCGCTCGAATCGCACCATGGTTAACAGTCAGATTATTTATAACCAAGGAATTCATTTAGCGCCTGCTTTTTGAGAACCAAGGTATGCCGCAACGACAGCTGGATCACTTCTCACTTCATCTTTTGTACCTGAGGCAATCAATTCTCCAAAGTTCAGAACCGAGATTCGATCACATATAGACATAACAACATCCATATGATGTTCCACAATAATTACCGATGTATGGCTCTTTATATTTCTAATCAAGCCATTGAACCACTCAATATCTTGAGGTCCAAGTCCGCCCGCAGGTTCATCTAAGAGAAGAATCTTTGGTTGGCTGACAAGAGCTCTAGCTATCGCAACGCGTTTAGTGTCAGGATAAGCAAGAGTCTCTGCTCTTCGATTAGCTAAACTTCCTACATAAACTCTCTCTAACGCAGTTTGCGCTAATTCTCTTAGATGCTGTTCATCCTTTTCGACAAAACCGAAAAATGACTGGGTTAATCCAGCTTTTGCAAGATGGTGTGCACCCATCATCACATTTTCAAGAACCGTTAGATCGGGGAAGAGCCCAACGCCTTGAAGGGTTCGAGCAATTCCATTTGTTACTAAT
>JBMTVF010000044.1:0-5225 GCA_049451055.1 Candidatus Nanopelagicaceae bacterium | reverse complement strand
GTGAGATCGTATGGACTAAGTTCCACAATCACACGATCTTCCGGAAGTATGCGAATGTAGTTCTGTCGCATCTTCCCGCTGATATGTGCGAGGACCTTATGTCCATTTGTAAGCTCAACGCGAAACATCGCATTCGGTAAAGCTTCAGCAACAGTGCCTTCAATTTCGATCGCACCGTCTTTTTTTGCCAAGCCGTTACCTCGTTCGTTTTTCCTCAATTGAGCCCTCATTTGGGCAGAGGGCGAGTTTATGAGAGGGGGTGGAAAAAGGGAAATTCGGGTCTAGATCAAGGGGCTGATCTCAATACCGAAGGGGGCGAGGCGGGCTGCTCCGCCATCCTCCTCAGTTAGGACAAAGGGTTTGCCATCAGGAGCGATGCAGTAGCTATTCTCAAAATGAGAGCCTCGAGATTGGTCGACGGTTACGACTGTCCAATTATCCGAGAGAACTCTGGTGTGTTCGGAGCCGAGTGTGATCATCGGTTCAATTGCAAAGACCATTCCAGGTTCGATCTTTGGACCGTTTCCTGGCTTTCCATAATTCAAAATATGTGGCTCCATATGCATCGCGGTTCCAATTCCATGGCCACCATATTCGCGCAAGATTCCATAACTACCTTGAGAATTTATGTACTTCTCAATTGCATGCCCGATATCCGAGAGTCTCGCACCATTAATGCCAGCAGCAATTCCGTACCACATTGATTCTTCACAGACATCTAACATTTTCTGGGAGGCTGAATCGACTGGGTCAACAATCATGGTAAATGCCGCATCGCCATGCCAACCATCAATGATTGCTCCGCAATCAATTGAAACAACATCGCCGGGCATAATCATTCGATCTCCAGGAATACCGTGGACAATCTCGTCATTGATTGATACGCAGATTGTCGCGGGAAATCCGTGGTAACCCTTGAAATTAGAAGTGCCACCGCCGCGCTTTATATTTGCTTCAGCTACAGCATCTAGCGCGCTGGTTGTGATTCCAGCTTTGATTTGTGAGCGGACTAACTCGAGAGTGCTTCGAACCAGCAGACCAGCTTTACGCATAGTCTTGAGTTGATCCAAACTCTTTATCTGGATCGCCATTAGTTACGCCTTTTTAGCGAGCGCATCGATTACGGATTTAGTAATCGTAGGAACTTCTCCGGTCGCCGAGATCGTGATTAATAGGCCAGCCTTACGATAGAAATCGATTATGGGAGCGGTCTGTTCGCCATAAACCTCTAGCCTTCTTGCGATTACAGATTCTTTATCATCATCGCGCTGGTAGATCTCGCCACCGCATGAGTCACATTTACCAGGATCGCCCGGGAAAATTTTCCCGCATCCTCGACAGGTTCGACGTCCAGATAACCGCTTGATGATCTCCTCATTATTGATTTGAAATTCCACGACCGCATTTAGCGGAGCGCTCTTCTCATTTAAAAAAGATTGTAGAACTTCGGCCTGTGCAACATTTCGTGGAAAGCCATCTAGCAAGAAGCCTGATGCGCTACTTAACCGATCTTTAACCATCTCATTTGTTACTGAGTCTGGGACTAATTCACCTTTATCCATAAAGCCTTTAGCTTGTAAGCCAAGTGCTGTTCCAGATTTGAGATTGGCGCGGAAGATATCTCCAGTAGAGATATGAGGAATCTGGTAGTGCTCTGCAAGGAGTGAGGCCTGCGTTCCCTTGCCGGCACCTGGCGGTCCGACCAGGACGAGACGCATTAGCGGAGGAATCCCTCGTATGAACGTTGTTGTAGCTGGCTCTCGATCTGTTTCGCGGTATCAAGTCCAACGCCGACGACAATCAAGATTGCAGTTCCGCCAAATGGGAACTGTTGTGATGCGCCGAAAAGAACTAAAGCAATGATTGGAATAATCGCTACGAGCGCTAGATAGAGCGAGCCCGGAGCAGTAATTCGTGAAAGAACGTATTGGAGATAATCGCTCGTAGGTTTTCCAGCGCGAATACCCGGGATAAAACCACCATACTTACGCATATTCTCGGCGGTCTCTTCTGGGTTGAAGGTAATTGCTACGTAGAAATAAGCGAAGAAAATAATCAGCAAGGCATATGCGGTTATATAAATCGGATGATCGCCAGTTACAAAGTTTGTCGAAATCCAGACTGCCCAAGGCGCTTGCGAGTTAGCAAAGTTGGCAACTAGCGAAGGAATATAAAGAAGTGACGATGCGAAAATGACTGGGATAACGCCTGATTGATTAACCTTGATCGGAATATAAGTAGTAGTGCCACCATATTCTTTACGGCCAATCATTCGTTTTGCGTATTGGACTGGGATACGGCGTTGTGATTGTTCGACGAAGACAACCGCTGCCACAATCAAAACTCCAACAGCCATAATGAAAAGGAAAGTTCCCCAACCACGTGATAGTCGAATTGACCAGAGTTGGCTTGGGAAAGTTGCGGCAATTGAAGTAAAGATAAGGATCGACATACCGTTACCTACGCCGCGATCGGTAATTAGCTCACCGAGCCACATAATTACTGCGGTACCAGCGGTCATTACAAATACCATGGTGAGAATTCGAAGCCATGATGTATCCGGAATGATCTCTTCAGTACATCCTTGAATTAACCGTCCGGGAGTACGAGCAACCGCTAACAATCCTGAGGTTTGTAGTACTGCAAGTCCAATTGTTAGGTAGCGGGTGTACTGGGTTAACTTCGCGGTTCCAGATTGTCCCTCTTTCTTCAACGCATCAAATCGAGGAATTACAACTGTTAGAAGTTGTACGATGATTGAGGCGGTGATGTACGGCATGATGCCGAGGGCAAATACCGAGAGTTGAAGTAAGGCGCCGCCGCTAAAGAGATTAACCAATCCGAGCAAGCCACCGGTATCAACATTTGCTAAACAGCGTTGAACCGCAACATAAGAGACGCCAGGTGTTGGAATTACTGAACCAAAGCGGAATAGCGCCATGATCGAGAGAGTAAAGAAAATCTTTCGTCGCAGGTCAGGAGTACGAAACGCCTTTCCAAAAACTGATAGCAACACTTTTCTCTCCTCGATCTAATCCAGTTAGAGCGTCTTCACGCTTCCGCCAGCAGCAGCGATCTTTTCAGATGCTGATGAGGAGAAGCTATGTGCGGTTACATTTACCTTAACCGAGATATCGCCATTGCCGAGAACTTTAACGGGATGGCCAGCGCGAGCTGCGCCAACTTTATAGAGATCTTCGACGCCAACTTCGCCACCCTTTGGAAATAGCGCGTTGATAGTAGAAACATTTACGGCTTGGTACTCCACCTTTGCCGGATTTTTAAAGCCGCGGAGTTTTGGTAAGCGCTGTACCAGCGGCATCGCGCCACCTTCGAATCCAGCGCGAACAACGTTACGTGCACGCGTTCCTTTTCCACCACGTCCAGAAGTCTTACCTTTGGAACCTTCACCGCGACCCTTACGAGTCTTCTCTTTCTTCGCACCAGGTGCTGGGCGAAGGTGATGGGCTTTGAGAACCATTATTCGACCTCCTCAACTTTAATTAGATGGCGGACGTTATAGACCATGCCGCGAATTTCTGGACGGTCTTCTTTAACGACGATATCGCCAACTCGCTTCAATCCAAGTGAACGCAGAGTTTCCCGTTGATCAGGAGCGTTACCAACTTTGGAACGAATTTGGGTGACTTTTAACCTTGGCATTACGCACCTGCCGATGAACTCATGGCGCGAATAATTGCAGCTGGTGCAACGCGCTCTAGTGGAAGTCCGCGACGGGCTGCAATCGCTGCAGGATCTTCAAGATTCCTTAGCGCTGTTGCAGTTGCGTGAACCATATTGATTGGGTTATTCGAACCAAGTGATTTAGTTAGTACATCGGTGATTCCAGCACACTCAAGAACTGCGCGAACTGGACCGCCAGCAATAACACCTGTACCGGGGGCGGCTGGACGGAGTAGTACTACGCCGGCCGCATCTTCACCTTGGACTGGGTGCGGAATTGTTCCAAGGATTCTTGGAACTTTGAAGAAAGATTTCTTTGCCTCTTCAACTGCTTTCGCGATCGCTTGTGGAACTTCTTTCGCTTTGCCGTAACCAACGCCAACCATTCCATTTCCATCACCGAGAACAACCAACGCGGTAAAGGAGAAACGACGACCTCCGGATACAACTTTCGCTACGCGATTGATGAAGACAACGCGTTCGATATATGGAGACTTCTCGCGAGTATCAGCGCCATCACGTCGTTCGCGCTTATCGCGACCGCGCTTGGGCTTCTCGCCAGCTTCTTGTGCTGTTGTAATTTCTTCAGTTGTCATTAGAAGTCCAATCCATTCTCGCGAGCACCTTCTGCGAGTGCAGCGACGCGTCCGGTATATCGATTACCACCGCGGTCGAAAACGACTTGGGTGATTCCTTTTGCTTTCGCGCGATCTGCGACAAGTTGGCCAACTGTGCGAGCCTTCTTAGTTTTATCGCTTGATTGAGCGCGAAGATCTTTCTCCATAGTTGAAGCTGACGCCAAGGTATAACCCTTTGAATCATCAACAACTTGTGCGACGAGATGGCGCGCAGAGCGAGTAACCACAAGGCGTGGTCGTTCTGCGGTTCCAGTAATTCGTTTGCGAACGCGGAAATGACGGCGAGCGCGAGCAATTCGTGTGGATCCACGAACAATCTTGTTAGTGATACTCATGCTTTCTTACCTGTCTTTCCAGCTTTGCGACGGATGCGCTGACCCTCGAGATGTACGCCCTTACCCTTATATGGATCGGACTTACGAAGCTTCTGGATCTTGGCAGCAGTTTCGCCGACGAGTTGCTTATCAACGCCTGCGATTGTGAATTCTGTTGGTGATTCAACAGTGAAGGTAATTCCATTTGGAGCTGGGAAGAGAATTGGGTGGGAATAACCGAGCGCAAACTCAAGATCCTTACCCTTCATCGCAACTTTATAACCAACGCCGGCAATTACAATCTTCTTTGCATAACCCTTAGTTACACCAGTAATCATGTTGGCAACTAATGTGCGAGATAGGCCATGGAGAGATTTGGCAGCGCGCTCATCGTTGGCACGATTAATTACGATTCCGCTCTCCTCTTTTACAGCCTTAATTAATTCAGGAAAATTATGTGTAAGCGTTCCCTTTGGTCCCTTAATTGAGAGGGATTGTCCGGCGAGCGTTACTTCAACTCCGGATGGAATCGCAACTGGCATCTTTCCGATACGTGACATAGTGATCACCATACGTAGGCGAGAACTTC
>JBMTVF010000043.1:0-5687 GCA_049451055.1 Candidatus Nanopelagicaceae bacterium | reverse complement strand
GGCGATGGCGGAGTTCTCACCAACAATAAAGGTGAGCGCTTTATGTTCAATTACATTCCTGATGTATTCAAAGATAAATATGCAGACAATGAAGCAGAAGCTGATCGTTGGTATAAAGATCAGAACAACAATCGCCGACCACCAGAACTTCTTCCTCGAGATGAAGTTGCGCGCGCAATTAATGCTGAAGTAAAAGCTGGTCGCGGTTCCGAACATGGTGGCGTATACCTAGATGTCTCAAAGCGTTTACCTGCGGAAGAAATTAAACGTCGCCTGCCATCAATGTGGCATCAATTTAAAGAACTTGCCGATGTTGACATCACGGAACAACCAATGGAAGTTGGACCGACCTGTCACTACGTAATGGGTGGCGTAAAAGTTGATCCAGATACCGCAGCCGCACATGGCGTCCCAGGTTTATTTGCAGCTGGTGAAGTTGCCGGTGGTATGCATGGCTCTAATCGATTGGGTGGAAACTCACTCTCAGATCTCTTGGTATTTGGAAGGCGAGCCGGAGCAGGCGCCGTTCAATATGTAAAGAGCATTAAGGGAAGCGAACCGTCGGTAAGTGATAGCGAAATTGAAAAGGCCCACGAAGTAATTAACGAACCATTTACACGTGAAGGCGACCAAAATCCTTATGCGCTTCATCAAGAGTTACAGAACGTCACCCAGGATTTGGTTGGAATTATCCGAACTGAGAGCGAATTACGTGACGCAATCACGAAATTAGAATCGATTCGCGAACGCGCCGAAAAAGTAACGGTTTCTGGTGGAAAGACCTTTAATCCTGGATTCCACCTTGCGATTGATCTAGAGAATATGCTCCTAGTTTCCGAATCAATCGCTCGCTCTGCTTTAGATCGCCAAGAATCTCGCGGTGGCCACACCCGTGATGACTATCCAAAGATGGATCCTGAGTGGCGCCAGTTCAATCATCTCTCCTCATGGAATGGTAAGCGCATCGAAATTATTCGGGAGCTAGCAAAGATGTTGCCGGATGAGTTGATAAATCTCTTCGACCGTGAAGAGTTGAAGAAGTATTTCACCGAGAAGGAACTCGCGAAGGGCGGATCATGACTCGCAAAGTAAATTTGAGAATTTGGCGTGGTGATTCCAAGAATGGTGAATTCAAGGATGTAACTGTCGATGCCAACGAAGGTGAAGTAGTTCTTGATGTAATCCATCGCGTACAAGCAACCCAGATGTCTGATTTAGCTGTTCGTTGGAATTGCAAAGCTGGAAAATGCGGTTCGTGCTCTATGGAAATCAACGGGAAGCCAAGGCTGGCATGTATGACTCGAATGAATATGTATGGAGAAGATGAAACGATAACCGTCACACCGCTACGTGCATTTCCGGTCATTAAGGATTTGGTAACCGATGTCTCTTACAACTACAAGAAAGCTATGGAAGTTCCAGCTTTCGAAGGACCGAGTGATTTAAAGCCAGGCGAATATCGCATGGAACAAGTAGATGTGGAGCGTAGCCAAGAATTCCGCAAATGTATTGAGTGCTTCCTCTGCCAGAACACATGCCACGTAATTCGCGATCACGAAGAGAATAAGAAGTCTTTTGCCGGCCCAAGATTCTTTATTCGAATCGCTGAGCTAGATATGCATCCTCTAGACCGGCTGCGAAATCGTAAAAAGAAGGCTCAAGAAGAGCACGGCCTTGGTATGTGCAACATAACTAAGTGTTGTACCGAAGTTTGTCCGGAACATATCAAGATCACCGATAACGCGATTATTCCGATGAAAGAGCGCGTAGTTGATGAAAAATACGATCCGATTCGTTGGTTAGGTTCAAAGATACGTAAGCGAGAAGAGATTAACTAGTGGCGTTAGTGTTGCGTTGGGCAGTTCTTGCCGGCGCATTCTGGGTCACAACGCTTATTGTTAATGGCATCCAAATCGAACCGGGAGCTTGGAATTACTTCTGGGTGGCTGCCCTTTTTGGGTTAATAAATACTTTTATTGGCTCACTACTTAAGTTATTCACTCTGCCTGCGGTCATTCTCACCTTTGGGCTTTTCATATTCATTATTAATGCCGCAATGTTGATGTTAACTGATCGACTCAGCGACACCATCACTATAGATCGATTTACATCTGCTCTTGTCGGAAGTCTTCTTATAAGCATCTTCTCTAGTATTGCAAATAAAGTAATCAGGCGGGCGTGAAAGCGCTCGCAATAGTTGCAATCGGCGGAATTGCCGGTTCCTTAACTAGGTATCTAGCAACTGAATTCCTTCCAAATTATCCAATTGCAATTCTCATAGCAAATCTCTTTGGCGTATCCATTGCTGGAATCGTTGCCTTTCGAATAATTCCAACCAATACTCAGAAGTTATTTTGGATTCCTGGTTTTTCCGGCGGTCTCACAACCTTCTCGTCCGTATCAGTTATTCATGCTGAAACCAGCAATTTCTTATCTATTACTTACTTCTTTGGAACTATCGCAAGTAGTTTGATAATTCTTTATTTCATTAGCCCTAAGGTTTCCAAATGAGGCTGGCACTATTTCTTCTAGGAGCCGGTATAGGCGCCCCCACGCGTTTTATAATTGATCGCTATTTTCGAGGTGAATATAAATTCCCATTCGGCATCCTCATAGTCAATGTAATTGGTTCATTCATACTTGGTCTAGTTGTAAGTCAAGAGAGCGATGTCGCCTATCTACTATTTGGCTTCTGTGGCGCGTTAACAACCTGGTCTGCTCTCGCACTCGATCTATTTGAAGAGCGAAGAAGATTCAAAGAGTTTTCTTTAAATCTATTGGGAAATTACCTTTTAGGTGTTTCGGCTGCCTTATTTGGAGTTTGGCTTACGCAATAATCCGACAGTGAGCGCCAACAACCAGATGCCATGTGACTTCTGTGGTCAGGCGTATGACCCAGTTTCAACCAGATGGCTCTGTCCACATTGCCACTCCAAAACTAATTGCTGTGATGGCGCCCCATGCCCAATACCTGAGCCAGTTTTGAATTTACAGAGAAGCCAAAAGTGAAACGGCTAATCATTCATCCAGGATTTCATAAATCTGGAACGACTGCGCTTCAACAATCACTCCACGCCAATCGAAATCGGCTCCAAAGTTATGGGCTTTCCTATCCATTTCCACCTCATAAAGCACACCATCGCTTAGCTTGGTCTTTAAGCGGAAAAGTTTGGGGATGGCGCAATCGCGGTGGGAGCGGTGAATCTCCTCGGCTTTGGGCTAGATCAGTTCGGAGTATCAATCGGGCAAGCGGTAAAAATATAATTATTAGCAGTGAATTCTTTTCCGAGTTAGATTCTGAGAAAATAAATAAGATAAAAAATGATATTAATAATCATGAAGTTCAGGTTCTTTTTACGTTAAGGCCGCTCGCAAAACTCCTATCCTCCTCCTATCAACAGTATTTGAAGTACGGCCTAAAAGCCGATTATGAAGAGTGGTTACATTCTGTTTTGGATAAGCCAGGAGAATCAAAACTAAGTCCGACATTTTGGCGACGCCATTTTCATGGTCAAGTAATATCTAGATGGAGCGAGGTATTTGGTCCATCGAATGTTACAGTTCTATTCGTTGATGAGAGCCAGCCGGAATTTCTCTTTACTGAAGCCAATAAATATTTAGGACTTCCGGAAAAAACTTTGCAAGCCCAAGATCGAGGCCTAAATCGTTCGATGACCACCGAAGAAATAGCGCTGATTCTTGAGATAAATCGCAGATTTCCGAAGGAGCGAAATTGGAACGAGTATCAAGTATTTATTCGAAATGGATTTATTCGAGAGATAACTGATAACTCAAAGGCTGCCAGCGGCAAAGAAAAACTATTAACTCCAAAATGGGCGATAGATATTGCTAATAACCTGGCTAGAGATTCCAAAAATGAGATTCTTAAATCAGGTGTAAAGATAATTGGAGATATTGAATCGTTAGATAGTGCAGAAATTCCATCGGGAACTTCTAACCTGCCTTTCACAATTGATATTAATACAGTTGCGACCGCGATGCTTTCGATGGATAAAAAACTGATATCTCACTTTCCATTCACGTGGCTAAGATGGAGTTTAGTTAAGCGATTGAGAAAAACGTCGAAAAGGGCGCTATTTCCAAAGCGAAGCTAACCAAGCCTCAATTTCATCAGGGTGTCTTGGCATCGCGCTACTTAAGTTCCGGTAACCATCTTCAGTAACAAGCACGTCGTCCTCAATTCGAACACCAATTCCGCGAAATTCTTCAGGGAATAGCGTGTCATCGGGGTGAATATATAAACCTGGTTCAACGGTAAGGATCATTCCTGGCTGCAAAATTCCATCGCCATAAGATTCATTTCGAGCTTGAGAACAGTCATGTACATCCATACCTAACATATGTCCGGTACCGTGAACGGTCCACCGTCGATGCAGCCCATTCTCGGGCTTTAAAGATTCTTCAGTTGGTATTGGAAGCACACCTAATTTAGATAAACCTTTTGCAATAACGGTCATTGCAGCTACATGAAAATCGCGAAACCTCGCTCCTGGTTTGACGGCTTTGAAACCGGCAGCTTGCGCTTCATAAACTAATTCATAGATCTTGCGCTGCGCGGGAGTAAATTTTCCATTTATCGGCAGAGTCCTTGTGATGTCTGCGGTGTAGAGAGATTCAACTTCAACCCCGGCATCAATGAGGATTAATTCCCCATTCTTTAACTCGCCGTCATTTTTGATCCAATGAAGTATGCAGGCATGTGCACCTGATGCAACGATGCTGTCATAACCGATGTCATTTCCTTCGTATCTGGCGCGGGTAAAAAACGCGCCCTCAATTAACCTCTCGCCACGCTTTTTTCCTACTGCGCTTGGAATCGCTCGGATCATATCTTCAAAGCCACGATGGGTAGCTTCTATAGCTTTTTGCATTTCATTGATTTCAAATTGATCTTTGATCAACCTGGCTTCTGAGAGCCAAACTACAAAATCTTGATCACCGTTATTTGGAGGAACAAGTTCATCAATTAGCGCATCTTCATTTCGAAGGGTTAGCGATTCTTTCTTCTCCGCAAGGAAATCTTCAACCGTCGACAGATGTTTAACTTTCATTTCAAATGCGAATTCAGTCTCTTCCAGTGTCATCCGTCGGCCTACCCAAAACTCACCATACTTTGGATTTCTATAAAACTCCTCACTCTTTTCCCGCGGTGATCTTGGATGGATAAAGAGAATTGCTTCATGTCCAGTAAGGGTTGGTTCCATCACAAGTACTGAGTCAGGTACGGCATCATTACCGTTTATTCCGGTTAACCAGGAAAAGGAAGAACTCGGGCGGAATCGGTAATCAGTGTCGTTACTTCGCACTTTGAAGTTTCCGGCCGGCACAACTAAACGCTTATTTGGATAAGCCTTTGAAAGTTTTTCGCGTCGCGCTACGGCCCATTTTGTTGCTGGATTTTTATTTAGTCCATCAAGAGGTGAGGGAGCCCAACCAGTCTCCATAAATTTCTTTAACGGTTCCGGCGTCGGCAGATCGTAATTTCGCTCCACCGAGCGCTTTGGCTTCTGTTCCTCAAAGGACATAATCCGAGCGTACTCCAGAGAAAAATAGCGCGATAAACTGCCCCAGTAATTGGAGACGTCGCATAGCCCGGTCTAGTGCGCCTCACTGCTAATGAGGTTTTCCCGAAAGGGAATCGGAGGTTCAAATCCTCTCGTCTCCGC
>JBMTVF010000042.1:0-5896 GCA_049451055.1 Candidatus Nanopelagicaceae bacterium | reverse complement strand
CTAACTGACGCCCACAAAGGCAGCGCCAATTACAAGTCCCAGCCAGAGAATGTGAAAGATTGGCATAAATCCAGAAATCTTTTCGATTGCAATTCGTCTCGCTTCATCTTCGCTAGCTAGATACTTAATCTTTAGATTCTCTTGAATGACGCTAGAGAGGATCAAGAAGTTACCAAACCAGGCAATCATGCAGTAAGGACAGAGCGCGCCGATTACGAAGGTGGTTTGTTGGGCTAGCCAATGTGAGAAGAAAATAGCTAAGAGGGTTCCAACTAAGGCCAAATTCCAAAACCAACCCGGAAATTGCACATCGCCTAAGAGGGCCACGGCGACGGCGATAAAGATTGCAAATGCAGCAAGGCCGATTAGGGAATTCGGAAATCCAAAGACCTCGGCCTGCTTGGAGAGCATCACGCTCTTGCAGTTGAGTACTTCATTGATGTTGCAGGAAGGGTTGAACTTTGCATCCTTTAGAAGTTTTATCTTGTCGACCGTAAGTAAGAATGAAGCAACAAATCCGCTGACTGCACCGATGAGCATGAATGAGGCGGTAAAGCGACGATCGGCGAGAAAGTTCATAGTTAGCGAATACTACCTAAGTTGTTAGAGCGCGCTCGTTGCGAGAACTCCACCGAAAATCTGCCACGCAAGGGCAGATTTTGCGATGAATGAGAGCGTTATATATGTGCGCTCGCCCACAAGATAGTCAGCAAACCTTCCGACCTTCTTATATTGCAACCATTGAACTAGCGCAAAGGAATTAAAGAAAATGAATAGCGAGAAAACCACTCCGTAGACGAAGCCAGGTGCCTCCCCGGTTCCCCCTGGGGAGAAGAGCAGCCAGAACATTGCTATCCAAGGCACAATGCCAGCGATACAACCAAACCAAAATGGAAGCAAGCTTCCCTTTCCAGGTTCTTCATATTTTTCTTGTAACCAACCAAAGAGAATCATCGCGACATTAACGCCGGCGATAGCCATAAGCGCAACGATGTCCCAAACAGCATTGATAAGGGAGATGAGCACGATCATCAATGTAGACGAGATCGAGTACTCAACCCAACGTGCAATATTTCGCATATTGCTCAAATCATTTGAATATTTCTTGAAACCTGGACCGATAATCCAAAAATGTGCTACGGCGCTAATCAGAGAGAATAGTGCGACACCGAGGGCAACAGGGAAATCAAAGAGGACGATACTTTCAAATTCGGCGCCAGGAATCGGAGCGTCTTTTAGATAGCTAACCGAAACAGGTAGAGCAAAATTATTCGCAAGTGCGAAGATCGCGATTGCTTGAACTAGGTGAAAGATCCCAGCAATTAAGTTATAACGCTTAAGACCGCTCAATCTCTCCGTTGGTATCTGCAACGGTGCTGATGCCGCCATCTCGACTCCTCTATTGAGAGCGTTTCCCTCTTGTAAAGAAGTCTAGCGAAAGTCGAAGTTGTGGCTAGGAGAACTCAGGAGACCTTGAATGTCCGCTTTAACAGCGTCTCGCCGCCAGAGATGACCTCAACTTTACGGGTTCCGGGCCCAACCCGATTCTTCCCTAGTTTCGCCTTCACGCCGTTAATCTTCACTTTTGCAGAAGCGCCTATGACTTTAACTGTAATCACTCTACCTTTGAGTTTTATTGAGACATCGGGAACAACTTGAATACTGTTTGCAACCACCCCAGAAGTAAAATTATTTGTTTCGCTTTGAGTAGCGGTGACAATTACATTTCCTGCCTTCTTTGCGACTAGTTTTCCATCAACAAATTCCAGAATCTTGGTGTTGGAGCTACGGAAGTTATATTGACCTTTTGAGTTTGATTTTGGAGTCGTGAAAGTAGAAGTCTGTACACCAGCCTTTACTTCAAATTCTGGCCAAACAATTTGAGGCGAAGCCTTTGTAATTCTGACAGTAAATGTACTAAGAGTGGGGGCAAAGTTCTCATCTGACTTCTGTCTTGCTTCCACTTTTGCACTTCCAGCGCCTACGATTCGAATTTGGCGACCGGTAATAGAAATTACCGAATTGTCACTACTAACAAAACTCCACTCTCCTTTTGAATTCGAGGTAGGTGGAATTAGCTCTCCTGGAGTTGTATCAAATCTATAATTTAGGTCTGCTGCTGCCCCATGTGTGGCACGTGGTTTTACTACCAGAGTCGTGGTTATTGGCTTTGATGCTCCAAAGTTTCCAGAGATTGCTTGGATCGCAGTTATGTTGACGGTGCCAACACCCACTACGACCGCCCTTTCGTTTTCAAACTTAACAATTGAGTCATTCGAAGATGCAAATGACCAGACACCGTCAGAATTCGAAGTTGGAGGAGTAATTGCAAATGGTTCATCGCCAACTCCTGCTTCAAGTTTCTCCCAGGTTCCAATGGTGGGCTCAATGCCAATCACCGTTAAAGTCATTTGGCTCTCGCCAGCTTCCCAATTCCAATCGGCTGCTTGTGTGCCTTGAATAACAGCTTGCCCTACACCTTTTAGCAATATTTCGGTCCCACTGACCTCAGCGATGTTTGGATCTAAAGATTTGAATGTCCACTTTCCTCCCGAGCTTGATGAAGGTGGTTCAATTATGAAACGTGAATCTGAAATATTTCTCGAGAGGTTCTCCCAATTGCCAATTACAGGCTTAGCTCCTAGAACAGTAAGTTCCATCGTGACTGGGCTTGAAGCACCGTAATCACCTAAGGCAGCCTGAGTTGCCGTAATTGTCGTCTTGCCCTTGTTCAATAAAGTTGCGATCGCTCCATTCACAGTCGCAATCTGCGTATTAGAGCTAGAAAATGTCCAGGGACCTGTGGAATTCGAAGTTGGCGGAGTAATTACTATTTGATTTGAGGCAAATGGTTGTAAGTTGGCAGATACATTTTTGAATTCACCCAGAGTTGGTGGTCCACCTTGAATCGTAACGGTCATGGTTTTTGATACCGATCCGTAGTTTCCCCAAGCTGATTGAGTCGCCGTGATAACAGATGTACCAATCTTTATTGGCCTAAGAATGTTTCCGGTAACTGTTGCTACTGTGGTATTGGATGAGGTGAAAGTCCAAGCTCCTGAAGAATTAGAGGTTGGAGGAACTAACGCGAGATTGGCCACTGATCCGAGAGTTATATTCAAATCAACGAATGGGCCGGTTGTGGGAGCCCCACCGGTAATTGTCACTGTTGTCGACTTTGCAGCCGTAGCCCAATTGAAGTTTGCCGCTTGGGTAGCAACTAAAGTAACTGTGCCAAGGGCCTTAGGGGTGAGGATATTTCCGGAGATTGTCGCGATTGCAGCGTTTGAAATTGAATAGCTCCAACTCCCTGCAGATGTAGAACTGGGTGGAGTTATTGTGATTGGTCCTGCATCCACACCTAGAGTAATTGCTGGAAAATTTCCCAACGTTGGAGTTCCGGGCAGAACAGTTAAGGTCGTAGTTGCACTCTTTGCATCGAAACTACCACTTGCCAATTGCGTAGCAGTAATTGTTGTGGTGCCTACATTCTTGATTGACGCAGTATTTCCGATGATTGAAGCCACGTTGGTGTTTGCGGAGGTATAGACCCAACTACCTGGAGAGTTAGAGGTCGGAGGTGTAAGGGCAATCGCCCCAACTCCCCAAGTAGTGCTTATGGGTGCGTACGCGCCGTGCGTGGGGGCTACAGCATGTGAAGGAACTGCAGAAAAACCAAGTAGAGCTACGCTCACAATTGGTGTAATTGCTCTGTATTTCCAGTTTTTTAAATTATTTGCCCTCATTCCTTAAACCTATGTCGCGCAAGTACTTTCTTATCGGATATCTCCTGCGTGGGTAGGAAATTACTTCCTGAAAGTTTCTGCAGAATCTTCGCATAATTCGCGACACGCAAATAAATGTCCTTGCCTGAGATATTTTTGGTGATACTCCTTATCTTTAATAGATTTTTCCCATAGCGTTAGATTTTCTGATTTAACTACCTAAAGTCTTATATCGAGAAGGGTGCAAATATGAACGAACTCCTCCCCGGTTGGGCTTTCGAGGCTTTAAAACTTTCACTGATTTTGGTGTCAGGAGTGAGTCTCCGGTTTGTAGTTCAGAGATCCTTGAAATTATTTATAAATCGAGTCATTGATCTAAAAGAAGATTCCAGCAGCTCAAACAGTGCTTCTCGCGGTAATCTTCGCGCCAACACGCTCGTTCAGTTATCTAATTCAATGACTACAGCGGCGATTTTTGGTCTGACACTTCTTCTAGTTCTGGATCAACTCGGTGTGAATCTCGCTCCTCTCTTGGCGGGAGCCAGCGTTGCTGGAATAGCAATTGGTTTTGGAGCTCAAGCATTTGTTAAAGACTTGTTTGCGGGAATCTCAGTGCTTGCGGAAGACCAATATGGCGTTGGCGATGTAATCGATTTTGGCGAATCTAGCGGGGTTGTTGAGTCGATAACCCTCAAAAGTACCCGGGTCCGTGCCCTTGACGGGACGCTATGGCACATACCGAATGGGGAAATTTCACGTGTTGCAAATAAAACTCAAGGTTGGTCAAGAGCAATACTGGATGTTTCTGTTTCATACTCAAGTGATATTGAAGATGTCATTGAGAAGATTCAAAAGATACTCGATGACTTTTCTAACGACCCAAAGGTTTCTTCGAAGCTCATTTCCTCACCTGAAATTTGGGGTGTAGAGAATCTAGGTGATAATTCCGTGGATATTCGGATTGCTATAAAAGTTCTTCCTGGAGAGCATTGGCAATTAATGCGCGACTTACGGTTGATCTTAAAACAGAGATTCGACTCTCTTGGGATAGAGATTCCTTTCCCACAATTGAAGATTTGGACTGCCGAGTTGGGAGAGCAATAGGGATAAACTCATCTCTGTGAAAATTGCTTTTACTAGAGTGGTTCTACTCGCACTTTTTGCAATCATTACCATGCTCCAAATTTTTTCTCTCCCTGGTCAGTTCCGACATATGCGGGAGACTGGTGGGGCTTCTCTATTAATTGAAGTGCTTTTAACACTTCTTTTCTTTGCACTTTTCCTAACTGCTCAGCTAACGCTTTTTGGACTTTGGAAAGTGATTGGATTTGTCGAGAGAGATGAATTCTTTTCTCATAAGGCCTACATTTGGCTTACTCGAATATCTATTTATCTTAAGCTCGCTCCTCTCTTTCCAATTGCTATATTCTTGGCAGTCGCCCCGCAAGCAGATGATCCTGGCTTCTTAGTTCTCCTAACTGCTATAACACTATTTTTGACGGCTCTTTATCTACTCTTTTCTATTTTGCGGGAACAATTAAAGGCGAAAATTGAGTTCTAGAACTCCCTCTCCGACTTTTCTATTCTTAGGCAAAATAGTAAGTTCTATGCGTGTCTAAATCTGTTGTAATTCAAGGGGAGCCACTTGCCATCCAGATATTTGAGGCAATTGGAAAGAAGAAGGGAGATGTCCTTCTAGTACATGGATTTACTGGGAGCAAAGAAGATTTCTCAGAAATCGGACCTCTGATCGCAAATGATGGCTACCGAGTCATTACATTTGATAACCGTGGGCAACACGAGTCTTCGCACACCAAGCGACCTGATGGCTACTCCATGTCATCTCTTGGGCGCGATGTTTTGGAACTCTCAAAACTACTTGAACTCAACAAGCCTCATTTACTGGGGCATTCTTTTGGTGGATTAATTGCCCAACAAGCAGTGAAGTTGGAGTCTAAGGCTTGGTCATCTCTAACCCTCTTATGCTCAGGCCCTGGTGGAATAGCTGACTGGCTCAATGATCCGCAGTTCGAAAATCTCAATAACGAGACAAAGGCTGAAATATGGAAAAAAGTCCTTGAACCTGATCGTATTCAAAGCCCACGACTTCATCTTCTGAAAAAGCGATGGATTGAGAGTGATGCTTACTCGACAATGGTTTATCGCGACCA
>JBMTVF010000041.1:0-6236 GCA_049451055.1 Candidatus Nanopelagicaceae bacterium | reverse complement strand
GCGCCCGTAGCTCAATGGATAGAGCATCAGACTTCGGATCTGAGGGTTGGGGGTTCGAGTCCCTCCGGGCGCGCGTAATCTCGAAAGAGGGCCATGAAACGTAATCGATATCTTGATAGATCACTTCCCACGCTGTTTTCGTTTGCCCTCCCAATCGCGGTTCTATCGCTCTGGTCCGATGTTTGGGAATTTTATTGGCTAATTGTTGCGATCTTGTTCTTACTTAATGCTTGGTACTATCGCGAGGTTATAAAGCGCGGGAACACATATGGGTAAAAGCAATGATTGAACAATCACAAAATTGTGGCCGCTAGCACATCTATATCCGCTCATCTATTAATAATTGAGCGCGTAGGTAGAAAAAATACTCGAAACATTATTTAGATTTGCTTGTAGAATAACGCTATGACAACGCTCGCAACGAGACGATTCACAGCTCTTGTTATGTTAATCGGATCAATCAGCGGCTTTATTGCTTCATTTCTTTTAACAATCGATAAACTAAAGTTACTTAAGGATGCTAATTTTATTCCTTCTTGCAACATTTCAGAGACTTTAAATTGCAAGAGTGTTATGCTTTCAAAACAAGCAGAAGTTTTCGGATTTCCTAATTCATTAATTGGAATAGCATCTTTTGCAATTTTTATTGCAATCGCTATCGCCTTATTTGCCGAAGTTCAATTCCCTGGATGGTTTTGGAAACTAGCTTTAACAGGGGTTGCCTTAGCCGTCTTCTTCTCGCATTGGTTGGCTTACCAAACAACATTTGTAATTGGTGCACTCTGCCCTTACTGCATGGTTGCGTGGTTTGGAACGTTTTTGATTTTATCTAGCGTGTTACAGGAACTCTTAAGACTTAAGAGTGCCAATACCGAGGATCTCAACCAGAAATCTTCGATTGAAAAAATAACCGGATTTATGCCGATATTCCATCTTCTATGGCTTGCTCTAGTAATTGGATCAGCCTTTGCAGGCGTTAATTAAGGATTTATGAACCTCCGTAAGACAGTTCTTACGGTTGCAACGCTTAATCTCATATATTTTTTAGTCGAGTTCTACTTTGGCCGACTCTACGATTCAGTTGCGTTACTTAGCGACAGCATTGATTTTCTTGAAGATGCCTCGATAAACATTCTAATTGCGCTTGCAATTGGATGGAGTCTTCGAAAAAGACAAACAGTTACGTATTTGTTGGCTCTCTTATTGCTTGTCCCGGGGATTGCTTTTCTATGGAATGCCTTTGATCAACTCTTCAATCCCGATGTTCCAGTTGGTGAAGGAATGAGTGTTGTGGGTTTTGGCGCTTTGATTGTTAACGTGTTCTGCGCCTTTCTCATTGCTCGCCACAGAACCGAAGAGGGAGGTTTAGTTATGGCTGCATTCTTTTCCGCTCGGAATGATGCAATCGCTAATCTCTTAATTATCATAGCCGGATTTGTAACCGTATTGAGTCCGAGTATTTGGCCCGATTTTATAATTGGAATTGCTATATTTTTAATGAATGCAGATGCAGCTAAAGTCGTGATTGAATCAAGTAGGAAAGAGGGTAGAGCGCATCGCTCCTAGTTGAGTTGCGAATTAGCTTTATCAAGATCGGCTTGGAAATCGACCTCGACTGCAAACAGATCGGAAATGTCAACAGGCTCAATCTCAATCTTTGCATTTTCGATAGCTAGTTCTAGCCCGCGTTCAAAATATTCATGGTCGGAACAATTAGTTAGTTCTTGAATTAAAGCTGCTTTATCTTCTCGTGAAATAAAATTAATACCGACGGCCTCCCCAAGAGCTTCTTTTACTTGCTTTGAGAGTAATTTGATATTTCCCTTTGCATCTACGGTGTATTTGATCTCTTCTTCGCCGACAGTTGCGGTATTTACGCAGACAAAAGACTTCTCTCCAATAATTCGGTTCTTAACTCTTTCAAGTACACGAGGATCGAATACAACATCACCGTTCATCCAAAGTACACCGCTCTCTTGAGAGGCGCGCAGCGCTTTCAAAAGACTTTTTGAGGTGTTAGTTTGATCATAGGCTTCGTTGTAAATGAAAGACATATCTGGCTGAGCTTCCATAATCATTTCCAGTTTAAAACCAACAACTATTGAGATTCGAGCCGAGTCTGAGAAAACACTGCGGATATTTTCGATCTGTTGCTGCAAAATTGAGCGGCCATCAGCGAGCGGGGTAAGTGGTTTTGGCCACGGTTTTCCTAATCGAGTACCCATTCCGGCTGCGAGAATAACTACTTGGATAGCCATAGATTTATACTACTCTAAATGAGTAGCGCGATTAGATCCTTGATTGTAAATGAGGAGTTTTCGATATCGCAGATAATCGATGAATTTAATCGAAGCGATGGCGACTTACTTTTATTGGACTCTCGCACAGTGCTTTCAGAACCCCATATTGAATTATTAACTGATTATCCAAGGAAAGTATCAGCTGCGTTAGTTGTAGTCCAGAAAAACGGAAACACATTAAGCCGTCAAAATAGAGTTGCCAGCGCATCATCAACTGCACATAGAGTGACGATTGGAAATCGAGATTTTGTAGGAGCGCTACTGCTATCTCGTTTCAATAAACTGGAAATCAGCGAAACCTTGCTGAATGCGGCAAGCGCTGGTGCAAAAGGTCACGCGATAGACCTCATACTTGTCGCTTTGGTACGAGCCGCCATTCGCGTAGATGCAGTAGATATCTGGGGGGCGCCATATTCCAGAAGCGATGATGCGAAAGAGCGGGAAAAAGTAAAGAGAGAGATTGCGAATCTGAATATCGAGCGAGTGCGGCTCAGTATGGCCAATCGCGCCAACGATGGATTTTTCTCAGTATTTTTTCTTCGCAAATTCTCAAAAATTCTTACCTGGGTTGCGGTAAAAATCGGTGCAACGCCCAATCAAGTAACGCTACTTTCTTTTGTGATTGGACTTCTGTCTGCATACTCATTCTCAAGAGGCGGATTCGCCTCAACTTTACTTGGAGCTCTGCTCCTCCAGCTCAGCATCATTGTTGATTGTGTGGATGGTGAGTTAGCTCGTTACACGAGAAAGTTTTCTAGTCTGGGAGCTTGGTTAGATGCAGTTACTGACCGCGTAAAAGAATACTTAGTTTTCTTTGGCTTAGCTTATGGTGCGGCGCGCGAAGGTAAGGATCTTTGGTTGCCGGCGCTTCTAATGATGTTAATTCAAACTTTCCGCCATCTCTCGGATTACAACTTCGCCCAATCAGTGAAAATTCGTAACGAAAAATTACTCAAAGTTCCAGTTGATTTCATGGCAGATTTCGACGGGATTATTCCGAGCGAGCGATTGCCGAAGGGGCGATTGCGCTATTGGCTCGGAAAAATCATCCAATTTCCAATAGGTGAGCGCTGGTTAGTAATTAGCGCTTCAGCTGTAATAGGCGGAGCCACACTTACTTTTATGGTTATGCCCATTCTTGCACTAATTTCCGCAATAGTTGTATATCGGGGTCGGATAATTCGTACGAAGAAGATGGAAAAGACCAATTTAGTGAGTCACTTAATTATCAATCAATTAGATCTCCTCGGAATCAAAAAAACTCTTTTCACTCGTTCTAGTTGGATTGAGCCATCTATCTGGGTAGCAATAGAGGGTTTGATTTTGATTTCAATATTTGCATCACAGGGAATAATCGGTTCCAACTCCTTTCTTCTTTTATTCGCAATTGTTTTCCACCATTACGATGCCTTGTATCGGGCGCTACAGAATGAGAAGAAACCGTTGTGGCTACAAGTCGCAGGTCTCTATTTAGGAGGCCGAGTTCTACTTATTGGATTATTGCTATTCCTAGGTCTATCTAGCGCGATAGCTACCTGGTATTTCACCCTACTTTTTGTATTTTTGGCATCAGGACAATGGGTCTTATCGCATAAGCAGAATAAAGTAAGCGAGTGAGCGGACGCCTAGCTAACCCAACCATCGCGGAATTACGAACGGTTTGTCAGCCAGATTCAGTAACCGGACGATCAAACGCTGAACATTGGGTCGCAGATCTATATTTGCGACGTATCTCTCTTTACTTAACAAAGCTACTTTTAAAAACTCCTATTTCGGCAAATGGCGTTACATACCTAATGATTCTGACTGGTATTTCCATAAGTTTGGCTCTTCAAATTGATGGTTGGAGCGGTTTGATATTGGCGTTAATTCTTTCGCAATTACAGATGCTCTGGGATTGTTGTGATGGCGAGATAGCCAGATGGCGCAATTCTCAATCTCCAAAAGGAGTTTTTCTCGATCGAGTTGGTCACTACTTAACGGAAGCGCTGATACCTCTCGCTTTAGCTAACCGAATTCGAGAAGGAAATGATTTTGAAATACTCTTTCTCGGAGCCTTAATTTCGATATTAATCGTTCTCAATAAAGGATTTAATGACTCGGTCCATGTCGCAAGAGCATTTTCTCAATTACCCAAATTAGCTGATAGCAAATCCGTTGGCTCGCCTAAATCAACAATCTTGAGAGTTGCGAGAGCCCCATTTCGTATATTTGCAATCCAACGCCTCTTTCATTCAGTCGAAATGAGTATTCTGATTGTGATTTTCTCTGCCAATCCAAACTTGATTAGATACGGATTACCGGTTGCCATGTTTGTAACAGTAGGACATCTACTTTCAATCATAAGCTCCAGCAAATTGGAGAAAACCTCGTGATCACCATATTTCGCGAGCTAAGAGATAGCTTTAAAGTCTTATTTCCCGGAGGTCGTTTTCGATATGTATTGATTGTATTGTCAATATTAGGAGCAGTAATTTCCATCTCCGAGCTTCTTGTCTTGAGATTCTTCATTAAAATCGTAGGTGCTGAGGGACAGCTAGAAAAAGAACGTTTTATCGCGCTTGGAATTGGCCTGGGAATCTTCTATGTATTGATGCGCATCAGCCAGTATTTTCAACGCGTTTATCGAGTGACTGCTTTTAAAAGGGCTTTCAGGTCCTTAAAGAAGATAAAAGATAAGGACGCAAAGAATTCGGAATGGGCCATGGCCTTTGAAATTTCCTCAGTTCTAACAAATGCCACTCAATTATTTGCAATATTGATTTTCATTTTGATTCTAGAGCCCTATTTCGCTCTGCTGAATCTTGTAGTACTACTGTCAGTTATTGCTTATCTAGGCAGGTTGCTGCGGGGACAGCTCCGACTACAAATGCAATTCAAAACAAAGAAGAGAGTTAGCGGTAAAGCCGCAGCACCTCATCAAAGATATGGATCTCGTATCAAGGCGGCTGAAACTGGGGCGCTTGTTGCTGGTGGTGGCATGGTCATTCTCCTCGGGGCTCTTTTGATACTCAGTTATAACGGAGAAATAACTACTGCTAACACTCTAATTATCTTCTTCGCAACTCGTCTTCAAAATGGCTCCCTTACTGGCAGCTCGAAATCACTAATGCGATATGCAAAAACCAAGGCTGGCGCAAAAGTTCGTGATGACAACGAAGATGAGTGATCGCCCTAAATTAACAATTGCCTACTCGACATTACCAAATCGAGTGCATTCAATTGTCTTCCCGATTCGAAGGAGCGATCGCGAAATCTTGGTTTTGGTACAGAACCCGAAAGAGATCTCTTACGTTCTTGAAGAGCGAAGTGCAAAATTAGTTGAATTAAGAAATATCGGCGTTGCAAAAAGTAGAAATGCCGCTCTTGAGCGGGCCAGCGGAGAGTATCTTCTATTCGGCGATGATGACATTCTCTTCGATGAGACTGGAATAAGTGAAGTAATTCAATATTTAGAACTCAACCCTGATTGTTCAATCATTCTGGCCCAGGCAAGGGACGATAGCGGCAAATTAAGGAAGGATTATTTTCAAGAAGTAAAACCGCTGCGACTAACTAACTCTGCGAGAGCTGCTACCTATGAGATGATCGTTCGTGTCGACGCTATAAGGTCCAAAGGAATCAAATTTGATGAAGACTTTGGAGCCGGAGCAACTAATTACCTTGGAGACGAATATATTTTCATTGCAGATGCGCTACGTGCTGGACTTAAAGGCGTACATCTTCCGATTGTGATAGCTACCCACCCGACTGAGAGCTCAGCATCAAAGTGGGGAACGAAAGAAGACTTAACCGCTCGGAGAAAGATATTTACTCGGGTATTTGGTTGGCGCGCCCCAATCTTTCGAGCCGGATTCTTACTTAAAACTAAATATCCAAAACCAGGTTTACTTGATTCACTTCGTTTTATCTTTAAGCCATGAAGATTTTTGCTCA
>JBMTVF010000040.1:0-6321 GCA_049451055.1 Candidatus Nanopelagicaceae bacterium | reverse complement strand
ATCAATTTGCTAAAGGAAAACGCACCGAGCGAAATTAGCCGACAAGCACTTGAGCGCGCAGCAATAGAAGGAGCTCTAAAAGCATCAGGGGATCAGTGGGCTAATTATTTTCCGACTTCCGCAATTGCAAAATTAGAAGAGAGAAATGCCAATATATTGACAGGTATTGGAGTAACTTTGAAAAAAACTAGATCTGGGGCGATTGAAATCGTTCAGGTTATAACTGGAACGACTGCCGAAAGAGCAGGTCTACTTGCCGGAGATCAAATTATTGAAGTCAACGAAACCGATGTTCAAGGTGCATCGCTAACAACGGTCGGAGCCTTGATTCGAGGCGAAGTGGAAGGGGAATTACGTCTTCAAATTTTACGAGTATCAGAGAAGATTGAATTTGTAGTCGCGACTGAGCGTGTGAACTTAAAGACAGTCGAAGGTTCGCAAATCGATAATGGCGTTGCCTATATTGCCATTTCAAATTTTGCTAAAGGGACTGCAGAAGAAGCTACAAGCGCCATATCGGGTTTGGATTCTCGAAATGGACTGATTCTTGATTTAAGAAATAATTCTGGAGGGCTTATCGAAGAAGCTGTAAGAGTGGGCGAAATATTTATCGGCAATGGATTAATTACCTCTTACAAAGTCTCGGGAGAAGAGAGAGTATTTAATGCACGAAATAGGAATCCAATTCTCTCCCCACTTGTCGTAATGATAAATCGCGGCACATCAAGCGCAGCCGAACTATTAGCGGCTGCGATTCAAGACCGAAATCGCGGAGTTGTAATCGGAGAGCGCTCCTATGGGAAGGGTTCAGTCCAGGATTTCATCACCCTTGAAGATGGTTCCAAGATTGAGTTAACAGTCGCGCTTTATTTGACTCCATCTGGTCGGACCATCGAAGGCGTTGGCGTCACTCCAGATCTTGTGGTGAAGGCTGATGAACTAAATCTGAAAGCGTTACAAATCCTCGGCGGGCTTTCAGAGCTAAGCCAGCTAGTGAAAAAGTGAGATTTTAGAAAAATTACTCCGGGAGCATTCGAATCATCGAATTAATTCTTCGAATTTGATTACGGTTACGGTAATAATTCAGTAAATGTGATTACCCTTAGAACGTGATTTCCTTGGCTACAAGTCGCTTTCGAGAGCTAGTGTGAAATTCTTATGGTGAAAGAGACTGGAAAGAAATTAATTGCCCAAAATAAGAAGGGACGCCATGATTATTTCATTGATGAAGTTTTTGAGGCTGGCTTGGTGCTTATGGGCACAGAGGTTAAATCTCTTAGGGCCGGTCGTGCAACGCTAACCGATGGATACGCAGCAATAAAAGATGGCGAGTTGTGGCTTAGTGGCGTTCATATTCCCGAGTACAACGAAGGGTCTTGGACAAATCATGAGCCACGGCGTGAGAGAAAGCTTTTGATGCATAAAAGAGAGATGGTTAAGCTGATTGGAAAATTGAAGGAATCAGGACTTACCCTGATTCCGCTATCGCTTTATTTCAAAGACGGTAAAGCAAAGGTTGAGATGGGATTGGCGCGAGGCAAGAAGGCTCACGACAAGCGCGCAACGCTGATGGAAAAGCAGGCAACTCGAGAAATCGATCGCGAACTATCCCGTCGCGCCAGCGGCAAATCTCGCCGTGAGGAATAAAAACGCGCTAGCCCAGCGTTCCCATCTCTGATATTTTCATTAAATTCTCACCAAATTACGCGATGCAATTCATCTTCAATTTCTGCCGTACAATTGGAGATTGCTTCTAATCCTTACGGATTAAACAAATAAGGTGAAAACCTATTTCTTGATCTTGGGGGTGAACGGTCTCGACTTCGATTGTTGAGCCAGGGGAAGCGGGCCGAGGAAGCCGGGATGATCTCGTAAACCACAAAAACCCGCGCAATCAATTAGACGCAGATAAAACTTCGTCTGATTACGATCTCGCTGCCTAAGCGAGCGCTGTAATCCGTTGCCCTGAGTTTGCTCTCGCCTCAGGCCCCAACGTCGATAGAGGGCTTACCAACCGATAACGTTGTGATTATCGGCAGGGACATCTAACACAACTGCGTTCGTCGACTACTTGTGTGCGTGAGAGTCGGGACAGAGAAAGCGATTAGCACACTACGCCCGTAGAAGCCCTGTATCAGTGTCGAAGGACCCGGGTTCGATTCCCGGCACCTCCACGATATTTGAAAACTAGTTAAGGAATTCAATTACCTTTTCTAGATCTGCGAATTCTCATAAGCGCCAGTACTCCGGTAACTAATCCCGTGATTCCGATCAACGATCCGCCCCGACTCACATTTAGTAATAATAAATATCCCCCCACAATTATCGAGAGAATCGCTAGATAAGTTACGAGAAATTGAGCAATCCGCTTTCTCCGAACGAAAGGCAAAAAGGTAAGAATTAACGCAAGCGGCCCACCAAACATAGCTGGAAAGACAATCAAACTCACAGTTAAGGCCAGGGATTCCAAGGCTTAAGTGTAAGGCTTCGCTGACAAAAGTTGTTGGAGCTTTGAAAAACTAAAGGGGCGTCAAGCCCCTTTACAGTCCCTTTAAAGCTCCAACAACTTTTGTCAGCGAAGCCTTAGCATCACCGAAGAGCAAAGTTGTCTTTGCGTCAAAGAGCAATTCATTTTCAATGCCGGCAAATCCCGGCCTCATCGAACGCTTCAAGAAGATGACATTTCCCGCCTGGGCTACATCAAGAATTGGCATTCCATAAATTGGGCAGCCAGGCGTGGTCTTTGCAGCAGGATTAACTACATCATTTGCGCCGATAATTAAAGCGACATCAGTTTGGGGGAATGTTGGATTAACTTCATCCATCTCAGAGAGCTGTTCATAAGGAACATTCGCCTCCGCCAAGAGCACGTTCATATGACCTGGCATACGGCCGGCGACTGGATGAATTCCATATGCAACATCGATTCCCTTTGTTGTAAGTAGATCAGCAAGCTCGCGCACGGTGTGCTGAGCTTGTGCGACTGCTAAACCGAAGCCTGGAACAATTACAACTCGCCGCGCATAATTCAAGAGAATAGCAACGTCATCAGGGGTTCCTGATTTAACCGGTCGATTTTCTACAGAGCCCGTTGCTGACTGCGCTTTTGCGGTGAATGCCCCGAAGAGAGTTCCAAACAATGAGCGACCCATCGCCTCAGCCATTAATCGCGTCAAAATTGTGCCCGAGGCGCCAACTAAAGTTCCGGCAATTATTAATAAAGTCGCCTGGAGGACATAACCGGATGCGGCAACTGTTAAACCAGTAAATGCATTTAGTAATGAGATAACAATTGGGACATCGGCGCCACCAACTGGCAGAACAAAGAGCACGCCAAAAACTAAAGATAAGAGAGCCAAAATCAATAATGGAGTTGTACCGAGCGCGGCTACGACCCAACCTGAAACGCCAAGTACTCCGGCTAAAGTTGCCGCAATAACAAATCGACCTCCGGGGAATACAACTGGAGCAGTTGTCATTAACTCCTGCAGTTTCAGAAAAGTTACGATTGACCCAGAGAAAGAAACACAGCCAACAACAACGGTAAACACCGTTGCAATTACTTCGGCAAGCGAAGCGCTCTCACCTAGTTTCATATATTCAACAATTGCGACCAAGGCTGCGGCGCCTCCGCCAACTCCGTTAAATAGCGCAACCAGCTGAGGCATTGCTGTCATTTGAACTTTTCGGGCTGCTGGCACTCCAATAATTACTCCAATAACAATTGCGCCAATAATCCAAATTAAATTTCGTCCCTCATTCTCAGAGCGGAAAAAAACCAAAACCGTTGCAATGGATGCGCCTAAGGCTCCCAATAGATTTCCGCGGCGGGCAGTTCTTGGATGCGAGAGTCCTTTAAGCGAGAGGATGAAACAGACTCCCGCGAGTAAGCCAATTAGGTCATAAAGAAATGAATTCATTTCTCACCCTTTGACTTGCCTGAATTATCTCGCGCCTTACCTTTGAACATCTCAAGCATTCGATCGGTAACTACAAATCCACCGACCATATTTACTGTTGCCAGAATTATGGCTGCAATCGAAAGTCCGAGTTCCAAAGATGTTTCGGCATGGTCTGCAACGATAATTGCGCCGACCAAGATAACGCCGTGAATCGCGTTGGCGCCGCTCATCAATGGGGTATGTAAAGTTGATGAAACCTTAGAAACAACCTCAAAACCAACGAAGACTGCGAGCACAAAAATAGAGATGATGGCTATAGCTTCCACTATTTGGCTCCTTTCGGATTTCGATTTACGCCCTCATGAGTAAGCGCTGCCGCATCAATAATTTCATCTGTGAAATCAATTGCAATTTTTCCATCTTTGACCATTAAAAGAAGAAGGTTCACAACATTTCGAGCATAAAGAGATGAGGCGTGAAACGGAAGTTGACTTGGAACATCCTTGCCGCCCCAAATAATCAAACCATTCCCTGTATTGATTACATCACCTGCGATCGAGCCCTCGACATTTCCACCAGATTCCGCCGCGAGGTCAACAATTACTGAACCATTTGCCATATTCGCATACATTTCTTTAGTCACTAAACGTGGCGCTGGTCGGCCTGGAACTGCTGCGGTGGTTATCAATACATGTGATTTTTCAATAAATGGCTTTAGCAATTCACGCTGTTTAGCTGCGCGCTCTTCGGTCATCTCACGGGCATAACCACCCGCGCCCTCCAACGCTTCTAGTTCTAGCTCAATAAAGGTCGCGCCCATCGAGCGAACTTCATCAGCCGAGGATGGCCTGACATCGTAAGCCGAGACAACTGCGCCAAGTCTTCGCGCCGTTGCAATCGCTTGCAATCCAGCTACACCTGCGCCGAGCACTAAAACGTTGGCTGGTGTAACAGTGCCGGCTGCTGTCATCAAAAGTGGAAAGAATCTTGGTGAGAGTTCAGCAGCGACTAATGCAGCGCGGTATCCAGCACAGAGCGCCTGTGAAGTAAGCGCATCCATGGATTGGGCGCGGGAAATTCTTGGCACAAGCTCCAAAGAGAGCGCGGTGGCGCCTGATTTAGCTGCCGCTTCAATCTCGTCTGAAGAGTTTGTGGGCGATAAGAACGAGATAGTTATCGCGCCTCGTTTTAAATTTCCAAATTGAGAGACCGTCAGAGGCTGCACAGAAAGTATTACATCAGCGCCCGAGATATCCGTTTCGGCCGCAATCTCTGCTCCGGAAGCCAAAAACATTTGATCGCTAGCTCCAGAAAAATCACCAGCGCCTTTTTCAATAGAAACTGTGAAGCCAGCTCGAGTTAATTTAGATACGAGTTCGGGCACCAAAGCGACTCTTCGTTCGCCAGATTTTCTCTCTTTAGGTACAAATATTTTCACAAGACCGCCATCAAATACCGCCGCGAGTTAGATGATAGAGAATAGATTGGATAGTAGTTCTTCGATGGAAAGCTTGTCGCCAAACAACTGATTGATCTCCATCAATAACTTCAGCCGCAACTTCCTCTCCGCGATGTGCTGGGAGACAATGCATAAAAATCGCGTCTTTAGCAGCGAGTGACATTAACTTTGGCGTGACTGCAAATGGAGATAACGACTTAACTCTCTCAGTTTTTTCATCATCAGAATCGCCCATTGAGAGCCAGACATCTGTGTAAATGGCCGATGCACCTTTTACCGATTCAGGATCATTACTTATCTCTAACTTTGCGCCCGTTTTCTTAGCTATTTCGTTGGCTCGATCTATGACAGGTTGCGCAACTGAAAATTTTCCACTTGGCGTTGCGACCACGATATGCGCACCCATAATCGCGCCCAAAGTAAGCCAGGTATTAGCCATATTATTTCCATCGCCCACATATGCGAATTTTCGCCCTGTTAGATCGTTTCCAAACTTCTCGTTAAGAACCATCCAATCTGCAAGTAGCTGAGTCGGATGATCATCATCGGTCAATCCATTAATTACAGGAATGGTGGCGGCGCGACCTAATTCGTCAACATCACTCTGTTTATAGGTGCGAACAATTAAGGCGCTAGCAAATTGACTTATGACGCGGGCCGTATCTGAGATTGTCTCGCCTCTTCCAATTTGAAGTTCATCTCCTCGGATGAAGATTGGAGTTCCTCCAAGATGTGCAACTGCACTCTCCGATGCGAGGCGAGTGCGCGTTGACGGCTTGGTCATGTAAATCGCTACTGTGCGATTAGCCAGAGCCTTACTTGCGCTCACGGCATCGTTGGCGAAGTCACGCGCGGTCGCTAAGAGAGTCTCAACTTGTGGGCGCGAGAGGTGCTCAGTTCTGAGTAGATCCTTCACCTGCCTATCCTAATCAACCTCTCCTATTATTGAGACATGTCATT
>JBMTVF010000039.1:0-6358 GCA_049451055.1 Candidatus Nanopelagicaceae bacterium | reverse complement strand
GAGTTAGCGCGATCAAGGTCTGCTTGGAAATCGACCTCAACTGCAAATAAATCTGAGATATCTACCGGCTCAATTTCGATTCCATTACTTTCAATTGCAAGTTCGAGCCCACGTTCAAAGTAATCATTATCGGCACACGCTCCTAGTTGCTCGATAACGGAGCGCTTGTGGCGAGCAGATATGAAGTTGATGCCAACAGCTTCACCTAAAGCGTTTTCTACCTTCTTGGAGAGAGCGTTTATGAACCCCTTTCCATCAACGGTGTATTTGACCTCTTCTTCGCCTACCGCGGCAGTGTTTACACAGACGAAGGATTTCTCATCTCGGATACGATCATTGATTCGCCCTAGGACTCTCGAGTCAAAAACAACATCGCCATTTAACCAGAGCACGCCACTCTCATGTGAATTCTTCAGCGCCTTTAGCAAGCTCTTCGATGTATTTGTCTGGTCGTAGGCTTCGTTATAAACATAGGAGACGTCGGGATGTGCTTCCATAATCATCTCTAATTTAAAACCTACGACGATAGTTATCCGTACCTCTTCACCAAAAACACCCCGGAGATTCTCAATCTGCTGCTGCAAAATCGATCGCCCATCCGCAAGAGGAGTGAGGGGTTTTGGCCAAGGTT
The DNA here is from genome assembly GCA_049451055.1 of Candidatus Nanopelagicaceae bacterium. Lineage (GTDB taxonomy): Bacteria > Actinomycetota > Actinomycetes > Nanopelagicales > Nanopelagicaceae > MAG-120802. The sequence goes on along the minus strand of JBMTVF010000039.1, from coordinate 5,727 downwards.
TTCCGAGTCGAGTGCCCATTCCAGCAGCAAGAATCACGACTTGGATGGCCATAGATTTATACTACTCTAAATGAGCGGCACACTTGATTCTCTGACGGTTACCGCCAAAACCTCACTTTCAGAAATACTCGAAACGTTTCAAAGTTCAACGAGAGATCTATTACTTATCGATGAGCGAACGGTAATCACTGAACCTCATCTGGATTTATTAACGGATTATCCAAGAAGTACTTCGGCGGCACTTGTGGCGATTATGAAAAATGGAAATACTTTAGTTCGTCAGAATCGAATTGCTAGCGCTAGTTCAGCATCACATAAGGTAACAATCGGCAATCGAGATTTTGTGGGCGCACTTCGACTCTCACAAAACCAACGAGAATTAATACTTCCAGCTCTAGAGAGTGCAATAACTCATAAGGCAAGAGGAAATGCGCTCGATCTTTTGTTGGTTGCACTTGTCCGAGCCACTATCAAAGTCGATGCGGTTGATGTATTGAGCGCGCCATGGTCACGAAGTGATGATGCACTTGAACGAGAACGAGTGAAGAGCGCGATAAATGGGTTAAATATCGCTGCGCTACGGCTAAAGATGGCAAATCGAGCCAATGATGGGTTCTTCTCGGTCTTCTTCTTACGTAAGTTCTCAAAGATCTTGACCTGGTTAGCGGTCAAAGTTGGTGCAACCCCAAATCAGGTAACGATTTTCTCTTTCGCAATCGGACTTTACTCGGCATATTCATTTTCACGCGGCACTTTCCCATCAATCCTTCTGGGAGCAATTTTGTTGCAGTTGAGCATTATCGTCGATTGTGTCGATGGTGAGTTAGCACGTTACACCCGCAAATTCTCAAAACTGGGAGCCTGGTTAGATGCAGTGACTGATCGAGTTAAGGAGTATCTAGTCTTCTTAGGCCTTGCATACGGGGCATCGCTTGAAGGTAGAGATCTATGGATCCCAGCGATGGCGATGATGGTGATTCAAACCTTTAGACACCTATCGGATTACAACTTCGCTCAAAGTGTGAAGATCCGAGCGGAAGGTAAGTTCTCCAATCCCGTTGATTTCATGGCGGAATTTGATGGCATCATTCCAACCGAGCGGGAGCCGAAGGGCCGGCTCCGCTATTGGCTAGGAAAGATAATCCAATTCCCAATAGGTGAGCGTTGGCTAGTAATAAGCGCTAGCGCGGTTATTGGTGGGGCTGCATTCACCTTCACAATAATGCCAATACTTGCATTCATATCAGCTGTAGTCGTCTTCCGCGGTAGAGCAATCCGAACTAAAGAGATGGAGAAGTCACCGCTCAAAAGTTCCCTAATTGTGAATCAATCAGATCTACTGGGAATTAAAGCCAGCTTCACTAAGCGCGTTAGTTGGATCGAGCCTTCGGTATTGCGATTAATTGAAGCGCTGATTCTGATTTCATTCTTTGTCAATCAAGATGCATTGGGAGTCCCAAGTTTCTTGATTCTCTTCAGCATCATCTTCCATCACTATGACAACCTCTATAGAGCGTTACAGAATGAGAAGAAACCAATCTGGTTGAGCGCGCTAGGTTTTTATCTCGGCGGAAGAGTCCTCGTAATCGGTGCGGCGCTCTTAATAGGAGTGGAGATCACCTTTATTGCTTGGTATTTCGCGACCATCTTCCTTCTGCTCTCATCTATTCAATGGGTTATCGGACAGAAGCAGAATAGAATTCCCGGGTGAGCCAGCGTCCTGCAAATCCAACTATTGCTGAGTTGCGCTCGGTATGTCAGCCACCATCTGTGACTGGTCGCTCTAATGCCGAGCACTGGGTAGCTGATTTGTATTTGAGAAAACTTTCTCCGTATTTAACTCGTCTCTTGCTAAAGACGCCGATAACTGCAAATGGCGTCACTTATTTGATGATCATTACCGGAATCTCGATTAGCGCAGCTCTGCAAATCCCAGGTCTTCTTGGGATATTTCTGGCTTTTTTTCTATCGCAACTTCAGATGCTCTGGGATTGTTGCGATGGAGAGATAGCGCGTTGGCGTGAGACTCAATCACCTAAAGGCGTCTTTTTGGATCGAGTTGGTCATTACTTAACAGAGAGTTTGATTCCAATCGCACTCGCTTGGCGCATCAACGAGGACGGGTACGAGTTACTTTTCTTTGCCGCTTTGATTTCAGTATTTATTCTTCTTAATAAAGGTTTTAATGATGCAGTCCATGTTGCCCGCGCTTATGCCAGCCTTCCAAAGCTCGCGGATAGCAAGGCAGTTGGCGAAGCAAAGTCCTTGATAATTCGAGTAGCTCGCGCACCATTTCGAATATTTGCTGTGCAACGCCTCTTCCATTCGGTCGAGATGTCAATTCTAATCTTGGTTTTCGCAGGAGATGAGAATTTGATTCGACTTGGATTACCGCTAGCCATCTTTGTCACCGCAGGGCACCTGGTATCAATTATTAGCTCTAGAAAGTTGGAGAAGTAGATGCTTTCAATCGTCCGTGAAATCAAAATGGGTTTCACCGAACTCTTTCCTGGGGGAAGATTCCGATATGTCCTAGTCGTAATGTCAATGCTTGCGGCCGTAATTTCGGTCTCTGAGCTTCTAGTGATGAAGTTCTTTGTAAATATAGTAGTTCAGGAAGGTGAGCTAGAGCGTAATCGCTTTATTCTTCTTGGCTTTGGTGTTGCGACTTTCTTCGTACTCACACGCATTAGCCAGTATTACCAACGCACCTATCGGGTAAAAGCTTTCGCTAGGTCCTTCAAGTCGCTTCGCAAATTGAAGAAGCGTGGAGCTAAGAATCCAGAATGGGCGATGGCATTTGAAGTTTCGAATCTTTTAACTCAAGCAACACAAATAGTGGCAATCCTTACTTTTATTTTGGTCATCGAACCGATTTATGCAGCGATAAACCTCTTTGTGGTCCTTTTAATTCTCGCCATCATAGGTAGATTATTTGCGAAGCAACTGCAAGTTCAGGAAGAACTGCGAGTCGCTCGCGACGGGAAGCGGGCTCGACCACAGAAACGCTATGGTTCGAGAATCAAAGCTGCCGAGCTAGGGGCGCTATATAGCGGGCTAGGGATAGTCATAATGCTAGGAGTTCTCCTCTACTTTAGTTATAGCGGGAGTATCAGCCTCACAAATACCCTCATTATCTTCTTTGGAACCCGGCTACAAAACGGATCTCTATCATCAACTTCGCGTTCCTTGATGCGTTATGCAAAGGCGAAGGCTGGAGCAAAGAGCCCTGACGAAGATGATGAGTGAACGCCCTAAGCTAACAATTGCCTATTCAACGCTCCCAGGGCGCATTAAGGGAATCACTTATCCAGAGAGGCGCGAGGATCGAGAGATTCTCGTGCTTGTACAGAACATAGAGGAAAGTTCTTATGTGTTTTCCGAGCAAAGTGCAAAATTAGTGGAGTTAAAGAATAAAGGCGTTGCAAAGAGTAGAAATGCAGCGCTCGATAGAGCAAGTGGCGAGTTTTTGCTTTTTGGCGATGATGATATGAAATTTATTGAATCGGGGATCGATGAGGCAATTGCTTATTTTGAAGCAAATCCAGAGTGTGCAATTATCCTTGCACAGGCTGTAGATGAGAGCGGTGCGCTACGAAAGAACTACCTAAATGAAATCACGCCACTGAAGTTAACTAATTCAGCTCGAGCCGCTACTTATGAGATGTTGGTTCGAGTCGACGCGCTCAAAGAGAAGAAGATTAGATTTGATGAAGAGTTTGGCGCTGGCGCTATCAACTATCTAGGAGATGAATACATTCTGATTGCAGATGCGCTTCGTGCAGGGTTAACGGGAGTGCATTTGCCGGTGAAATTAGCTATCCATCCAAAAGATAGTTCGGGATCAAGGTGGGGAAGCGAAGCTGATTTATTAGCAAGAGCAAAAGTATTTACACGAGTTTTTGGCTGGAAAGCACCCATCTATAGAGCTGCATTTCTTATCCGAACCGATAATCCTTGGCCAGGACTAGGTAAAGCTCTCCGTTTTATCTTTAAGAAATGAAGATATACGCCCACCGAGGCTTTAGTTCTAGGTATCCGGAAGCCACTCGCGCTGCTTATCAAGGTGCCATTGAAGTGGGTGCCGATGGTTTTGAATGCGATGTGCGGCTTACTAAAGATGGGATTGCGGTCTGTTTCCATGATCGCGATACCAAGAGAATCGCTGGAGTGAAGAAGCAAGTTGCCTCACTTACCCTTAAAGAACTCAAATCAATTACTGAAGTCATGACTCTAGAAGAGCTTCTTAAGTTAGCAAAGTTCAACGCCAAGGAAGTCTTAATCGAGACCAAGCATCCAGTATTGAGTGGGGGAAGAATTGAACAAAAAGTTATTGAGTTAGGAAAAAGTTACAGATTCACCGCGATGTCTTTCTCGCTCCTTGCGGTCCTTCGGCTGAGACGTGAACTCGATGATGTCGCATTGGTAATTTCACACCGCTGGCGCCTTTTTTATATCCCAACAAAGAAGGTCGCTATCGATATCGAACTTCTAGAGAAGTCGAGCTGGGCAAGAAGGCGATTAGCCAATCGAGAGATCTTGGTTTGGACAGTAAATGATGAAAACCTTGCTCCAAAATTGAGAGAGTGGAAAGTTTTGGGAGTAATTACCGATAGACCCGACTTATCGTTTCGCCTTAGCTAAAGCGTAGAGAACTTCAGCCGTCGGCTCTTCGGTATCACTACCGGGTGGGTTATCGCTCAACTTAACTATCACGGTTCTTGATTCTGGATCGATAAAAATAAATTGACCATATAACCCAAGGGCCATTGAAGTACCTGGGAATGGATGCCAAACCTGTGCGGCGTAGCCCCAGTTGTGGTCCAGAGTGACAACCGAAGTATTGATTCGATAAAGCCAATCACGACTAATTATTCGAGTAGAACCAGCAAATCCGCCATTAAGTATCGCCATTCCAACCCGTGCGTAATCTCGAGCAGCGGCGTTAAAGCAGCAAAATGTCTTTTCGGTTCCACCAATTCTGTCTACATTCCATGTTGCTGGAAATTCTGCGCCAACTTTCTGCCAGACATTTTCACTGAAATAATCGGCTACACGCTTACCAGTTACTTTCTTAATAATCATTCCGAGCATCTGGGTATCAACGCTTCGATACTCCGCATTTAAACCAGGCTCAAAGAACATCTTCCGGTTGTTTCCAATAAACCAATTGAGGTCAGTCGTTGCATACATCTGGGCGATTGCAACTCCCCATCCTTGAGGGCCAGTTGGATAGTTATCCGAGACCCCAACGCCACTTTGCATATCAAGAAGTGATTTAACAGTAACTCGGTCAAATGCAGTTCCATTCTTGTATTCCGGGAAGTAGTCGATGAAGTAATCCGACTCTTTGATTTTGCCAGCTTCAATCAATTGGCCAATCATGATCGAAGTCATCGTCTTTGCAACTGAGTAAGAGGGAAGACGTTGTTCAGCCGTAAACCCCTCGCGATACCACTCGTGGGTAAGCACGCCATTTCTAATTACTAAGAAAGCATTTGTGTAAGTCTCATCTAGAAATTCCTGCCAACTCATTGTTTGCTTTAAGTATTGAACTTCTGCAGGAAGTGCTTCATCGCCTCTAGGGATCTCAATCGGCTTGGCCGCAGGTGCGATCTCATGCCACGGCATCAAAGTAGGTGTCTTAGATGCCGGCGCTAATCCAAGGCGAATTGCTGAAATTGGATCGGGATAACGTATCAATTTAGTGAAGCCGAAGAGTGCGAG
>JBMTVF010000038.1:0-6415 GCA_049451055.1 Candidatus Nanopelagicaceae bacterium | reverse complement strand
CGCCCATGAAATCTTCAGGGGTAGTGACTTCAACGGACATCATTGGCTCGAGGAGTACAGGACCAGCAAGTCTTGCTGCTTCCTTGAACGCCGCGATTCCAGCAATCTTGAAGGCCAACTCCGATGAGTCAACATCGTGGTATGCGCCATCAAGAAGACTTACACGTACATCTGTTAGCGGATAACCAGCGAGTGGTCCGCTTGCCATTGCTTCTTGGCAGCCATCATCAACTGATGGGATGTACTCCTTAGGGATACGTCCGCCGGTAATTTTGTTGACGAACTCATATCCACCTTCGACTGCACCAACTGCAAGTGGCTCGAGTGCGATCTGGACCTTTGCGAACTGTCCAGAACCACCGGTCTGCTTCTTATGTGTGTAGTCATAACGATCAACTGGTTTGCGAAGAGTTTCGCGATAAGCAACTTGTGGCTTACCGACATTTGCTTCAACTTTAAATTCTCGCTTCATACGATCTACCAAGATTTCAAGATGTAGTTCGCCCATTCCGCCGATGATGGTCTGGCCAGTTTCTTCATCGGTGCGAACATGGAAAGTTGGATCTTCTTCAGCAAGACGTTGAATCGCAACGCCAAGCTTCTCTTGATCGCCCTTTGTCTTTGGCTCAATCGCAACGTGGATAACTGGATCTGGGAAATCCATTGATTCCAAAATTACTGGGTTATCGATATCGCAGAGCGTGTCACCAGTTGTGGTGTCCTTAAGACCCATAACCGCGATGATGTCTCCGGCTGATGCTTGTGGGATTTCTTCACGCTTATTTGCGTGCATTCGATAAATCTTGCCGATTCTTTCTTTACGATCTTTAGTTGAATTCAAAACGCCTGTTCCTGCTTCCAATACGCCCGAATAAATTCGAACGAAGGTCAATTTTCCAAGATGTGGATCGCTCATAATCTTGAAAGCAAGTGATGAGTAAGGTTCGGACGCATCTGGCTTACGAGCAATCTCAACTTCTTTATTACCCATCTTGGTTCCGACAATTGCATCGACATCAAGTGGTGAAGGTAGGTAGCGAGTTACTGCGTCGAGCATTGGTTGGACGCCCTTGTTCTTAAATGCAGAACCAGTTAATACTGGGGTTAGTTTGTAGGCGAGTGTCGCGCGACGGATACCAGCGATAATTTCATCTTCGCTCAACTCTTCGCCGCCAAGATATTTCTCCATGATTGCGTCATCGCACTCCGCGAGAGTTTCAATCATTGCGTGGCGAGCTGCGTCGCACTTTGCCTTGAGATCTGCAGGGATCTCTTCAACTTTGTAATCTTCACCCTTCTGGGTTTCACCGCGCCAAGTAAGCGCCTTCATTGAAATCAAATCGACAACTCCGATGAAATCAGCTTCAGCGCCGATTGGAACTTGAAGTACTAGCGCCTTCGCTCCGAGTCGAGAACCGATCATTTCAACGCAACGATCAAAACTCGCACCGGTTCTATCTAATTTATTTACAAAGCAGATTCGTGGGACGTTGTACTTATCAGCTTGGCGCCAGACTGTTTCTGATTGTGGCTCAACGCCGGCGACGCCATCGAAAACTGTTACCGCGCCATCAAGTACACGAAGCGAACGCTCAACTTCAACGGTGAAGTCAACGTGGCCAGGCGTATCGATGATGTTGATGGTGTGGTTCTTCCACTGGCAAGTTGTTGCCGCAGAAGTAATTGTGATGCCGCGCTCTTGTTCCTGTTCCATCCAGTCCATTGTGGCTGCGCCTTCATGGACTTCACCGATCTTGTAGTTGATACCGGTGTAGAAAAGGATGCGCTCGGTAGTTGTGGTTTTACCGGCGTCGATGTGGGCCATGATGCCGATGTTGCGCACCTTAGCTAAATCAAGAGCAGTCGCGGTTGTCATCATTACCACCTGTAATGAGCAAACGCCTTGTTTGCTTCAGCCATCTTGTGAGTGTCTTCGCGCTTCTTAACAGCAGCGCCTAATCCATTTGAGGCATCAATCATCTCGTTAGCAAGACGTTCTGCCATTGATTTTTCACGGCGAAGGCGAGCGTTATCTACCAACCAGCGAAGACCAAGAGTTGTGGAACGAGCCGCTTTAACTTCTACAGGTACCTGGTAGGTAGCGCCACCGACACGTCGTGAGCGAACTTCAACAGCTGGCTTCACATTATCGAGTGCGCGCTTCAAAGTAATTACTGGATCAACTTCGGTTTTTCCGCGGCAATTCTCAAGTGCGTCATAAACAATTCGTTCTGCAGTTGATCGCTTGCCATGAGATAAAACTTTATTAATTAACGCAGTAACAACAGGTGAGTTATAAACCGGATCTGCGATGACTGGTGATTTCGGGGCGGGACCTTTACGTGGCATTACTTCTTCTCCTTCTTTGCACCGTAGCGTGATCGCGCTTGCTTACGATCTTTTACGCCTTGGGTATCGAGGGAGCCGCGAACAATCTTGTAACGAACGCCAGGTAGATCTTTAACACGACCGCCACGTACTAAAACGATTGAGTGCTCTTGGAGATTGTGGCCTTCGCCAGGAATATATGCAGTAACTTCCATGCCGCTGGTGAGACGAACACGTGCAACTTTACGTAGCGCAGAGTTCGGCTTCTTAGGAGTAGTTGTGTAAACGCGTGTGCAAACGCCACGACGTTGTGGACTACCTTTCAAGGCTGGCGTTGTTGTCTTATCTGACTTATCAACGCGACCCTTACGGACCAACTGCTGGATTGTTGGCATCATTCTCCATCTCAATAAGCTCCGACCCACGCGGTCGGGTGTGTCGCCCCTTTGGACACAAGGGCGCGAGGTTATAGGAAGTGCCGCATGACGGTCAAAACGGGTAGGTGAGCCAAACACGCCGTTTTTCAAGGGTCAACACGCCGATGAAAAAGGGGTTAGCCTTTACTTATGGCTACCAAAGTAAAGGCTAAGCGGAGCCTTAAGAAATCCGCAACGCCTCGTACCCGTCGCGGTCGCGCAACTTCATCTCGGATAAGTTCAAAAAACCAGATAACAATTCCTGTTGAAGTGTTACGAGAGGTGAATTTGAAACCCGGAGACCAAATCGAGTTCATGATTGATAAGGAAGAACGAATTGTCTTGGCTCCATTTGCCGAACAAGAGTGGAAAAAGTCACTACGAAAGCTGGTCGGTTCTATGCCTGGACTTGGAGAGAGTTTCGACTATAAAAAGGAGCGACAAGAGTGGGACAGAAAAGCCACGCAGACACCTCGTGGTTGATCGCTCTTCTTGATCCAGAAGATTCCCACCATGCACGAGCCTTACGAGATTTTGAAGAGTTAGCGAGCCCACCTTCAATCTCTAGCCTCGCACTTGCTGAACTATTGATTGGTTTCTATTCAGCCGATATTCCTACATCCATCAAAGAGGTACGAGCTGCTTTTCCATCAATAAATCCGATTGATGCAGAATGCGCAATCTTAGGAGCGGAACTAAGAAGCGAGAATAAGATAGCCTTGACAGATGCGCTAATAATTGCATCGGCGCTAATCGAGAAGTCAGATCTCCTTACTTTTGATAAAAGCATGAAAGCGGTTTATGAACGTATTAAGTAGACCAAAGCTGCGGGGCGTGATTCATTTAATTATGTCGCCACTTGCTCTCGTTGCTGGATTGACTCTAATCACCATAACCTCTGAACTCCGCGGTCGCATAACGCTGACAATATTTACTTTAACTGCAGTCTCCCTTTTTACTTGTAGCGCTATTTATCACCGCGTTCCTTGGAGCCCAGCCGCAAAAGCAGTTTGGCGCCGAATTGATCACGCCAATATCCCGCTCTTAATTGCTGGCACTTACACCCCGTTCTCTATTTATCTTTTAGAGAAAAATCAGGCGGTATTACTCCTTTCCATTGTTTGGGGCGGCGCACTTCTCTCTGGGATCTTCCGCGTTTTCTGGCTTTCGGCGCCACGCTGGCTTTATGTGCCGATTTATCTCGGGCTTGGCTGGGCCGCTTTCTTTTATTTCCCTGACTTCTATCGAAGCGGAGGGCTCTTAGTCTTTATATTGATTGCCCTTGGCGGTCTGCTTTATTCGGCTGGCGCAATAATTTACGCTTTCAAGCGACCGAATTTTTCCATCAATTGGTTTGGATTTCACGAGCTCTTTCATGCAATGACCGCCGCCGCCTTCGTTGCGCATTTCATCGCTGCCGTTGTTGTTATCCTTCGCTAACTATGAGCGTACATATTGGCGCCGCAAAAGGCGATATCGCAGAACGTATTCTTCTTCCGGGTGATCCACTCCGTGCTAAATGGGTTGCGGAGAATTATTTTGAAAATGTAAAGCAATATAACTCGGTAAGAAATATGTTTGGTTATACCGGAACTTATAAAGGCGAGCGAGTATCAGTCCAAGGCACCGGTATGGGACTTCCCTCGGCATCAATTTATGTGACTGAACTATTTAATGATTTTGATGTCCAAGTTGCAATTCGTATCGGAACTGCTGGTGGCATCCAAGACAAAACCAAGGTGGGCGATTTAATTCTCGCGATGACCGCATCCACCGACTCCAATATCAACCGAAGATTTACCAATGGTTTAGATTTTGCGCCCCACTGCGACTTCCAGCTATTGATGGCGGCATATGAGGCAAGTAAGAAATTTGAACGAGTTCATGTTGGCGGCGTCTCATCTATGGACTTCTTTTATGACGAAACAGATTCGGCAAAGAAGTTACAACAACATGGCGTACTTGCTCTAGAGATGGAAGCCAATCAGCTCTACTCAATTGCGGCGCGCAAAAATCGCCGCGCTCTTGCCATCATGACAATTTCTGATCACGTCTTTACTCATGAAGCGATGGATTCCGAAGCTCGCGAGCGAACTTTGAACGACATGGTTGAAGTCGGCCTGCAAGCGCTAATCCGCGGTTAAGGCATCACCAATCCGCCATCGACTGGCACGGTAATTCCCGTTACATAACTAGAGGCATCGCTAACTAACCAGATTACGGTGGCGGCTAGCTCTTCTGGATCGCCGAGGCGACCTAACGGAGTTACTTTCTTAATGAACTCAATTGATTCTGGTGGGAGTGAATCGCCCATCTCTGAAGGGAAAAGTCCAGGCGCAATTGCATTTACTCGAATCTTTTTTCGCGAGCTCCACTGGGTCGCTAAATCTTTCGTCAAACCGATAAGTCCAGCTTTGCTTGAAACATAAGCGGCTTGCGGCAATCCCTGGGGTTTGATGCCCAAAATACTCGCTACATTCACTATTGCGCCGCCATCGGTATTTGCTTTAGCAAAGGCTTGCGCCATCCAATAGGCGCCCATCAAGTTAGTTTCAATTACTTGACGAAATTGCTCAGGCGATTCCTTAGTTGCCGGAATTGCATTTGCGATACCGGCATTATTAATCAAGATATCGACGTGACCGAACTTCTCGATTGCAAATGCGATTAGCGCTTCGCAATCTTCGGGTTTTGTTACATCAGTTTTCTTTGCAAAATACTTACGACCGGCAGCTTCAACAAGCTTGCCGGTCGCAGTTAATCTCTCTTCTCTACGTGCGCCAAGAATTAAATCAGCGCCCGCTTCTGATAACGCTTTCGCAAATGCAACTCCTAAACCGGAAGATGCTCCGGTTACGACCGCTACTTTGCCATCTAGGCGGAAGCGATCGAGGACAGTCATTAACGAGATTCGGCGCCGAACTCATCTAGGCGAACTGCTTCACCCGATCCAGTCGACTCGAATGGCGTGTAATCATATTGATCATAAGCAGCGTAGACCGCGGCCTTCGCTTCTTCAGTAGGTTCAACGCGAACGTTGCGATATCTCGCAAGTCCAGTACCTGCTGGGATCAACTTACCGATGATGACGTTCTCTTTAAGTCCAAGTAATGGATCACTTCTCTCAGAGAGCGCGGCATCGGTTAGGACGCGAGTTGTCTCCTGGAAGGAGGCTGCTGACAACCATGATTCAGTTGCAAGCGATGCCTTAGTGATACCCATAAGTTCTGGACGACCAGATGCTGCCTTGCCACCTTTTTGTACCGCTTCACGGTTTGCAGCTTGGAAGCGAAGTTGATCGACCAACTCACCTGGGAGTAGATCGGAATCACCTGGTTCAAGAACAGTAATACGTCGCAACATCTGTTTAACGATAATTTCGATGTGCTTATCGTGGATGCTAACGCCCTGTGAACGGTAAACTTCTTGGATTTCATTTACCAAGTGAGTTTGAGTTGCACGTGGGCCAAGGATACGAAGTACTTGCTTCGGATCAATTGCGCCAACCACCATCTGTTGACCAACAGAGACCTTTGTTCCATCTTCAACAAGGAGTTTCTGTCGGCGAGTAATTGGATAAGCAACTGCTTCACCACCATCTTCAGGTGTAACGATAATCTTCTTACCCTTTGAATCTTCCAAGAAGGAAACTACGCCAGCCGCTTCTGCGA
>JBMTVF010000037.1:0-6470 GCA_049451055.1 Candidatus Nanopelagicaceae bacterium | reverse complement strand
ACGCGCGACCTTCATCATCATTCTTGGCCGATGTAACGATTGTGATATCCATTCCACGAACGCGATCTAATTTATCTTGTTCGATTTCGGGGAATACGACCTGTTCGGTTAAACCGAAGGTGTAGTTACCACTTCCGTCGAACTGCTTGGGAGAGAGTCCACGGAAATCACGGATTCGAGGAAGTGAGATTGAAAGTAGTCGATCCATAAACTCCCACATCCGATCGCCACGAAGCGTGACATGTGCGCCAATTGGTTGGCCTTCACGGAGTTTGAAGTTAGCGATTGATTTACGCGCTTTGGTAACGATTGGCTTCTGGCCAGTAATCGTTGCTAGGTCGCGTACCGCACCTTCAATCAACTTAGAATCTTTAGCAGCCTCTCCAACGCCCATATTCACGATTACTTTTGTGAGGGTTGGGATCTGCATCCGGTTTTTAAATCCGAATTGAGAAGAGAGAGCTGAAACCACATCGCTCTTGTAACGAGCCTTCAAACGAGGCGCAGTTGCAGTTGTCATTAGATCTCCCCTCCGGTCCGACGTGAGATTCGAACATTCTTGCCCATCTCATTTTTACGCACTGCGATTCGAGTTGCTTTCTCATCGTCAGCGAGCAACATAACGTTGGAGTAATGAATTGGTGATTCAACAGTGAGAATTCCGCCAACTTTGGCGCCGCGCTCACCAGCTGATTCCTTGGTGTGCTTCTTAACGCGATTAATTCCTTCAACGGTCACGCGACCGGTCTTAGAGTTAACGTTAAGAACTGTTCCAGTAAGACCTTTATCTTTTCCAGCGATTACCAGAACCTTGTCACCTTTCTTAATTCTCATTACAACACCTCCGGGGCGAGCGAGATGATCTTCATAAATCGCTTATCGCGAAGTTCACGTGCAACTGGTCCGAAGATGCGGGTACCGCGTGGTTCGTTATCTTCTTTAATGATTACAGCTGCATTCTCATCAAACTTTATGTAAGAGCCATCAGCGCGACGGTTCTCTTTTGCAGTTCGAACGATTACCGCCTTAACAACCTCGCCTTTTTTGACTTGGCCGCCAGGAATTGCATCCTTAACCGAACAGACAATGACATCGCCGATTCCGGCGTAACGACGCTTCGCGCCACCTAAGACGCGAATGCAGAGCAGTTCGCGGGCTCCGGTGTTATCTGCGACGCGCAGACGTGATTCAGCTTGGATCATGGTTACTTCGCCTTCTCGATAATCTCGACGACGCGCCATCGCTTCGTCGCAGAAAGTGGTCGGGTCTCCATGATGCGGACGCGATCGCCAACGCCAGCGGAGTTTGATTCATCGTGGGCCTTAAATTTCTTATTCTTAGTAATAACTTTGGAATAAAGGCCATGAGCTGCGCGGTCTTCAACTTTAACGACAACGGTCTTATCCATCTTGTCGCTAATGACGATACCTTCGCGAGTCTTACGGTAATTACGTTCGGTCATGCTGCACCACCGATTCCGAGTTCGCGCTCGCGAATGATGGTGTAGATACGAGCGATCTCTTTACGGACCGCAGTCAATCGACCGTGGCTCTCCAATTGGCCGGTGGCTGCTTGGAAACGTAGATTAAAGAGCTCTTCTTTTAGCTCTTTTAAGTTTACTTTTAATTCTTCGGTGGTCTTACCGCGGAATTCATCTGTGGCAGTTATCTTTGACATTATGCCTCCTCACGCAGAACAACACGGGACTTGACGGGAAGTTTGTGTGCAGCGCGAGAAAGCGCAGCATTTGCGATATCAAGAGTTACGCCGGAGATTTCAAAAAGAACTCGACCAGGCTTGACGTTAGCAATCCAAAATTCAGGTGAACCCTTACCAGAACCCATACGAGTTTCAGCTGGCTTCTTAGTGAGTGGGCGATCTGGATAGATGTTTATCCAAACCTTTCCACCACGCTTGATATAACGAGTCATCGCAATACGAGCAGCTTCGATTTGGCGGTTAGTTACATAACCACCTTCAGTTGCTTGTAATCCAAAGTCACCGAAGGCAACAGCAGTTCCACCTTTCGCATTTCCAGAGCGAGATGGACGGTGCTGTTTACGGAATTTAACGCGACGTGGAATCAACATTACGCCTCGCCTCCTTCGTTACTTGTTGGAGTTTCAGTTGCTGGGGTTTCTACAACTTGGGCGGATTCCGCGGCGCGCTCTTCGACTGAAGTTGTTGTGACTTCACCACGTGGCGCACGAGGAGCACGTCGTGGTTGTCTCTCACTCTTCGCCGCTTTAGCAGCAGCAAGAGCTGCAGCTTCGCGTTCCGCGCGAGATTCAATTACTTCACCCTTGTAGATCCAAACCTTTACGCCGATGCGTCCGAAAGTTGTATGCGCTTCATGGAAGCCATAATCGATATCAGCGCGAAGCGTGTGTAGTGGAACCCGACCTTCACGGTAGAACTCAGAGCGCGACATTTCAGCGCCACCGAGTCGACCACCACATTGGACACGAATTCCTTTTGCGCCAGCTTTGAATGCAGTCTGCATCGCTTTGCGCATTGCGCGACGGAATGAGACGCGAGCGGCAAGCTGTTCTGCGATTCCTTGTGCGACGAGTTGTGCGTCAATTTCTGGATTCTTAACTTCGAGAATATTTAGCTGGACTTGTTTTCCAGTCATCTTCTCAAGATCAAGGCGGAGTCGATCTGCTTCGGTGCCGCGGCGACCAATAACGATGCCTGGGCGAGCGGTATGGAGATCGATACGGACGCGTTCGCGAGTGCGCTCGATTTCAATTCGAGATACGCCAGCGCGCTCCATCTTTGCTTCCATAAGACGTCGGATTTCAACATCTTCTTTTACATAATCTTTATAGAGCTTCTCGGCATACCAACGTGATTTGAATTCAGTTGTAATTCCAAGACGGAAGCCGTGTGGATTTATTTTTTGACCCATTTACTTGGCCTCCTTCTTCGCTTTAGGCGCTGCTTTTTTAGCGGTAGCTTTCTTAGCAGTTGCCTTCTTGGCTGGCGCCTTCTTTGCTGGTTTCTCTTCGGTTGCGGCTTCAGTTGTTGTTTCAACTGTTGGCGCTAACTTTGCAAGTTTGCGTTGCGCTTCTTTTGAGATTGGGCGATAGTTCTTGTCGTCAGAGAGAGTTACTGAAATTTGAGAAGAGCGCTTCAAGATTTCATAACCACGGCCTTGTGCGCGTGGACGATAACGCTTCATGGTGAAGCCTTCATCTACTAGCGCTTCTGTTACCCAGAGTTCAGAGGCATCGCGAATTGCTGGATTCTTCTGTTTGGCATTTGCGACCGCAGAATTCAAAAGTGTGTAAACCTCTTGCGAGACTGCAATTTGTGGTGAGAACTTGGCAATACGAATCGCCTCATCTGCACGTTGACCGCGGATCATATTTACAACGCGGCGCGCTTTTTGAGGGGTAACGCGAATATTGCGAAGCTTCGCTTTTGCAATTAAAGGTGTATTACTCGGCACGGGTCACCGTCCGATCTTCTTGTTTGATGTGGCCACGGAAGGTTCGAGTTGGAGCGAACTCACCAAGTTTGTGACCAATCATCGCCTCAGTTACATAAACCGGAACATGCTTACGACCATCGTGTACCGCGATGGTGTGGCCGATCATCGAAGGTGTGATCATTGAGCGACGCGACCAAGTCTTAATAACGTTCTTGGTGCTAGCGCCGTTCTGTTCATCAACCTTCTTTTCGAGGTGATGATCCACGAATGGACCCTTCTTCAAACTACGTGGCACGGTGCTCCTATCGGCTCTTGTTTGCTGGACGACGTCGGACAATTAACTGATCGCTTGACTTCTTCTTACGAGTACGCGCTTCAGGTTTACCCCAAGGTGATACTGGATGGCGACCGCCGGAGGTCTTTCCTTCACCACCACCATGTGGGTGATCTACTGGGTTCATAACAACGCCACGAACAGTTGGACGGCGTCCCTTCCAACGGGAGCGACCAGCTTTTCCGGAGCTGATATTTGATTGTTCTGCATTGCCAACAGTTCCAACTGTGGCGCGGCAACGAACATCAACATTTCTAATTTCGCCAGATGGCATACGGAGTTGTGCATATGGACCATCTTTTGCAACAAGTTGAACTGCAGCGCCGGCAGAGCGTGCGATACGTGCACCGCCGCCTGGACGAGTTTCAATTGCGTGAATCATTGTTCCAACAGGAATATTTCGAAGCGGCAAGTTATTGCCTGGCTTGATATCAGCCGATGGACCATTCTCAATCTTGGTTCCTTGAGAAATTCCATCTGGAGCGATGATGTAACGCTTCTCGCCATCTGCGAAGTGAACAAGTGCGATGCGAGCTGAACGATTTGGATCGTATTCGATATGAGCAACTGTTGCTGGAACGCCATCTTTATCGTTACGTAGGAAATCAACTACGCGATAAGCGCGCTTATGACCGCCACCTTGGTGGCGAGTTGTGATGCGACCTGCAGCGTTACGTCCACCCTTGGAGTTAATTGGGCGAATCAGAGATTTCTCAGGGGTACTACGAGTTACTTCTGAGAAGTCAGCAACGATACGTCCACGCGAACTTGGTGTGACTGGCTTTAATTTACGAAGTGCCATTTCTCTCCCTTATCTCCCGGTCTCAATCGATAACGATTAAGAGACTGGGCCTCCAAAGATGTCAATTCGCTGGCCAGGTGCAATCTGGACGATTGCGCGCTTGGTGTCGCTACGCTTTCCGCTTCCGAAACGATTTAGCTTTCGCTTTCCTTCGCGGTTCATTGTGTTAACTTTCAAAACTCGCACCTTGAAAATTTTCTCGACTGCAATTTTGATCTCAGTCTTATTTGCACTCGGTGCAACGAGGAAGGTGTACTTGTTCTCATCGAGCATGCTGTAGGACTTCTCAGAGACCACTGGTGCAATTAGCACTTCGCGATGTTCGTTCATGCTGAGACTCCTAACTCTGATTCACGGCCGACTGCTTTAGTTGAAGTTCCTTTTGCAGGACCTGCAACAAAATCAGTGAGCGCTTTCTTTGAGAAGATGACATCGTCAGAAACGACAACGTCATAAGCATTTAGCTGGTCTTGGCGAATTAGGTGTAGGTCAGATTCGTTGCGAAGTGATAGCCAGGCGCTCTCTTCGCCATGGGCGAGTACAACTAACAAACGAGCACGATCTGAGAATTGGCGAACTGCTTTGATCGCAGCTTTTGTCTTCAACTCTCCGGAGAGTTCAGAGATTACGTGGATTCGCTCATTGCGTTGGCGATCTGAGAGAACGCCTCGAAGCGCAGCCTTAATCATCTTCTTTGGAGTCCGCTCGTCATACTTACGTGGAACTGGACCTTGGGCAACGCCACCGTGGCGTTGGTTTGGTGAACGAGTCGAACCCTGACGAGCACGACCAGTTCCTTTCTGCTTGAAAGGTTTCTTACCGCCACCACTTACCTCGCCGCGATTCTTCGCCTTATGTGTTCCTTGGCGAGCTGCATTTAATTGTGCAGTCACGACTTGGTGGATCAACGGAATATTCACTTGAACATCGAATATCTCTGCGGGTAGATCAATAGAGCCGGCAGCTGTGCCTTTTGCATCTTTAATCTCTACTTTTAATGACATTACGCACCCGCCTTCTTCATGACTTCGCTAGCAACGCTCTTGGAAGCGGTACGAATCATCACGCGCGAACCATTGATTCCAGGAATTGATCCCTTAACCAGGATTAAATTCTTTTCGACATCAACCGAGTGAATGGTGAGATTCTGCATGGTTACAGTGTCGATACCCATACGACCGCTCATGCGCTTACCTTTAAATACACGTCCCGGAGTCGTACGGTTACCGATAGAACCAGAGGTGCGGTGTTTTCTCTCAACACCGTGGCCATCGCCAAAACCGCGGAAGTTGTGGCGCTTCATTACGCCAGCAGTTCCTTTTCCAATTGAGGTTCCTTGAGCGTCTATAACTTCGCCGGCTGCGAATAAATCTGCTTTTACTTCTTGTCCGACTGTGTAATTTGCGGCAGCGGCGGTACGAATCTCGCCAACATAACGGCGCGGAGTTACACCAGCTTTTGCAAATTGACCAACAAGTGGCTTGCTAACTTTCTTCGGATCAATTGCACCGAAAGCAAGTTGAACTGCTTCGTAGCCATCTTTCTCGAGAGTGCGCACTTGAGTGACAACGCATGGACCTGCTTGTACGACAGTTACCGGTACAACTCTGTTGCTCTCATCGAAGGCCTGAGTCATTCCGAGCTTAACGCCAAGAATTCCCTTGATGGCGCCGCCCTTAGATTGTGTTGTAGTCATCTCAGATCCCCTTAGAGCTTGATCTCAATATCGACGCCGGCTGGAAGATCGAGGCGCATCAAAGAGTCCACAGTTTTAGGAGTTGGATCGATGATGTCGATCAAACGCTTGTGGGTGCGCATCTCAAAATGTTCGCGGCTGTCCTTATATTTGTGAGGAGAGCGAATCACGCAATAGGTGTTCTTCTCTGTTGGTAGCGGAA
>JBMTVF010000036.1:0-6596 GCA_049451055.1 Candidatus Nanopelagicaceae bacterium | reverse complement strand
AGAGCACCTGCTTTGCAAGCAGGGGGTTAGGGGTTCAATTCCCCTAGTCTCCACTGGAGAACTAATCTCCACACCTATGAATAATTTCGCTGAAGAATACAGAGCTGCGACCGAGCAATTCTTAAATTTAGTTCACTCGCTTAAAGATAGCGATTTAGATAAAACGGATTCTGATGGTTGGACTCCGCGCCAAATCATCCATCATTTAGCTGATAGCGAAGCCCAATCTTATGCGCGCCTACGACGATTGATTGCAGAGCCCGGCTCGATAATTCAAGGCTATGACGAGAATAAGTGGGCGGAAAGTCCAACTCTTGGCTACACAACTGAAGATATAAAAGATTCACTCGCTGTATTTACTTCAGTTCGTAAATCCTCTTATGAGCTATTGAAACGCTTAACCGAGGCCCAACTAGAAAATAAAGGAACCCACACAGAATCCGGGGAATACTCAGTAAGAAAGTGGCTTGAGTCTTACACTAAACACCCAATCGATCACGCAAATCAACTTAAAAAACAACTTAAGGAGCAATCATGAGCGATATGCCACCAATCTCACGGGCCACACTTCACACAAATAAGGGCGATATCGTTATTGAACTATTTCCTAATCATGCGCCAAAGACCGTTGCTAACTTTGTAGAACTAGCTGCCGGAATGCGCGAATGGGTAAATCCAAATACCGGTACTAAAACTAACCAGCCGCTGTATGACGGCACCATCTTTCATCGTGTAATTGCCGGCTTTATGATTCAAGGCGGCGATCCACTTGGCACTGGAACCGGCGGACCTGGTTATAAGTTCGCCGACGAGTTCCATCCAGAGCTAGTCTTTAACAAGCCTTATTTGCTTGCGATGGCAAATGCGGGGCCAAATACAAATGGTTCACAATTCTTTATCACCGTTGCAGAAACTTCTTGGCTAAATCGAAAACACA
The DNA here is from genome assembly GCA_049451055.1 of Candidatus Nanopelagicaceae bacterium. Lineage (GTDB taxonomy): Bacteria > Actinomycetota > Actinomycetes > Nanopelagicales > Nanopelagicaceae > MAG-120802. The sequence continues at coordinate 5,659 of JBMTVF010000036.1, read as the reverse complement.
GCATCTTTGGCGAGGTAAAGGATCCAAAGTCACAAGCAGTAGTTGATGCTATTGCGACGACAAAAACTGGACCTGCCGATCGACCAATAGAAGCAGTAAAAATCAACTCGGTCTCACTCTCTTAATGCGTTTTCGCTCGATAACTAGCCTTTTAGTGGGCGCAATTGCGCTCTCTTACCTTGTGCAGCTTCTCGTTCCAAGTTACGAGTCAACTCTTTGGATTAGCGGTGCTGAGTTTGATCAAGGTCAATATTGGCGTTTGGTTACCGTGGCTTTAGTGCACGGAGGCTTCTTTCATCTTGGATTTAACTTATATGCACTTCATGTGCTTGGAACTCCAGTAGAACTTTATTTTGGCGCAACTAAGTACGTCGTAGTTCTCTTGGTCTCATTAATTTTTGGATCACTCGCTAGCGCGCTATTCAATGATCCATATACGGCTAGCGTTGGCGCTTCAGGAATGGTCTTTGGATTATTTGGTGCGTTAGCTCTAATCGGCGCTCGCGTCGGTATCGAATGGCGCGGAATTATTGGAATCGTTCTTATTAACTTCGCGCTTGGATTCGTCCTGGGTGGAATTGACTGGCGCGCTCATGTCGGAGGATTGGTTGGCGGAACGATCGCCACTGTCTTGCTTGACCGTTCTAAGAAGCGCCTGAGCGACATCTAGTACTGCAACATCTGAACCTCTTCCCGTCATTCCATCGGAAACCATTACGCGACAGAATGGACAACCAACTGCAACTTCTGGAGCCCCAGTCGCTATTGCCTCATCAACGCGATTGAGATTGATGCGCGTCCCCAACTTCTCCTCCATCCACATTCTTCCGCCACCTGCGCCGCAACAGAATGATCGTTCTTTATTTCTTGGCATTTCAACAACTTCTACACCGGTTGATTCCAATAACTCACGAGGTGGTTCATAAATTTGGTTATGTCGACCTAAGTAACATGGATCGTGATAAGTCAATTTATTTGTTGTTTTGTTAACTGGTTTTAATTTTCCAGACTTGACTAATTGATTTAATAGTTGGGTGTGGTGAACCATCTCTAACTCGTAACCTTGTTGGCGATAATCTCTTCCAATTGTGGTAAAGCAATGTGGACAAGTTACAACTACCTTTTTCTTGCCTTTGTAGTTCGCATAAACCTCTTTAAAGGTCTCGATATTCTCGCGGGAGAGAATCTGATAGAGAAATTCATTGCCGGCTCTTCGCGCTGGATCACCGGTACAAGTCTCGCGAGCTCCTAGAACTGCAAACTCAACATTCGCAATATATAAAAGCTCTGCGACAGCTTTTGTGGTTTTTCGCGCTCGCTCTTCATAGGCACCGGCGCAACCCACCCAGAATAAATATTCAATCGTGTCTGGTAATTCACCTTCAATTACTTTTATTGGGAAATTGCATTCAGCAATCCAGGAGTTTCGATCCATTCGATTAGCGCCCCAAGGATTTCCCGCCTTCTCGAGATTCTTAAATGTTCCGCCTAACTCGGTTGGAAATTCTGACTCCACTAATACTTGGAATCTGCGCATATTTACTATGTGATCAATATGTTCGATATCAACCGGACATTCATTGACACATGCACCACAAGTTGTGCAAGACCATAAGACATCAGGGGAAATTGTTTCGCCAACTATTGGTTTATCTGATGGAACCTTAGCCAGCGCATGATCACGCATTGCCATCACTAATAACTTGGGCGAGAGCGGTTTTTCGGTATGCCAAGCGGGGCATTGCGATTGGCAGCGACCACATTCGGTACAGCTGGCCATATCTAGCAAACCCTTCCAGGAGATATCGGCTGCTTTACCAATTCCAAAAAGATCATCCTCTTTTGGATCTTCAAAATTGATCGGCGCACCTTTAGAGAGCATTTCTGGTAGTGCACCTAAAGTTGGAGTTCCCACATTTCGCTTAAAGTAAATGTTGAAAGGCGCCAAGAATCGGTGCCAAGCAACACCCATTCTTAAATTGGAAGCCACGACAATGAACCAGGACATCGAGACTACTATTTTTAGCGTTGCCACAATTTGAATTAATGAACCAACATCTTCCCCATTTTTCAAACGAACTTCCAAATCATGTAATCCGATTACACAAAAAACAATCACCAAAATGACAGCTTCTACAAAATATGCTCTCTTGTTATACGAACCAAAAAACCTAGAACTTCTTCCCTTCTTTACAAATCGAGTTACTTGTCTAATTCCAATCAAAGTCACAATTCCAACGCCAGTCAGCCATGCAATCGCCAAAACGAAGTAAATATATGGATCCCACTCACCGATAACAGGAAGAAGAAATTCTGGATTTATAACCTGTCCATATGCAGTTACCAAAGTTCCAAATAGCGCAACGAAACCAATCATCACAAACCAGTGGGCAATTCCACTTCCGGTGAAATTAAGCATCTTGGTATGGCCTAAAACTTCTCTGGTCATCGCCGCCAAGCGCTTACCTTTTAGGGAGTTGCGGGTTGGGTCCGGCTGCCCCGATCGAATCTTTCGATAAAGCTCTAGCGCCCTAACGGCAAAGAGCCCGACCGCAACGAGCGTTATTCCGAATGCGGCTAGCGATAGAACGAGGGTCACAGGGAGAGCCTAGGAGGGCTTGGGAATAACTCGCCCACTTTCCTGCGTTAAGAGGTCAAAGTCAGAAATTTATAGGAGTAATAAAGATGGCCAGAGCAGTTGGTATTGACCTGGGTACGACAAATTCCTGCGTATCCGTACTAGAAGGTGGCGAAGCCACCGTTATCGCTAATGCGGAAGGAGCTCGAACCACCCCTTCAATCGTCGCCTTCGCAAAGAATGGCGAGGTTCTAGTTGGTGAAGTCGCTAAGCGCCAATCCGTCACAAACGTAGAGCGAACCATTCGCTCCGTTAAGCGCCACATGGGTACAACTTGGAACATCGATATCGATGGCAAGAAGTACACCGCACAAGAAATCTCTGCTCGTATCTTGCAGAAGTTGAAGCGAGATGCTGAGTCGTATCTTGGAGAAACAATTACTGATGCAGTTATTACTGTTCCTGCATATTTCAATGATGCACAACGTCAAGCGACAAAGGAAGCTGGCGAGATTGCTGGACTAAATGTCCTACGTATCATCAACGAGCCAACCTCTGCGGCTCTTGCTTATGGTCTTGATAAAGGCGATAAAGAGCAGACCATCCTTGTTTTCGATCTTGGTGGCGGAACTTTCGATGTTTCTCTACTTGAGATTGGCGAAGGAGTTGTCGAAGTCAAAGCTACAAATGGCGACAACGTCCTTGGTGGCGATGATTGGGATCAAGCGCTAGTTGATTATCTTGTTAAAACTTTCCAATCTAAGCATGGCGTTGATCTTGCAAAAGATAAGATGGCAATGCAGCGCGTTCGTGAAGCTGCTGAAAAGGCGAAAATTGAACTCTCCTCTTCACAACAGACTTCAATTAATCTTCCATACATCACAGTTGATGCAGAGAAGAATCCACTATTCCTAGATGAAACAATCACTCGTGCCCAATTCCAGGGAATGACTGCAGATCTTTTGGATCGCTGCCGTAAGCCATTCCAAGCTGTCTTGAAAGATGCTGGAATTCCAGTATCTGAAATTGATCACGTAGTTCTTGTTGGTGGCTCCACCCGTATGCCAGCAGTCGTTGATCTTGTAAAAGAGTTGACCGGTGGAAAAGAGCCGAATAAAGGCGTAAACCCTGATGAAGTTGTAGCTGTTGGCGCAAGCCTCCAGGCCGGTGTTATCAAAGGTGAAGTTAAAGATGTTCTTCTCCTTGATGTGACTCCACTATCTCTTGGTATTGAAACTAAGGGCGGAATCATGACCAAGCTAATCGAGCGCAATACAACAATTCCAACCAAGCGCTCGGAGATCTTTACAACAGCTGATGACAATCAACCAGCTGTTCAGATTCAGGTCTTCCAAGGAGAACGTGAGATGGCCGCTTATAACAAGCGCCTTGGCATGTTTGAATTAACTGGAATCGCCCCAGCGCCAAGAGGTATCCCACAAATTGAAGTTACATTCGATATTGATACCAACGGAATTGTCCATGTATCGGCGAAAGATCTTGGAACTGGCAAAGAGCAGAGAATGACCATTACTGGTGGCTCAGCTCTTCCAAAAGAAGAGATTGATCGAATGATGCGCGATGCCGAATCACATGCTGATGAAGATAAGAAGCGTCGTGAAGAAGCTGAGATTCGTAACTCAGGCGACTCTTTGGTCTACCAGACTGAAAAATTCTTGAAAGATAACGAAGAGAAATTGAAGGAAGGCGAATCGGCTGAGAAGAAAGCTGAAGTCGAATCTGCAATGTCTGAGTTAAAGAAAGCGCTTTCTGGAACCGATTCAAACGCAATTAAGAGCGCGACCGAGAAGTTAGCAGAAGTTAGCCAACAACTTGGCGCAGCTCTATATGCAGCAAGCGCGGCACAAGCCTCATCTGAGAAACCAAAAGAAGATGGCGTTGAAGACGCTGAAATTGTCGATGAAGGTAAGTAATGAGCGAGGAAATCGCTACTGATTCATCCGAAGCGACCGAGTCGAAAGACCCGGTCGCTTCACTTACTGAAGATCTGCAACGACTTCAGGCGGAATATTCAAATTACAAGAAGCGTGTGGATCGCGACCGAATACTCGTTGCCGATATAGCAACCGGCGCAGCTCTGATTGAGCTACTTCCCATCCTCGATGATCTAGATCGCGCTGCCGAACATGGCGAATTAACAGGTGGCTTCAAAGCTGTTGCCGATCAAGTTACAAACTTCTCCCAGAAGTTAGGTCTACAAAAATTTGGCGAAGCTCCTTCAACTTTCGACCCCAATATTCACGAAGCGCTAATGCATGAAACTTCTACGGACGTTAAAGAAACGACTGTCACAAAGATTTTGCAACCAGGATACAAACATAAGGAGCGCGTGTTACGACCTGCAAGAGTTGTAGTCACCGACCCTGAACATGGCAGCTAAAGATCTCTACGAAAAAGATTATTACGCAGTTCTCGGCGTAGATAACAAGGCCGACGCAGCGGCAATAAAAAAGAAGTATCGCCAATTAGCCCGTGAACTACACCCAGATAAGACAAAGGGTGATAAGAAATTAGAGGATAAATTTAAAGAAGTCTCCGAGGCTTATGACATTCTCAGCGATGAGAAGAAACGGGCTGAATACGATCAAGCGCGAGAAGCCTTTAAATCCGGCGCCTTTCGCCAAGGCGCAAATCAATACAGTGGGGATTTCAGCGATCTATTTAGCGGCGGGGATATTTTCTCCTCTATCTTCGGTGGTCGCCGCGGTCCACGTAAAGGCGCAGACACCCAGAGCGAAATCACAATATCTTTCCGCGACTCCATCTTCGGTAAAGAGATTGATTTGAAACCGAATCTAACTGTTCGCATACCAGCTGGAATAACAGATGGCGGAAAGATTCGCGTAAAAGGTCGCGGCCAACCAGGCGAAGCTGGTCCTGGTGATTTATACCTTTTAGTTAGCGTCGTGCCCCACCCTGTCTTCTCACGCAAAGGCGAGAATATTCATTTGAAGCTGCCGGTTAGTTTTACCGAAGCCGCTCTCGGCGCCGACATTCCAGTTCCTACCCTGGAGGGCGATCAAGTGACGCTAAGGCTTGCTCCTGGAACCGCTAACGGAA
>JBMTVF010000035.1:0-7047 GCA_049451055.1 Candidatus Nanopelagicaceae bacterium | reverse complement strand
CAGGCAAAGATGTATTAAAAGGTATTACGGATAACGAATTTGGTATCTAGGCGCGCAGCGCTTGGGCAAACTCGAGGAAATCCCCGACGATGATGTCGATTTCGCGCTGGCCGTGGGCAAGGGAGATCAACCACTGTTCATCCAGACCAGGCGGGGTCATAACGTTTCGATTTAGCGACCAGAAGAAGGAGAGTTCAGCCAATTCGAAATCAGTCGCCTTGTAATCACGGTAATTTCGTACCGGTGTACCAGACCAAGTGATGCAACCTTTAACGCCGAAACCAACAGTGTGAGCTGGCAATTCATATTCATTGATAATTTCTGACATACGAGTTAAGGCTTGACGATTCAAATCTTCGCATCGCTGTAGCGCTTCCGGAGTACAGATGCGATCGACTGCTCGGACACCAGCCATCGCTAAGAAGTGGCCATTAAATGTTCCAAGGTGAGCATGTTTGCCATTAATAACGGTTTCCATATATTCGCGTTTGCCACCGAAGGCAGCAACCGGAATTCCACCACCAATTGATTTTGCAAGCGCAATTAAATCTGGCTTAATTCCAAGTCTTTGTGCGGCGCCTTGTGGGCCGGCAGTTAAACCAGTTTTAACTTCATCAAATACCAATAAAACTCCGTATTGATCACAGAGCTGTCGAACTCTCTCGAGATATCCCACATCAGGAACTACGATGCCAATATTTTCTAAAACTGGTTCCATAATTAAGCAAGCTATCGAATCAGCATGCGCTTTGAAAACTCGTTCGATTGCATCCGCATTGTTGTAAGGGACAACATGAACTTCACCTGGCACCACAGCCGGAAGTGGAATTGGATTTGGATTATCTGGTGAGCCAGCAAGATTTACATCTGGCTTATTTGAGACCATCAATGGGTCATAAGAACCGTGGTATCCGCCTTCAATTTTTACAATGCCAAGTTTTCCGGTAGCAGCGCGAGCTGTACGAATCGCGTACATCGTTGCTTCGGTACCAGAGTTTGCAAAGCGGACCAGGTCTAGACCAAATCGGCGGGCGATAATCTCAGCACCGTCGCGGGTAATTGGAGATGGCGTAGCGAAGAGCGTTCCAACATCTAAGGTTTCTTTCGCTTCTTTAACGACCTCATCATTTAGGTGGCCGACTAGAAGCGCACCAAATCCCATAGATAAATCGAGCATTTCGCGCCCGTCGACATCCAACATCCAGGCGCCTTTGGCTGAGACGATCGAGATTGGATATGGCTCCCAATGCTGGAAACTTGAGGCGACACCAAGCGGCGTTACTTTTCCGGCGCGAACATTTTCATCTCCGGAGCCTGGTGCAAGTTTTGAAAACTTACTTCGTTCAATTTCAAGTAGCTCTTGAATTCGCGCGGCTGGAATTGGGCGATAGGAAAGTGGGACCTGTCTAAAGGTTTGGGAATGATGGGTTTGATTAAACATGGGAGTTTGGGACTTCCCAAATACGGTTCAGAAGAACCGATTTGTTGGTACCACGCTCCTTAGCACTTTGTGTTGCTTTTCAGAAGTTTACTCCTGGCCCTAAGGGGCGGTCAACACGTGTGTCGTATGCGTGATTCCTGCGAATTCCCGCAGTATTTAGGTTAAACGAACCTTAAAAACTTATAACGGTCTAGACTTCCGACACGTGCGATTAATACATCAACCCGATCACGATTTAACTTACGACGATGTATTTATGATTCCATCGCGATCCAACATCACAAGTCGAATGGATGTTGATCTGCAAACTGTTGATGGATGTGGCGCAACAATTCCACTAATCGTTTCAAATATGACCGCAATTTCTGGACGCCGAATGGCAGAAACAGTTGCACGCCGCGGTGGACTAACTGTTATCCCACAAGATATTCCAATTCCAGTCGTCTCAGATGTAATCGCTTGGATGAAGAGCCGCCATATTCTTTTCGATACCCCAATCACGCTTCAGCCAACAAATACAGTTGCCGATGCAGCTTCGCTAATTCATAAACGAGCTCACGGCGCCATCATCATCGTTGAAGATGCAAAGCCCGTTGGAATCCTTACTGAAGCTGATTGGGAAGGTGCCGATAGATTCACCCAAATCCATAGAGTTATGTCAAAAGACTTGTTGGTAATTCCAGATACTTTAGATGCGAAATCAGCATTCCAGTTGCTCCATGAAAAGAATCGAAAATTAGCCCCAGTCGTTGATTCAACTGGGAAACTCAGCGGAATAATGACTCGCACCAGCGCGCTACGAGCAACTCTTTATAAACCAACCCTAGACACCAAAGGGAAATTAAGAATTGCCGCCGCCGTTGGAGTAAATGGGGATGTGAAAGAGAAAGTGGCTGGCTTGATTGCCGCCGGTGTCGATCTCGTTGTTGTTGATACCGCGCATGGCCATCAGGAGAAGATGATTGAAGTTCTCAAATCAATCCGTCCAATTGCTGGCGGAATTCCTATTGTTGCAGGCAACGTCGTAACTGCGGAAGGTGTGCGCGATTTAGTTGGCGCCGGTGCGGATATTGTGAAAGTTGGAGTAGGACCAGGTGCTATGTGCACTACTCGGATGCAGACTGGCGTTGGGCGACCACAATTTTCAGCAGTAATGGAATGCGCAGTCGAAGCGAAGAAATTAGGAAAATTTATCTGGGCTGATGGCGGTGTGCGCCATCCAAGAGATGTCGCGCTAGCGCTCGCTGCTGGCGCCTCAGCGGTGATGATTGGTTCTTGGTTTGCTGGAACATATGAATCGCCAAGTGATCTTCGGGTAGATGTCGAAGGACGTCTCTATAAAGAGTCATTTGGCATGGCATCAGCGCGCGCTGTTGCTGCTCGAACATCAAGTGAAGATGCTTTTGATCGAGCACGTAAAGCCTTATTTGAAGAAGGTATTTCATCATCGCGAATGTATTTAGATCCAGCTCGACCTGGTGTTGAAGATTTAATTGACGACATCATTGCTGGAGTTAGATCTTCTTGTACGTATGCCGGTGCTAAGAATTTGACTGAGTTTGCCGAGAAAGCGGTGGTTGGAATCCAATCGGCTGCTGGTTATGCCGAAGGTCGACCGCTACATTCATCTTGGTAAGTGTTATGCGGCCTTTGCATAACGAGAAGCGAAAATAAGACTAAAGCAGAGCGCGACTAAGAAGAATAGCGCCCACCTAAGTTCAAATAGCTCGGCAAGAAAACCAATTACTGGTGGCCCAATAACGAAACCAAAATATGAAACCCCTGATACTCGCGCAATGGCTTGTGGGGGTGAGATTACGCCCTGATATTTAGTAGAAGCCAAAGTTCCAGCAGCGCTAAACATCAAAGGAATAACGACTGATAATCCAATCCCTAGTAAGAACCATGAAATCATCAGAGCGGGAACGCCGCCAACAATTAGACCAAGCGAAAGACTTACGCTAGAGATGATCCCGCCGGCTGCGATTATTTGTGAGGCGCCAAATTTATGAGCTAAGAAATCACCCGATAATCGACCGATAACCATCGCGAGCGTATAGACAATGTATGGAAGCGTTGAAATAAAGGGAGTGGCAGCAAAAGCATCGCGTGCAAGCACTCCGCCCCAATCTCCGGCAGCACCCTCACTTAGCGCTGCAAAGAGACCAAAGATTCCAAATATCCAGAAGATCATCGGCGATCGCTCACCTTTATTCTTCGTGATTCGATGTTGATCAACTGAGGCAGGAAGAATCAATTCCCGGATAAAGTAGAGAATCAACAAATAAATTATTGCCAAGATAAAGCCTTGATTAAGTGGCGTGATTTCGAGCTGGGAAAATATCCCACCAAGAATTCCGCCAAAGAGAGTTCCTACAGAAAACATCGCGTGAAAGTTACTCATCAATCTTCGCCCAGCACGTTGTTCGATGACAACTGCATGAGCATTCATAGAAACATCTTGGGTTGCTAATGCAAAACCAAATATAAAAAGTCCAAACCAAGCAAAACCAAGATTAGGAAGCCATCCCACTATCGGTAGCGAAATAACAATTGCGAGCGTCCCGAAGAGAATCACCGGTCTACTTCCGTAACGCGCGCTATTTCTTCCGGCCGGGCCAAGACCGGCAAAAACTCCGATAGATACAAAAAGGAGAGAGAGGCCTAGTACGCCATCTGAAATCGCGAGTATCTCTTTGATATCTGGAATTCGCGCCACGAAGGTGCCTGCTGTGAAGCCATTCACAACAAATGCGAGAGTCACGCCCAAGCGGGCTCGCTTTAGCTCAGGCGACATAATTTGCGCAGTCTACTCAGAGTAGGTTGGATTTACATTAATCATTCTCTCAGGAATTCGTGAAAAGGTGCCAGCCATGAAACCACTCTCTTCTTTCTCAAAAGTTTTGGTTGGATTTTTCGCGGGTGCAATTGTTGCTGGAAGCGTTGCGGTGGCAGTTACTCCAGACACCCCACCAACAAAAGTTTGCGTTGATAAGAAAACTAAAGCAATTTATGCATCAACTGATGGAAGTTGTGCAAGATCAAGAACATTGATGGAGATTTCTGGTTCCGGAACAAATATTCAAACTATTGCTGCTGCAGTATCACCATCTGTAGTTTCAATATCGGTTAGCTCTCCTTCCGGAGGCGGAACTGGTTCAGGTGTCATCTATAGAAGTAGTGGCACAAGTTCGTTTGTAATTACCAATAACCATGTGATTGATGATGCAGTCCAGAGCGGGACGGTTCGAGCGGAATTGAATAGCGGCGAGATGGAGACTGCCTCAATAGTCGGTAGAGATATTGCTTACGATATTGCAGTCCTTAAGATCAATCGCGGCAATCTTCGTCCAATAAAAGAAGGAAATTCCAGCAGCTTAATTATCGGAGAGCCTGTAATTGCTTTCGGATCTCCGCTTGGATTATCCGGAACTGTGACTAGCGGAATTGTGTCAGCTTTAAATCGACCTGTGACTACTAGCAGCGGCGGTGTCGGATCATTTATCGATGCCATTCAAACGGATGCTGCGATTAATCCTGGAAATTCTGGCGGCCCGTTAGTTGATTCAACGGGTGCGTTAGTCGGTATCAATAGCGCGATCGCATCAACTGGATCGAATGTGGGATCAATTGGACTTGGTTTTGCGATTCCCTTCAATCAAGCAAAACGAGTTATTGACGAAATAATTGCTACCGGAAAATCCACTCGTCCTTTCTTGGGCGTAAATTTTGATAATACTTTTTCTGGTGTTGGTGCCCGAATTCAGACGGTAGTTGATGGTGAGGCGGCGGCAAAAGCTCGTATCCCAAGCGGCTCGATTATCAAGGAAATTGATGGGAAGAAGATCAATGATTTGATTTCGGCGATTGTTCGCGTTCGCTCTTACGCACCAGGTGACACGATCAAAATTAAGGTTGATTTACCTGGCGGCGGAAGCCAGACCTTTGAAGTAACCCTTGGCAAGCAAGATTCAAATTAAGCGCGAGCCAATTGCCAAAAATAAAGCGGCTAACTTTGCCTGGTGCTAAGTTGCGCTTAGGTAAAGGGAGGTTGCAACTTGGGTAACGAACACAACGAAGATGATGGAAGTGAAGAGATCATCACGGAAGAGATGTTGTGGGAGCGGATACCTGAGACACAAGGCGTAGATCGTGCGAGTACTTATTACGAGTTAAGTGCACGAATATATGCTCGCGGCCAATATGACGAAGCGCTGGCGCTCGCTGAAACCGCGCGAGATATCTATGCTGAACTTGGCACTGCTGCGCCTAGAGAGGGTCTAGCCCAGGCCTATTCCGCAATTGGTTACAACTTAAATCAATTGAAACGTATGAACGAAGCGGCAAATGCGATGAGCAAAGCGGTTGAGTTACTTCGCGAAAACAAATCGCCGATGGCGCTTGAGCTCGCATGCACACTTGGCGAATGGTGGTTCTCCTCGAAAGAGTATGAGAAAGCGATTTCCTGCATGGAAGAGTGTGCCCAAGAACATCTAGTAGATGGAAATGAACTCGGCACCGCAAATGATTTCTATTTGATTGGCTGCGCTTATCGAGAACTTAAGAATTATGAGAAAGCGATTTCTACTTTCTTAGAGGCACGCGAATACTTTAAAGTTTCGCAAGAAGTTATCCAGGTCGCTAGGTGTGACCAGAAATTAGCTCACTGTTATGTTGAGATTGGTGACGCGGATTCCGCTCTCAAATATGCCCAAAAATCAGTTGATGTTTTTGCTACTGCTCATGATCAACGCCGACTCACTTACGCTTCTTTCGAACTTGGTAAGGCCCAGGTTTTAAATGGAGAAGTAGAAGAAGGATTAGCGACTCTGGAGCGAGTGCTGGATATTGCCGCCGACGCAGATCCGCGTGATTTTGAATTTATCGTCGCAATTGAGCGGCGAATTGCACAAGTCCTTCGCGCTACCGGAAGAGGCGATGAGGCCGCTGAGATTGAACGAAGAATTTCAGCAGTAACTGAGATTATCGAGGACTAGTGCCGGACCTTTCGTTCCTTAAGGGGCGCGAACATCTCTTAATAACAATGGTTTGTTACGGCAATATCTGTCGCTCTCCGATGGCAGCCGCGGTGCTACACAATAAAATTAAGAATCGCTCAATAACTGTCGATTCTGCGGGCACTTCAAATTGGCACATCGGCGAGGGCCCAAACGATCCCGCTAAGCGAGCTTGGGAAGGCGCCGGATATAAGTACAACCACATCGCCTCGCAATTTAATTATTCCCGGCTAGTTGCAGCCGATCTAGTTTTAGTTATGGATCACCACAACCATCAACAGGTAAGCGAACTTGCTACCAGCAAGGAAGAGCAGAGAAAGATTTTCTACTTAAGGGAATTTGATGAGAGCGCAACGAGCCTTGAAGTTCCTGATCCATATTCGCTACCAGATTCAGCATTTGAAAAAGTTTTAGAGATGGTGGAGCGCGCTACAGATGGTTTGCTGGTGGCGTTAAGTGCTGCATCCCCCAGGCATACATAGCAATCGCGCCTGCGGCAGATGCGTTCATAGAACGGGTAGATCCGTATTGTGCAATTGCAAGAATTCGAGAGCAGGCCGCAATCGCTTCTTCAGACATTCCAGCACC
>JBMTVF010000034.1:0-7162 GCA_049451055.1 Candidatus Nanopelagicaceae bacterium | reverse complement strand
ATGATGAGGTTGCTTAGTTTCGAGTGTAGTAGCCCCATGCAAGAGTTGTAGCGATCGCAAGCCAGATTTGATAAGGCAACAGCGCAAAACCAAAAAGTGTTGATGCTCTGAAAGTTAGAACTAGAACTGGGATAGTCATTATCGTAGTAATCGCAAGGGAAATAGCGGCTAGTTGCAGATTGTGTGGAACATAAAAGCTATACGCCCAAGTTAGCGCTGCTGCGACTGAAAGGGCGAAACAGGTAAGCCAGATCAGGATTTGATTTCGACTGAGTGATGCGGATATTTGAAAGGCCGCCATACCCAGCACTATGAAGTTGTAAGGCCAGATCAACCCAAAGACAAAGTCAGGCGGTTGCCAGGGAGGACGATTTAGGTTCCCGTACCAGCCTGGGGAACTGCTTGTCCAGATTCCCGATCCGATCGCATATGTAATTACGAGCAAAAGCCCGATTACTGAGCCCCAGAGTCTTATTTCCATGTGAAAATACTAGTCTTCTCCCTAATGGATGCCGATAAAAAACTTATTGCAGCCCTCAGAACTGAACAAGTAGATGAGAGCCTGGCAAATCTTGACTCGCTTACGCCTAATGAATTACTAAAAGCAATTAACGCAGCAGACAGCGAAGTACCAAGTGCCGTTTTTCGTGAAATTGATGATATTGAAGTGGCATTAAGTGGAATTGTTGACCGGCTAAAAATGGGCGGTCGCTTAATTTATTTGGGTGCAGGAACCTCTGGAAGACTCGGAGTTTTGGACGCTTCAGAATGTGGCCCAACCTTTTCTGTAGGAAGTGATTTAGTGATTGGTTTAATCGCAGGTGGAGACGTAGCGTTGCGGAGTCCGGTTGAGGGCGCGGAAGATGACGAGAAAGGCGCTATAGAGCAACTCACAGCTCTTAAGTTGAACGAAAAAGATGTTGTGGTCGGAATAGCCGCAAGCGGACGTACACCATATGTAATTGGAGCCCTGAAGCATGCGCGATCTTTAGGAAGTTTAACTATTGCATTGGCCTCAAATAAAAAATCAAAAATTGGCGAAGTTGCGGAACTGAAGATTGAAATCGATAGTGGTCCCGAAGTATTGAGTGGTTCTACAAGAATGAAATCTGGCACTGCTCAGAAACTAGTTCTAAATATGCTTTCTACCGGTGCGATGATTTTGATGGGAAAGACTTTTGGAAATTTAATGGTTGACTTACAGGTGAATAACATCAAGTTACGCGACAGAGCACATCGAATAATTGCTTCTGCTTCTGGATGCGATCTTGGGCGGGCAAGCGAATTGTTGATTTCCTCGGGCGAACAGGTCAAGGTGGCCATCCTTATGGAGCTTTTGGGTGTGGGTAGGGGAGAGGCTGAGAGCGCTCTAGCGTTGGCCGATGGAAGGATCCGTCAGGCACTTGGGCGCCGGTAGCTCGCTACTTCCTCGATAACAATTTGGAACAAAAGCCTGAAAACTCTTTGCCAGGGTGATTTTTTTCATTAAAGTAGCGACCCACTGAAATTAATTTTCAAGTAGCGAGGGGAGCCATGAGGTCGCTATCGAAGACACCTGCAGGTGTATCGCAAAATATCGACCTCTTGGGTTCTATTTCAAATCTCTTTGACTCCTTTCATGCCAGCGAATTGGCAATTGCAAAGACTGTTCTCAATGACCCATCAGCTGCATCCGGAATGAACATAAGCGAGTTAGCTGAGGAAAGCGCAACCTCTATGGCCTCGGTAGTTCGATTTAGTCGTGCCCTGGGATTTAGCGGGTATCCAGAATTTCGACTCGCACTTGTTGGAGATCTATCGCGAAGAAATTCTTTGGGCGTGGGTACAGAAATTCTTGATGGTGGAATCACTCCTGAAGACTCTTTACATAACATAATCCAAAAAATCGCCTATGCCGACGCGCGTGCAATTGAAGCAACCGCTGATAGATTGAACTTAGAGGTCTTTAAGAAGGTATTGGATCTTTGTGAAAAAGCAAAGATGATTGGAATCTTTGGTTTAGTCTCAAGTGGTTTTGTAGCACATGATCTTCAGACAAAACTAAACCGTTTATCCAAAAATGCAATTGCATGGACTGAATATCACGCTGCACTGACTGCTATTTCGATACTGAAGAAAGGTGATGTTCTTATTGCGATTTCTCATTCAGGAACAACAGAAGAGACAATCGGAGTAATTAAGGCATTTAAGGCCAAAGGTGTAAAAATAGTGCTTCTTACAAATGCATTACGTAGTCCAGCTGTATCAATTTCAGATTTTGTTCTTCATACCGCCGCACGAGAAACCACCTTTCGCAGCGGTGCAACGGCATCTCGGATAGCACAATTGACGGTGGTTGACTTTCTCTGCGTGTCACTAGCGCAGAGGGACTGGAGTGGCACAAGAGCTGCTCTTGATGAATCTAGATCGGCTGTTGCAAGTCGCTCTGGTAAGAACACAACATCTCGCCCTCGAGGAGGAAACTAAGTGAAAATAACCTATACGCGGCTTCGCGCATTGGTTGCAGCCCTATTTGCAGCGACGGCGGTCGTGCTACCAGGGGTCACATCTGCATCCGCGGCCACCGAACTTACGTTCTGGTCATGGCGAACCGAAGATAAGGCTTTCTACGAGTCCCAGATCAAGCTTTTTGAAGCGAAGAATCCGGGAATTACCGTGAAATTTACGCCTTACTTAAATACGGAGTACAACGCAATTGTCTCCACCGCACTAACCGCAGGTAAGGGTCCAGACATCGTTCAGCTCCGCCCATATGGCGCGATGGCGAACTTGATGGATGCCGGCTACTTCCTTCCATTAACTAATAGTTCGGTACCTGCCCTTAAGAAATTGTCACCTGGAATCTTGGCTGCGGCTCAAGGCTATAAGGATAAGAAGCAGTATGGACTTCCATACGCAGTTTCTGCGCTTGGCGTCATGTACAACCCAGAAATTCTCTCTGCGGCTGGCGTAAAGGCGCTTCCACAGACTATGAGCCAGATGGTTACCGCTTTTGAGAAAGTTAAGAAAGCTGGCTATCTACCTCTAGGGAACGCTGGAGGTAACGGTCCGGCACTTGAGCAGTTACATGCCACGATTGGACCTTCCTATTACGGTGGTACTCAATTCTTCAATGATGTCGTAGCGGGCAAGAAGACATTTACCGATAAAGGTTATGTCGCCTCGCTAAAAGCTGTTGCAGATTTGGCTAAGTACATGCCAGCTAACTATCAGGGAATCGATTACAACACCGCACGTGGATTGTTTGCCAATGAGAAAGCGGCGTTCTACATCGGAGGAAATTACGAGATGGGATATTTCCGTTCCGTAAATCCATCAATCAATATCGGTTGGTTCCCAGCTCCTAAGGCAAAACTTGGCGCGAAGCGCTATGTAGGAACTTGGGGCGATGGATCATATGCAATAAATTCAAAGACAACAGATCAAGCTGCGGCTCTCAAGTTCCTAAACTTCCTCGGAACTAAGGAATTCGGCCAAGCCCTTGTGGATGAGATTGCATTCATTCCAACCGCTCCATATGTGAAGATAAATGACCAAGCGGTTAAAGAAATAAACCGCTGGTTAAGGACTCTAGGAACACCGTTTCTAAATGTCGTTGGATTCCGTTATGAGAATCCGACATCTTCATCAATTCTCCAGCCTGGATTCCAAAAGTTAATTGTTGGTGGAACAACGCCTGAACAATTAGCTAAGGATGTTCAGACTGCAGTCGCGTCTTGGTACACACCTCAGAAAGGCAAGTCCTAAGAGCAAATAAAGAGCAGGGCGGCTATTGCCCGCCCTGCTCTTTACAAATCGCATTATGAGCAGATCTGGACTTCGTAAAGACCAAAATCGGGCCACCTACTTTTTATTGTTGCCTGGGATTTTTGCAATACTTATATTTACAACGATACCTGCGTTAACAACTTTAAGTTACTCGCTATTTGATTGGGCAGGCTTTCAGCGAGGTGAGTTTATAGGTTTAGATAATTTTCTACGCTTATTTGAGTACCCTTTTAGAGACCAATTTTTTATGGCCTTGCGTCACAACACCCTCGTTTTTATTGCTGTCATGGCACTACAGACAAGTCTTGGTTTACTTGTTGCGTATGCACTCTTTAAAGTAATTCGAGGTAGACGTATTTATAGAACGATTGTGTTTCTTCCAGTCATTTTCTCATTAGTAATTGTCGGATATATGTGGCAAACGCTGCTGGACCCCTATTACGGGCCCATAAATCAAATTCTTACGAAAATTGGATTAACCGAGTGGGCACTTCCTTGGCTTGGAGATACTCGAACTGCACTGCCGACGCTTGTATTTATTAATTTGTGGCGCTGGGTAGGTTTTCCAGCGATAGTTTTTCTAGCGGGGTTGAACGCAATAAGCCAGGAATTCATCGAAGCCGCCCGAATAGATGGCGCTTCTGAAGGTCAGATTTTTAGAAGAATTCTCTTTCCTCTTCTTGCTCCCTCGCTAACGATAATTACGGTACTTACTTTTATCGGTGCTTTTGAATGGTTTGACCTGCCATTCGTTCTTGGTGGTTCGAATGGTTCACCTGCTGGAGCAACGGACACGCTAGCGCTAATGTTCTATCGACTCTCCTTCGGTTCCGTCGATTCCGGAGCCAATAACGTTGGAGTGGGTTCAGCTTTGGGAGTTGTCATATTCACGATTGTTGGATTAGGAGCGGCGCTCGGGTCTAATTTGTTACGTCGTCGAGAGGTTGAGATGTGATGAAAAGTCTCGCCAATCGTACATTTTATCAATCAGTTTTGATTTTTAACGCCTTGCTAGTTTTAACTCCAGTCTTCTTTCTTATAAATTCTTCACTGCGCGAAACAAGCGAATTTGCTCGGAGTCCATTTGGGCTGGCTCGAGATCCATTTTGGGGTAATTATTCATCAGTATGGAGTGGCGGCGATTTTCCAACTTATCTCTTTAACTCACTAATCATTACTGGTGGCTCACTTGTACTAATTGTAGTTTTGTCAGTCGGTGCTGGCTTTGTCCTAGCCAGGTATCAGTTCAAAGGAAGTAATCTGGTTCTAGCATTTGTGCTAACCGGGATGTTGGTACCAGCAAAACTGGCAATCTTGCCTCTTTTTATTCAGCTAAAGTGGATGGGATTACTTGATTCTAGACTTGGGTTAATACTCGTCTATACATCAGCCGCATTACCAGCCGCAATTTTTATCATGAGCGGATTCTTCCGAAGTCTTCCACTTGATTTAGATAGCGCCGCCCGAATTGATGGTGCATCAGAGTTTCAATTACTACGGAAGGTTCTTGCGCCATTGGTGCGACCAGGAATGGCAATAGTTGCAATCTATTCGGCAATTCCAATTTGGAATGATTTCTTCCTACCACTTGTATTTCTACAAAGTCCAGAGAAGAAAACTATTATGCAAGGATTAACAGTCTTCTTTGGCCAATATGCATCGCAATGGGGCGTGCTCTTTGCTGGATTAACTCTGGCGGCTCTGCCGCTTGTGGTTCTCTATCTGATTCTCTCCGAGCAATTTATCAAAGGGCTCACAGCTGGGGCTGTGAAAGGGTGATAGACGCTTGACCTAAGCTATTTTAGAGAGAAAGATGAACTCATCCCTCGACGGAAAGGAAAGTAAGTGAAACTAAGAAAACTAAGGGCAGGTTTGGCAATCACTGCGCTTCTAGGTGGCGTGCTAATCGCTCAACCAGCTAAGGCTGCCGATACAAGTCTAGTAATTGGTAGCGTGCTTGATATTGATAAAACGGACCCACATACCTCCACAAACTTTGCAACAGTGCGCGGACTAGGTCTAGTTTATGGAAGCTTGATTGAGATTGGTGCCAAGAATGCAATCAAAGGTGGTCTCGCAAGCTCATGGATTTTCAGCAAGGACGGCACACAACTAACTCTTAATCTTCGTAAAGGTGTGAAATTCCACGATGGCTCAACTTTTGACGCCGAAGATGCCAAAGCTTCCCTAGAAAGAATTCTTGATCCTAAGACTGGAGCTGCGGCTCGCGCAAATATCGCGACAATTACTTCCATCACCGCAAAGGGACGCCAATTAGTTCTGAAAATGTCCATCCCGAATGCGCCAATTCTCGCTGCACTTGAAGGCGTGAATATGGCAATGCTTTCAAAAGCTGACATTGATGCTGGTCGAATTGGTGGAAGCAATAAGCCAAATGGAACAGGTCCATTCAAATTTGTTTCTTGGGAGCCAACACAATCTCTGAAACTTCAGGCTAATCCTGATTATTTTATGGGCGAGCCCAATATTCAGGATGTGACGATTCGAGTAATTCCTAATGAAGCTTCGATACTCTCTGCGCTTAATGCCGGAACTATCGGAATGGGAATCATCACAGATCCACTTATAGCTCGACAGGTAAAGAAGAACTTGAAGACTTTCAAGACTCCCGCATTGGCTTACTATGCTTTAATGCTAAATACGAAAGTTGCGCCATTAAATGACAAAAATGTCCGACTTGCTATCCAGTGCGCTGTTGATCGTCAGGAATTGGTTGACACGGCGCTGTTGGGTGAGGGTCAAATTTCAGGACCAATAACAAGTCCAGCGTTCAGGTCTGACGCCAACGATCGTCCATGCCCTAAGCAAGATCTTGCTAAGGCGAAGTCATACTTGGCGGCAGCAGGAAAATCTAGTGGCGTTACATTCAAAGCTATGATTACAAGTACCGGATGGGCGACTTCAGTCGCAATGGCGCAAAACATCAAAGCTCAGCTTGCGAAGGCGAATATAACTATGGATCTCGATATCGTCGAGCAGGCGACTTACGTACCACGTTGGCTTGCAGCGGATTTCGTAGCAACCTTGGCAAATAATGGTGGTCGAGTAGATCCAGACACTATGTACACTCGATACTTCACCTCTACCGGAAACCTAAACAAAATTGCCTCTTATTCCTCAGAAACTCTTGATGCCAATTTTGTAAAGGGTAAGGCAAGTGGAAAAGTGTCCGATCGAAAGAGTGCATATACGGCTATCTCTAAGGAGCTAGAGGACAATGCAATTTGGATTTGGCTCGCAACGCCATATGAGTACCGCATTGCAACTAAGAAGCTTCGAGGATTCTCTGCACTTGCAAACGGATCTCTGCTTCAACTCCGATCTGCAAAGCTCGGTTAATCAGTAAGTGATGGTGGCGTGTGGGGGGGAACCC
>JBMTVF010000033.1:0-7267 GCA_049451055.1 Candidatus Nanopelagicaceae bacterium | reverse complement strand
TCTTATAAGGCGCTCGGCCCACACTGCGCTTCCTTAGTGGCCGATCCCGCTCTCTTGGAGGAAATCAAAAATGACAAACTAAGACCTTCAACCATGCAAGTACCAGAAAGATTTGAATTCGGAACCTTGCCGTACGAATTGATGGCTGGTGTAACGGCCGCGATTGACTATATCGCTGGACTTGATGATTCATCAGTCGGCTCTCGTCGCGAGCGAATTGTTAACTCCATGAACGCACTGGAGCGGTATGAGGAATCGCTTTTTGAATATCTTGAGAGCCAATTATCTACTCTCCCAGGAATAACGCTTTATGGACGCGCTGAAAAACGGACTCCTACCCTTTATTTTAATTTTCCAAATATCCCAGGTAAAGCAATTTATGAATTTCTTGCAACTAAGAAGATAAATGCTCCGGCATCAAATTTCTATGCTTACGAAATATCTCTGGCGCTTGGATTGGGTGACGCGGGCGCGGTTAGAACTGGGTTAGCCCCGTACTCAACACGAGATGATGTAGATCGCCTTTATCAAGCACTTAGTGAATTCTTGAAGGAATAACCCATGAGTCGCACTTACGTTATAACAGGCTCTAGTTCTGGAATAGGACTTGCGGTTCTGAAGGGTTAATTTACTCTTCTTCCAAATTAGCACTAAGTCGATGGATTAGACGCGAGTGCGTGAAGGCCGATTGGGCTGGAGCTGGAATCCCCATGAATTCAGTAGCTCCGGGAATAGTAAAAACGCCGATGGTGGCTGAAATGATTGCGACCGCGGAACGCAGAGAAGGCCTAGCCAAAGTTGTGCCGATGCCACTAAGTGGCTACTTGGAACCTGAAAATGTTGCCGATCTAATTATCTGGTTAACAAGTGAAGCAAATACCCATGTAACAGGTCAGACCATTTATATCGACGGCGGTTCTGATGCAGTAATTCGTGGTGATGATGTTTGGGGCTCTAAGCCAAATTAATGTCCGGCGTTAGCGCTATTTCGCGTAACTAAATAGGTACCAATCCCAGCCAAAACCATCCCCAGAATTCCTAACTGGGTAATGCGTTCGCCGAAAAGAAGAAACGCCTGGATCGCGGTCAATGGTGGAACCAAGTAGTAAAGGCTAGAAACTGAGCTAGCGCTATCGTTCTTAAGAAGATAAAAGAGCAAGAAAATTGATCCAATTGATAGTGCCAGCACGATCCAAGCAAGCGCCAACCAGAATTTGATATTTAGTTCAATATTCCAGTCTTCAAAAAGTAGTCCAGCTACGGCAAAAATAAATGTCGCTGTTAGAAATTGAATTGCGGTTCCTGGGAGGAAAGGAATTTCGCCGCCTCCCTTTTTTTGAAGTAGATAGCCGGTAGTTGTTCCCAATAAAGCTAATGCACCAGCTAACAATCCAACTTGAGAAAACTCTAAACGCCACTCTCCTTGGAAGATTTTGGGAAGCAAGAGGAATAAAACTCCGACCAGGCCAAGAATCAAGCCAAAGATCTTTTTAACTCCAAGTCCCTCACCAAGAATTCTGAAAGCAATAACCGAGACAAGTATTGGCTGTAGACTCACAATTACGGCAGTTACTCCCGCAGGAACTCCTAGAGAAATCGCATAAAAAACACCACCGATATAAATAACTTGCAGGAAGAGCCCAACTCTTATTGATTGGGTAACCTGTTTGCTCGAAATTCGCAACGGTTCATTTATCGCTTTTGCTATCAATAAAAGTATGAAAGCCGCGGAAGCATAACGAATGGTTAAGAAAACGAAGGGTTCGGCATACGGGAGAATGTACTTTGCGCCAACGAAGCCGGTGCTCCAAAGTAATGTAAAAATTACCGGCGCGCTTTTTTCCAGCTTGTTCACTCAGAAATTCTACCTTCATCAAAAATAATTGATTCGCCATGAGATAAGGTCTGGGGTTTTGCACCTTTAAGAATATGAACCTTTGATTTGCCAAATACTTTCCATTCATTTGTACTAGATTGTTTTACGAGAGCCGTAAATTCATCTATCCCCATAAGAATTCTTCCCTCGGGAACATCAACAATTAGTTTTGCTGAACTATCCGGGATCCATTTGAAGAATTTATCAAAATGCGGGATAACCCTAACGTTTGGTACTAATCCAAATCCCGTTACTGAGGGAGTTCTAGATAATCTGAAATGCGGAACTTCCGAACCAAGCGCCATCGCCCCCGCGCTGCATCCTGCGAGAGAACCACCCATTCGCCAGTTTGATTCGATAGCTCTCCATGCAAGTGTGTCGCGCAATGTGTTGGCGAGAAAGTGAGGATTTCCACCCGATAGGTAAATGAGCGCTGCATCCTCGAGCATCTCCGCAAACTCAAAATTATTTGCACTCTCTCTATCAAATATTGGAAGAGTTACAGACTGGATACCAAGTCGCTTCGCCTGTTTTTCGCCAAGGTCAGACCAATACTGAAGTCTATTTTCACTCTCTTGGCCAGCTGCGGTTGGTAGTTGTAGGTATATCTTTTTTCTGCCGTTAGCGATTCCGTCGTCAATTAATGAGCGCTCCAGCTCAATCATCTCTACTAGATACTCGCCTGAGCCGACCAGGGCGATTGACCCGTTCATAGCGCTAAACCTAATCGATATCTTCTATTCGTAGGTAAAAACGATTACAGTCGCGGTTGTGGTTACCCCAGTTGAATCTCAAATTCGCGAAATTTCCGGTTGTAATTTCATTAATAACAGATGGGTGAAGAGCGCTGGCAAACTTAGAGAAATAATTAATCCTG
Source organism: Candidatus Nanopelagicaceae bacterium (assembly GCA_049451055.1). Classification (GTDB taxonomy): domain Bacteria; phylum Actinomycetota; class Actinomycetes; order Nanopelagicales; family Nanopelagicaceae; genus MAG-120802. The sequence goes on along the minus strand of JBMTVF010000033.1, from coordinate 4,514 downwards.
CATCTGAAGAAGTAATTGGTCAGTACGCAGAAACTACGAAAGAAGAAGTTGATCTAGCGGTAAAAAATGCCAACAAGGCGCAACGTGAGTGGTGGGCCATGAGCGCACTTGATCGAGCCAACGCGCTTCATAAAGTAGCCGAAAGAATGATTGATAATTCACCAATAACCGGCGAGACGCTTACGCGAGAGATGGGCAAACCATTTCGAGAATCTAACTGGGAAGGTGGCGCCGCGGCTTCCGCATTTCGTTATTACGCCGAAATTGCAAGAAGCGAACAAGGTCGAATCGCCGGACCGGCGATTGCTGGCCAACTCCAGATGGTAATTAAGGAACCTCTTGGCACAGTAGTCTCAATAGTTCCATATAACTTTCCGATGCTGCTTGCCGGCTGGCAATCAGCGGCGGCATTGGCTGCTGGCAATTCGGTAATTATTAAACCATCTGAATTAACTTCTATGACTATTTCGCTATGGATGAAAGTTTTCGATCATTTGCCGACTGGACTTGTTCAAGTTGTTACTGGCGGAGCTGAAACTGGTGAGAACCTAGTATCACATCCCGAAACGCATGCCATTGCGTTTACTGGAAGTGTTCCCGCCGCTCAGGCTGTCGCAAAAAACGCTGCACATAGATTCAAGCCAACTTTGATTGAGGCATCGGGAAATGATGCGTTCATCGTTATGCCTTCGGCAGATATTGAAACTGCTGCGCGTGGTGCAACTTTTGCCGCCTTTTTGAATTGTGGTCAAGTTTGTACATCCGCCGAACGTTTCTACATCCATGAAGATATTTATGAAGAGTTCGTCGCAACTCTCTCGCATTTGGCTCGAGAGCTTCGAGTTGGAAGCGGGCTAGAAAAAGTAGATATTGGACCGATGGCATCAAAACGTGAATTAGAGCGATTTGAAAAAGTTGTAAATCGAGCGCTAGAACAAGGTGCCGAATTAATCTGTGGTGGAAAGCGACCAACAAATATAAAGCGAGGTTGGTTTTATGAGCCCACAGTTCTCAAAGTAAGCCCAGAGATGGATGTTATGCATGGAGAATGCTTTGGCCCCCTTGCCCCGGTTGCAAAGGTAAAAAACTTAGATGAAGCAATTAGGCTCACAAATGATTCTGAACTGGGCCTTGGCGCAAATATCTATACAAATGATCTCGAGGAGGCATTTAGAGCGGTAAATGAAATCGAGACCGGCATTGTCTGGGTCAATACACCGCTGAATGATAACGATGCAGTTCCATTTGGTGGCCGTAAATTCACAGGGTCTGGTCGCGAATTAGGAACCGAGGGACTCGATCAATTCCGAAGGTCGAAAATGGTAATGATTGCACCAAAAGCTGAAGCGGATCCAGAATGGTTTCCGTATCCTGATCAAGATGCCTTCGGAGCCTAACCACGCCGAGAAATTAGTAAGAAAGTCGTTGCAATGACCGCTGCTGGGATTGCATTCCATTGTTCATCTGGAGATCTAGAGATTAATTGCAAAATAGTGCTTACAAAAAAGAGCCAACCTAAATAACGTGCAAACTTAATGTCTTGGGATGTAACTCTTTCGCTAGTAAGTTTTCGTAAATAGATAATCAAAATTGAGGTACCGATTGACATAAATAAGTAGAGAATGCGAATTGAAAGCGGAAAATCTGTGTATTGTCCGCCAGCCGCTCGCGTCTCTACCCACGAAAGATTTAGCACGACCGAAAAAAGAATTATTAAATTGTAAAAAAGAGCTAGTTGGGCCGGCCAGATTCGCTTAAATGGTCTTGCTTCCTTTTGCATTTCACCAGCATACCAAGGCCTATTTCTTAGTTATACTCTCTCATTAATGTTCAATTACAAGATTTTCCTTCTACAGTTTTCTAACTTTACCTCTGGTTTAGCAAACTCAATCGTAATGATAACCATTCCTTGGTTAATCTTGGAAAGAACTGATTCCCCGGCATTTGCTGGGTTAGTAGTAGCAATTTCAGCAATTCCAGGTTTAATTATTTCACCCATAGGTGGTTGGTTGATTGATCACGTTGGACGCCGGACGGTAAGTATTTCGGCTGATTTCCTATCCTCACTATCAGTAATAGCATTCCCCGTTTTTGCATTATTTTTTGGCTTAACAAATCTCTCAATTCTCCTTATCGCGCTCTTTGGGGCAATCTTTGATCCGGCTGGATATACCGCTCGCCGAACGTTACTTAGTGATGTTGCTAGAGATACTAATTCCGATCTTGATCGATTAAATGGAATTCACGAAGGATTCTTGGGCGTATCGTGGATTGCTGGTCCTGCCGTCGGAGCTTGGCTGATTGCAAGCGTTGGCTCCATTAACTCCTTCTGGGTCTCAGCAGTTCTATTTATCTTTGCTGCGATAGCGATAGCCCTTTTGAAATTATCTCCCTCTAAGAAAGCTGAAATTGAAGAAAACAGTGAGGATAAAGTAGATAAGAGTCTTCGAATTGGTTTTGTGACTTTATGGCAAGATAAATTACTTCGAACCATAACTATCGCAATCTTGATTATCGCCGCTGTTTATTTACCGACTGAATCGGTCGTTCTGCCAACTTATTTCGAAAGTCTTGATAATCCAACCGGATTAGGTTTAGTTATTTCTGCGCTAGCAAGTGGATCGGCTATCGGAGCATTTGGTTACGGCTGGATTTCAAAGCGAGTCTCAAGAAAAACTTTGGCCAGGTTTACACTCATAGGTAGCGCGGTAAGCATTATTCCAATGGCCGCACTTCCTCCACTTCCGATACTCATAGTCTCAGGATTTTTCTTAGGACTTGCCTGGGGGCCGTTTACTCCACTTATGAGCACATTAATTCAACAGCGCGTACCGGCTGAACAACATGGAAGAGTCTTTGGCGTACAAACTGCAGTCTTCTACGCTGCTCCCCCAATCGGAATGGTACTTTCTGGCTTATCCGTTGAACGTTTCGGAGTCGATTCCACATATATCGGATTAGCGTTAATTCTTTCATCGACAGCATTATTGGTTTTGCTAACCAAATCACTTAGAAGAGATTTCTAACTTAGTTAAATTTCATAGCCATTCGCTATTTCTTTCGATATCCCTTTGGACACTTAGGATTTAATCCAGAAAATGTTTTCATCGATTTCCCTTTAATGCACTTTATAGAGATTTGTTTCTTGGATTTCGAATTCATACCCAGATTCTGAGCGTTAATAAAATCCTCCGCTTCCTTTATTAGATCCAAATGTTTATACACCGGGGAAAACAATCCGAATGCTTCTGGATCCTTGACGTTTTTTAGACCATTCCCAGCGCCACATGCATACACTTTGAATCCATTGAGTCCTTGACCAAGATAGAGCGCCTCACCTTTATAAGTTGTCGTAATTGGTCCGCCGGAATCTCCGGAACATCCCTGATGGTTGGAAACAAGAACCTCTTTTTCAACTGCAGCTAGGTTGGCTCCTTGCAGCGAAGGAAAATCTGATTTCGGTGCCAAATTAATCCTGTTGATACGCGGCAGTTCACTGGTATTTCTTGAGTGGTCAGAAGAAAGGGCAGGACAAGGATTGCTCTGACCAGCCGCACATCGATCTTGATATTCACCATACCCATGAAAAACTACTTCGGCGCGAGAACTCACTAATTCGGATTCAATCTCGGAATTCAATAATTTTGCTGGCTTTATTTGTACTAAATCTTTCTCTAGCACAAGTACTGCAAAATCATTTACCGAACCAACCGGTGATCGTTTGAAATCACTTGGTACAAAAGTCTTTATAACCTTAACTCTTCCCTGGGTGCTTTTTGCTGAGGAGTTTGGCAAGCCGACGGTTATGAAAGGAGGTGCCTCAGGGATTCGATTACCGTCTTGATCAAATCTGAAATGGCTATGCCCCGCACTGAAAACAATCCTTGGTGAATACAAGAAGCCGCTCCAACCCGCACCTGGTGAAACTTGAGTAGAGCTAAATTGTCCAAAAATCGGAACCACTCGCGGATTTTCCAAATTTACTGGTGAGTTTAATCCCGCTTTGGAAATATACGGCATCCAAATCATAGAAATTGCAAGAGTAAGGGGGACGATTACAAATCTTCTCAATTTCACAATCTGAGTCTAATCAGATACGCCTGGTATTAGAATAGGTAGATGAGCAACTTTGATTCGGAAGTAAAGGCTCGTTGGGGTGACACGCTCGCCTATAAACAATCTAGCGAACGAACCTCTAAGTACTCAGCCGAAGATTTAGCTAAAGCAAAAGCAGATCAAGAGGCAGCCACAGAAGCTCTCCAAGCCTGTTTCACAGAAGGCAAAGAGATAAATTCTGAGGAGGCTCAAAAAGCTGTTCTCATGCATAGAGAAGCCATAACTAAATGGTTCTACGATTGTTCGCCCGAAATGCAGAAGAATTTGGCCTTGATGTATATAAGCGATGAGCGATTTAAAAAATATTACGATGATCAAGCTTTAGGCTTAGCTCAATTCGTGCATGACGCAATAATGATTCAATAATTTATCAAAGAAGAGTCGCCCTATAAGCCGGA
>JBMTVF010000032.1:0-7593 GCA_049451055.1 Candidatus Nanopelagicaceae bacterium | reverse complement strand
CTTTGGTGCTGCAATACGCTGCATAACCAACTGAACCAATATAGCCAGATATAGAACTCATATTCACTATGGCTGGTGATTCCCCTTGATCAAGTAATCTCTTTAGATGCTTTATTGAAGTAACCATTCCAATGACATTGACCTCAAACATATTCCTCCATTGCGCGAGGTCTGCAGTGTCAATCAACGACAAGTAATTGCGACCAGCGATATTTACCAAAGCATCGACTTTGCCATATTGCTCTGAGATCGCCGTTGCAATTGCGCTCCACAGAGCTTCATCACAGATATCTCCTTGAAAGAAGTGATCACATTCGGCGCTATTTCCCTTGGAGTCCACTCCAATGACCATATACCCGTTGGATTTAAATTCTCTTACAGTTGCACTTCCCATACCTCCAGAAGCGCCTGTTACAACGGCAACCCGACTCATCAATCCCCCTAACTTGAGAGTATCGCTGCGGAGTGCGAATCTAAAGTGACCTCACCTGGCTTATAGCTCGCCTTACCAACCAGTCCTTGCACATCCGTTACCTGAAGGCTAGATATAAGAGGAACTCGGAGAGACTTATCGCTGGTGTTCACCAATACGGTCTTAGATGCGCTCGCTGTCTGGTAGGTAACTCCAAACACTTCTTCCGGCGTTGCATCAGAATCCCACCAGATAACCTTGCCGTTTCGGTAGGCCTCGCTCAATTTAAAATCAGAAATCTTTGGCAATAAATTCTCAATTCCCAACTCGCCGCCTACGAACATCATGAAAGGACCCGGTAAGGAGCCGAAGATACAAGTTAGTAGTTGAGTCATCTCTAGACCAAATTGTTCTCTCCGCCATTTGATTCCCCAGGATGGCCACCAAAAAGTGTCATGAGAATCAATGTGGTGTGCGGTCATAGCGCCCCGCGGTAACAAGACATCTCTATCGCGCATCCAGATAGCTAGCTCTTTTCCGTTTCTGATTCCATGCCGGGCACGAGCTTTCGGTGAGGCGAGAGAAGTTACCAACCATTGTTCATCGTAGTTGTAGTTCAAGTCCATCGATTTGCGGAGTAAGTGACCTGAAGGTTCGGTGTACATAAGTGCATCAGGTTTTATCTCTTTGATTAGAGGCCGTAGCTTTTGGAACAGTCCAACACAAGCAAGAGCTGAGGCATTTGCCCGCCCACTAGCCCAAGGAGCCCAATTGGGAAAATCATTATAAGTAGGTGCATCGAACCGGAATCCATCAATACCTAATTCGTGGACCAAAAAGAGCATCGCTTCAATGAAATATTCTTGCCATGATGCGCTGCGTGCATCAAAAGCTTTTGTGTATACCCCGGTGACGCTACCTTTGGCATCGCGGTAAAACCATTCAGGATGCTCTGCAATTAGTGGTGACACAGCCGGGCTTCCATCTCTCCAAGCATCTTCGAAATCAATGATGTGTCTTGACCAGGCAATGTAATAGTTGGATGGATCCTTAACGTCTGTGCTAAAACTGTCATAAGTAGTTTCATCTATTCGATCTTTGTAAGGACCAGAACGCACTCCATCAGCCGCTGCAGTAATCGATTCCTTATCCAAAACTCCATGAAGCAGAACATCTAAGATAACCCGGATACCGAGATTGTGTGCTTCTTGAACTAATCGCTTAATCTCTTTCTTATCACCATATGAAATATCAATATCCCAGTAATCATGAACGTTGTAACTGGGGTAAGGCTGTCGAGGCATCAGCTGGATACAAGAGAAACCCATCTCCTTCACGCGCTTCAAATCATTTATTAGATCTGTGGCGGTCGGATAAGGACCATACTTGTTGACGCGGCCAAAAATAGAATAGCCAAGTTGCGCCTCATAAATCATGGTCGGCTTAACCCACTCGGGAGCCTCTCCGGGCGAGGTCACTCCTCTTTGATCCATCCAGTATTGAAAAACTGGTGGAAACTTTTCCCAAGTTGGTGCACCAAGTTCGATTGAAGCTATGGCAACAGGAAGATCTTGTGCTGTTTTGAGATCGCTACAAAATTCTGACTTAATGTTCACTCGAGCTCTTTGTGGCGAGAGGCCTTGTATCTCTACTTCTGGAATTTCAAGATCACCATCTACCCAGAGGACCAGACTTCTATTTGAACTTTGCTCGCTTAAATGTATCAACCCACTTGATCCGCGTAATCCGCCCATGGGCGAGATACCAGTTGAATCCTTTAATTCTTGAAGTTCAATATTGCTTCGAAGGCCATTGCCTGGGATATTCGCAGTCCACTTACCTGATTCGAAATCAAGGTTTAACTCTGCGACGAGATTTCTTACTACAAGTTCTTGATTGCCTAGGAAGTTGACTCCGAAAGAGATTGCGGGACCGTTTCTGTTAAATCTATAAATTAGTTGTGCCGCTGCGGGACCTATCTTTACCGGAACTAACCAGTTCACTCCTTCGTGGCTCTGGGAGATAGAAGGCTCACCAGTTTTCTCTATCTTTTCTGACCAGGTTGTATCAAAATACTCAAGCCCACCAACCGGATTCCTTCGCTCGCCACCACCAGTTTCGATCTTTAGCGAGGTACTTACCGAGCACCCAAATTTTGAATTCCCGGTGGAGATTCTAAATAAAAGGGGCAATCCGGTTGAGCTATCAATCTCGATTTCATGGTTGGACTCAACATGGGTAAGTCTCACTAGTTTCTACCTATCGTGATAATCGGCCCGATAAAGCGCGGTGCCCTAAAAGCGAGAGGATGATTACTAGACCAAAACCGAGGCCGGTAAAGTATCCATCGAGACCAACGGCAATTACCCCCGTGTTGATGAAAACTACCGTGGTAGCTCCAATTACGAGGCCAGCAATTGTTCCCTTTCCGCCGGTAACAGGCGTGCCGCCAACAAAGACTGCTGCAAGAACCGGTAGTAGATATCCCTCACCCATAGTTGAGTAATAAGTTGAATTAATAAGAATTGAAATTGTCGAGGTTATGGAGCAGCAAATTCCCACCAAGACGAAGCAATATATCTTTACGCGGGAGACGTTAACTCCCATCGCGCGACCAGCTTCCGGGTTGTCACCTGCAATATGAACATGAATTCCAAATCTGTGGCGATTGAAAATCAATCCAAGAATCATGGCGATGGCAAGGCCCCAAAGTAATTGCGCCGGAATTGGCCCCCAAGATCCGACAACCGCTGAACGAATTGGAGATTCATCAAACTCTGGAAACTGGCGCACCTGCCCTTGATTTAGGACTTGAGTTATGCCTGCGAACATGAAATTGACACCTAAAGTCGTGATTAGTGATGAGAATCCTAGTTTTGTAACAAGAAAACCGTTAAATAAGCCACATGCGACTCCCGTCAAAAAGCTAGCGAGGAACGCGAGCCAAAAATTGAAGTCCGTGCCCTTTAAAGTGAGAGAAAAAATTAAGCCAGTTAGAGCCAAAGTTGATGGGAACGAGAGATCAATCTCCCCAGAGACAGTCACGAAAACTAGAGCCAATCCCATAATTATGTAGAGAGGAAGAGAGAGAAATACTGCGGTGAACATTCCAATATTTAGAAAAACACTCGGAGCAAAGTAGATGAAGACCGCCATCATGATCATGTAAAAACCTGTAGCTCCCAAAACGGGCTTAAATTTATCGGGGATGACAAACTTCTTTACCGTTGCGTTCTCAATAGCCATCAGACCGTTCCCTTTCTCGCGATATCACGGAGCAAATCTATGAATTCATTAGCCGTCATATCTCCTTTTGGTCCGTCGAAGACCAAACGACCTCGATCTAAAATCACGAAACGATCTGCAACAGCATGTGCATCCCATGGGTTATGACTGATGAATATCACCGATCTACCTTGTTTCTTTAGATCATGAATAAATTCGATAACCTCTGCTTGTTCTGATAGCGCCATTGCTGTAGTTGGTTCATCAAGCATTACAAGGCTGCTATCAAAAAGGATTGCGCGAGATATTGCTACGCCCTGGCGCTCACCACCAGAGAGCTTGAGAACTGGAGAGTTTGGAGTCCAAACTTTTGAGGTGTACCCAATTCTTCTCATTAACGACTCAGTCTCAGCAATTTGCTGTTTCCGCTTTACAAACCCCCATCGATTTGTGAGTTCTCGGCCCATAAAAACATTTGCGTAAATACTTTGCTGCTCAGAGAGAGCTCTGTTTTGATGTACTGTCTCAATTCCGAGCTTTCTGGCCTTCGCTGCGCCCCAATTCTTTTGCTCTTCACCGCGAAGAATAATCTTTGCGCCCGGATCAGCCTTTTCTGTTCCAGAAATAATTTTGGTTAGAGTGGTTTTCCCGGCGCCGTTATCTCCAACGAGAGAGACGATCTCACTTTCATAAAGCTTTAAGTTGATATTGGTCAAAGCTTGCACCCGACCAAAAGTCTTCTCAACTCCAATTAACTCTATTAAGGGCTTTCTTTCCATCAACGCCTCCAAAGAAATTATTCGATATTAAGTCGATACGCGCTGTGGCGGCACCAAACCATGTTTGGTGCCGCCACCCCTCGCGGTAATCCGCGGTCCGAAGACCGACTATTTTTTAGCGGAAGCCCTTTGGAAGAGCTGCCACAGTCTTGTAGTTATCAACTGTTACGAATCCTGCGGAAGTGTCAACACTTGACGCAGCCAATCCATATACCTTCTGGAGGCATAGCGAAATGATTGGTAGATAACCTTGCTTGAATGGTTCTTGATCAGCAGTTAGCTGAACATGTCCGCTTGCAAAAGCAGCGAGCACATCGGCGCCAACGTCAAAGCCTGCAACCTTTACTTGGCCAGGCTCTAGACCGGCGGCCTTGAAATAGGTTGGCGTTGCACCTAGAAGTGCGCCTTCAGAAACTATCAACTTCAAATCCGCACCAGCTGCTTTGATTGCCGCAGTCAGTGAAGGAGTCAATAGATTTGGGTTACCGGTTACGTTTTCACCGATTGATTGAAGATTCAATTCGGTTACTTGGATTCCCTTCGCGCGGAGAGTCTTCACTACGCCATCTTCGCGATCGGAACGGCCCTTGACTCCGAAGGTACCAACAACAATTGCCTTATCGCCTCTCTTAATGCCGAAATCCTTCACAGCTCGGGCTGCAAGAGCAGAACCCATCTTGCCGAGGTTTGCTCCGACGAATCCTGCATTGAGTTCCTTGATGGATCGCTTCGCCGGAACGTTTGCGAAATCAACAAGAATTCCTGCTTTTTTGGCATCCTTAGCTGCTGAGAGAATTGCTGCATCACCAGGATGGCCCATAAATGAGATGGCATCTGGTTTCTTTACAATTTCTTCCTTAAATTGCTGAACCATTTTCGGGAAGTTCCAGCCGGAGCTGATGATTGTCACGTCAGCACCAGTATCGGCAGCAGCTTGACGCGCACCCTTCTCTAGAATGTCAGAGAAACTATCTGCAGTTCCTCCTTTGAAATAACTTATCTTCACGCTGGAGCACCATGTTCCTGCCGAGCTTTGACCGGCCGATGAAACTCCGAGCATGAGTGAAGCAACCAGAGCACCAGCGGAAGCAAGTGCTGCGGCTCGACGGGATTTCTTCATGCTTTATTCTCCTAAGTTCTTTGCTTATCTGACTTGTCAGATAAGCCGAGGTGGTGAGAGAGTCTGCTCCGCGGAAATCACCTTGTCAATAACTAGATTAGATGTTTCCAAACTTTAAGAAAGTGAGTGCTAGTGCAGTCTTTAGCGGGAAGTTCAATCCTGGTAACTGGGGCGGCAGGCGGAATCGGAAGGTCTGTTACCGTTCTGTTATTGAGCCTGGGCGCCCGGGTGATCTCCATTGATAAAGCACCAACCTCTACTGAGTTTGTAAATTCGAACTACCGTCACATTCAAGCCGACCTAACTAAGAATTCAGATTTAGAACGGATTGTTCAAGAGTTGGTCGACGAAAATCCCAATGCCCTCGTAGCGCTCGCCGGCATAGTTGTAAGTGGGGATTTAATTGAACAGAGCGATGCAGATGTCGAAAGCGTAATCAACTTGAATCTGACCTCTCAGATGAATTTATCAAAGCGGCTTCTGGCTAAATGGATTACCCAGGGTATGAAGGGGAACATTGTCTTTGTCAGCTCCTGGGTTGATCATGTTCCTTGGCCAGGAATCACTCCTTATGCGGCATCTAAGGCCGGGCTTGTTGCGCTCTGCCGCGGCATTGCGCGTGAATATGCCAAAGACGGCATCCGTGCGAATTTAATCGCCCCGGGCATCGTCGATGTTGGGATGGCCGCTAAGCAATGGCGGGAGGAACCTGACTACCAAGCAAGAGCAAAGCGCGCTATTCCTCTTGGCAGACTTCAATCGCCGAGTGAAGTTGCAAAGGGAATTGCATTTCTACTTTCAGAAGATTCAAGTTATATGACTGGAGCAACTTTACTTATGGATGGTGGCGCAAGTCTTTATCCGTTAGATCCTGAGGATGCCTCATGACATTGAGAGCAGTTCAACGGCGAGTTGGAATAACGCAAAATGCGCTTGCCCAGAGCCTTACAGAGAGATTTATTTTTGGAGATCAAGCAGTCGATGGAATGATGCCTTCGGCTCGAATCTTGGCTGAGGAATATGGTGTTTCCAGACTTTTCCTTCGTGAAGTTCTAGCAGGGTTACAAAGACAGGGCTTAATTGAGACAATCCCAGGTAAAGGTGTCTACATAAGAAAGCCAAATATGTTGAACGCTGCCCGTAATGTTCATGCAACCATTCGTCAATCCTCAGCCACGGCTAGAGATTTGATTGAAGCTCGTGGAAACTTAGAAGAGCAATGTGCTGGGCTGGCGGCAATAAGGGCAACTGAGCAAGACATTGAGCAAATGGAAGTTGCACTTAGAGCCTTTGATGAAGCCACTTCACTTGTTCCGAGAGCCCAAGCAGATATCGCTTTTCATTCGCTAGTCGCAAAAGGAACCCACAATCCAGTACTGCAAATAATGTTTGGAAGTATTACAACTCTTGCATTCGATACGATGCTTCGAAGTCTCTCAGATCCAGAAATCTTCAAAGTAGGTGCTCCATTGCATCACACGATTTTAAGAGCTATCAAGAATAAAGACGACGTTGCAGCAAAGCGGGCCATGTCCAAACATATTCACCTTGCAGAAAAGTCTTATAAATCGGATCTTGATCGAGAACTACGCGAAATCGCCGAGCGGATAGTGAAAGATGTACTCCAATCAAACCTAAGTGTCGACCAAATCCTTGACACTGCTTTACAAAACTACGAAGTGGACCTAAAGCAATCATGAAAATTAGCTCGGTAAAGCCCTTTGTGCACCCTGACTTCCCTAATTTGGTTTATGTTGAAATCACCACTGACGAAGGAGTCGTAGGTCTGGGTGAGAGTTACTATTTTGGCTCAACTGTGGCTCACTTTATAAACGAATTTGTAGGCCCCTCGATACTCGGTAAAGACCCGCTCAAGCGGGAAGAGATTTCAAAAATGCTCACTACATATGTCGGATACAACGGCTCAGGTGCCGAAACTCGTGCCCGATCCGCGATAGATATTGCGCTTTGGGATATCGCTGGCAAGATCTCCAATAAACCTATCTATGAGTTGCTGGGCGCAAAATCATCTCGGCCGCTACGGATTTATAACACTT
>JBMTVF010000031.1:0-8812 GCA_049451055.1 Candidatus Nanopelagicaceae bacterium | reverse complement strand
GGAAACCCCACACGCCTCACTAATTTATTAGGAATTATTTGATGAGATTTTTGAACCGAATCGCGTCAGTCTTTACGACGTTATTTGGAATATCAATCTTTGTCTTTATAGTTCTTCGGGTAATTCCGGGCGACACAATCACTAGTTCTCTGGGGATTGAGACCGGAGTCCTTACTCCAGAACAGATTCAGTCTCTTCGGGAATATTATGGAATAGACAAACCACTAATTGGCCAGTATTTCTCTTGGATTACTAGTTTTCTGTCAGGTGACCTAGGTTTTTCTTATGCAACAGGTACCCCTGTTTGGGAGTTAACAAAACCTGCGCTTCTTGTAACTACCCAACTCGCTCTCTTCGGAACGATTCTTGGAGTATTTATGGGGGTAACGGTTGGAATGTTTAGTGCACGTAAGCCAGGAAGTGCTCGTGATTTTGCTGGACAGTTTTTCGGTTTACTTGCACTTGCGGTACCAGGTTTTGTACTAAGCACAACGATAGTGACTGTTATGGCAAATCGTTTTCAGTATTTCCCCAATGGCTACGAATACATGTCGCCAGTAGAAGATCTCTCGATGAACCTTCAACAAATGCTCTTTCCGAGTCTGGTCCTCGGAATAGCGGTAGCTGCCCCGGTAATGCGAACGACTCGGTCAGCTCTTCTCGAAACTGTAGATAAGGATTTTGTCCGAACCGCATATGGAAAGGGTGTTAAACCAAGAATCGTTCGGATCCGTCATATCTTGAGAAACTCTTTAATTCCGATAGTGACTATGACCGGTATCCAATTTGGTTATTTGTTGGGCGGAGCAGTAATTGTAGAAAAGATTTTTGCTCTACCGGGAATGGGCAGACAAATCCTAGACGCAATCAATAAGCGAGAGTACGCCACAGTCCAGAGCAGCATTATAGTCTTTGCAATTCTCTTCGTGACTATCAACATAATCACAGACTGGGTTTATCGAAAGGTCGATCCGAGAATAAAATGAAAACTACTCGTGAAAAAGCTTGGTTCACCTATTACTTCAAGAGTACAAGCGGAATTGTTGGATTATTTCTCGTATCTATTATGGTAGCTCTCTCCATCATCTCAGCTTTTAGTCTTGCTCCAATAGATCCACTTGAACAGAGTCCTATCAGCGCACTACAGGGTCCAAATAGCACCTTTTGGTTTGGAACAGATCAATTTGGTAGAGATATTTTCTCAAGGTCTATCGATGGCATGCGTCGCTCTTTATCTGTTGCAATTCTCTCTGTAAGTATCGCAGCACTTGTTGGGGTCTTTCTGGGAGTTATTGGGGGATTCTTCGGCGGCTGGATTGATAACATCGTAGTAAGAAGTAGCGATGTAATATTTGCGTTTCCTGCAATATTGCTTGCGCTTGCGATTGTAAACAGCTTAGGGAATTCCTGGATTGATACTTCTATCGCCATTGCAATTGTCTATACTCCAATTTTTATACGTGTTGCACGTGGACCCGTTCTCACGGTAAAAGAGATGGATTATGTTAAGTCCGTTCGGGTGCTTGGATTTTCAACTCCTAGGATATTAATCCGGCACGTGATGCCAAATGTTTTTGCTCCAATCGTTGTGCAAATTGCTCTATCGCTCTCATGGGCGATTTTGACTGAGTCCGGCCTTTCTTTCTTAGGTCTTGGAACTCAACCTCCAGATGCATCACTTGGACTCATGGTTTCTGAGGCTCAGCCATTAGCTGCCTTTGCGTGGTGGGCGCTGGCTTTCCCCTCAATATTCATCACGGTTGTTGTGGTTGGCCTGAATCTCGTTGGTGATGGCCTTAGAGACGCCCTTGATCCAGCGCGCCGGAGTAGCGGATGAGCAAATTACTCGAAGTCTCAAACCTTTCGGTACTGATTGCCGAAGATCAACGCGTTCTTGTCAATGACGTCAGTTTCTCAATTGAACCCGGGGAAGCAGTAGGAGTTGTTGGAGAAAGTGGCTCGGGCAAGACTCTAACTGCCCTATCAATTCTCGGCTTGCTCGCTCGGGGCCTCAAAATTGGTTCTGGTGAAATCAATTTTCAAGGGAAAAATCTAATTAAATCTAGCGATGAGGTAATCCGAGATATCCGCGGTAACGAAATTGCCATGATTTATCAGGATCCTATGACTGCACTTAATCCAGTTATGAAGCTTGGCGATCAATTACTCGAAGTCTTAGATTCACATCAAAATACGATTGCAAATCCAAAAGAGCATGTTCTTGAAGGTTTAGCTGCTGTTGGTATCCCCGATCCTGCGCGAGCATTTGAAAGTTATCCTCATGAATTCTCCGGCGGAATGCGACAACGAGTCATGATTGCAATGTCGCTCTTACTTTCTCCTAAATTACTCATTGCAGATGAGCCGACTACCGCGTTGGACGTAACTATCCAACGTCAAATTCTTGCCCTGGTTGCGAAAGAGCGTCGACGTCGCCAAATGTCCATGCTCTGGATTACACATGATTTGGGCGTTGTGGCAAATCTAGTCGATCGAGTGATAGTCATGTATGCGGGTCGTATCGTTGAAGTCGGTACAGTAAGAGAAATATTCAATTCACCAAAGCATCCCTACACCGTCGGCTTGCTGGCCTCGCTTCCAGCTACGGATAGTTCCAAAGATAAATTGGCCTCAATTCCTGGTGTGCCACCAAAACCTTGGCAGGTAGGCGAAAGTTGTGCTTTTTCACCCCGTTGCTGGAAGGCGGAGGATAGGTGCCGCTCAAGTCGTCCTGAGCTATCGGAAAAGTCTGGAAGTTCGGTCGCCTGCTTCTTCCCAGAAGGTAGTTCGCGATGAGTTTGAAAGTAGTCGGAGTTGCAAAACGGTACAAAGTCCGTGCCAAGAAGAGCACAGTTAATGCCCTAAATGGCGTTTCCTTTGAAATCAAGAGGGGTGAAACGCTTGGGATAGTTGGCGAGAGTGGTTGTGGCAAATCCACGCTCGCAAGACTAATAGTTGGTTTAGAGCCGCCCACAGAAGGCACTTTGACTTGGAATGAGGAAGTTCTAGGGAAGAGCGTTCACAACTCTGTTAAAAGCTATCACTCCAAGATTCAATTAGTTTTTCAAGATCCCTACTCTTCCCTCAATCCGAGGCAGACAATAGGGAGTTGTATTGCTGAAGTGATTAGGACACACAAACTTAGGGCAACCGAAGAAGTTGAAACTCGCGTTACGGAGTTGTTGTCAGTTGTTGGAATTCCAATAGATATGAAGAATCGTTTTCCACATCAACTATCTGGTGGTCAACGTCAACGAGTAGCTATTGCAAGGGCCCTAGCAGCTGAACCCGATTTATTGGTTTTAGATGAACCTGTCTCAGCTTTAGATGTATCGGTGCGGGCCGATGTTATGAACTTGCTAGTTGAACTAAAAGAGAAATTTAATCTCACATACATTTTCATTAGCCATGACTTATCAATGGTAAGGCATATAAGTGATGCTATTGCAGTCATGTACCTTGGTCGGATAGTGGAAATGGGTAGCTGGAGTGAGGTTTTGAATTCACCTCTTCATCCTTATACTCGCGCCCTAATAGAGTCGATTCCAGATCACACCAAGATACAAGGAATTGACTTTGAGAATGTTCTTGAAGGTGAAGTCCCTGACCCAGCAAATCTGCCAAATGGTTGCACTTTTCATTTGCGATGCCCAATAGCCAAACCAAATTGCAGAATAGTTGTGCCCGAGTTACAAATAGCAAGATCCAGCCATTTAGTGGCCTGTCCGGAGGTGTTGAAGTGAAAGTTGTCGGAATGATTTCAGGAACTTCTTATGACGGAATAGATGTTGCACTGTGTGACTTTAACGAGAAGGACCGCGTAATCGAGCTAGAAGTTCTTGACTTTAAGAGTTTTCCTTATGAGGAGAAGCTTCATGCTGAGATTGCTAGTTCAATGCCTCCACGTAGCCTCGATATGGAGCGTGTCTGTCGACTTGATACCTTCATCGGCCAAGCCTTTGCTGATGCGGCCGAATCCATCATCAATTCTGAACAGGTTGACTTAATTTCATCGCACGGTCAAACGTTATTTCATTGGGTTGAAGATAACCATGCGCTAGGAACGCTTCAATTAGGAGAGCCAACTTGGATCGCTGAGCGAACTGGCGTCCCGGTTTTATCAAATATTCGTTCTAGGGACGTAGCAGCAGGTGGTCACGGAGCACCACTTGTGAGCCTTATGGATCAGATGATGTTTGGTGAAAGTCCCGTGCCTGTTGGCGCGCTGAATTTGGGTGGAATATCAAACATAACTGTGACGGGGAAGGGTCTACAGCCAATCGCATATGACATCGGACCGGCAAATGGTTTGATGGATGCCGCAATTCAAGAACATTCAAATGGCACACTTAAGTTCGATCAGGATGCCCATCTGTCTAAAGGTGGCAAAGTGAATGAGGAAATTCTGAAAAAACTTCTCCAGGAGCCTTTTTACGCAGTGAAACCACCCAAATCGACCGGCAAAGAGTTGTTCCACCTTCCCTACATCAAAAAGTATTTTGGAGAAGTTTCTTCTTGGAATATCCAAGATGTTCTGCGAACACTTCTAGAATTAACCGTCGAAACCGTTGCTACCGAGGTGGAGCGTTTCAAACTAAAGAATTTGTATGTACACGGTGGCGGATCAGCGAACCCACTAATGATGGAGCGCTTGAAGGAGCGGGTCCCTAATTGTCTTGTTGAGCCAATGTCAGTCTTAGGTCTTGATCCGCGCCAGAAAGAGGCGGCCACTTTTGCGTTGATTGGCTATCTATCTTGGCATGGACTTCCTGGCGCTATTGCATCATGTACGGGAGCAAGAGCCTCAGTGGTTCTTGGTTCTTTGACTCCAGGTACAAAGCCTCTCCAATTACCGACACCAAAGCCTCAAGGTAGCTACCAAGTAAGAATTATTTGAGGGACTTGAGCATCTCAATTTCTAATTCCTGCCAGCGATCATCAATGCGTTTTTCTCCGGTTGGTACGAATCCAGCTCTCGAATACAGGGATTTGGCTGGAGAATTTTTGTCAAAAACCCATAGCGATACCTCACGCTCTCCTCTTTCAGATAAACGCTCGATCGCTACATTAAGAGTTGCTCGACCATATCCAAGTCCAGCAGCTTCTGGTGCTACATACAGCGAGAAAAGGTGCCCTCGAGTCTCGTTTCGAGGGTCTTTTCCAATACGAAAGACTGAAACTAATCGATTCTCTGCAAATCCAAGAACTGTATCTCGATTTCTCGGTTCTATCAGTGCTGGCCGCCAAAGATCTCGTGCGATTTCTATGTCCATGGCATTTATAACATTTTCACTTAAAAGCTCTTTGTATGAGATGTGCCAACAAGCATGGAATAAATTGGCGATGATGTCAAGATCAGCTAGGGAAGCGCTTTGAAACTTCATGAGATAAAAAGTATCACGGCTCACCAATACGTAGTATCTCTTTGGGAGCCATTCATTACTTCGTTACGGAAAGTTGATAGTTATCTAGTAGCTCAAGTGCGAATCGAACTTGAATCCGGAGCTGTTGGCGTTGGAGAGTGTGTCGCAACTCCTGCCATTGCTGGAGATAGTTTTGAGGAGATTTGGCAGCAATTGAATATGCGTAGGGTGAGGAATTTAAAGGAAATTGACGGGAAAGTTTTAGATGATTTGAATCTCTTGCCCAGTTCGAGGGCAGCACTGGATATGGCATGTTGGGATTTTGAAAGTCGCGAATCTAGTTGCACAGTCGGCACCGATGTAACCATTCCGATCGCGCCCTTAAGCGAAATCTCAAGAATTGTGAAAGAGCGGATGAATGCTGGATTTGCGGCCTTTAAGGTCAAAGTACAGATTGAGTCAATCGATGATTTGATTCGTAGAATATCAACTATTCACGGCTTAATCGGCAGCTCCTCAAAATTGAGAATTGACCCTAACCAGTCATGGGACCTTGCTTATGCAACGATGGCTACAAAATCTCTAGAGTCAGAACACCTTCCAATCGAGTATCTCGAGCAGCCCTTTAAGCGCAGCGCACTGGATGAACATAAATCCCTCTCCCAAATTACAAGTATTCCTTTAATGGCTGATGAATCATGTTTCTCGGAAAAAGATTTGGAGAAAGTTATTTCAAGCGATGCTTTTAAATACTTAAACGTAAAAATCCTTAAGGCTGGAGGAGTTTATCCAGCCCGCCAGCTTGCCAAACTCGCGCAAGAGGCGGGCTTAACTGTTTCGATTGGCCTAATGATGGAAGGCGAACAAGGAGTTAGGGCTGCGACCTATCTAGCCCATGAAGTTAATCCAGAAATCATTCACGACCTGGATGCTGCCTGGTGGTTTGAAGATAGCTCTATTGTCTATAAAGAAAGTACCGTGCGGGTATGAGTTCGGCTCGGGCTATAGCGTTTATCAGTAAAGCGGGAGTAGAACGACGCATTGAGGGAAGAACCTCTAACTTTGGCGTTGAAAGAGTTGAACCAATAAATGCAGAGAGTGCATTTGATTTGGCCTCGATAACGAAGATTATGGCAACCACAACGTTGATAGCGTTACTTGTCGATACTGGAGAAATTAGGTTAAATCAAAAGATTTCTAATCTGATACCTGAATGGAGAATTTCCGAGAAAGAGGACTTAACTCTGGAAGATTTGCTACGTCATGAATCAGGGCTAGAGGAGTGGCGCCCCTTTTACATAACCTGTAAATCACCCGATGAAGTTTTCAGCAAGATCGTTTCACTTCCGCTTAAGTATCCAAAACGGAGCGGATTTCATTACAGTGATTTAAATTTCATGGTTCTTGGAAGAGTGATAGAAATCGTCCATAAAGCCCCTATTTCAAGAGCATTTCAAGAAGAGATTGCTCGGCCACTAAGCCTTACCAACACCTCATTCAGCGCTCCCATAAATCAAGAAAATGTCGTTGCAACATCTATAGGAGATTCAATTGAAGCAAAGATGGTACGCACCAAGATTCCATATGAAGTACCTGAAGATCCAGAAAACTTCAATAGGTGGCGAACTCAAGTGCTCTCCGGCGAAATTAACGATGGCAACTCCTTTCATGTCTTTCAAGGAACAGCCGGGCATGCTGGACTTTTTTCCACGCTAAACGACTTAACTCGCTATATCGAAGGTCTATTAGAGGGTTTCATCAGTAGAAAGACTTTGGAAGAGTTTTCAAAACCTAGAACTTTTGCGGAGCAAGGAATTGGATTCAAGCGATTTAGGGTTCCTGGTTCAAGCTTTCCAATAGGACACTTCGGATTTACTGGAACCGGATTTGCAATTGACATTGAGCGCAAGACTGGACTTGTATATCTTGGAAATAGACTTCACACCAAGAGTGAATATAGACCGATGACGGAAATTTGGAGCGAGGAATTTAAGGAATTTTCTTCCCGGGGTTGAGAATTCCATTTGGATCAAAGATTCTTTTTATTTCTCTTTGAATCTCAATAATTCGGCTCCCGCTCTCACTTCGTGCCGCTTGAACCTTGATAGATCCAATCCCATGTTCTCCGGAAGCAGTTCCGCCTAACTCCTGTGCAACGCTGATTATCTCGTTAAAGGCTCGTTGTGCGCGCTTTTCTGCCTCTGTATCGCCATGTTCATAAACGATAGTTGGATGCATGTTGCCATCCCCCGCATGGCCAAAAATTCCAATCAATAACTCATTCTCGTTGGCAATCTCTCTCACTCTTGTTATCAACTTAGTTATCTGTGAAATGGGGACACAGACATCGTCCAACAAAGCAACACCTTTACGCTCAAGGGCGGGGTAAGCGAGTTTACGAACTTGAATGAGATCAGAACTATCTTTTGGATCATCCGAATACGTTGCGTCAAGTGCTCCATATTTCTCAGCGATTGTGGCGCCGCGAGCACATACATCAACTGATTCATCACTTTGCATAATAAGTACAGTTCCCACGCCCTCAAAGCCAAGCGGCTTCCATCCCTCTACCGCTCGTAGAGTTGTCTCATCCACTACCTCTAACATGGAGGGCCCGAGGGCTACCAATTCGGGAACAGTCTTCATTGCTGCATCAATTCCAGAGAATGTTGCAATGAGCGTCGTGGCTGGCTTGGGTCGCGGCGCAAGTGAGACAACAACTTGAGAGATTATTCCCAGGGTTCCCTCTGAACCCACAATTAGATGAAGCAAATCTAAATTTGTAACCGATTTCTTTAGTGGGTTACCAATAGTAATCACTTCACCATCTGCCATCACTAATCTGACTGATCGAACATGGTTTGCTGTGACACCATACTTAACGCAACACATCCCGCCAGCATTTGTAGCAACATTTCCACCAATTGTGGACCATTCCCGGCTGGCTGGATCAGGTAGATAAGAGAGATTTAGTTTCGATACTTCCTTATCTAAGTCCAAGTTTATGACGCCAGGTTCTACGCGTGCGATTTGATTTACTTCATCGATCTCTAAGATGCGATTCATCTTCTCAAGAGAGATAACAATCCCACCCTTAACCGCATTAGCGCCGCCTGACAATCCACTTCCTGCACCTCGTGCGACTACTGGAATTCTGTGTTTATTGGCAAATCCGAGGACTTTACCGATCTCAAGTTCACTCTTAGCAAGCACAACAAGTAGTGGATCCCCATGTGTAGCTAATTGTGATTGGTCACGAGAGTAAGAAGCAATAATCTCAGGATCATCAATAACGCTGCTCTGCGCCCCCAAGATTTCTCTTAATTCCTCAAGCAGACCCATTGTAGAATCGTAATTCATCCGAGAATTTCTCTAATCTATCTCAGTGCCCCGTAACCTCATAAGTGCCGAGAACATCTCAAAGGCCTTTGATCAAGCTCTAGTTAGCG
>JBMTVF010000030.1:0-10512 GCA_049451055.1 Candidatus Nanopelagicaceae bacterium | reverse complement strand
TGAAAAAGCGATGGATTGAGAGTGATGCTTACTCGACAATGGTTTATCGCGACCATTTAAGGACGCAAGCGTCTATAGTTTTGGATATTTTCAATACGAGAATTAGAACCCATGTTATTTATGGTGAGAACGATGATGCTTGGCCTATAGAGGATCAGAACAAAATGGCCCACGACCTTAATGCGCGTCTCACGGTCTTATCAGGCTGTGGCCATTGTCCAAACGAGGAGGAGCCAGAGTTGCTCGCGCAGGAATTGCTAGATTTTTGGAAGGAAAAGTAATCGCGCGCCCCAAACATCCAGAACTTACGTTTTCCAAGAAAGAAAGAGAAAGAAAGAGAGAGTCTAGTAAGTTCTAGACTCTCTCAAGAAACTAGCTTAAATCTATGAAGAAGCCTTAATGCGTCAGCTTCTTACTAAACATGCTCTCTGGCTTATTCACCCCACGCGCCAGCGAACTCATAAACTACGGCACCTTTACCTTCGAGGCACCATGCATCATGACCTGGTGAAATAGCATATGCATCTCCAGCACTATATGTAGCTTCGGACCCATCATCACAAACAACATGAATAGCGCCTTCTACAATTATTCCAGTATGTTTTGTTTGACAACTTGGGGTGCCAACAACCGGTTTAATGTTTGTTGACCATTTCCAGTTTGGCGCCAGAGTTAGTTTGATTACTCTTTGTCCCAACACCTTTACTGCCTCTACATGAGCACCGGGCATATCTTTCACTTCATCTGCAGAGGCAAAGTTTTTGACTTCGATTGACACTTTATCTCCCTAGCTTTACTAATCAGTTTTTCTGATTATTGTCGGTCTATCCGAACTCAATGAGAGTACGCCTGTATCTGTTAGTTGCATATAGGAACCAACCAATAATTTGGACAATTCAGGGTTTTGGGTGATTTATTGTCGATTTCCCGTTCAGACGTGAAGCGCGCCCGTAGGGATTCGAACCCCAAACCTTCTGATCCGTAGTCAGATGCTCTATCCGTTGAGCTACGGGCGCAAATTGCCTGCGAATATTATCATCATGAAATCTCTGCTTTTCACCCTGGTACCCTGCGAAATATGAAGTATTTGGTCGCTTTCATCGCGCTCTTCTTCATTCCGATGGCAAATTCGCACGGGATTGAAATTCCTCTTCTCTGTGCAAAGAAAGTTACCTATGAATTACGGACATCTAATGTGATTGATCAATGCGCTGAGGATGAACTTTCTCTTGGTGAAGGCCCTCTTGTGCATTCACTAACTGCTCCAAAAATGCTCAATCACACTCTTGAAATTCGGTTTGCTGCAGCACAAGCAGCGGCTAAGAAAGAGGGAGTCTCGCTACAAATTACATCTGGATATAGAACACTTTCGCGTCAGAGTTATCTTTTTAAATCAGCTGTCGCCCGTTATGGAAGTTATAGGGCTGCAGCCAAATGGGTCTCTCCGCCTGATATTTCGCATCATCCACTTGGCCTAGCGCTAGATATCAACTATCCAAATGAGCCCCTTGCCGCAAATTGGTTAGAGATAAATGGATACAAGTTTGGTTTATGCAGAGTGTTTAAGAATGAATGGTGGCACTTTGAAGGAAACATCGCTCCTGGTTGGAAGTGCCCAAAGATGTTAAAAGACGCCCGTGCGCTATTAAAGTCCTAGCATTTCTTTTCGGTCGACAAATTTCACGCGAGGCTTACCTACCACCTCACCTTTTGCAACTTCAGCGGCGTTGATGCGCTCCCAGGCACTTTGTGAGACATGGATAAGTCCTCGCTCATTTAGAATCTTGGAGATTCCTTCACTAGATTTAGGTATATCTAGGTTTGCTGCCAACTTCTCGATAACCGTCGCCGCGTCGCTCTTATTTGTCCCAATAACTCCCGAGGGACCTCGTTTTGCCCAACCAACAACATAGATATTGGAATTCGCAACATGTCCCTCCTCATTAGAGACTTTTCCGCCGTCGTAGGGAAGTCCTGGGATCGGATCGGCTTCATAGCCAATTGCAGAGATAATCAATCCAGTCTTTACTGTGTATGTATCTTCGGTAGTTACTACCTTTCCTTCTTTGACTTCATTGATTGCGAAAACCACCTCTTCAACGCGATCCTTACCGCGTATCTCTATTGGGGAGGCTAGGAAATGGAAATTCAGATTTCGTTCATGGCCCTGCTTCGGTGTCTTTGCAATCAACATCATTGCATCTAGATTGGACTTCACGTCTTTTGGTAGCTCGCCTTCAGCGCTTGCCCGCTCGAATGCATCCTCAATATCGCACTCGCCAATCTCCACATCGGTATGTTCTAACTTCGGAAGCTCCCTCAGCTCCGGTGAGGTAAAGGCAGCATGCTCGGGACCGCGGCGGCCGAATACATGGACAGTTCTTATAGATGACTTATGTAACTCTTCCAGCGCGTGATTGGCGGTATCTGTTGAATCTAGCTCCTTAGGTTCTAACGCAAGCATTCTTGCCACATCCATTGCCACATTTCCAGCGCCAATTACAACAGCGGTATCGGTATCTAGAGGTACATCTACATCAACGTAATCAGGATGGGCGTTATACCAAGGAACAAATTCAGCAGCAGAGAGTGAGCCACGTAGATCTTCACCGGGAATACCAAGTTTTCTCCCACGACTTGTTCCGGTTGCAATCACGACTGCGTCATAAGAAGCAGCGAGTTCGTCAACAGTTACATCTTTGCCAAGTTCAACATTGCAAAAGAGTTGAAATCCTTCGGTCGTTGCGATCTTTTCAAATACTTTAGATACTGTCTTTATCTTTGGGTGGTCTGGAGCAACGCCACTTCTCACCAATCCCCACGGGGTTGGTAAGCGCTCGATCATGTCGATTTCAAATTTGCGATCATCGCTCTGGAGATTTTGAAGTGCTTGCGCAGCAAAGTAACCAGCAGGTCCAGCACCTACGATAGCTATGCGAAATACAGACAAGAGTTCTCCTTGACTCTTTTTACTGGCGGAGACGAGAGGATTTGAACCTCCGATTCCCTTTCGGGAAAACCTCATTAGCAGTGAGGCGCACTAGACCGGGCTATGCGACGTCTCCAATTACCAGGGAAGTTTACCGCCCTTATTTCAGGCTCGAATCGGCAACTAGTACGCTCGGGGCATGACCTTTGACAAGTCGAACGAAAAGGCAGACAAGAAGAAGAATCTTCGCCCCCATGACATTCCTACCCCTGAACCTTTAAAGAAGTTCATGGAGCAAGGTTGGGCTCCCTCTCCATTAGATGGTCTAAAGAAAAGTCCTGCCGCTACATATGCAGTTGCACGGCGTGAAAGATTGTCGAAGGCTTTTCCAAATAAGCGTCTGGTAATCCCAGCAGGAACCTTCAAAGTACGGAGCAATGACAGCGACTATCGTTTCCGCCCACACTCGGCCTTCGCTTGGCTAACTGGGATAAATGGAACTGATGCGGTTCCAGAATCCGTCTTAGTTTTGGAGCCAAATGGCTCAGGGCATGAGTCTCTGCTCTTTATTCATCCTCGTTCGGTCCGCGAAAATAGCGATGAGTTCTACCGCAATCCAAAACATGGTGAGTTCTGGATTGGTCGCCGCATGACATTAGAGGAGACCGAGTTTGCTTATGACATCAAGGTAAAACACATTGATGATTTAGAAGATTTTCTCTCCAATAAGAAGGACTCGCTCTTAGTTCGTGAGCAAGATTCACAAGTTGATGAACTTGTTGCTGCTTCTGAAGGCGATAAGGATTTTCTAGTCTGGTTATCTGAAGCTCGCTTAATAAAAGATAAGTTTGAGATAGATGAGATGCAGCGAGCAGTAGATGCGACTCATCGTGGTTTTGAAGACATGATCAAGGCCATCCCTGGCGCGGTGGGTAAGAAACGTGGTGAACGTTTAATTGAAGGTGCTTTCTTTACTAGGGCTCGATTTGAAGGAAATGATCTTGGTTATGACAGCATCGTTGCGTCCGGCTCACATGCCTGCATCTTGCATTGGATTAAGAATGATGGTGAGCTGAAAAACGGTGACTTGGTTCTGATTGACGCTGGCGTAGAAGTCGAATCGCTCTACACCGCCGATATCACTCGCACCTTGCCGATAAATGGAAAGTTCACCCCTGCACAAAGAAAAATTTACACACTCGTTTATGAAGCCCAAAAAGCGGGAATGGAAGCGGTGAAGCCAGGTGCAAAATTCCGCGATTTCCACCATGCGGCGATGGCAGTTTTAGCTAAAGGTTTAGAAGAGATGGGCGTATTACCAATCTCTGCTGAAGAGTCATTGAAGGCAGATGTCGGATTACATCGTCGCTGGACCGTTCATGGAACTGGGCACATGCTTGGAATGGATGTTCATGATTGCGCTCAGGCTCGGAAAGAGGCATATACCGAAGGAATCTTAGAAGAGGGAATGATCGTCACAGTTGAACCAGGTTTCTACATTCACCCTGATGACACGTTATTCCCGGCTGAGTATCGTGGAATTGGTGTACGAATTGAAGATGATGTTCTTGTTACTAAAGATGGATATAAGAACTTGAGTTCGGCAATGCCTCGCCATCCAGATGAGATTGAAGCATGGGTCGCTTCCCTCTGGGCTTAGCGCTTAAAACTCCGTTTCAATTTCTTTCTTAATCTACGAGTGAAGCTGCGTTTCAACCAGCTTAGTGGCATCCGATTTATCGTATTCCGATCAAAGACCATCATTGCTGCTGCAACCGTCTTTATATCTATTGAATCAGGATAAGAAGAGTTTCCGGTTGGAACGACTGAGTTTCCTAGCGATTCAATATCGCCAATGATTCTCACGCCAGAATTCACTAATTCCTTTTGTATCTCTTTTCCAAGGTGATTTGCCTTTTCAACTGCCCACTGCGGCGTTAGTAGTCGCTCTTTTCCAGCGGCCGGCTGAACATCATCGGTCAATTGGCGGATATAGCCAGAGCGAATGAAGAGTTGATATTCATCCCAAGCCCGTTCCTTGGGATATTGGCGGTTTAACTCGAGAAGAAGTGAGATCTCCTCCATCGTCAAAGATCGATTACTCCCACTTGGGGTGGCATTTATAGTTCCGGTGGCAAGATTTAAGAACTTATTTATCTCATCGAAGAGAAATGTTGGTTGGGCTTCATTGACAATCAAGACTGTGACATTTGATTTACCGAAGATATCCACCCATCTAGCAACTACCTTCCCGTGGGAATGGCGCTGCCAGAACGTAGGTGAAACTTTAGATTCTCCAGGTTTATCCAGAATCTCATGTAGCCACGCCTCAAATTCAACCTTGATCCCATACTTCAAATACTGTTGATATGAAGAGGAGAGAAGTTTTGCAAGTGGTCTTACGGTAAAGAGAATTTGAATATCTCTATCTTTAATATCACTCCTGATTTTTCTAATTCTTTCGCCATCAATCTCGGAGAAAAATTCGCTACTTAGGACGACGCTCTCTTCTTTTGCTCCATTAATCCTTCCCGCCATCCGATCCCAAACTTTTTCCGGCGTCCTCTCGCCACCGCGCTTATTCCAACCCCAAGGACGTTGGGTTAACGCCCATGCAATCCGGTGGTGCGCTTTAGTTCCAATATGGGGATAGAGAATCCCAAGCTCACGAAGCATTGAACGATTAAGGGCAAAAGACTCTTGAAGCGCAGTCGTACCGGACTTATGAAATCCAGGATGAATTATGAGGCGAGGTTTACTCATGGATATCCACTAACCAATGCCTTGAATCGCAGTTGCACACTCTTCTCCGGGAAAGAATTTGTACTCGTTATCCCACTCAAGTTGTAGTGGACGTAAGAACTTCTCAAACTTATTATCGATAACCTCAACTGGCCCGTATCCAGGTAGAAAACCCTTGCTGTCGCGCTTGAAATAAAGCTCACGCTCTGAATCCATTCCTTCCGAAGTGAAGGTATAAACGCCATGCAAAATGCCATTCTCATAAGTTCCAACAAAGGAGCCCTTTGATGAATCCTTTTGGAATGGTCTATACGCAAGGTTTCCGCTCACTGTTGCATTCTCATGATAGGTGAGGTCCATTATGAACAAGTCATTGTTCGCTTCTGCGAAATAACAGCCTTTCACATTAGCTGCGGCCGCTTCTTCAGTTGTAAGAATTGAATCAAAAGCCGCTTTAACTATTGGCATCGCTTCTTCGATTGAACCGAGGAAGGTAGCGCCAACTTGAATCCAGTATCCGCTCTTTAGAACATTCAGTTGCCAGAGAATATATTCGCCTTCTCCGTCACTTCCTTGAGATAGAAAATAAGCTCGCTCTTCATCAAAATCAGGAAGATCTACTTCTTCTTGGCCGGCCTCCTTCCAGAACTTCTCGCGCTCCGTGAAGGTAATCCCATAATCTGGCGCCCAGATAATCGTTGCGCCAACTTCTGCTTCACCAATTCCATAAGTACAGGCAATTCCTCCAGCGTTGTAAGCGGCATAGAGATCAGTGCCTTCCGCCGGCTCCCATTCGGTTGGTATGTATTTAGCGCCCGCAACTTTTTCTGGGAAAGAATCTAAAATCTCTGTCTCATCACAGAAGAGTGGAACAGAAGGAGTTTCGGGAACTGCATCCTCTACATCGCTACATGCAGTTAAGAAGAGCGCGCTAATAAGAAGGACGATTACTCGCTTCATCAATTTACCCTTACTTCTAAATTATTCGGTTGCGGCAGCGGACATGGCGCACCGTCACAACAATTAGTCTTGGAGTGGCAATGTGGGCATAACCAACGCGTTGCTATCGGGTCATATGCCTGGCCACAGAAATCACAGGGCATCTGATTGTTCGCGGACATGGGCAGATTATCTACTAATCCATAAGCCAAGTAGCGCTGCCAATACCCCGAGGAGATAATTTCCAAAGAGATTTAGCGTCAAAAGCTTCTTATCTCCCCGTTCATCAAAGAGATCGAGGGCAAAAGCCGACCAAGTTGTTAGCGCACCGCAAAATCCGAAGAGTAGGAAGGTGAGATTGGTTTCGCCTTTAGCGATAACTCCAAGAAGAAATGATCCAGCTACGTTGACTATCAAGATCCCATATGGGAATCGATATCCATCCCGAAAGAATCGATCTATCACATAGCGAGTGGGTGCACCTATGCCTGCGCCAATGAGAAAAAGTGTGAGTCTCATTTAGCTAATTCACTTTTTGGATTAATTAGCCAGAGGATAAATAGACTGAAAAGCACCATCGTGTAAAAGTAGATGATTGCTTCGATATCACTTCGTTGGCTGTGGATGAGCGCGACCGATGAGAATGTGGTCATAGCCCCAGCAAAGCCGGGAATCCAGAAGAGTCGACTCAATTCTGTTGGCTTAAGCCGAAGTGCAAAGAGCCCGGCAATAGTTACGCCCAGCAAGTTCATTAGAAAGATTCCAATCTCATCGCTTTTAGCAACGAGGAGATATCGAATTAGCGAGCCGACAACTCCGCCAGCTGCGACTACAAGGAGTTTCTTCACGCCCGCTTTACGATTTTGTTTGCAAGTCCAGAGAAGATACTTATAAGCAAGCTTCCAACGAGAGCTGAGGTAAAGGAGTCAATCGTTATTACATCACTCCATCTATCGGTGAGCATCAACATCGCGGCATTGATCACAAAGAGGAATAAACCAAAGGTGAGAATCACGGCAGGAAGCGTGAAAAGTTTCAGAAGAGAGCCGATAAAAGTATTTATTAATCCAAATAAAGCAGCGACCCAGAAGTAATTCCAAGCGCCATCCTTAATCTGAATTCCATCAACGATAAGAGTGGTAACCCAGAAAGCCCCAGCGAGAACTGCCCACCGCAGGACAATTGACACTATTCGATCCCCTCGCGCTTACGGATCTTCGAGCCCAACCAGCGAACCGGATCGTATTTGACGTCAACAACGCGCTCTTTCATCGGGATGATTGCATTATCGGTGATTTTGATGTGCTCTGGGCAAACTTCAGTACAGCACTTGGTGATGTTGCACATTCCAAGACCATGTTCTTCTTGTGCTTTCTTCTTGCGATTACGTAACCGGTCAAGTGGATGCATATCTAACTCGGCAATCCGGATAAAGAAGCGCGGGCCAGCAAATGACTTCTTATTCTCTTCATGATCGCGGATTACATGGCAAGTGTCTTGGCAAAGGAAGCATTCAATGCATTTGCGGAATTCTTGGCTCCGCTCAACATCAACTTGTTGCATCCGATATTCGCCAGGCTTCAAATCTTCTGGACCTTCGAACGAGGGTACTTCCATAGCCTTCTTGTAGTTGAAAGAGACATCAGTAACTAGGTCTTTTATAACCGGGAATGCGCGAAGCGGTGTGACGGTAATGGTCTCATCCTCACCATACATATTCATTCGAGTCATACATGCAAGACGTGGCTTACCGTTGATCTCCATCGAGCAAGAGCCACACTTTCCAGCCTTACAGTTCCAACGAACTGCAAGATCTGACATCTGGGTGGCTTGGACGCGATGAATTACATCTAGGACTACTTCGCCTTCATTAGCCTCAACGGTGACATCTTTGAAATCACCGTTCTTGGAATCGCCGCGCCAGATGCGCATCTTCACTTTGCGGGTCATTTATTTCCCACCTTTCGCGAGTTCCTTCTCGGTGAAATACTTCTTTAACTCATCCATCTCAAAGAGGCTAAGTAATTCTTCAGGGAGCATCTTCGCTTTCTCAGCTTCTATCTCCACCTTCTTGCCGCTCCACGTTGTGAGGTGGTTGTACTGGCGCCACTCTGGATCCATCTTTGGATAATCATCACGAGTATGCCCACCGCGAGACTCTTCGCGCTCTAAAGCTGAGCGCGCAATTGACTCAGAGACGAGCAACATATTCTCAAGATCAATGGCTAGATGGAATCCAGGGTTAAAGAGTTTTCCACCTTCAACTTTTACTTTCTTGGAACGCTCGCGGATCGACTCGATCTTCTTAAGCGATTCCTTCAATTCACTCTCGGTGCGGATGATTCCAACGAGATCTTGAGTGATGTTCTGTAGCTCTTGTTGCAGGGTATATGGATTCTCGTTGCCATCGCGCTCAAATGGATCGTTGATATGGTCATGGGCTTTCTCAATCTCTTTATCGCTTACCTCAGGAGATTTACCCTTCAATCCCTTTACATATTCAGATGCGCCAGCGCCAGCTCTCCGTCCAAAGACTAGGAGATCCGAGAGCGAGTTACCGCCAAGGCGATTTGAACCATGCATTCCACCAGCAACTTCACCAGCAGCAAATAGACCAGGAACTCCATAAGCAGCAGCGGTATCTGGATCTACCTTCACGCCGCCCATTACATAGTGGCAAGTTGGGCCGACCTCCATCGGTTGTTCAGTGATATCAACATCGGCAAGCTCTTTGAATTGATGCCACATCGAAGGCAGGCGACGCTTAATTTCATCGGCTGGAAGGCGCTTCGAAACATCTAGATAAACACCGCCATGCTCAGAGCCGCGCCCTGCTTTAACTTCTGCGTTGATAGCGCGCGCTACTTCATCACGTGGCAACAACTCAGGTGGGCGGCGATTGTTGTTCTGATCTTTATACCAACGATCAGCTTCGGCTTCATTATCAGCGTACTTATCTTTGAAGACTTCTGGGATGTAGTTGAACATAAAGCGCTCACCCTTGTTATTGGTGAGAACTCCACCATCACCACGGACTGATTCGGTGACAAGGATTCCGCGAACTGATGGTGGCCAGACCATGCCGGTTGGATGGAATTGGACGAACTCCATGTCGACTAGAGCAGAACCCGCTTTAAGAGCTAGCGCGTGGCCATCTCCAGTTCCCTCCCATGAGTTTGAGGTGATCTTGAAAGATTTTCCAATTCCGCCAGTTGCAAGGACAACTGCGGGTGATTCAAAGAGAACCTCTTCGCCACTTTCGCGCCAATATCCGTAACAACCTGAGACTTTATTGCCATCTTTCAAAATAGATGTGATTGTTAATTCGGCAAAGACCTTTATGTACTTCTCGGCATCGCCAAATTCCTTCTTATCTTTCTGTTGCATCGCAACAATACGTTGTTGCATAGTGCGGATTAATTCCAAGCCAGTGCGATCGCCAACATGGGCAAGGCGCGGATATTCATGGCCACCGAAGTTACGTTGTGAGATTCGGCCATCTTTGGTGCGATCAAAGAGCGCGCCCCAAGTCTCAAGTTCCCAGATTCGATCTGGTGATTCCTTCGCATGAAGTTCAGCCATCCGCCAGTTATTTAGGAACTTTCCACCGCGCATCGTGTCGCGGAAGTGGACCTTCCAACCATCGTTCTCGTTGACATTTCCCATCGCAGCAGCAGCGCCACCTTCTGCCATAACGGTGTGAGCCTTACCGAAGAGTGATTTACAGATGATGGCGACGCGAAGTCCGGCTTGGCGCGCTTCAACCGCAGCGCGAAGTCCCGCGCCACCAGCGCCAATTACAACTACATCGAAGCGATAACGATCGAACTTGATATCGCTCGCCTTGATTCCAGTCGTTGCTTTTGCCATCTCTCCGCCTAGAAGAAGTAGTAGTTGGTGAT
>JBMTVF010000029.1:0-11016 GCA_049451055.1 Candidatus Nanopelagicaceae bacterium | reverse complement strand
GCAAAACTACTTGGCGCAGATATTGCCTGGCCGGTTCAATTACTTAGAGGCCAGAGCTGAGACCGAGCGTTGAGCGAGAATTTCGCGGACTCTTGGAACTACTTTTGTCGCATAAAGTTCGATTGATTTCATCAACTTTGAATGAGGCATCGGACCATTTGAGTATTTAAAGTCGAAGCGGTCAGCGCCGACGGATTCGATGGCATAAGCAATTTTCTGGGCAACTGTTTCAGGACTTCCCACGTATAGCGAGCCATGACGCACTTCATTTAAATAATGTTCTTTAGTAGTTGGACCCCACCCGCGTTCGCGGCCGATTCGGCCAAACATGGCGTAGTAATGGGGCCACTGCTCTTCAATTGCGACCTCGTCACTTTCGCTGATATGGCCAGGAGAATGAATCGAGATAGAGAGTCGCTCTTTGCCAAGTTCAGACTTCGCTCTTAAATATAGGTCGGCAAATGGTTTGAAGCGAGCCGGATCTCCCCCAATTATCGCAAGCGCTAAATGCGCACCTACACGAGCTGCGCGAATCACGGATTCCGGGGTTCCGCCAACTCCGACGCGAAGTGGAATGGAGCCGCGTTCTGTCTTTGGATAAATCTCTTGATTTGAAAGTGGTTCACGTGTTGTGCCGGACCAAGTTACTGGTCGCTCTTTCAAAGCTTCAGCTAGAAGTTGTAACTTTTCTTCAAATAAAACTCCGTAATCCGATAATTCATAACCAAATAATGGAAATGATTCAATAAAGGATCCGCGGCCAGCCGTTATCTCGGCTCGACCATTAGAAAGGGCATCAATTGTTGCAAAGCGTTGATAAACCCGAATTGGATCATCGCTAGAAAGCACGGTAACGCCGGTACCAAGTCCGATTTTCTTCGTCACGGTTGCTAATCCGGCCAGCACCACATCGGGCGCAGAAACTGCAAAATCATCACGGTGATGTTCTCCAACGTTGAAATGATCTAGGCCTAGCGAGTCAGCAAGAACTCCTTGTGCAATTACATTTCTGAGGGTTTGACCGGCGCTAATAAAGGCTCCGGAGTCATCGTGCTGCATATCGCCGAAGGTGTCGAGACCGAATTGGATCGTCATGGTGGAAACCTACCTGAGAATAGTTGAATTTTCAACTAATAATTAAGAGGCGACATCTCGCCTGCGGAAGGTAAATAAGGTAGCCAGCGCTGCCACCAATAGCAGGGCGCCAACCCGCATTAACGCCTCGGCGTAGGAGAGCGTCTCGGATACTCCGAGCGGTGAACCTCCGGCGGCTACGACCCCAAGGAGCGAGCCGGGCATCCAATCAGCCGAGGGGCTCCATGCGATCGAGACGATTGATTCAACGACCAGTAGCCAACCAACTCCAATTGAAATTGAGCTAATTGGTGAGCGCAGTACTAGACCTAAAACCATTCCGATCGTTCCGTAACCAATTGTTGAGATTAGTACATTTCCAAATGTCTCTATCAAATACATTCGGGCTTGTGCAGTTTGCCAAGCCGCAGTTTCTACCTTCGCGGTTCCAGAGAGTGCAAAAGCGAGAGCTACGCTTGTGATTGCGCTAATGATCACGCTAATTAGAGCAAAGATTGACATAGCTAAATACTTACCAAGAAGAAGACGAATTCGCCTCGGCTCTCTTACTAATAGATTGCGGAGCGTGCCATAGGTATATTCCTGGGCAGTTTGCGCAGCGAAGACACATAGCGCTACCAAACCGAGTAGCCCTGCGGAGTTACTAAAGCCAATGGTGATACCAGATGAGAGCGCAAGTACTTCCCGAGTTATTCGCACTCCGCGCTCGGCATTTCCAGTATCAGAATCAATTAATAAAAAGAGAAGTGAGACAATTAGCGCCGTCACGGCAATAACCGCGCCCATACTTCCCAAAAAGAGTGTTGGCCGGCGAAGTTTTCGCCATTCAGCGAGAAAGATTCTCATCTCTCCTCCGTCATTTCGAAGAAGGTCTCTTCAAGATTTGGTCTGACTGGAGTTAGTTGGCGCAACAAAATATTGTTTTCGAAGGCCAAGCGATTTAGGTCAGCGCTCCAATCATCGCCAGCATCAACCTTAAGCACATCACCATCAATCGTTGCGGGGTGACCTGCGGCATCAACTAGATTCTTCAACTTTAATAAGTCGGATGATGAGGCGGGACGAGCGACAATTATTGGCCGGGATCGATGCAGTAGATCAATGGTCTTTCCAAAGAAAATAACTTCACCTTTTCTTAGCATCACCAGATACTCAGAAATCATTTCAATTTCTGAGAGTAAGTGAGAAGAGACAAATACCGTGACTCCCTGCTTCGCTAAATTTGAGAGCAAATCTCTTATCTCTTGGATTCCGGCTGGATCAAGTCCATTTGTAGGCTCATCCAAAATCAAGAGTTTTGGATTGGGAAGTAGCGCAGCCGCTATACCCAATCGCTGCTTCATTCCAAGTGAATATGTTTTGTACTTATCGCCACCGCGGCCCGATAATCCAACTAAATCAATTAGTTCAGGAACTCGACTATGCGGATAGCCACCCAGGGTTGCTAGAACTCTTAGATTCTCAGCTCCCGAAAGCGCAGGATAGAAAGCTGGACCTTCAATCATCGCTCCAACTTTTGCGAGATAGCGTTCTGGGTGCGAGATTGGTTCATCAAGAATCTGACCAGTCCCAGAGGTCGGTTCAATCAAACTAAGCAACATGCGGATTGTGGTTGTTTTGCCCGATCCATTGGGACCGACGAAGCCGCAAATTGTTCCTAGAGGAACTTCGAAAGTAGCTCCGTTGACCGCAATTAAATCGCCATAGCGCTTAGTTAAGCCAGAAACTGATATCGCGCTCACTTGGCTACTCTATAGAGGTTTTGAAGTAGCGTCAGTTCGCTTCACAGCTGCAAATCTGGTCCTGAGTTAATCCAGCGAGCGCGATATCAATATGTTCGCCGCAACCCGACCAGGTGAACTTGCCACAACCGCCACAGGTTACTCGGCTACACATTGACATGGCCCCTTTCGTTTTTCTTATCTAGAAGCAACTTAGCGGGCGAATTACTCCAAAGTTGGTAACCACCATCTAAATTGACAGGTTCATATCCCAGACCCTTTAACAACATTGTTGCAGTATGTGCCCTCTGACCGACTTGGCAAGAGACCAAAACTTTTTTATTCCCAATCTCAAGGTGTCGCGCTCGTAGCTCATCGACTGGAATATTGATGAAGTCAGGAATCATGCCATTTGCGCATTCTCCGGACGTTCTCACATCCAACAATGTGTAGCCGGCCTTGCGATAATGATCAATCTCATGCCACTGCGCTGTTTTAGTTAGGCCAGAAACAATATTTTCCGAGATATAACCAAGCATATTTATGGGATCTTTTGCGCTTCCATAAGGTGGCGCGTAAGCCAATTCAAGGTCTGCAAGTTCTGGTGCAGAAATGCCACCTCGAATCGCCGTTGCAATCACATCAATCCGCTTATCAATTCCGTCTTTACCAACACCTTGTGCGCCAAAAATTTCTCCATTTTCCGGACTAATTAGCAATTTCAATGAAAGTGTTTCAGCCCCAGGGTAATAGCCGGCATGGGAGCGGGGATGTATGTGGATTGCTTTATGTCTAATTCCAGCTGCATTAAGACGCTTTTCATTCCATCCAGTTACAGCAATAGCTAGATCAAAGACTTTAACAATTGCAGTTCCAATTGTATTTACATGTCTAGTTTCTCGACCATTTATATGATCAGCGATTACCCGCCCGTGTCGATTTGCAATATTCGCAAGCGGGACTAAATTTGAACTTCCATCCAACTCATCTTTCTTCTCTGCTGCGTCACCAAGTGCATATATATTTTCATCGCTAGTTAAGTTATTTTCATCAACTGAGATTCCACCTTTAGTCCCAATCAATAAACCGGAATTCTTTGCCAAAGAGATGTCAGGGCGAACCCCAATCGCAAGTATCACCAAATCAGCTGGCAAGGTTTCACCACTTACAAGGGTTACGTCTGAGGCGCCCACCGAAAAAGCAGAAGCACCTAAGTAAAGGTCTACGCCCTTCTTGATCATCTCATCTGCAACCAATTGGGCCATTTCTGGATCTAATGGAGCTAAAACTTGTGAGCTAGCCTCAACTAGCGCCGTCCTTATGCCGCGATGAACTAAATTTTCTGCCATCTCTACACCGATAAATCCACCGCCAATAACTACCGCATTTTTTGGATTAGCTTTAACTGCCTCAAATATTCGTTTTGTATCCTCGACAGTTCGTAACGTCATTGCGCGATTTACGCCATTTATTGCAGGCACTATAGGAGTTGCTCCGGGGCTCAGAATTAACTTGTCATAGCTTAAGTCGTAAATCTCATTTGTTGCTAAATTCTTTACAGATACTATTTTGCTAGCAGGATTGATTGCAAAAACTTCGCTATGAACTCTCACATCTAAATCAAAACGTCTGTTAAGACTTTCGGGAGTTTGTAATAATAAATCTTGCTCATTTTGAATTACACCACCTATGAAGTATGGCAATCCACAATTAGCATAAGAAACATATCCACTCTTCTCAATAACTATTATCTCCGCTTTATTGTCTAACCGACGTAATCGGGTAGCTGCGGACATACCTCCCGCGACACCGCCAATGATTACATATTTGTTCATTCGGTAATTGCCCCGGCACCTGCAAGCTCGGCAAATCCACCGCTATTAAAATTTATAATGCTAGTAAATCCGGCATCTGCCATTCTTTCTGCCGCAATTGTTGAGCGACGACCACTCCTACAATAAAGGGCATATGTTGCAGTTTTATCTAGATTAGCAATACCAGAATCAAATCCTCCCGATTCAACATCAATATTTAGGGCATTTTTTAAATGGCCATCTGCAAATTCGCCGGCACTACGCACGTCTATAATTTGTACATCTGTTGCTTGAGACTTAGCTAAAAAGTTAACGGCATCAACATTTGTAATTGCTGAGCTCCCTTCGCTTGAACATGACGTAACGAGTAGAGATGAGATTAGCAGTGCCAATACGCCAATAAATGTCTTTGATTTCATAGTTATGCCAAGCTCAAAAAGAGCTTCTGTAGCCTTTCTCTTTGTTCCGGATTTTTACTTTTTTTGTCAAGGATGCACTCTTCAAGACTTGATGCGATTAATGAGATGGCTGCGGTATTCATTGCTTTTCCGACTGCTGCCATCTGGTGAACAACTTCTTCACAACTACGACTTTCTTCCAGCATCCGAATTACTCCGGCGATCTGGCCTTCAGCGCGCTTAACTCGTTTTAGTATTTCATCGAGCTGTTCTTGATTCTGAAGCGCGGGCGCTCCGGATTTTCGAGTCATTTTGACCTCCCTGGTTAGACAATAGCATACCCCCCGGGGTATAGTGAGGCAGAGCGAGAAGAGGTCTTATGTGTTCACAAGTGAGATGTCGTAAGTGTGGAAAAACAACTTGGTCAGGCTGCGGTCAACATGTCTCACAAGTGATGCGAGGTGTTCCAAAGGCGCAGCAATGCCAAGGTCATGAAAATGAACCGAGAGAACCCGGCTTTTTTGCGAGGTTATTTAATCGAGGATAACTCACTGGTTGAATTGTCCGGTGAGAATAGTAGTAATCGGCGCTGGAGTCATCGGCTCTTCTATAGCTCTCCAGTTAACTAGGCGAGGCCACCAGGTAATTGTCGTCGATCGAAATTCGGCGGCAGGAATGGGATCAACAAGCGCCTCAAGTGCTGTAGTTCGATTTAACTACTCAACCTTTGATGCCGTTGCGCTCTCGTGGGAATCGTATTTCTTATGGAAAGAGTGGAAATCACTCATTGATGGCGACGTTCCTGAATCTCAATCGCATTACGCACATCTAGAAGATCGTGGTTACGTAATGTTAGATGTTCCGGTCCTGTCTAATAAACGGACTATGCGGTTATTTGATCAGGCAAGCATCCCGTATGAAATCTGGGATACCAATACTTTAAAAGCTCGAATGCCGGGAATCGATGCTGGGCGGTATTGGCCAAATAAACCAGTTAAGTCAG
Source organism: Candidatus Nanopelagicaceae bacterium (assembly GCA_049451055.1). Taxonomy (GTDB): domain Bacteria; phylum Actinomycetota; class Actinomycetes; order Nanopelagicales; family Nanopelagicaceae; genus MAG-120802. The sequence goes on along the minus strand of JBMTVF010000029.1, from coordinate 4,985 downwards.
ATGCATTTTGGGAACCTGCTTCGGATGAATTGGGAGGAATCTTTACTCCAGTTGGTGGTTATGTAAGCGATCCACTACTTGCAGCACAAAATCTTGCTGAAGCAGCGCGCCAAGCAGGTGCTAATTTTCGATACCGAAAAGCAGTAACTGCAATTTCTAAAGATGCTACAGGGCGAGTGAATAGTGTTTCGATTTCTGACTTTGAAAATGAAAATAAGAAGATTATGCAATCCGGTGCTGAAACCTTAGATTGTGAAGTAGTCGTGAATGTTGCCGGTCCGTGGTCAACTTTGATTAATCGAATGGTTGGAGCCGGAAGCGACTTCACTGTCGAGATAAAGCCAATGCGGCAAGAAGTGCACCAAATCTCATCTCCAAAAGATCTTCTTGCTGGACCAATAATGGGCGATTTAGATTTAGGAACTTACGTTCGATCTGGACCTGGTGGCATCACGCTGGTTGGCGGAACTGAACCAGAGTGCGATACCTGGCACTGGGTGGAGCCCGATCAAGTCGATCAAGTAAATATGACTAGAACTGTCGAAGTTTTCGAATCCCAGACTTATCGCTTCGCTCGCCGCTTTCCTGCGGCACAGATTCCCTCGACACCGGTTGGCGTTGTTGGCGTTTACGATGTCTCTTCTGATTGGACTCCGATTTACGACAAGACGGATGTCCCTGGATTTTATGTAGCAATCGGAACCAGCGGAAATCAATTTAAAAACGCACCAGGTGTGGGTTTCATTATGGCGCACCTAATCGAACAAGTTGAGGGTGGCAAGGACCACGATAAAAACCCAGTTATATATAACTGCGAGAAAACAAAGCATGAAATTAATCTTGGAACTTTCTCAAGAAAGCGCGACCGTAACGCAACTAGTGGAACTGTGATGGGCTAAAGCTTTACAACTTCCCGCCTCGTAGCAATTGAATCTAAATACTCTTCATCTACCTCTACGCCGATACCTGGTTTATTCGGAACATCAATCTGGCCATTCTTCATGATAAATGGTTCAGTTATATCTCGTTTATAGTAACGATTAGAGGCTGAAGTATCCCCCGGCAATTTGAAACCATCTAGCGCAGCAAGTGCAATATTGGCTCCACGACCAATACCAGACTCCAACATGCCGCCGCACCAAACCGGAATGTCAATATTTTGGCAATAGTCATGTATTTCCTTCGACTCGAAATAGCCTCCGACTCGACCTGGCTTAATGTTTATTACTGTGGTCGCTTTCATTTCAATTGCATCTTGAGCAGTCTGTAGAGAAATTATTGATTCATCTAAGCAGACTGGAGTTTTTGCTTTTGCAGCCAATTTAGCGTGGCCGAGAATGTCATGTTCATGTAGCGGTTGTTCATTTAACAGTAAATTGAATTGATCTAACTGTAGTAGATGATTGATATCAGATCTGGTGTACGCCTGATTTGCGTCAACTTGCATCAATATATTTGGGTATAGCTCCCGGATTCGACCAACTGGTTTGATATCCCATCCCGGTTGAATCTTCAGTTTTATCCGCTTATAACCTTCGGCAACATATCCAGCCACTTCTTCCTCAAGTTTCTCAATACTTGTTGAAATGCCTACCGAAACGCCGCAATCCACTCTCATTCGAGTGGCGCCAAAGAATTCTGCAAACGAGCGCTTTTCGCTTTTAAGTTGCGCATCTAAGCAGGCAGTTTCTAGAGCAGCTTTCGCCATTGGGTGGCCCAAGAATGGTTCTAGTATTTTTGATATCTCAAATACTTGAAAATCGCTCGCTTGTTTTAAGGCCGGCAAGAAGAAAGTTTTAATCACATCAACGCAGCCAGCTAGATATTCACTTGAGTAAAGCGGCTCGGCCATTGCCACGCATTCTGACCATCCAATTCCAACATTTGTGTGCGCTTTCACGACGACAAGGTGGCGAACTGTTTGGGTGCTAAATGAAGTTTGAAATGGGCGCACGAGTGGCAAATCCGCGTAGATAAATTCTATTTTCTCAATTTTCATTTAGCCCTCACTCAAAATATATATTGGGTTTCCATTTGGAATTTTTCGAAAGTCCGATATTTGCCATCCATTATCCATTTTAGGCTTTAATGCGTCTCGAACTTGTTTGCGCCACTTTCGCGCGCTCTCAATATCGCTCTGACGTAACGCAACAATATCGGATGGGATTTCAACTTCGAGCGTTTGTTTTGGAGTGCTCGGTGAAAAGTTGTCAGTAATATCCCACTCCACAAGAATGCGATCTGATGCATCGCCGGCATTTATGGAATCTGCCATCTCGCCATAGAAATTTACATAATACTTAACGGCTTTCGTTTTCAAGATACCGATATTGAGCCAGGCATTTCGAGCGACCAATGGATCAAAAGTCCACTTAATTTTTTTATATCCCTCGTTCCTCGCCCACTCTTTCTGATGCATTTTTAATCCAATTCCAACACCTTTATCTTGATGGCTGGGAAGTACTGCAGCCATATGTGAGTGGATATAGAAAGTTCCATCGCCATCTTTGGCTGGAAACCCAAAAGCCGCTCCGACAATTTCACCATCAATAAATGCACCGGAGAGATATGAACCGCTGTGCATGAGCGCTTGAAGAAAATTTGGCGCTATCTGAGTACCTTCACTTGGCGCCGGCCAGACCGTATCAAATAAATATCGACCCAATTGTTGATCAGCTAGCGTCGCTAAAAATCGGTACTCGACCATTGGGACATCTTGCCAACTTTCAGTAGATTCCCGATATGAGACCAGGCGAGTGGCGCTCTCCTCTAAGCGCGGCGATTGTCGCACAAGCCGGAGTATCAGTCTCTTGGCCGCAAATTGTTGGCGATGATGTTTGGTGGGTAGAAACCAGACCTACCGAAGCTGGTCGACGCGTGATTGTTAGTCAAAAACGCGGCGATCTTATTGCAGCACCTTCTAGCGCTAGCCACACTGTGCATGAGATGAGTGGTAGAAGTTATCTTGGCATTGAAGAAGGAAATTCTTACCGAATTTATTTCTCAAATCGAAAGGATCAACGGGTATATCTCAAGAAAGGTGAGAGCGCTCCCATCCCTTTAACCCCCGACACAAATGGCGCTGATCGCTACGCAGAATTTATAAAAGTGCCAAACGGAATTTGGTGCGTTCGTGAACAAGTCAATGGGGCAACATGTAAACGCCAATTAATTGAAATCTTAGATGATGGGAATATTCGCACGCTTATAGCTGGTCATCAATTCTTTGCTCACCCAAGAATTTCTCCTGATGGCAAGTATTTAAGTTGGATCTCTTGGGATCATCCATTTATGCCCTGGGATGGCACTCGTTTATTCATTGCCGATATTAAAGAGGGCCAACTTTCAAATAAGCGCGCACTTGCGGGAAGCGATACCAACCCAGTTCTTTCTCCAGAATGGCTGGATTCCGAGACTCTGGTCTATATCGATGAAGAGAGTGGTTGGTGGAATCCTTGGAAAGTAGATGTAAGCGGCCGGCGAGAACAAATAATCAAAGAAGATACAGAATGGGGATTTCCCGCGTGGCAACTGGGCTATCAAGGCGTTGCGATACTCAAAGATCGAAGCTTCATCGCTATTCATGGTCCAGTAGAAAAACGCCAAATGGTCATTGTCGATGTTGACCGAAAAACATTAAAAGAAGTTGTAAGTAATTATTCTTACTTTGCGTCGACTTTTTTTTCTGACGGAAATCGTACGGTGTCAATTGCATCCAGTCACGACACTTTTCCAACAATTGTTGAGATTGATTCGCAAAGCGCAAGCATCAAAGGTGTGATTCGGCCGAATCCACTTCCTATTCCAAAAGAATATGCCGCTCCAATTTCTGAGATTCGCATACCAACACCAAATTACGACATCAAAGTAATCCTTCATCGTGCGCACAACCCTGAACACAAAGTGGAAGGTCCGACGCCGCTATTAGTGCTTATTCACGGAGGCCCTACTGGAAACAATTTTGCAACAGCGGATATTGATTATCTTTATTGGACTACCCGTGGTTTCACGATTGCTGATGTGAACCATGCCGGTTCAACAGGTTACGGGGCAAAATATCGACACTTGCTATATGGCAACTGGGGAATTATGGATTATCAAGATGTCTTAGCTACCGTAAAACATTTAATTGAAATAGGGGTAGCAGATTCTTCAAAGGTTTTCATAAGCGGGGGCAGCGCAGGAGGATTTACGGTTCTTAATTCATTAATTCATAGCAATCTTTTCGCTGCCGGGGCTGATTACTATGGCGTTGCTGAATTAACAGCGCTGGCAACAGATACCCATGACTTTGAATCTAGGTATTTGGATTCCATGATTGGTCCCTACCCCGAAAAAGCAGATCTCTATAAAGAGCGGTCACCGCTGACGCATGCTGAGAAATTAAGTACACCCATAATCATCTTACAGGGAACTGAAGATCCGATAGTTCCACCCTCGCAGTCTGAGAAGTTCCGTGATGTTTGCGTGAAAAAGGGAATTACACATAAGTACTTCGCATTCGAGGGAGAGTCTCACGGCTTTGTAAGAGCAGAATCTCTTATCACCTCCCTAGAGGAAAACTTAAAGTTCTTTGGGGCCGCAGGTGGCTTTAACCCGGTGGCGTAAGGTTCTCGTATGGCCTTTGATGTAAATCGAATCCGTAAAGATTTCCCATCACTTGAAACTGGAATCGCTTTCTTTGATGGTCCAGGTGGCAGCCAAGTCCCAAGAATTGTCGGTGAAGCTCTCTCCAAAGCTTTAACCCAAGCCTCATCAAATCGCGGAACGGTCACGCTCTCGGAACAAAATGCGGATCGTTGTGTCGTTGAATATAGAAGCGCTGTCGCTGATTTACTGAATTGTGATGCAAGAGGGGTTGTCTATGGTCGGAGCTGGACTCAACTAACCTACGATTTGTCGAGAAATCTTGCGAAGTCCTGGAGCGTTGGCGATGAGATTATCGTCTCTCGATTAGACCACGATTCAAATATTCGGCCCTGGAT
>JBMTVF010000028.1:0-11285 GCA_049451055.1 Candidatus Nanopelagicaceae bacterium | reverse complement strand
CGGCGACCTACCGCTTAGGAGGCGGTTGCTCTATCCACTGAGCTACAAGGACTTACCTGAGAATTATCTAATAATAATTGAGCGTAATCATGCGGTAAATTGCTTTAAAAATTACTCTAAGTTAAACTCCATTCAAATCTCGTTTGGAGTTGATTTCACCATGAAAGCGCTGGTAGTAGGTGCAGGTGGGGTCGGTAGAGCGATAAGTAACATCGCATCACGGAGATCGTTTATATCTTCGATGGTCATCGCTGATCGGACCCTGTCACGCGCTCAAGAGGCTGTAGCAAGGCTTAAAGATGATCGTTTTTCGGCTGCCCAAGTTAATGCGGCTGAACTTGAGGATCTTCGCGAGCTAATCAGAAATGTAGATCCTGATGTTGTAGTCAATGCTGTTGATCCGCGATTTGTCATGCCTATTTTCTTGGCCTGCGAAATAGAGGGTGCAAATTACATCGATATGGCAATGTCGCTATCTCGCCCCCACCCCCTCTATCCGCATACTGAAACCGGCGTGAAGTTGGGCGATGAACAATTTGCTCGAGATTGGAATTGGGAAGAGCGAAAAATCTATGCGTTAGTTGGAATGGGCGTTGAACCAGGCATGAGCGATATCTTCGCAAAATATGCAGACGATGAGATTTTTAGTCGGATAGATTCGATAACCATTTTGGATGGCTCGAACCTAAGAGTAGAGGGAGCTGACTTCGCACCCTCCTTCTCCATCTGGACCACTATTGAAGAGTGTTTAAATCCACCGCTAGTTTGGGAAGATGGACGTGGTTGGTTTACGACTGAACCGTTTAGCGAATCGGAGATTTTTGACTTTCCTGAGGGCATCGGACCTGTTGAGTGCGTCAATGTCGAACACGAAGAGGTAGTCCTAATTCCCCAGAAGATTGACGCGAAGAAAGTGAACTTCAAATACGGTCTTGGCGCTGAATTCATTCAGATTCTCAAGACTATAAATATGCTCGGAATGGACCGAAAAGAGAACGTTGAAGTTCAAGGCGTCTCAGTTGCGCCACGTGACCTACTCGCTGCTTCACTCCCAGATCCGGCAACGCTTGGTTCTCGCATGAAAGGCAAGACTTGTGCCGGTGCGCTAATTCGTGGTCTTGATAAGAAGGGTGAACCGAAGGCTCTATATATCTATAGCGTTGTTGACAACGAGTGGTCGATGAAAGAGTATGGAGATCAAGCAGTTGTTTGGCAGACCGCCCTTAATCCGGTGATTGCTATGGAGCTCATTGATAAGGGAATTTGGAAACCGCTGGGCGTAAACGGACCAGAATGGTTTGATCCTAAGCCCTTCTTGGATTTGATGAAGGAATATGGGGCTACTTGGCATATCCGAGAGGAGTCCACTGCCGGTATCGTGAAGTAGTGGCTCAAACAAGTAATAGGCCGATTGCCCTCGTCACCGGGGCTACTTCTGGTATTGGCGCTGCCTTTGCCGAACACCTTGCTCAACTAGGACATGACTTGGTTATCACTGCCCGCGACCTAGCGCGGCTAGAAAAGTCAGCTGATGATCTGCGAAGCAAACATGGAGTTGAAGTTGAGGTCATCAGAGCTGATCTTGCAACTAATGAAGGAATTAGAACTATTGAGCTCCGCCTAGAGAACATCAGTCGGCCGATAGAAGTTTTAATTAACAATGCTGGATTTGGAATCAATAAGAGTTTTGCAGTTAGCGATCGCCAATCAGAGAATGATTTATTGGATGTACTTGTTCGGGCACCGCTTCGCTTTATGCATGCAGTTTTGCCGGCAATGAAAGAGCGGGATAGCGGCACGATCATCAATGTATCCAGCGTTGCCAGCTGGATCGCTGGGGGAAGCTACAGCGCCGCCAAGTCATATCTGACAGTTATGAGCGAATCGCTACATACCGAACTTCAAGGCACAAGTGTCAAAGTTCATGCTCTCTGCCCTGGCTTTACTCGTACCGAATTTCACCAGAGAGGACGCATGAAGATGAGTGGCCTTCCGGAATTTCTCTGGCTTGACGCTAGTGAGGTTGTGGCAAAGGCTTGGCAGAGCGCCCAAAAAGGTAAAGCGCTCTCCATCCCTGGCTCCCAATACAAGTTACTCACATTCCTAATGCGCTATTTGCCCCGTCCTTTCGTGAGAAAAGTTGGTATGAACGCTCGCAAACGCCAGCGTTAACCTTAATTCTCAGCAAATTCCTCACTTCCTGTGGAGGTTCGTTGAGCAAATTTTGACCCTTCAACCTTTAGGATTTTTCCTATTGAATCCGACAGCCCTTTGGGAGGAATAGTGAATAAAGCAGTAATCACCCTCGGCAAAAAAGCATCAGTTATCGCAGCCATGGCCCTTCTAGCCGCAACAACATCTGCGATTCCGGCAAACGCTGCTGTCAAACCCGGAGATCGTTGCAAGAAAGCTGGAAAGACGATCAAAATAAAAGGGGATGAGTATCTCTGCGCCAAGAATCCCCGATATGCAAAATCAAAGCGAGTTTGGGTCTGGGTAGGATGCATTGAAGCGAATACTCTCTACACAGAATCAGTCACTAGGTTAGAGACTTTGAAAGCTGGACTAGCGACCGCTACAGCAAAGCTAGATGAGCTAGTCAAAGAAGTTCCTGAGGCAGAGATAAAGGCTAAGGATTATGACGCCAAAATTGCTGCGACGCAGATCAAGTTAACAGCAGCAAAGGCATCTTATGAGGAGAATTTGGCCAAGGGCGCCGCTTATGAGAAAGCTACCAATCAGTGGAAGAACGCGGTCGCAAGTTACGAGCGCGCGATAGCAGGCTTCACCCGTGCAGCTAAGAGCCTTCGCGACAAAGCGGAAGATGTCTCAGCGCAACAGAAGAGATTGGATATTCAGAACCAGACAATCGCGGCTTCTGAGGTCGAGATTAAATCGAACTTAAAGGGACGTAATCAAGCCTGCCAGAAAGGTTTGTAAAACTTAGCCGACGATTACTCGTTTCTTTGTTGCTTTGACAGGAACTGAACGTAGGTTGGTCTTAGCTGGTCCTACCTGCACTGAGCCATCGATGGCGAATTCAGCACGATGTTCTGGACAGACCCACTTGTCTCCACTCAACCCAACTTTAGTTCCCTCATGTGTGCAAGAGAGGTTTATGGCTCGAAAACCTTTTACGGCTTTTGAAGTTCTAACTAATGCCAGGGATCTTCCCGTACCGTCGCGGAATTGAACAACTCCGCCCACCTTTTTTAGGCTGCGATTCGAAGCGATGCGAATCTCTACTTTCCCATCTGGTAGCACCTTTACGCCAGTTGCCGCAAGGGCTTTATCAGGTACTAAACCGAGCGTGAGGACTGCAAGTCCACAAAGTAGGGAACGTCTCGATAGAGAATTTTCGCTTTCCATATTCAGCCTTTCAATACGCTTCAAGGGTGCGAATCTACTCCTCTACGCGATGGCTCGCTACTGCATTCTTAGTTAGCTACTTGATTCTCAGATATTTTTCAGAGCCAACGTGGTGGAGCGAACTTATTCTTTATAACTTCGTACTAATCGCTGCGGTAATCGGAATTCTCTTTACCCCGCTTCCTGATGATGATCTTGGCCAGAAAGTCGTTGCGCTTGCCCTGCTTGCTTGGGGAGCGGGCTCTATAACTTCATCTATCGATTCTTTCTTCAATACGGAGTTAAGCATATTCTCAGAAGTTGCCTACTCGCTCTTTTATCCCCTAGCGATATTTGGTGCCATTCGATCCCTTCGGAATCAGGCCAAAAGCCGTCGCCTTGAATTGATAGACACCTTAGTAATCGCGTTGAGTGGTACCACGCTTCTCTCTACTATATTTCTAAAACCCGCTTCTGAAGAAATATCCGGGAGTCAATATCAAGTCTTTTTGACAATTATCTACCCCGTTGGTGATTTGGTATTACTTCTGACGTTGGTTGGAATTGTTTTACTGCAGAGATTGAGTAAGCGAACCCTTCTCTTTTTACTCGGTGTCGCCATTTTTACGGTGAGTGACTTTTACTATCTCTGGTTAAGCCAGAATGATCTTTATATCTTTGGCAGCCTTAGCGATGCAGGTTGGTTACTTGGTTTTGTTCTGATAGCCCATAGTTACTGGTTTCCCTCAGATGAAGAGGAGCACCCCCGCACCTTCAATCCCACAATCGTGACTTTGGCGCTTATTCTGAGCTCAGTTATTTTGGCAATATCTGTCTTAAGACCGGAGTACTTTCCTCGTTTCGTATTGATTCCGGCATTTGCAACGATCGCACTCGCTTTTTTGCGGATGGCAGTTGCTATGGCAGATGCTCGGAAAATGAGTGAAGAACAGATTCTCGCTCGCACCGATGAACTAACTGGCCTGGCAAATCGACGTCGCTTCATCGCAGAGTTCGAAGAGTTCCAAAGATCTCCCGGTTCCCTGCTAATACTCGACCTAGATGGCTTCAAGCCTGTTAACGATCAACTAGGACACGATGTTGGAGATCAACTCCTCGCCCAGGTAGCTCGGCGCCTTGAGCGTGTAATGCCAAAGGGCGCGCTCCTAGCTCGACTTGGCGGCGATGAATTCGGCGCTCTAATTCCAGGGCGCGAAGGCATGGAGATCGCAGTTGCGCTCCGCGCCACCATGGAATTCCCATTTAGCGTCGCTGGAAATGAAATCAAATTAGGTATCTCCATCGGTGAAGCTTTTAGCGAGAGTCAGAGCGATAGCCAGAACCTGCTTCGCCGAGCCGATGAGGCGATGTACCGTGCCAAGCGAGAAAGAGTTGGCGTCGTCAGAGCGGGATAAATTAGGTCGCGGCTGGGTTTGGTCGTAAAGTTCGGGCGTCCAAATGTCCACATCGAACGGGGTGAGATTCTCACATCTCCAATTGGAGGTCCTAATTGTCAGCACGCTTTACCAATAAAGTTCTAATTCTTGGAGCCGGTTCGGTCTCCCAATCAGTTCTACCGCTTCTTATTGAGCATCTTGTAGATGCAAAGCAGATAACAATTATGGATCAGCGCGACAATCGTTCGCGAGTCCAAGGCGCGCTTAATCAAGGCGCTACATATGTCCAAGACCAGATAACCCGTGACAATCTAGATGCCCAACTATCAAAGTATCTAGAAGCCGGCGACTTTCTCTTAGATTTGGCTTGGAATATCGATGCCAACACAATTTTGCAATGGTGCCATGATCATGGCGTTCTTTATCTAAATACTTCGGTAGAAGAATGGGATCCATATGAGGGAGGATCCAATAAACATCCGCTAGAGCGCACTCTCTATTACCGCCATATGCGGATGCGCGATATGAAATCCAAGTGGACCAAGACTGGTGCTACAGCGATTGTGGAGCATGGCGCTAATCCCGGTCTCGTCTCGCATCTTGTAAAGAAATCGCTTGTCGATATTGCAACTCGTGCTCTAAAAGAAGGCAAAGTAAGTAGCGATGTTGAAGCAGCGCTAGTGGATGAGAATTATCAGAGCCTTGCCCACGCTTTAAATGTGAAGGTTATTCACATCTCAGAGCGTGATACCCAGGTAACTAATAAGCCAAAGCAATGGGGCGAATTTGTAAATACCTGGTCGGTTGAAGGCTTTTATGAGGAAGGTGTTGCTCCCGCCGAACTCGGTTGGGGTACTCATGAAAAGAGCCTTCCGGCAAATGCATATGAGCATCCATCAGGCCCTAAGAATCAAATCGCAATTGCCCAACCAGGCGCAACTACTTGGGTCCGTTCCTGGGTACCTAACTTTGAAATTCAGGGAATGGTAATTCGCCATGGTGAAGCTTTCACAATCTCAGATCACTTAACGGTATGGGATAACGAAAAAGCGATTTACCGGCCCACCGTTCACTATGCGTACTGCCCTTCAAATGAAGCGATCGTTTCAATGAAGGAACTTGAGATGCTCAATTGGGAGCTTCACAAGAATCAACGGATCATGAATGATGAGATTACCGGCGGTGATGATCGCCTTGGAGTTCTCTTGATGGGCCATCCATATAAATCTTGGTGGACTGGTTCGCTATTGAACATCGAAGACTCTCGCAAGTTAATCCCAGGTCAATCAGCTACAACTGTCCAGGTTTCTTCGGCCGTCTACGCCGCAGTTGCTTGGGCGATGAATAATCCAAACGCAGGTCTACTTGTCCCGGATGAACTACCTTGGCGTGAGGTACTTGGTTACGCCGAGAAATACTGGGGCGGCATCCACTCTGAAGCTGCCGATTGGGATCCACTCGTTAATCGACGCGATCTCTTTGAGGGTTGGAACGATAAGAAAGTTGATCGAACCGATCCATGGCAGTTCTCTAACTTCCTTGTCTAAGGAGTTAGAGACCTAAAGCTTTTCTTCTTTAAAGCTTGGGATTGATTGGCTTTGCAGCTTTGATCTCTTCGAGCCGCGCCAAGGACTCTAACCGCTCCTTGGCGTGGTCAACGATAGGTTCTGGATAACCTTTAGAAAGTCCATCGATTACCGTCCATGGCTCATGAATATCATCACCGCTTAAGTGAGCGAGCTCAGGGATATAGCGCTTGATGTAGACGCCTTCTGGATCAAAACGTCTTCCTTGTTCAATCGGATTAAATACTCGGTAATAAGGTGAGGCATCGGTACCGCAGCCTGCAGTCCATTGCCAACCATGTGAGTTAGATGCGACATCATTATCAATCAAGTACTTCATGAAGAAGTTGGCACCGTGTTGCCACTCGATATGCAGATCTTTAACTAAGAATGAAGCAACGACCATCCGCGTCCGGTTATGCATCCAGCCCTCCTTCACTAGCTGGCGCATTGCGGCATCGACAAATGGATAGCCGGTGCGACCCTCGCACCATGCTTCAAACTTCTTGCCCGGCTTGTCATAACGCATCTTCTTGAATTTAACATCGTAATAATCGCGAGATGTATGAGGGTTGTTATGGAGTACATCAGCGTAAAACTCACGCCAGGCAATCTCTTTTCGATAGACCTCATGGCCCTTATTCTCTCCAAGAACATTAAGCATCGTGCGTGGATGTATCTCACCCCAACGAAGATGCGGACTCATCCGACTTGTTCCTTCAATACCGGGAATATTGCGAGCATCGCCATAATTATCTGAGGCGCGCTTGATGAAATCCTTGTAACGCTTCAAAGCGGCCGCCTCGCCTGCTTCTTGTATCTCAACTTTCTCGCTCTTATCCCAATCAGGAAGTTGGTGATCGGTCTTAGTCGGTGCTACCCACTTTGGATTTTTTGGAGCAGCTACAGGTTTGCGCCAACCATGAGCGCTCCATGCTCGATAGAAAGGGGTATAAACGCGATATGGCGTTCCATCATCTTTAAGAACTCTGCCGGGCGCTACTGCGTAACCGCTACCAAGCTGAGTCAACTCAATTCCGACGCTCTTTAACCTCTCATCAAGTTCATTTCCATATGGTGCAAAAGGAAAAGCGCAGTGAATCGAAGTCGCACCGTACTTTTTCTTTAAGCGCGTTAAGACTTCAACGGGATCTCCGGAAACCACGTGTAGCGCGCCATTTATTGAAGCATCTAGAGCTCTTAGCGATGCGGCTAGATATGCGCGACGATGTGCGCCAGCTCTTTTGGCTATCTCATCATCCATTATGAATAACGGAACAACCTCATCGGCTTCATCAAATGCTGTGAGTAACGCAGGATTATCACTGAGTCTTAAATCTCGACGGAACCAGAATATCGCTCGCTTGCTCATGGCAAGATTCAACCATTATGGAGGAGATAAAGCGCTTTCAAGTTCGAGGACTTCCCGGATGGGTCAATCGAGTTAGCTTCACTGGGCGTTTCGTTGATTATTGGGCGCCAGCTGGCGGTAGCGACCATGTACTCATTGCTCATGATGGCCAGAACATTTTTGATCGGAGGACCGCAACATTCATCTATACCTGGAAACTAGCCCAGACCGCTGCTCGAGTGGCAAGAGATTCTGGCAATAAACCCCCATTGGTCATCGGAATTTTTCATAGCTCGTCTAAAGAGGATCCTCATGGTCGAGCCAAGGACCTAGCTCCAGAAGATCCGTTTCGTGAAGGAATGAAGACTTTAAATCCACCATCATTTGCCGCCAGTGAACTACGTGGAAATTCTTATCTGAAAGAGATTTTTGAAGTAATCACCCCAGAAATTGCAGCACGTACCAAGACCAATTTTGAAGCCGAGAAGACAGCAATGATTGGTTCATCGATGGGTGGACTTGCAACTCTCCATGCGCTTTCAAAATTCAACGATAGATTCCATACTGCACTTTCCCTTTCGCCACATTGGGTGCTGGCGGGTGAACCTTTAGTTAATTACCTAGTAAAAAATTTACCTAATCGCTCCGAATACCGGGTTTGGATGAGCCGCGGCACCAAAGGCCTTGATGCTTCATATCTTCCCTACCAAAATCGCGCCGACGAAATGATGCGCGAGTTGAGTTGGGGAACTCGATATCAGAGCAAGGTTTACCACCGCACTACGCATAACGAAAGATCTTGGGCCAGTTATGTTGATGAGCCGCTTAAGTTCTGGCTAACTTAACCGGTATATCCCAACAGCCGCACTTCCAGTTTCAAATATTCGACCCTTAAAGGTGGGGCCATATAGCTTCTCGCTCACAGATAATTCGGGAAGTTCAAACCGGCCACCAGCTCGCGTGATAACAATGAGAACTCTCTCTCGCTTCGACTCTCTTATATAACTAACTAGATCATCTTCTACTGCAATCCAACGAAGTCCACCCTCAGATAAGGCGTGAGAACTTCTTCTAATCGCAACAAGCTGCTTTACCGACTCCAAGAACTCCTCATCCCAGCCAACTCGATTCCAATTAATGGTTCGGCGCGCATCTTCACCCCACGCTCCCTTTAGGCCAATCTCATCGCCCATGAATATTGATGGAACTCCCGGGTAGGTGAGAAGTAGTCCCATCCCAGCGATATGTCGAGTTCTATCATCGCCAACTACATTTCTAAATCTTGCCGTGTCATGAGAATCCAAAAGAAGCATTGAAGAGACAAAGTTCCGCCACGGAATTCCAGATGCGAAGCCACGCATTGCCGAAACCATCTCTAATCCGGTGAAGGTTGGAACCGATACAGGTACACCGAAGAATCCGAAATTAACTTGGGGTTGATGTTTTAACCAGCCCCAAATTGGACGCATGAAGCCGTTGTAATTCATAGTTCCGTGCCACCCAAATCCATCTAAATCTTGTGGGAAGTGATCTGCGTTCTCAGCAAGTAACCATGCATCTGGATTTACTTCATCAACGGCTTTTCTTACACCTCGAATTACCTCAAGGTTCATATCTTCGCCTTTATATCGCCCGGTCATATTGCCAACATCAATCCGCCAACCGGCCATTGAGTAAGGCCTACGGAGCCATTTCTTTACAATCGAGTTCTTACCCGAGTACATCAACTCGCGAAGCTTTGCTGAGTTGTAATTTAGCTTTGGCAAGTTCGCTACTCCCCACCAACCCTCATATCCATTCTTTAACTTACGATCAAAATAGAAGAATTTCCGTTCCTTAGATGAAGGCATCTTCTTTGCCTTGAGAAACCATGGATGCCCTGCGCCACAATGATTAGTGGTGAGGTCCCCCATTAGCCTTATTCCGTACTTATCTGCTTTTCGCTTAAGGCGTGCGAGTGCTGCATCGCCACCAAGTAGTGGATCAACTTTTTCAAAAGAATGTGCGTCGTATCGATGGGTAGATCCAGCTGGGAAAAATGGCGTGAAGTAGATGCCATTCACCCCAAGGTCGCGAATGTGATCTAGATGCTCGCTCACTCCGTCGAGGTCTCCACCGAAATATTCAACTCCGGTGCTCTTATCCCTTCCCTTTGGTAGCAAATCCCAGTCTCGTGGCACAAAATGTTTCGGTGCAAGCGCTCGATACTTACCCGATGAGGCAAATCGATCCGGAAAGATTTGATAAAAAACTGAGCTTCGTATCCAGCTAGGAAACTTTCTCGTTGCAAGTAGTTGGAAGTCATCACCGCTCGTCACATCATGTGAATGAAAACCGCTCGCATTTAACCAGCTGTACCTATCGCCATTGATTAACAAGAATCGATAAGGAGTCTTTTGATTTAAAATTAGAACCGAAACTTGCCACCATTGTTCATCCTTAATCAGCTTCTTACTCATGGGAAAGAACCGAGGTTCGCCATCATGATAAAGGCGAAGAATCGCAGTTTCGATGGGAAAATCTCTACTGGCACGGAACTTGAAGGTGACCCGCTCACCAAGGTCAGGGGCGCTCTTGCTTAAATAAAGTTCGCTACCGTCATGGTGCGGTAATCGATAGAGCTCTTGGCTTGAACTCACTCCTGACTCCCTTCGAACTCGTGATGATCGCCTTAAATTCCAAATTGCCGAAGAACTCCTCTGGATTTATGTAGACAGAGTAAGGGCGGTTCAAATCAACCCCAACGCTTACCCAATCAGTACTACCTTTACTTCTAATGAAAAATTCGGCGCTAGCAAGATCGTGCGTGGTAACCGATGCGCTAAGTCTTTCAAAGCCAGATAAGAAATCGCTTTTTGCGCTTAATTTCCCTAGCTTTACCTCTGATTCAGTCATACTTTTCTTCGCTTTCAAGACTGTGTAGCCAAAAGGTTTAAGTCCAACATCTACTTTGCTCTTTTTTGATTTAAATTTCGCATTTCCAAGTAGTCGCTCCCAACCTCCAGCGGTCGCAGTTGGAACTGTCGCACTCGCCGGCTTCGAGCTGTTATTCAAGGCAACGAGATACTCTGTTTTCTCGCCTGCTGCCCTCTTAGAGAAGATAAAGAGGGGACCTTTCGCATAACGAATCTGCATCTGACCATTTGCTAAGGCAGGATGTTCTTTGCGCAGTTGCCCAAGCTCTCTCAGCAAACTTGAAATTGGGTGATCCTTCTCGGTAAATGAGTCTCCATTTCCTACTGGTTGGCTTCCAACTCTACGTTCGTTCTTCCACATCTCTACCTGAGTTGCGAACATATCTTGGCGAGCGCGTTGATCATTTCCATTCTCAGAACCAGTCATTCCGACTTCATCGCCATAATAAACAGTCGGAATGCCCCTGCTTAGATATAACAAGACATGGGCAAGTTTTACCCGTGCAAGAAGTTGAGATTGCGGATTGACTCGCTTTGCATCTATCAAAAATGCAACTCTCCCCATATCGTGATTGCCAAGAAATGTAACGAGACTTGAGGCAGAAGAATTACTGCTTGTGTAATAGTCGTCATAGGCAAATAAGTTCGCCAAAACTGAAGCCGAGGAGCTTGACGCTGCATAGTCAACAGCCACTCGTTGAAATGGAAA
>JBMTVF010000027.1:0-13679 GCA_049451055.1 Candidatus Nanopelagicaceae bacterium | reverse complement strand
AAGACCCAGATCGCTGCGTTGTGGTGATGCCTTCCTGACCGTTTCACGTGAAACGCGAGCGGCCCAATTCTTTGGATCCCGCGGGGATAAGGCCCTTAAGTTTGCCGAGCTTCTCGCAAGTAAAGGTATCGAAAGAGGGTTAATCGGCCCCAAAGAGGGGGAGATTATCTGGGAGCGCCATATTGAAAACTGCCTACCTATAACAACCCTCCTACCGGATACCGGAACTGTCGCAGATGTCGGATCAGGGGCAGGGCTGCCAGGCCTAGTTATTGCTCTAGCAAAACCAGATTTGAAGGTCACCCTCATTGAGCCCCTTGCGCGGAGAGTTGAGTTTCTCTTTGAAGTAACCGATGAACTCAAAATTCCTGTTGAGGTAATTCGTGGAAAATCAGAATCCATTCGAGGTAGGTATGACTTTGTTACCGCAAGGGCTGTCGCCCCTCTATCCCGTCTCATTGAAAGTACCTGGCACTTGGTTGCGCCCGGGGGAGCTCTACTTGCGATGAAAGGTGAGAGCGCCCAGAGTGAGATTGATGCGCTCGAAACAGGGAAGAAAGTTCATCTTCATGAGATAAAGATGGCTGATATACCTGTGTCACGCGTGGTTGAAGTTAGGCAGGCTGGTTAACTCTCCCGCGTGAGTGATTCACGTGAAACAACTGCCCCTAGGCAGATCGTCGGAACTAGGCGTTTTCGCGAACCAATGCCCCAACCGATATCAACCAGAATCTTCACTGTCGCCAACCAGAAAGGCGGGGTAGGTAAGACCACCTCTGCCGTCAATATCGCAGCGGCTCTAGCTATGGGAGGCCTTAGGACCTTAATTCTGGATCTAGACCCTCAGGGCAATGCCAGCACCGCATTTGGAATCGCTCGCGATGAAGTTATGGGTATGTATGAAGTAATCATCAAAGAGGAATCGCTAAAAAACGTTGCGCTGAAGATTCCTGGTTATCCCGCACTTGAGGTAGTTCCTGCAACTCAATCTCTAGCAAATGCAGAAGTTGAATTAGTACCGATGGTTGCTCGCGAAACCAGACTAAAGAAAGCTTTAACCACTTACTTATTAGAGGCTGCAAATCGTGGTGAGAGGTTTGATTACGTAATTATTGATTGCCCACCAAGTCTTGGTCTATTAACAATTAATGCTTTAGTTGCCGCAGATGAACTATTAATTCCAATTCAATGTGAATACTATTCATTAGAAGGTCTTTCATTATTACTTCACACTGTGACATTAATTCAAGAACACTTAAATCCAAATCTAAAATTATCAACAATTATTTTGACTATGTACGACGGTCGAACCAGATTAGCAAATGATGTAGCTGATGAAATACGACGCCACTACCCACGAGAATTAATTGATATACCAATCCCGCGCGCAGTAAGAGTCTCAGAAGCCCCATCTTATGGACAGACAGTAATGACTTACGACCCAGGATCTAACGGCGCAGATGCATATGCGCGAATTGCTCGCGAGATTGCGCGACGAGGTGCACCTACAATTACCAACGCTGAGGTAATTTGATGGTTACCAAACGCGGTGGGCTAGGAAGAAATCTTGATTCGCTAATTCCAACTCCAATTCGCGCACCCGGAATATCACAACCAGTAGCGGGAAGACTTGAAGTCCCAATCGAAAATATAAAACCAAATCGACATCAACCAAGATCTCTTTTTGATGACGAAGCTCTTAAAGAATTAGCTGCATCTATCCGCGAGATTGGAATTCTTCAGCCACCAGTTGTTCGACGCATTAGTGAAAATCAATATGAATTAATAATGGGCGAGCGTCGGTTGCGTGCTGCAAAAATTGCTGGACTTACAACAATCCCAGTAATCATTCGCGAGACTAGCGATAACGAATTATTACGAGAAGCGCTTATCGAAAATATTCACCGCAGCAACTTAAATTCACTCGAAGAAGCAGCTGCTTACAACCAGATGTTGAGCGATTTCGGACTAACTCACGATGAATTAGCCAACAAAATTGGTAAATCCCGCCCGGTAATTTCAAACACGTTACGCCTTCTAAACCTCCCACCATCAGTCCAGAAAAAGCTAACCAATGGTGCGCTGAGTATGGGCCACGCTCGTGCTTTACTCGGATTAAGCGAGCCAAGTGAAATTGAGAGGATCGCAAACCGAATCGTCTCAGAGGGCTTAAGCGTTAGAGCTACTGAAGAATTGATCGCTGTTGGAAGTGGCAAAAAGAGTTCTAGTAAAAAGCGAAGTGCGAGCTCGCTCGGTAAATTTCAAGAATTGGAAGAACAGATTGGCGATGCTCTAGATACCAGAGTTCGAATTAAAGGTGGAGCAAACGGCGGAAGAATTCAAATTGAATTTGCCGACAGCCAAGATTTATTGAGAATTGCTAAGAAACTTAGTTAAGTCGGAGCGCGTTGGTCCGCTCAATTTCGCCATCAATAACATGGGCTAGCGCAGTTACACCTTCGCGAATTCTTTCCGGGGTTGGATGGCAGTAAGAGAGCCTCATCGACCAAGCGCCAAGACCATCTGCGTAGAAAGCATTACCTGGTACATATGCAACTTTGGCAACTATAGCTTTTGGCATCATCGCTTTTGTATCAATTCCGGCAGGCAGAGTAACCCAGACATAGAAGCCGCCCTTTGGACGAGTCCAGCTAGCAGATTTTGGGAATGTGGCATCTAGCGTTTCCAACATTGCATCTCGCCTTACCCGGTAGAGATTTACAAAAGAAGCAATTTGATCGCGCCATGGTTGATTTGCAAGATAACTTGAGATTGCAAGTTGCGAGAAATTAGATGGACATAAAATTGAGGATTCAGAGGCAATTACAAGTTTCTCACGGAGCGCTGGAGGAACTAGCGCCCAACCAACACGAAACCCTGGGACGATTGTCTTTGAAAAAGAACCGAGATAAATAACATTTTCCGAGTCTTCAGCCCGCATTGCATTCGGTGAAGGACCATCGAAACCTAAAAGTCCATAAGGATTATCTTCAACTACGAAGATTTTCTCTTCTCTGCAAATATTTAGAATTTCAGTGCGACGGGAACTTGGCATAGTGACACCAGTTGGATTCTGATAATTAGGAATCAAGTAGATGAATTTAATTTTTGAGCCCTGGTAGCGAAGGGTTTTTATCGCATCACGGAGCGCATCAGGGGAGAGACCGGCTTGATCCATTTCCACGTGAACGACCCGAGCTTCGTACTGGGCAAAGGTGCCGAGCGCCCCCACATATGACGGCGCTTCAACGAGCACTACATCACCTGGATCGATAAAGATTCGAGAAATCAGATCGAGGGCTTGTTGTGAACCGGTCGTTACCAAGACATCATCTGGATTGGCGCGAATCCCCTCGAGGGCCATCACGTCACAGATCTGTTCGCGTAGCTTTGGGTGGCCTTGGCCGCTTCCATATTGGAGCGCTTCTTGGCCATGCTCTCGAACTAATTTCTCGAGCAATGATGCCATCACATCCATTGGGATTGCAGAGAGATTTGGCATACCACCAGCTAGCGAGACGATCTCAGGTCGTGATGCAACCGCAAAGAGTGAGCGAATCTCACTTGGCTTCATATGAGCCGCACGATGAGCGAAACGCTCTTGTAAGTTTTCGGGCGCGTGGGTTTGGTAGCGCTCAGTCTCGGACATGAGCTAATTCTCCCACAATAAAAGCGCTACTTAAACGTTTCGCAATCCAGCGCGACGTAGATCCTCAATACGAAGTGTTCCAGTTTTTGCATCTTCTTCAACCGATAAAAAGAGTCTCTGGATCGCTATCACTAAACCCTCTGCGAGCGTGTCACGGAAGTTTGGATCATTAAGGCGAGCTGCATCTTTGGGATTAGTCAGATAACCCAACTCAAGACGAATCGTTGGAGATTTTGTTAATCGCAACAAATCCCAAGTTTTCGCGTGGGTTCGATTATTTGCAAGATCGGTGCGCGCGCAGATCTCTCGTTGCGCCAAAGTTGCAAATTTTTCTCCTACGATGGAGTGGATTCCATGTTGATCGCTACCATAGAAATAAGTAGAGACGCCATTAGCTTTTTCATTCTGATAATTATCAATCCCAATCGAAATCACCAAGTCGGCTTCAGTGTTATTTGCAAATGCGATGCGCTCTGATTCGCTTGGCTTGGTATTTTTTCCTCTAGTTAAGAGAACTGAGACTCCAAGCGCAATTAATCGTCCTTCAATTCGTTCGGCAATATCGAAGGTTAGTGAAGATATTTCATCGCGTGGGCTTGGATCTAACACAATCACTTTATCTGCCAGAGCTGGGCCGCGTTTAACACGAACGGCTTGCGCTCTCAATTCGGTAGGCGCGCCACCGGTTACAGTCCTCATTAAGCGCATCAAAGAGATTATGGTTCCTGGCCCACAGATACCATCAGTATTTGTTCCTGCAGAGCGCTGAAAATCGATTACTGCCTGTTCTGTCCTAGGGCCAAAAATTCCATCAACGCGTCCTGGGTTAAATCCCATATCAATTAGGCGCGATTGCAGCGAAGCCACATCATCACCACGCATATTTGGTTGTTGCAATTTTAAAGTTCGATCACCAAGCTTCCAACGCGCCTCTTCAAGCGCCTTCTCAGTTGGCTGATCAATCTCACCAGAAACCGAGAGGCCGCGCGTCTGTTGAAATGCTTTAACAGCTTCAGTTACATCTTGGTCGAAGCGATCAGTTGTATTTGCTAAAAAGCCAAGGCGATGCAGAGTGCTAGTGATTGCAGTTACTAGATCCCCGCGATCGGGTTTCATTAGCCGAGGTATTCAGCCAATTCGCGCACGAGAGCTGGCTTTGGGCGCGCTCCAACAATGCTCTTTACAACCTGGCCACCAACGAAAAGATTCATAGTTGGAATCGAATTAATTCCATACTTCATCGCAATTGAACCTTCTTCATCAGTATTCAATTTAACAATCTTGATTTTTCCAGAGTATTCGTTGGAGATTTCTTCCAAAATAGGAGCCACTGCGCGGCAAGGGCCACACCATTCTGCCCAGAAATCCACGAGAACTGGGGTCGTGCTCTTCAACACAACATCACCAAAATTTGCAGCCGTTACTTTCTCTGTTGCCATGGTTTCTCCTTTAACTTAGCGGTTACTGACAAACTCTAATGCCCACTCAAGAAACGTTCTGCATCAAGAGCGGCTTGGCAGCCCGAACCGGCTGCAGTAATTGCCTGGCGATATGTGAAGTCAACGAGATCGCCACATGCAAAGACTCCCGGAATGTTGGTCTTAGTTGTGCGGCCGGCTACTTCAACATAACCCTCGCTATTTAATTTAACTTGGCCTTTTACTAGCTCGCTTCTTGGGAGATGGCCAATTGCAATAAATAGCCCAGTGAATTCATGGGTACTCTCTTCACCAGTTACTGAATTTTTCAACTTCAAACCAGTTACCTTGTCCTCACCCAGCACATCAAGAACCTCGGTATTAAATAGAAATTCAATCTTTGGATTATTTTTGGCCCGTTCCGCCATAATTTTTGAGGCACGTAAAGATTCTCTACGGTGAATAACCACAACTTTTGAAGCGAATTTAGTTAAGAAATTTGCCTCTTCCATCGCAGAATCACCTCCGCCAATAACAGCGATTACCTGTTCGCGGAAGAAAAAGCCATCACAGGTTGCACACCAAGAAACTCCACGCCCGGAGAGACGCTTTTCATTAGATAGTCCAAGTTCTTTATATGCAGACCCCATCGCCAAAATCACGGATTTTGCGCGGATTTTATTTCCGGAGCCATCTTCCAACTCTTTAATTTCACCATCGAGTTTCATCGAGACGATGTCATCAGTCACCAAATTGGCGCCGAAACGGAGCGCTTGTTTGCGCATCTGGTCCATCAAATCCGGACCCATAATTGCGTTTTCAAAACCAGGAAAATTCTCAACTTCAGTTGTATTCATCAGAGCGCCACCTGCTGTAACAGATCCCTCGTAAACGATCGGGTTAAGTTGGGCGCGCGCGGTGTAGATAGCGGCGGTATATCCGGCCGGACCAGAACCGACAACTACTACCTCTTGAATTTTGGTGTAATCAATACTCACCTAGTCACCCTATCTACCTTCACTTGCTGCGACGCAAAACTACTCGCAGGGTTTCGCCTACCTCTTCAATCCGCAATAGCTTTGCAAGAAGTAAGTAAATTGCCGTTGTGCTGGATAGAACCAAGATTAGTTCCACGAAATTCCCCGTGTGACCCAAGGCACGACTAGCTAAGTAGACGATGGCGACTGCGCCTCCTGCAACTAGTGCAACCTTTAGATAAAAGCC
The DNA here is from genome assembly GCA_049451055.1 of Candidatus Nanopelagicaceae bacterium. Taxonomy (GTDB): domain Bacteria; phylum Actinomycetota; class Actinomycetes; order Nanopelagicales; family Nanopelagicaceae; genus MAG-120802. The sequence goes on along the minus strand of JBMTVF010000027.1, from coordinate 7,388 downwards.
TAATTCTGCGGATAGCAACAGTTTCCCGGTGAAGCGCGCGAGGAGCGCATCTGTTACAAATAATCCAATCCAATAACTAATTGCAAATGCAAAGGCAAGGCCTACAACAACCTCTTCCGGTCTCCAAAGATAGAAGAAGATAAAGGAGGCAATAACCGCAACTAGATTTGTGACAAGAGTTGAGATGAATTGATATTGAGTATTCTCAAAAGCGTTTAGCGCTCTGATGCCGACCAAATTCATTGAAAGTGGAATTGCACCGAGCGCGAATGCCGCTAAGACTCGTCCTAGATATTCGGAGCTGGCTTCATCAATTCCAAAGAAGAGTGATTTGCCAATCAAGGTTCCAAATGCGAGGAATGTGAAGGCTGCTGGGACGGAAACGATAGCAACCAGACGGAGCGCATGTTTAAGTTCGGAGCGTAATTCAGATTGTTTATCATCAAGAACTAGTTTTGAGAGACGGGGCAAGATCGCAGTGACTATCGAAATGGTTGCAATTGAGTGTGGCAGCATCACAATTAAATAAGCATTTGCGTATGGCGTGTAGCCAACTCCGTAATCAATCCCTGAATTTATTGCGCTTAAGCCGGATCGGGTAGCGAGATTCACCGTTACGAGGAAACCTAACTGAGAAATAAGTACAGATAACAGCGTCCAACTTCCAAGACGGAGAGATTTACCTAGACCACTGTTGCGCCAGTCGAAACGCAAACTTAGTTTGAGACCAGAGCCTTTAATATAGGGAATCAGAATCAACGCTTGAATTGCGATACCTAACGTTGTTCCCCATCCCAGCAATAGCACTTGTTGGTCAGTAATGCTCCCGATCGATAACTCATCTGTTACCGAGAGAAAGTAGCTAAAAAGCGCAATAACAATAAGGTTATTTGCGATTGGAGACCACATCATCGGGCCAAATTTCTCTTTTGCATTAGTTACTTGGCCGAGCACTCCAAATAACCCATAGAAAAGAATCTGGGGCAGACAGTAAATTGTGAAGGCAATAGTGATCTCTCTAGCTCGACCATCAAAAGTTGGGGCATAAAGTTTTACCAATGCTGGAGCAAAGAGCATCGCCAAAATGGTCACCGAGAGAATCAAAGTTCCAATCAAGGTGATTAACCTTGAGACAAAACCACTTCCGCCATCGTCATCTCGAAATGAGCGAACGATTTGTGGAACAAATACTGCTGTCAGCGCCCCGCCAATAAGAAGGTTATAAATAATGTTCGGCGCAGTATTTCCAACGTTATAGGTATCGCCAAGAAGAGCAGTGCCGAGTAGCGCAACTGTCAGTAAACCACGGATAAGACCGGTGATTCGTGAGAGTAATGTGCCAAGACCCATGAAGGCCGATGATCGAATTACCTCACTCATGCTTTCGCCTCTTTACTCGGCGGACACTTTGGACCACCGCTGCCAGTAAGAGAATTATCGCCATACCAGTTGTAAACCAGGTAGTAAGAGGCGAAATAACCGCAAGTCTTAACTCAATATTCTCTAATTCGCCAACTTGAGCTCCTCGACTGTTTGTTAATTTAACTTGAAGTCGGGTCTCGCCTGATGCAATAACTTCAATCGGAATTTGAATTTGGGCTTGAGTATTTGCAGCCAATTGCAAAGGTTCAACTTTTCCAACTTTAATTCTTGAGTTACTTGTGCGAGTCTTCAAATTGATTGAGATTGGTGCTGAGAAGTCATTGATAATTGTTATAGGCAAGTCATATCGTTCTGCGGTAATTGTGTAGTTTCCAGCGATTACCCGAAGTTTCTTTTGATTTTCTTGTAGTTCAGCGCGCAAGCTCTTAGTCAATATAGAAAGTTTCGATGTAGGAATAGCGGGGTTAATGATTTTAGCTAACTGAAGACGGAGCGATGTGACTTCATTAGCGGTAGAAATAGAAGCCAACGCTCTTATTTCGCGGCGAAAATTGTTATGCAGAGACTGGGCAGAACTTGAGGAACTCAAAGAGCTCGTTGCTAAAGTTGAAGCCACGCTGGTGCCAAAGTAAGCGCCGGCGCGTTCCTCGGCAATCTTGCGATAAAACCCCAATTCATTTGGCGCATTTTCTTGCAAAAAATTAAGATCTGGATTCCCGTAAGGCAAGAGAAGAATCTCTTTATCTTTAACCTGGCGCTTAAGCGAGTTTAACCATCTAGTGGCGGCTGGAAGCGCACTAATAGTGGTTAACGACTGGTCCTTATTTAAGTATTGATAACCATCGGCTAAATCTTGGATCTCTTCAATCAGAGAGATATCTGTAGTTATGGATGTTGCTTTGCTGGTAGCAAATATTAATTTACCCAAACGGCCATCTGGTTTAATTAAATTCGCTAATTCATCATCTAAAAAGATTCCAGCCGCAGTTCGATGAGTCGGCTCGATTAGCGTTATCGAAGTATCGGCTGAAGAAGGTGGAACAATAAATAGCGAAAGTATGGCTAGAAGTAGCGCTCGCCTCACGGAATTAGCTCTTTTGAACGAGCAATTAATTTCTTCTCGTCGGGATATGCCAATCTTTCTACTATCTCAGTAAGTGGAAACCAGCGAACGTCATCAACTTCACTCACTTGAGGCGCGATCTTTCCCCCTGTTTCCTTAAAGAGGAAATGATGAACTGTTTTATGAATTCGTTTTCCCCCGGCCATAAACCAGAAATCGATTACTCCAAGTGATTTAGATATCTCACTCTCAATTCCAGTCTCTTCTTTTACTTCGCGCAACGCAGCTGCTTCAGGCGATTCGCCCTCCTCAATATGTCCTTTGGGAAGCGACCAGAGCAATCGCTCTCGAGTCTTATCTCGTGCATCGATTCGACCAATCAACAAGCCTTTTGTTCCAGATTGATCAATAACCAATCCACCTGCGCTAATTTCATCTACGCGTTTGGCGTAACGTGAAGAATTCTTATTTGGTGCGGAGCGTCTTGAAGATTTTGAGCGTGAACGTCTCCGCTTACGCTGTTTTTTAACTCCTTCGCCGCCCGCACTAGGTGCCGGGGTCATAGCAAGAAGTCTACTCGGTAGCCTTAGACACAAATGGAAACCCCAGCAAAAGCAGCGAGTGAAATTGCAATTTCAGCGCTGCGCGAGAAGGCTCCAGCCGCAATTGAGCTGGCGCGAGAGTTTGCGCGCGCTGGATTTAAATTAGCGTTGGTTGGCGGTTCCGTAAGAGATATTCTGCTAAATCGACTCGGTAATGATCTCGATCTAACTACTGATGCATACCCAGAAGACTCAAAGAAGATACTCAAGAAATGGGGCGACGATATCTGGGAAGTCGGAATTCGATTTGGAACTATCGGCGCTCGCAAAAACGATCAAGTTTTTGAAGTAACCACTTATCGCAGCGAGATTTACGCTGAAGATTCACGTAAACCCACCGTGGCTTTTGGTAAATCAATAGAAGTTGATTTAAGCCGGAGAGATTTCACAGTTAACGCGATGGCAATTGAGTTAACAGGAGAAGTTCACTTTATTGATCCACATGACGGAGTTCGCGACTTACTTTTAAAAACGTTAAAAACTCCAAGTTCTCCAGAACTTTCTTTCGGAGATGATCCGTTAAGAATGTTGCGCGCTGCGCGTTTTTCCGCTCAACTTGGATTCACAATTGCACCTGAATTATTAGTTGCTATGAACGAAATGTCGGATCGATTATCGATAATTTCAGCCGAAAGAATTCGCGATGAATTTGTAAAGCTGCTTATGTCGCCAAATCCAAGAAGTGGAATAACCACCTTGGTTAGTACGGGCCTATGTGAAAAGTTCTTGCCAGAAATCCCCATGCTTCAACTCGAAATCGATGAGCATCACCACCATAAAGATGTATACGAACACACGCTTACAGTTGTTGAACAATCTATGGCGCTCGAAGAGCGTTTGGGTGGACCTAACTTGGTCGCACGGTTAGCTGCGCTACTTCACGATATTGGAAAACCGAAAACGCGTGCTCTCATCGCTGGAGGTGGGGTTTCTTTTCACCACCACGAAGTAGTAGGCGCGCGCATGGCAAAAGAGCGATTAAAGAAGCTTCGCTTTGATCATCATGTTGTGGAGGAGGTAGCGAAGTTGGTATTTCTCCATCTTCGATTCCACGGTTATGGGAGTGGAGAATGGAGCGATTCTGCAGTTCGAAGATATGTAAGAGATGCCGGAGATTTATTAACTCACCTTCACGTTCTAACTAGAGCAGATTGCACTACGCGCAATCAACGCAAAGCCGAGACGCTGGCGAAACATTATGACCATCTAGAGTTGCGAATCGCTGAATTGATGGCGCAAGAAGAATTACTAAAGATTCGACCAGATTTAGATGGCCACCAAATAATGGAAATTTTAGGAGTTAGCGCTGGACCCGCGGTTGGAAAAGCTTATGATTATCTCTTGGAACTTCGACTAGAGCATGGACCACTCGGTGAAGTTAGAGCGCGCGAAGAATTAATTAATTGGTGGTCGAAAAATCAGAGTTGAAGAACTTAGGTCTTAACTTTAGCGCCGCAAAAAGAATATAACTCAGCGCAATCATTGCTGGAAGTATTGACGAGACTCCATCCGGCGGCAGAATCAAAGCGGCAATTACGGCACCGCTCACGATCCCGCCATTCACAACGACGTCATAGACTGCAAAAACTCGTCCACGATATTGGTCTGCAATTTTGGATTGCACCAGAGCATCATTTGTAACTTTGACACCTTGTCCTGCCATTCCTGCAAAAAATCCGGTTGCAACTAAGAAAAACTCATTCTGATTAAAGGCAAGCGCAATCGGAAGAATTGAGCTGGCAAATAGCGAAATTCTTATCCATCCGTGGCGGCCAAAACGGGCAACCCCGAAAGGAGCCAAGATCGCACCTAAAGTTATGCCGATTCCCGCAACTGTGATGGCAAAGGCAAAACCGGCAAGCCCACTCTCTGGATTAGCAGGATCGTTAAAGGTATTTCGATTGAGCAATAGCGCCATCAAGGTAAGCGCTGTTAACCCACTACGCTGAATTGCGGTAGCAGATATTCCTAAGAAACAATCTTTAATTTTTCGAAGAATTTTAAAGGCTGCGACCATTTCCCGATATGCCTCAATCACACTCTCTCGCTTTACCTCACTTGGCAGCGGCCCAAGACTCCCTTTTTTTAATCGAAGCGCAAGAAGCGCAGCTATAAAAAATGTAACCGCGGCGATATTTATAATTAATGCATCAGCTTGATCGGCGCGCAGTCGACCTTCTAATAAATTTCTAATACCGATACCAATCCCGCCTCCAACCACGACAAAGACTGTCCCACCAGTTACCGCAGTAGCGTTTACTGAAACTAAAGTAGTTCTTCCCTCAGGCCCAGTAGTGTCTAGTAACAGTGGCAAACCAGCGGACAATCCGGCAAGAATTAATCTATTTACACCAAAAGCTAGTAATACAAAAACCGTTAACTCAATTCCGGTTGCGCCGCTTTTTACGAGGCCTGCGATAAAAATTAGGGTTAAAGCTCGAAAGAGATTGGAAAAAAGAATAATTCTCTGTCTAGAAAAACGATCCAAAATGGTTCCGACTAACGGCCCGATCAACGAATAAGGTAGTAAGACAACCGCAAAGGCCGCAGCAGCTGATTTAGCATCAGGTTGTCGTTCTGGTGAAAACAGGACAAATGATGCAAGCGCCGATTGGAATATTCCATCAGTCAACTGTCCGGTCCAACGCAGCGCGAGTAATCTGCGGATCGACGATATCTTCATCGCCGCTGTGAATCTCATAAGAAGAAAGCGTAGTTATCTTTTAGGGCTTTATCCTTCTCCTTGTGTGGTCTAAACGAGCCTATGTCGATTTTGCTCTGAAAAAGCGAGTGACCGTAGCGAGTATCTATCGCGGTTTAAATACCACCTCAGATGCGTGTGATGCTGATCCTTATTTACGTCGCGCCGCCAAGTTTCACGGCGTAACCACAGAGCGAGAATGTCCTATCTGTCATAAAGAGAAAGTGACAGAACTGCAGTACGTTTTCGGCGACCAACTCGGTCAATACTCAGGTCGAATTAAGACCGATGATGAGTTGAGCGAAATGCAGAGTGAGTATGGTGAATTTCGAGTCTATGTTGTAGAGGTTTGTCTAGGTTGTGGTTGGAACCATCTCTCAGCCTCATATTTGCTCGGAGATGGCGTGGCGCGAAAACCACCCCGCAAAGTAAAGACTCGGTAGCCTTCAGATATGAAGTGGTTAATAAGAATTGTTCTCTTCTTTGCCATTTCCGGCGCAGCTTTATTTACCTTCGCATATTTCAATACTGATATCCCAGACCCTAACGAGTATGTGAATTCTCAAGCCACCATAATTCAATATGCAGATGGTGACGAGATAGGAAGAATTGGGGCTCAGAATCGCACCATCATCCCGTTAGCAAAAATTCCGCTTGATCTTCGCCATGCGGTACTAGCTGCAGAAGATAAAGGCTTCTATTCACAGGGCGCCTTCAATCCAATTGCGATTTTGCGAGGTGCAATAAATACCGCGCTAGGCCGTGGCCTGCAAGGCGGCTCCACAATCACTCAACAGTATGCAAAAACTGCCTTTTTAACTGCGGATCGAACTATCCAGAGAAAGATTCGAGAATTAATTATCGCTATCAAGTTAGAGAATCAATTAAGTAAAGATGAGATTTTTGAAAACTACTTAAACTCAATTTATTTTGGGCGCGGTGCATATGGAGTTGAGACTGGCTCCCAGGTCTACTTTGGCAAAAGCGTTGACCAGCTAACAATTCCGCAAGCGGCGGTACTTGCTTCAATACTTAGATCGCCCGGCTACTACGACCCAGATTTCCGAGAGGGAAATCGTGAGCGATTAGAGGCTCGCTATAAATACACGTTAGCCAATATGTTCGATGAAGGCTGGTTAACTAAAGAAGACGAAACAAAATTTATTGAGAAACTTCCAGACATTCGTCCACGTATCTCAACTGGTCAATTAGCCGGCAATAAAGGACATCTCATCGAAGCGGTACGTAAAGAGTTGAACGCTCTTGGTTTTCCCGATGAAGAGTTGATGGTCGGTGGTCTTGTCGTGAGAACTACTTTGGAGAAAGCAGCCCAGACCGCAGCCGAGAGCGCGGTATTTCGCCAAGCTCCGAAAGACGCTCCGGCCGATCTTCATATTGGATTAGTTTCGATTAGACCAGGAACTGGCGAAATTGTTGCGATGTTCGGCGGAAAAGATTATTTGGAACGCCAATTAAATGATGCAACACAAGCAATCACCCAGGCGGGTTCGACTTTTAAACCATTCGCTCTAATTGCAGCTTTAGAACAGGGAATCTCACTACAAAGCATCTGGAATGGTGACGGACCAAAAATATTTGATGATTTCATAGGCAGACCATATGAAGTATCAAATTATGG
>JBMTVF010000026.1:0-14594 GCA_049451055.1 Candidatus Nanopelagicaceae bacterium | reverse complement strand
GTAAATGGCTAAACCACCAAGACGTCGAGGCCTGCGCGGCAAAGGTCCAACACCGCGCGCTGAGAATCGCCCTGCTCATAAGAAATATCAATCGAAAGATGAATCACAACGCAAACGCGTGGAGCGCAAACGAATTGATCGCAAGCGCCCAGACCGCCGGCGCGATCCGAAAGAACATGTTGATACCGTGGCTGGACGTAATGCGGTGGTTGAAGCGCTACGAGCTGGACTTCCTGCTAAAGAATTAATTGTTGCTAATGGCGTTGATATCGACGAGCGCTTAGAAGAGAGCATTCGCTTAGCCCAGAAAATGGGGCTGGGAATTCGTGAAGTCGAACGGCGCCAGATTGAAAATATGACTGGTATCGCAAACCATCAAGGAATTGCACTTGTCGCAAAACCTTTCCAATACTCATCCCAGAAAGAGATTTTCGCTCGCGCAAAGTCACCAGCTCTATTTGTTGCAGTTGATGGGGTAACAGATCCAAGAAATGTAGGAGCAATCGCGCGAAGCGCGGCGGCATTTAGCGCCGATGGATTATTGATCCCAGAACGTAGAAATGCACCGCTAACTGCCGCTGCTTGGAAATCTTCCGCAGGAGCTGCGGCACGTCTGCCAATCGCACAAGTCACAAACTTGGTTCGCTCAATGCAAGATGCTAAAGAATTTGGCTGCTTTGTTGTTGGTTTAGATGGAGATGCCGATACTTCAGTTGATGCGATGGAGATCGCTGACCAGAGTCTTTACGTTGTAGTTGGCAGCGAAGGCCGCGGACTATCTAGGCTAGTTAGAGAGAATTGTGATTTATTGATTTCAATACCGATGAGCAATACCGTGGAATCGCTCAATGCGAGCGTGGCTATGTCGATTGCTCTTTATGCAATCGATAGGAAGCGGAATGCAATTTAAACGCTTTTTAGCTTTAGGTGATTCGATGACTGAAGGAATGTCAGATGTCATCTACGACGGCAAATACCGCGGATGGGCTGATCGAACCGCAGAAGTTATGGCAGCAAATTGGCCAGATTTCACTTACGCTAATTTTGCAATTCGTGGAAAGTTAGTGGGACAAGTAGTTCGCGACCAGATTCCAATGGCGCTTCCCTTTATTGAAGGAAAATCAACGTTAGTTTCATTTCATGCTGGAGCCAATGATGTGATTCGACCTAAGTACGATCCCGATAAAACAATCGCAACATATAACAGTGGCGTAGATCAATTAGTTAGAGCTGGTGCGACGCTAGCGCTTTTCTGTGTTTTGGAAGATACCGGAGCTAAAACTCGAGCGGCCAAAGTCTGGCAAGAAAGATTCGCTCTCTTTAATGAGAACGTAAGGCGTAGAGCGGCTAGCGTTGGCGCAATTCTCTTCGATCCCAATCTTGATTCGTTCTGGCGCGATACTCGTTTTATTGATGCCGATCGCCTTCATCTAAATCCCGAAGGCCATCGCCGCGTCGCACAAGCAGTCCTTGCTCACTTTGAATTACCTCACGATAAAGATTGGCGAAAACCGCTACCACCCGCCCAGCCAATCACTCCTATTCAGAAAGCTGTCATTGACCTTAAATGGTTCTATAGCTTTGCAATTCCTTGGATGGGGCGAAGATTGCGCGGCAGATCATCCGGCGATGGAAGAAGTTGTAAATACCCAATTCCAATACCGTTTAACAATTAACTTTAGAAACTTAAGGCAGTCCAACTCCATTTATAGGTTCCAGGTTTTACTAAATATTTTGACAGAGTATCCGGACCACAGGAAGCAGTACCAACGCCGCGATGAGCGGCATCGATGGTGATTACGGTATTGCCGGATGGTTGGACAAAAACATTATGCGTGGCATCGGCTAAATCAGTCGAGCGCATTGGAGTTACCGTGACCATACGTGGTTTATCGAGTTGAACGTATAGCCCGTGATTGGTGCGATTAACTAGCGAAAACCAGCGAACGCCAACATGTCCGCCATTTTCTTGAGGCTTAACGTAAGGGACATATTGCTCAGCAACTGAGGAATTCCAGCGATGAATCTTTCCAATAGCTCGATCCGGCATAGTTTCAAAAGGTCCGGTACCGAAATAGACGAGTTGATCTAACTCACCATTCATCTCGAAGTTTGTACCCACTCGAGCCACGTCATCTAACTCTTTAGGAAGTTTCAAACTCTCGGTAACTCGGATTCCATCAACAACGCTTTCAACAAATTGCTCATGTTTTAATTTGATTCCAGTGCTCGTTCTCCAAGTATTTGTAATCCGAACACCGGTTGGCTTACGAGAGACTTTACTTCCTATCTTTGTTAACTCTCTTAGCCCCCAGCCATCCCATTTTTCAGAGATATGGCCAATCAGATCGTTATCAGTAGGTGCTCGCCATAACGTTAACTTTGGTGGGGTTATTGAATTTGGAATCTTTATAGTTCCATTATTATCGACAAAATCTTGATTCATTTTTGTAGTTCGAGATTTAGAAAGCGGCTTACTTGGTAAGGCAAACTGGTAAGAACTAACTTCATTTCCGATATGCGCCCAGGGCGTGCTTAAAGCATATTGAATTGAAAAATTGATAAATCGTTCGCCTACTCCAACTCCCGCTTTGAGTAATTTGGTCGGAATTTGAATTGGTAAAAAGCGGCGGGGTTTGATATTTGCCACTCGAAGGTCGTGGGTGGCGACCACTTTTCCATTGAGAGTAATTTCAAAACGGAATTTAAAGCCACGGGTATTTTTAAAGAACTGTTTGTTGAAGATTTCAAAGCGGCCAGTTTTAGCGTTCTTTTCCTTAATCAAAATTGGCGATGCGATCTGGCGAAATTCTTGGAGTGCTGGTTTAGGGGAACGATTGGCGAAGAACATTCCATCACAGACGAAGGTTCCATCGTGTTTGGTTTCACCATAATCACCACCATAAGCAGAGCGAATCGTTCCATCTTCAAGTCTCTGATTCAGCCCGTGGTCCCACATCTCCCAAATAAATCCACCCTGTAGCCCCTTTAGAGAATGAATTGCTTCCCAATATTCCAAGAGCGTTCCGCTGCCATTTCCCATAGCGTGTGCGTATTCGCACATGATTAAAGGACGATCAGCTTTCTTGGATTTTGCATAAGAAACTATCGACGAGATATTTGGATACATCGGACAGACCACATCCGTTAAGTCATGGTTCTTCGTCCAATCACCTCTTATCGCACCTTCGTAATGAAGAGGTCTGGTTGGATCGAAACTTCGCGCATATTGAGCGGCCGCTCGATGATTTATCCCGGCGCCAGATTCATTTCCGAGCGACCAGAGAATTACTGATGGATGATGGATATCGCGTTGAATCATCCTTGCTACTCGATCTACCCAAGCATTTAGATATCGTGAATCATCACACAAAGTATTTTGAAACGCGTGGGATTCGATATTGGCCTCACCGACTGCGTAGAAACCAAGGTCATCACATAGATCAAGTAACTCGGGATCATTTGGATAGTGTGCGGTTCGAATCGCGTTGAAGTTCCAACGCTTTAACTCAAGTAAGTCTTGGCGCATATATTCGCGGTCCATGACTCTTCCGGTATTTGGATGGAAGTCATGCCGATTAATTCCGTAAAGAATTACCGGTTGATCATTAACAAGTAATTCGTTTCCAACGATCTCAACTCTTCGAAAACCCACTTTTTTAGAGCTCATCTCAACTAAATTGTCTTGCGGGTCAAGAAGTTCGATCTCTAGATCATAGAGACGAGGAGATTCCGCGCTCCAGGCGATGATATTTGGAACCTGCAATTCAAATTCAAGCGGGCCAGCAATTATCGGTTCGGTTGCCTGGAAGGCCTCGAGCTTCGCCTTTGGCATGGAGCCATCCCAATACTTTCCAAGAAAGTATTCATCTCCAGCAGCTTTTTCGGCAGCGCTCTTCTCGGTCCATTGTGGTCCTTTTCTAGCGACAACTTCAACTGTTTTGGTTGCTCCACGAATTCCAGGAAACTTTATACGTAATTTGTAATTCTCAATCGACTTGCCCTTGATGGAATTTATATGAGCACGCACTTGCAGAGTTCCGGTTTTATTGTCTTTAAGTAAATTCGGAGTTGCATAAAATCGCTCTAGGTAAACTTCTTCGGTTGCGTAAAGTTTTACGGAACGAGTAATACCGCCATGCCACCACTGATCTTGATCTTCGATAAAACTGGAATCAGACCACTTAATTACCTTGATACGAAGCTCATTTGAACCGCTACTAACAAAATTAGTAATATCGAAATCAGCTGCGAGTCGAGAATCTTTGGCTACGCCAACCTCTTTACCGTTTACATAAATAATCGCAACTGATTCGAAGCCGCCTATCTGTAGAACAATTCTTTTATCAGTCCATGAACTAGGAACCGTGAATTCTCTCTCATAAATTCCGGTCGGATTATTTTCGGGAACATTTGGCGGTAATTCATCAAAGGGCATCTGAACATTTGTATAAATTGGCTTATCCCCAAAAGGCTGTTCACCTTCGACCATAGTCCAAAGTCCAGGAACTGGAATTGTGCGCCATCTCTTGCTTGGCTCTTCATTTGGATTCTCTAGAAGTTGAAAATTCCATTCGCCATCGAGTGATACGGTCATAACCCGACGTAGATTGTTGATCGGAAGACGATTTACCGAAGTAGTCTCGGGATTCATCCAAATTGGTGAGCTCATCAGGGAGAGAATCTATCGCGCATAGAATCGTAGAAAAGCCTGACATAATTCGGTCTTACGCCTCCCTAGCTCAGTGGTAGAGCATCCGCCTTGTAAGCGGAAGGTCGTCAGTTCAATCCTGACGGGGGGCTCCAGAACACCTAGATATCTTCACATGCGATTATTGGCTAGTGCCTAAACAAACTTCGAATTTAGATGAGAGCGCCACACTTAGAAGCGATGTGCGCCGGCTCGGAGATTTACTGGGCCAATCGTTGGTTCGCCATGATGGCCAGAAACTCCTTGATCTAGTCGAGTCCGTCCGCAAATCGGTACGCGAAGGCAAAGGCGATGAAATTCTAAAGTCGCTTTCAAATGATGAAAAAGTTAAATTAGTTCGAGCATTTAACGTTTATTTCAATTTAGCCAATATCGCAGAACAGGTACATCGCTCTCGAGTTTTAGCAATTGCGAGAAATCAAGGAGGCTCTTGGTTAGCTCGGACAATCGACAAAATTGAGCAAAATATTGACACAAATAAAGTGGCCACAAGTGAGATAAAGAAATGGTTAGAGAACTTTGAAGTCAGACCAGTTTTTACCGCCCATCCAACCGAAGCTGCTCGGCGATCCATCTTGACGAAACTTGCAACTATCTCAGACTTATTAGATCAACCAGAAAATATCTCCAGAGATCGGCGATTAGCCGAAGCAGTTGATTTACTCTGGCAAACCGATGAATTACGGCTAGGCAAACCAGAACCTTTGGATGAAGCGATAAATGCACTTTATTATTTAGATGATTTATTTAGATTGACCATCCCAGAAGTTCTAGATGATTTCGCCCGAGAGTTAAAGCGGTTAGATATCGAACTTTCGCCAACTGCTACGCCTTTTACTTTTGGTTCTTGGATTGGCGGAGATCGGGATGGAAATCCAAATATCACTCCAGAAATTACCAAGCAGGCGATAGTCCTTCAGATGGGGCATGCGATTCGAGTAACTATCGAAGCGTTGGATGAATTACGACAGGCGCTCTCGGTTTCAACGAAGATTTCTGGGGCATCTAAAGAACTTCTGGATTCAATCGAGCGTGACCTTGCAAATATTCCAGAATTTGAGGCTCGGTTTAAGAGAATCAATGTGGAGGAGCCATATCGCTTGAAGGCGACGGCGATTAGACATAGATTGAATTTCACGCGCCAGCGCCATGCTTCAGGTAAGCCACATGAAACTGGCAGGGATTATGCAAATACTAAGGAACTTATCGAAGATTTACTTTTGATGTACCAATCGCTTCTGCAGAATAAGGGAGAGTTAATTGCCCATGGCTTATTGGAGCGAACGATAAGAACTATTTCTGCCTTTGGAATTAATCATGCAACTATGGATGTTCGCGAGCATTCTGGCGCTCATGAAAAGGTAATCACAAGACTATTCCCTCAATTCGCGGGGCTATCTGCTGGGGAGAAGAGCAAGTTTTTATCGGAGCAGCTAGTAGCACCTGTCAATGATCATTCTAAATTAGATGAGAGTGAAGCCAAGACTCTTAAGACGTTTGTAGCAATTAAAGAATCTCAAGATAACTTCGATCCATCAGTTATTGAGACTTACATAATCTCAATGACCAGAGGCCAGGAAGATGTGCTTGCTGCCGCTGTAATTGCGAAAGTAGCTGGTTTAATTGACTTAAATCAGGGCGTTGCACGTATTGATATTGCGCCACTTTTAGAAACTGTCAAAGAATTACGATCAGCAGACTCAATTCTTTCGGAACTCTTATCAGATCCGAATTATCGAAAGTTAGTTGAATTAAGAGGTAACTTCCAAGAAGTAATGCTTGGATATTCGGATTCAAATAAAGATGCTGGAATCGCAACGAGCCAGTGGGAGATTCATCAAGCCCAACGCAAGCTACGAGATGTGGCTCGCAAATTTGGTGTACAGCTCCGTATTTTCCATGGCCGTGGTGGATCTGTGGGACGCGGTGGCGGCCCAACATATGACGCAATCATCGCGCTGCCATGGGGAACACTTGATGGCCAAATAAAGATGACCGAACAAGGCGAAGTTATCTCAGATAAATATGCGCTACCGGCGCTAGCGCGCGAAAATGTGGAACTAACACTTGCTGCGGCTTTTGAAGCCACAGTTTTGAATCGAGCAGCCCGACAGAGCGTTACAGATTTAGAGAATTGGAATGCCGCTATGGATGCAGTAAGTGCTGCATCATTTAAACGTTATCGCGGGTTAGTAGAAAATCCAGATCTGCCCGCATACTTCTATCAATCAACTCCAGTAGAGCAATTAGGAAATCTACATTTAGGTTCCCGCCCGTCAAGAAGACCAGATGCCAGCGCTGATTTATCTTCATTGCGAGCGATTCCATGGGTATTTGGTTGGACTCAATCACGCCAGATTGTGCCTGGCTGGTATGGCGTTGGTTCTGGATTAAAAGCCGCACGCGAAGCCGGATTTGAAAAGACCTTGAAAAAGATGCTCAAAGATTGGCATTTCTTCCGCACCTTCATCAGTAATGTGGAGATGACGGTTGCTAAAACAGATTTGCAAACAGCTTCGCTATATGTGAACTCTCTTGTGGATCCGAAGCTGCATCATCTTTTCAAAGATATCGAAGCCGAATTAGAGCTCACAATTAGCGAGTTACTTAGTTTGACTGGCAAGAGCGAGATTTTAGGCGACCAGGAAATCTTGGCTCGTACTCTCCAGATTCGAGATGCTTATCTGGCACCACTCCATTTGCTTCAAGTATCGCTTTTGAGCCAAGTTAGAGGAAATAGCTCGGGTGTTGATCCGTTAGTTGAGCGCGCACTTCTCTTAACGATAAATGGCGTTGCCGCTGGTTTAAGGAATACCGGCTAGTTTTTATCGCGCTTTGCGATATTTTTTACGTAATCAGGGAGCGGAAGGTGTTTAGCATCCTCATTAGTAATCGGATTTCCATATACCGTTGAGATTGGAATAACTCCGGCCCAAATTGGTAACGCAGCATCTTCGGGATCTAGCGCCCCTCCGGTTCGTTTCTTGGCGGTTACATCATCGAGAGATAGTTCAAGAATCATGGTCTGGGCGAATTCCTTAGCAGTTTGTTCACGACCCGCATCCCAAAGTCCTGGAATCAATCGCTCAGTTACGGCGTATAAACCGCGCTCTTTTTCTTCACCGGTTAATTCTTTTGGCGTTCCAAAGATCATCACAGAGCGATAGTTCATAGAAGAGTTAAAGGGACTTCGTGCGCTTACAAGACCGTCGAGAATAGTTACCGTCACGCATACCGGAACTCCTTTTTTAAGAGCCATAAACATTCGCGAACCGGTTGAGCCGTGAATCAAGATGCGATCGCCATCTCGACCGTAGGCAATTGGGATAACGACTGGCTCTTTGCTATCAGGGTCGTTAAAACCAACGTGGGCGACCAGACCCTCGTCCAAAATTGCGTAGATTTCTTCGGTATCGGCCACGCTACGTTGTGGTTTGCGTTGAATTTCGCGCTTTGCAGACATCGCTGAAGGGTATCTGTAGATTTCGGATATGGCAAAGGTCCGCGATTTTGATGTCGTGATTATTGGTTCCGGTTTTGGTGGATCAGTTGCAGCCTTAAGACTTTCTGAAAAAGGTTATCGCGTTGCAGTTTTAGAAGCGGGTCGAAGATTTACTGATAAAGATTTCCCAAAAACATCTTGGCGGTTATCAAAGTTTCTATTTTTACCAAGATTAGGGTTGCGCGGTATTCAAAGAATTCATGCGCTACCTAATGTTCTAGTTCTTGCAGGAGCCGGCGTCGGTGGCGGATCATTGGTTTACGCAAATACGCTTTACCAACCACCCGATAGTTATTTTGAAGATACGCAATGGCGCCACATAACAGATTGGAAGTCCGAGTTATTACCTTGGTTTGACCAAGCCTCGCGAATGTTAGGGGTCGCCTCGAATCCATATTTCTCACCATCAGATCAAGCGATGAAAGATGTCGCTGAAGAAATGGGCGTTGGTCATACCTTCAAAATGGCCCCGCTAGGTGTGCACTTTGGCGACGGCCCTGGAGTTTTGGAGAAAGATCCATATTTCGGTGGCGTTGGACCGGATCGACATGGTTGTCGCCAGTGTGGTGGCTGTATGACTGGATGTCGTTATAACGCAAAGAACACATTGCCTAAGAATTATCTTGGTCTTGCTGAGAGCGCAGGTGCCCACGTTTTTCCAGAACATACCGTTACTGAAATATCAGAGTTAGCAAATGGCGGCTGGCAGATAACTGCGCGAAAAAGTTCAGCTTGGTTTGGTGGGAAGCGAGTTTTTACAGCTGGCGAAGTGGTTGTTGCAGCTGGAACTTACAACACCCAAAAATTACTCCACAAGATGAAAGCGAAGCGAAGATTGAAGAAGATCTCGCCGGCGCTTGGTAAATTATCGAGAACAAATTCTGAAGCTTTAACCGGCGCGATAATGCCTAAGAGCGGCGCGATAGATTTCTCAAAAGGCGCTGCAATTACCTCATCATTTTTTCCTGATGAACATACCCATGTCGAACCAGTTCGCTATGGAAAAGGCTCGAATTTCATGGGGCTACTTCAAACCGTTATGACTGATGGGGATACCGCTCGCGAACGGCGTAAACAGTGGTTAGCCACGCTAATTCTTCGCCCCGGAATGATTGCAAAGATTTTCGATGTTCGTAAATGGAGCGAGCGGACAGTTATCGCTCTTGTCATGCAGAATGTTGATTCATCAATTGCAGTCCGCGGCAAGCGAGGACTTTTTGGTTGGCGGTTAACTTCAAAACAAGATTCAGAGCATCCCAATGCGACTTATATTCCGGCGGCAAATGAAGTCGTAAGACGGATCGCAAGTAAATACGGCGGTATTCCTGGGGGTCATGTTGGCGATTTAATTAGCGCTCCTTTTACAGCCCATTTTGTTGGAGGTTGTGTCATCAGTGATGATCCAGAGAAAGGCGTTATCGATCCGTATCATCGAGTTTGGAATTATCCAACGTTACATATTGTTGATGGCTCAAGTCTTACCGCAAATCTTGGTGTGAATCCTTCGTTAACAATTACTGCACAAGCAGAACGAGCATTCTCGTTCTGGCCAAATAAAGGTGATCGTGACCCAAGACCGATACAAGGCAGCGTTTATAAGAGAATTGACTGGATTAGACCGAACTCGCCATTTGTTCCAGAAACCGCTTACGGAGCGTTACGTCCTAACTAATATCCATTATGTGGCGATTACCGCGATCAAAAGTTAAATAGTTCCAAGTCCAATCGGCCATTGTGCCAATTTTGTTTCTGCCACCAAGAAGATAGAAGAGATGTAGCCAGAGCCAGGCATACCAAGCCAAGGCGCCGCTCATTCGCAATTTTCCAACTTCAACGACGGCTTTATGTCTTCCGATTGTGGCCATAGATCCTTTATCACGATATTTAAAGCTCGCTAGCGGTTGCTTGTTTTGCAAGCGAGAAATTTGCTTCGCGACAAAGCGAGCTTGCTGCATTGCAACGGGTGCAACCATTGGGAAAAATTTTCCGCTCTCATCTTTAGCGCCGGCAATATCCCCAATCGCAAAAATATATGGATAGTTTGCAACTTGCATTGTCGTATCAACGGTTATCCGTCCCTTTTCAGTTGGGAGCCCCAACTTCTTCATGATCGGTCCACCAGTAACTCCAGCTGCCCAGATTGTTATCTCAGATGGCAACTTGCTTCTATCACCAAGAATAATTTCTCGCGGTTTAACTTCTTTTACCGAAGTATTGTTAAGGACGCGAACACCTAATTTTTCTAAGTCGCGTTGAGTGCGCGCCGATAACTTAGGTGAAAATGATGGAAGGATTCTCGGACCAGCCTCAACGAGATTTACTTTTATATTCTCAGAAGCCTTGGCTTGATCAGAACGCAGCGGTCCTTTCTTTAATTCTGCAATCGCTCCAGCCATTTCAACTCCGGTGGGGCCGCCGCCTACAACTGTTATTGAAAGTTTTGTCTCATCTTCAAAGCGGCAGAGATCTTCAAAACGACGCAATATAGATGAGCGAATATCCAAGGCTTCGGAGACGCTCTTCATTCCCAGCGCGTTCTCAGATACTCCGGGGATTCCGAAATCATTTGTTGCCGAACCAAGCGCCACAATCAGATAATCAAAATCTAGAACTTCGCTCGAATCTAATTTTATGGATTTATTTTTCTGATCGATTGTTAGCGGAGAGCCCATCCGAAACTTGATACTGGTTTTACGGAGCGCGCCGCGAATTGGATGGGCGATGTGATCTGCGGCAAGGCCAGCTGTTGAAACTTGATAAAGCAGCGGCAAAAAGGTTTGAAAATTATGGCGATCCACCAAAGTCACATCTGCAACACGATCTAAGGCTTTGGCCGCAGTTAATCCGCCAAAACCAGCGCCGAGAATTACTACCTTTGGCCGATTCATCCGGCGAAGTCTAATCTTCATCCATGTCTTTATCTCGCCGAATCTTGGTCACCGGAGCTTCTGGTTACGTTGGTGGGCGCTTGGTTCGCGCGCTTTTAAATGAGGAGATTCCGGTTCGCGTATCTGTTCGTGATGCAAAGAAGATAACCGGCCAGAGTTGGGCTAATGAAGTAGAGATTGCAGTTGGCAATGCCACAAATTTCGAAGAGATGAAAAGTGCGCTAACTGGAATACATACCGCGTTCTATCTTCTACATTCCATCGGCGTTGGAAGTGACTTCGATGAATTAGAAGCTCGCATGGCAAGAAATTTTGCTAAGGCGGCTGAGAGCGCCGGCGTAAAGCAAATCGTTTATCTCGGCGGGATTGCTAATGATGATAAGCAGAGCAAACATTTAGCTTCAAGAGCGAGAACTGGTGAAGAGCTACGTTCTACCTCAGTCCCAGTTCTTGAATTACGAGCTGGAATAATTATTGGCTCGGGCTCGGCTTCATTTGAAATGTTGCGCCATCTGACTCATCGCCTACCGATAATGACCACGCCAAAATGGGTCTCTAATCGAACTCATCCAATCGCAGTTCGCGATGTGCTCTGGTATCTGACTAATGCCGCAAAATTAAAGAAACCAGTGACTGGCATCTTTGATATCGGCGGCCCAGAAATTCTTTCTTACGCCGATATGATGCAGAAATTTGCGAAATGTTCGGGCCTTCGAAAACGCTGGATTATCCGAGTTCCGGTTTTAACCCCAAAACTTTCTAGTCTTTGGATTGGATTTGTAACTCCGGTGCCAACCAGGTTGGCTCGCCCGCTGATTGGCTCTCTAATAAATGAAACAGTTGCTGATCCTAAGAAAGCGATTGATGCAATTATCCCGAAACCTCCCGAAGGTTTAATTGATGTCGAGAGCGCAATAAATCTTGCGCTATCAAGAACTACCAGTAATCAAGTTGAGACTCGTTGGTCTGATGCCACTGTGATAACGGCACCTTGGCAGAAAGCCCAGAGCGATCCAGATTGGGCTGGTGAAATCACCCATCGCGATAATCGTGAAGTACTGACTGATGCGCCAATTGATTGTGTCTGGCGATCAATTGAACAAATTGGTGGTGAAACGGGATGGTATGGCGCTGATTTCTTATGGTGGGCGCGCGGCATGCTCGATCGAATAGTTGGCGGCGTTGGATTGCGACGTGGCCGACGTGATCCAAAACATTTGAGAGTTGGCGACAGTTTAGATTTCTGGCGCGTTGAGGCGATTGAAAAAGAGAGATTACTAAGGCTTTATGCCGAGATGATTCTTCCCGGAAAAGCGTGGTTAGAGTTCCGAATTGAAAATGAAGATGGAAAGGTAAGAATTATTCAAGAGGCGAGATTCTCACCACGCGGTCTCGGTGGTCAGCTTTATTGGTATGCAATCCTTCCGCTCCATGCCTTTGTATTTCCAACAATGCTGCGCAATATCGTAAGAAGTTCAAAACGAAAGGCGCTCTTTGGGGATGCTTGATGGAAATCCCAAGAATTAACCAACTCTCTAGTTCAATTAGCGTATGGAAGAGAATGCCCGGCTTGTAAGTAGCCTCTCTGAGTTAGAGCTTGCGATCCTTGATTTTGAAGCCCATTGGTGGCGCCATTCGGGCACCAAGGCCGAAGGCGTGCAAGAGAAATTCGGCATCACGTTAAGTGAGTACTACCAACGGTTAAATGCCCTGTTGGATAATGAAATCGCCCTGGCCCACGCGCCCCTTCTCGTTAAACGGCTCCGCCGGATGCGGAGGATTTGAGGAAGGGAATAGAGCACCCTAGGCTTGGCGTTAGCACTCGCTGGGCGAGAGTGATAATTCGCCCGAACCAAACTAAGGGAGACAACCATGGCAAAGATGATTGCCTTCAATGAAGAAGCTCGGCGCGGACTTGAGCGCGGAATGAATACCTTGGCTGATGCCGTGAAGGTAACGCTCGGACCCCGCGGACGAAATGTCGTCCTCGAGAAAAAATGGGGCGCACCCACTATTACCAACGATGGCGTATCAATCGCTAAAGAGATCGAATTAGATGATCCTTGGGAGAAAATCGGCGCTGAATTAGTTAAAGAAGTTGCCAAGAAGACTGACGATGTCGCTGGTGATGGAACTACGACTGCAACAGTTCTGGCACAAGCGCTAGTTCGTGAAGGACTTCGCAATGTGGCTGCCGGTTCAAATCCGATGTCACTAAAGCGCGGCATTGAAAAAGCTGTTGAAGCAATCTCTGATGAACTATCTGCGATGTCAAAGCCAGTTGAGACTAAGGAACAGATTTCAGCAACCGCCTCAATCTCAGCGGCTGATTCCACAATTGGCGAAATGATTGCCGAAGCGATGGATAAGGTCGGCAAGGAAGGCGTAATTACTGTTGAAGAGAGCAATACCTTTGGCCTTGAGTTAGAGCTAACTGAAGGTATGCGATTTGATAAGGGTTATATCTCGCCATACATGGTTACCGATACCGAACGCATGGAAGCGGTTTTGGAAGATCCTTATATTTTGATTGCTAACTCGAAAATTGCAAATATCAAAGAACTCGTACCGCTACTTGAAAAAGTTATGCAGGGCGGTAAACCACTTGCAATCATCGCTGAAGATGTCGAGGGTGAAGCACTAGCCACACTCGTGGTCAATAAGATTCGCGGCACTTTCCGCTCGGTAGCTGTTAAGGCTCCTGGCTTTGGTGATCGCCGCAAAGCGATGCTCCAAGATATGGCGATTCTTACCGGCGCTACCGTAATCTCAGAAGAAGTTGGCCTAAAGCTAGATGCCGCAACGCTTGATCTACTTGGCAAGGCGCGAAAAGTCGTTGTAACTAAAGACGAAACCACCATTGTTGAAGGTTCTGGCGATGAAGAACAGATCAAGGGTCGCGTCAACCAGATTCGAGCTGAGATTGAAAACTCTGACTCTGATTATGATCGCGAAAAACTTCAAGAGCGTCTGGCAAAACTTGCTGGTGGCGTCGCCGTCATCAAAGCAGGAGCTGCTACCGAAGTTGAATTAAAAGAGCGTAAACATCGCATCGAAGATGCTGTCCGTAATGCGAAAGCAGCTGTTGAAGAGGGAATTGTCGCTGGCGGTGGCGTTGCACTTCTTCAAGCCTCTAAGAAAGCATTTGAGAAATTGAAGTTATCTGGCGATGAAGCAACAGGTGCCAAGATTGTGGAATTTGCAATCGAAGCTCCATTAAAGCAGATCGCAATTAACGCAGGACTTGAAGGCGGAGTTGTTGTCGAAAAAGTACGCAACCTAAAGGCTGGCGAAGGACTAAACGCAGCAACAGGTGAGTATGTCGACATGATCAAATCCGGAATTATTGATCCCGCAAAAGTAACTCGCTCTGCGCTCCAGAATGCGGCATCAATTGCTGCGCTCTTCTTGACCACAGAAGCGGTTATTGCAGATAAACCAGAACCTAAGCCAGCAATGCCTGCGGCACCTGGCGGGGATATGGACTTCTAAA
>JBMTVF010000025.1:0-15735 GCA_049451055.1 Candidatus Nanopelagicaceae bacterium | reverse complement strand
TATGTACGGAATTCGAATTATTGTGATGCGCCGTGGCAGCGCTTATATTTCTTACCTGAACCACAAGGACACGGTGAATTCCTAGAGATTCCGGTTGTGGCCGTCTCTCCGTCCTCAGTTGGCGCCGAATACTGGAGGTTTTCAGTTGCTGATTTCTCTGTCACGCCCTTCGCTTCAACTTTAGAATTTTCTACTTTAACTTCTACATTAAACAGGAATCCGACAACCTCTTCCTTCATTGCCTCAATCATCGCTGCAAAGAGGTCATAGCCTTCTTTTTGATATTCAACAAGCGGATCTCGCTGCGCCATAGCTCTTAGCCCAATACCTTCTTGCAAATAATCCATTTCATATAGATGCTCGCGCCATTTTCTATCTAAAACAGATAGCAGAATTTTTCTCTCCAATTCACGAATTACTTCGCTTCCGAGTTCTGCTTCGCGTTTCTCGTACGCGCCTAAAATATCCGAGACAATTCTCTCCGAGAGGAAGATTTGGTCGAAACCAGTTCGACCGCCCACCTCTTTCTCGAGATCTTCAACTGTAAATGAGATTGGATAAATTGCTTTTAGTACGGTCCAGAGTTTCTCTAGATCCCACTCTTCGGGATATCCCTCTGAGGTGGCTACCGTTACGTAGCCTCTGATTGTGTCCTCGATAAAAGTACGTACTTGCTCCTTAAGGTCGGCCCCCTCGAGAACTTCACGACGTTCGGCGTAAACCACTTCGCGCTGGCGATTCATCACATCGTCATACTTCAAGACATTTTTTCTAACCTCAAAATTTTGAGATTCGACTTGAGTTTGGGCAGATTTGATTGCGTTTGAAACCATTTTTGATTCAATTGGAGTATTTTCTGGAATACCAGCTGCTGTTAAGAATCTTTCTACGAGCGCTGAGTTGAAGCGACGCATCAAATCATCTTGTAGTGAAAGATAAAACCTAGATTCTCCTGGATCACCTTGACGACCCGATCTACCACGCAACTGATTATCGATTCGCCGTGACTCATGTCTTTCGGTTCCCAAAACATATAAGCCGCCAAGGCCAACTACTTGTTCATGAGCCTCTTTTACGGCAGCTTTCTGTCGCGCAATCTCACTCGGCCAGAGTCGCTCGTATTCCTCTGCGTTTTCTACTGGTGAAATTCCCTGGCGTTGTAATTCAAAATCCGCCATGAATTCAGGGTTGCCACCCAGCATGATGTCTGTACCTCGACCAGCCATATTGGTCGCAACTGTTACCGCGCCCTTGGTTCCAGCTCGGGCAATAATCGCAGCTTCTCGCTCATGCTGTTTTGCATTTAGAACTTCATGAGTGACGCCTCGTTTTCGCAAGACCTGAGAAAGATATTCTGATTTCTCAACGCTTACCGTTCCGACGAGAACAGGTTGGCCTTTTCGGTGGCGCTCGGCAATATCGTCAGCAACAGCTTCGAATTTTGAAGTTTCGGTTTTATAGACCAAATCAGATTGATCGATACGAGTCATTGGTTTATTCGTGGGAATTGGAATTACGCCCAGGCGATAAATTTGCATTAATTCGGCTGCTTCCGTCATGGCAGTACCAGTCATTCCGGAGAGTTTCTCGTACATGCGGAAGTAGTTCTGGAGAGTTATCGTTGCTAGCGTCTGATTTTCATCTCTAATCTCAACTTTTTCCTTTGCCTCTAGAGCCTGGTGCAACCCTTCGCTGTATCGACGTCCAGCCAAAACTCGACCAGTGTGCTCATCGACGATCAACAGATCGCCATTCATAATTACATAATCTTTATCTCTCTTGAAGAGCTCTTTAGCCTTTAAAGCGTTATTCAAGTAACCAATAAGTGGGGTATTTACAGACTCATACAAATTATCAATCTTGAGGAACTCTTCTACTTTAGCAACGCCAGCATCAAGAATTCCAACCGTTCGTTTCTTTTCATCAACCTCGTAGTGTTCACCTCGCACTAACCTTGCGGAAATATTCGCAAACTCTACGTACCATTTAGTTGCTTTATCTGCAGGTCCACTAATAATTAATGGCGTTCTGGCTTCGTCGATCAGAATCGAATCTACTTCATCTACAATTGCAAAATTGTGGCCTCGCTGAACACAATCAGATAGCGACCATGACATATTGTCACGAAGATAATCAAAGCCAAATTCATTATTGGTACCGTAAGTGATGTCAGCCCCGTACTGTTCGCGACGCTCCTGAGGAGTCATGGAAGCAAGGATTACTCCAACTTTCAGTCCGAGGAATCGATGAATTCGACCCATCCACTCGCTATCACGTTCAGCTAAATAATCATTTGTGGTGACAATATGAACTCCATCGCCACTTAGCGCGTTCAAATACGCGGGTAAAGTTGCAACTAAAGTTTTACCTTCGCCAGTCTTCATTTCTGCGATATTTCCCCGATGGAGCGCAGCGCCACCCATAATCTGGACGTCATAGTGTCGCTGGCCAAGGGTTCGCTTTGATGCTTCCCTTACAACAGCAAAAGCTTCGGGCAAAAGATCATCAAGAGTCTCACCGTCAGAAAGGCGCTTTTTGAATTGATTGGTCATTTCACGAAGTTGGATATCCGTCATTGACGAAAAAGTGGATTCGTGAGAATTAACTTCTTCTGCAACTTTGAATAGTTGTTTGAGTGCTCGGCCTTCCCCAGCACGAAGAATCTTGTCAAGCAGCGCCGCCACGTACCGACCTTCCTTGATGATTATTAATGCCCCTATCCTATTGCCAGTCTGCGTTGAGTTGCACATGCGGTCGCCGCCCCGATAACTGTCAGATTTCTCTCTTCAAGCACACGAATCGCCTCTCGTAAGGTGCTACCTGTGGTTATGACATCATCAATAACTATTACTGACTTACCAGAAATGTCAGGTCTCACTCCTAGAGCTCCTTCTAAGTTTTGAATCCGTTCTTCTTCTGTTAGGGAACTTTGATCGGCAACGCGCCTCCTTATTTCAAGTGCTTCCAAAATTTCAATTTCTGTTCGCAAATGCGGATCTTTAATAATTAATTTTGCGATTTCTTTCATTGAATCGAAGCCGCGTCGCCTAATTGAATTAGGTTGTGAAGGAATTGGGATTACCGAAATTGGGTAATCTATTTTGAAATAATCAATTGAATTAGCTATTGCGGACGCAAAGAATTTTTGTGCAGAAATTATGCCTCTTTCTTTAGCTAATAGCATTAACTTTCCAGTAGTTTCGTCGTACGGCAAGCTAGAAACAATTGAAAAAGATTCTCCATGAAGAAATCTTGGTTTTGGTGTCAAATACTTTTTACACTTAGCACAAATGTCTACTCCAAGGCTGCCGCAATTCATGCAACTTGGGGGAAAGAGAAGAGTTTTTGCGCCTCGGGCCACAGATTCGAAGAATAGTTTTCTCATTGGAAAATACTGAAGTTGATTCAAAATTATTTGGAACTAATTTTGTCGAATGTTAATTTCTAGATGATGCTGTGGATGGATCCAGAGGGTAGCTTTCAATCGGCATTCCAGCAATTTTCGGAATGGTCAAGACAAAATTTGCACCCTTTCCAACCTCTCCCCAAACCTTGATATCGCCGCTGTGAAGAACTGCATCCTCTTTTGCGATAGAAAGTCCAAGTCCGGTCCCACCTCTTTCTCTAGACCTTGATGGGTCCGCGCGCCAGAAACGGTCGAAAACGCGATTCCAATATTGCTTCTCGATACCTATGCCATAGTCCCTAACACCCAATGAAATGGCTGAGTCATTTTCCGCCAGGGTTACATCAATTGGTCCACCTTCTGAGTGATCTATTGCGTTATTAAGTAAGTTCCTAATTATTCTCTCAATTCTTCGTGAGTCCCCGTCGATTAATGTTCTCTCGCTACTCGGCTGTAGGTTTATTTTGGAACCTCTTTCTAGTGCAACCGGCGCGAGATCATCAATGCACTTTTTTACTACAACATTAAAATCTAATTTGGTGAAATTCAAGGTTGCGGCCTCGGCATCAAATCTGCTTACTTCGAGAAGATCTTGGAGTAACTGCTCAAATTTCTCGATTTGGGATTGCAGTAATTCAGCGCTACGAGCAATATTCGGTTCAAAATTTGCTCGGGCTCCACTTATTACATCGGCTGCCATTCGTATAGTTGTCAAAGGTGTACGCAACTCGTGTGAAACATCAGATACAAATCGTTGTTGGATTCGAGATAGATTTTCAAGGCGGCTGATCTGCTCTGCCAATGTCGTGGCCATTTGATTAAAGGCAATCCCCAACCGTGCGGTCTCATCTTCACCTCTGACCGCCATACGTGTAGTTAAGTTTCCTGTAGTCAGCGATTCGGCGACTTCGGCCGCAATTTGAATCGGCTTGACCGACATTCGAAGTACAAAAGATGCAGTTAGAAGGATTAGAACTAGTAATAGGAATCCTGTAACCCATAACGATTGACCTATGAGATTTATGCTTCGTTCTTGGGATGCGAAGTCATAGGCCATATACATCTCATATTGACCAAGCTTTGGAATATCAAGAACTCCCCCTACAAATATCCCAGGCAACTCTCTTTTATTAATATAACTAAGGGTGCCCCTCTCCCAAGTGAGTTCCTCACTTGTCAAAGTTACTTCACGAAGTGATTTGGGAATTGATTCCGGTTTTAAGAAATTGGAAGTTAAACTCGAAGGAACACCTTTAAGTTTTAGACCTTTAGTATTGATAAGTACTACTTCTCTACCTGATTCTGCGGCGCTCACATTTGTTGATTTAACAACTTCTTCTGCGAGCGATCTGAAGTTTGGTTTTGCGTTTAAAGATTCTATAGTGAATCGATATTTTGCAAATTGAATAGCGGCGCGACCTTCAGATATCGCGGACGCGATTTTATCTTTGTAGATACCATCTTCTAATCTGTTGTAAAGGGTAGTTCCGATGGCAGAAATCAATAAAAGCGAAACTACTGCAGAAATACTAAAAACTTTTAAAAATAAGGATTTACGAAAACCTGAGATGAGCCGAATCAGATGCTTCATCGTTACGCTTTAACGCCGGATCCGCCCGCCTTGTAGCCAACACCACGTACCGTCAGAATTATCTGGGGCGCTTCCGGTTCATGTTCAATCTTGGCTCGTAAACGTTGGATGTGAACATTTACTAATCGAGTATCAGTTGAGTGTCGGTAACCCCAAACTTCACCAAGAAGCGCTTCTCGAGTAAAAACGCGACCCGGTTCTTTTGCCATAGCCACTAATAAGTCGAACTCAAGACGTGTTAACGGTATCTCTTTCCCATTTCGCAAGACCGAGTGCTCCACTATGTCGATTGAGAGATCGCCAATCAAAAGATTGCCATTTAGATCGCCGCTGGAGCGTCGTAACCGAGTTCTTATTCGCGCAATTAATTCAGATGGTTTGAAGGGCTTCACCATGTAATCATCAGCACCGGCTTCTAACCCTTTTACTATGTCATGGGTATCACCTTTAGCCGTTAGCATGACAATTGGAACGCGTGATGATTGCCTTCGGATTGCCTTACAAACTTCAATGCCATCAGTTCCAGGAAGCATTATGTCTAGTAAGACTAAATCTGGCTGGCTATTTTTGAAAACTTCTATGGCCTCGTCACCGCGACTTACCAAATCAACTTCCATGCCGACACCATTTAGAACTATGCCAAGCATTTCAGCAAGATCTTGGTCATCGTCGACCACGAGAACTGATGTCATTAGCTTCCATGCTCCCAAGAACTTAGGTATTCCACTTGGACACCAGTCAAATTATCAATCTCTGCGCCCATACTCTTCAACTTCAAACGGGCAATCTCTTTATCAATAACTTTAGGTACTTCGTGCACGCCAGGCTTGAGACTTGCGGCTTCTTTGAGCAACCACTCGGCGGCAAGCGCCTGATTCGCAAATGACATATCAAGCACAGCGGCCGGACTTCCCTCAGCCGCCCCTAAGTTAACGAGTCGACCTTCAGCAATTAAGAGAATTCGATTTCCATTTGAAATTTGATATTCATCGGTTGCATGACGAATTTGAGGATTCTTCTTCGTATTTTTTTCTAACCATTCGACATCAATTTCGATATTGAAATGTCCTGCGTTTGCAAGAATTGCACCATCTTTCATTACTTCGAAATGTTCTTTTGAAATGATGGTTCGATTGCCTGTGACGGTAATGAAAATATCACCAATTCGAGCCGCCTGAATCATAGGCATGACTCGAAAACCTTGCATTAAAGCATCAAGGGCTTTTGTGGGATCAACCTCGGTCACAACCACGTCGGCCCCCAATCCACGAGCACGATCAGCAACGCCTTTGCCGCAATATCCAAAACCAGCAACAACAAATACTTTGCCAGCAATTAATTGGTTGGTTGCGCGAAAAATTGCATCCATTGTCGATTGACCAGTTCCATATCTGTTATCAAACATATGTTTGGTATCGGTATCGTTTACAGCAATCATGGGAAACTTGAGGGCGCCGTCTTTTGCCATTTGAGAAAGGCGAATAACGCCGGTTGTAGTCTCCTCGCATCCTCCAGCAACTTCTGATAGCAATTCAGTTCGAGTTGTATGAAGAGTATTGACCAAATCACAGCCGTCGTCGAAAACTTGATTAGGAGAAATATCTAGAGCTGCGTTGATATGTCGGTAGTACCCATCTCGATCAACTCCTTTTTTAGCAAAAACACTTATCCCGAAATCATGTACGAGAGAAGCGGCAACGTCATCTTGAGTCGATAGCGGATTTGACGCACAGAGCGCGAGTTGGGCGCCGCCTGCTTCTAGCGTGCGCATTAGGTTGGCGGTCTCAGTAGTTACATGCATACAAGCAGAAAAACGTACGCCCTTGAAAGGTTTTTCTCTTAAGAATCGATCACGTATCTGGGCAAGAACCGGCATATTTCGATCTGCCCATTCAATTCTTTTCTTGCCTGTTACCGCTAAGGCGCTATCCGCGATTTCATGTTTAGGTAAATTGCTGCTCACAATACTCCCTGACTATTTGATTTTCTCGAAGGCTGGAGTTTACTGCTTTTTCAAGATATCGAGAACTTGATCGACCAGCTTCGTTGTGACATCAGCAGTATTTGCTTCTACGTTAAGGCGCAAGAGTGGTTCGGTATTTGATGGTCTGAGATTAATCCACCATGAATCTGATGAGATAGTCAATCCATCCAATTCATCAAATTCGATTGGGCTAGTTCCGTTCATGAAAAAGTTCTTTACATTGTTAAGTGCGGCGTCCTGGTCCTTGACTCTTGTATTCAACTCTCCGCTACTTTTGTACCTGTTGAATGGAGAGAGAAGCTTTGAGAGCGGCTTGCCTGAATCAAGGAGTGCCGCAATTGCATGTAACGCTGCCAACATACCTGAGTCGGCGCTCCAAAATTCTTTGAAATAGAAATGGCCAGAATGTTCGCCACCAAATATGGCTCCTGATTCTGCCATCAGAGATTTAATGAAGGAATGACCTACTCTGCTGCGCAGCGGAATTCCGCCAGATTCTCTTATTGTTTCAGGAACTGCCCTTGAACAGATCAAGTTATGAATAATTGTGGCACCAGGATGAAGAGAGAGTTCGCGTGTAGCGATCAAAGCCGTAAGCGCTGAAGGATCAACTAAGGCTCCAGTTTCATCAACTAAAAAACACCTATCGGCATCGCCATCGAAGGCTAAACCAATATCTGCTTTCCGTTTTCGGACAAGTGATTGCAAATCCCGTAAATTCTCAGGATCTATTGGATTTGCTTCGTGATTCGGGAAGGTTCCATCTAGTTCGAAGTAAAGTGGATGAACTTCAGAATTTATTCGCTTCATCACCGCAGGAGCGGTATAGCCCCCCATGCCATTTCCAGCATCGATTGCAATTGAGATAGGGCGACCTTTAAATTCTTTACTGAAAGTATCCAAAGGAAAGAGTGAAAATAAAAAGTCGACGTAATCATCGAGCATCGAGACTCCAGACATTTTTCCAGAATTTCGAAGCGCCATAGAGGCGCCATTTCTTATGGATTCACGGATCCAACTCAAACCAGAATCTTGACCGATAGGACGGGCGCCACTTAGACAGAGCTTTATCCCGTTATATTCCGCTGGATTGTGGCTAGCGGTGAACATCGCCCCCGGTAGATTTTTTGATCCTGATGCAAAATAAAGTTGATCGGTAGCAGCTAAGCCAATTCTGATAACGTCAAAGCTTTGTGATACGAGTCCATTAGCAAATGCCGTTGCAAGTTCAGGTGACGAGGGTCGCATATCTTCACCAATAACTACTGTTCCAGGCTCTTTTTCCATCTCGAGAAAAGAGGCAAAGGCGATACCTGCTGCGAAGGCGAAGTCTGGAGTAAGTTCTTTATCTACGAGGCCACGAATGTCATAAGCCTTGATGATACGATCGACAAGTTCCATCAATCTTTGGGATTAGGTATGGATCTCAAATGACCCCTCCGGCCAACTTCAGGAGTCCTGTCAGAGGTGGATGGATTTACTTTAGCTACATTTCTAACTGCGTCAGCTATTGCCATTAAATCTTCCGGTGACGGTTCGGCGTTTCCACCAGATTCATGTTTAATAACATTCCAACCCTTAGGTACTGTCAATCTCTCACTATGGTTGGCACAAAAATCAAAAGTATGAGGTTCGGCAAAGGTAGAGAGTGGTCCTAAGACAGCCGTCGATTCTGCATAGATATAAATTAAAGTTCTTGCCGCCGGTTGGCGACAACCACTTTTCGAACAGGTGCGGCCGCTGCCACTTGGTCTTACCGGTTCTTGTTCACGCATGTCGGCAGGTTAGTCGTAACCCCTTGAAATTGTGGGATTCTGGCTATTAGCGCGACTGAATTACCGATATATCTGCGATCGGTCTCGTTGCGCTCTCGAGAGATGCCGCCTGATTGAGCGCCAGATGAGTTAATCCATCATTGCTGACCCAGGTGATTGCGGCCCTAACCTGAGTTCTATTTAAGATTCGAACTAATCTTGAATTGGCTGGGAATTGCCAATTCACAATTTCTTCTCCAGCTAGGTTCTTGATTGAACTCTTTCCATCTCGATTTCTAATTTCAACTGTTGTATCAATTTTCTCTCCGATAAGTGTCAAAATTGGTTCGAGTCCATAAAGATTAAATCCAATCTCGTTTAATAGAACAGCAGGAATTGACCAGGTAAAATCAGAGATATTTCCACTCCTCAATTCGGTTATTACGGATGCGACAAAAGGTGTTTCCGATTCAATCTTCAATCCAAAGTTAGTTCGTCCCAAATCTAAATCAACTAATTCAATTTCTCTGACTTGAAGAGGATCCAATCTAATTTCGCTTAGTTCTACGGGGATATAAACTCCGTCGGAAGAGATAATTTCCACGGAAGCGGTACTTTCAACATCAGATACGTTCATTATGCGAATTGAGTGCTTCAACTTGCCGGTCGAGCCATACTTTGCGAGTAATCCCGGAATTATCTGGACCTTTTCTGGTTCATTTATGGATGAAACAAAATCTGCCCCAAGGTTTCTTAAACCCTTTATACGTTCATCTAGCAAATAACTTGTGACCCTACCGCCAATTGTCTTCACATTAATAACAAGTTGCGATGAACCAGGATCAAGTGAGTCAACTCGAAGAATTCTTTCACTTAAAGCTTTGACGGTAATACTCTCTGGAGTGCGGGGTCCAGTCTCATTGAAAACTGTAACTTCGACGATTGCATCACTTAATCCACTGTTTACTAACACCAATTTGCCACGACTAGTTACATCAGCAGTTCCACCGACAAACCAAGAACTTTCCTGGCCCGAACCACAAAGAGCGGCAGCCGTCCATTTTGAATTCTTCGATTGAATCGTAATGCTGTCGTTAGGGTTTCCAGCGACCACAATGGCCCGTTTTAAATTGGTAGGATTTCCAACATTTAACTCTGAAAATCCAGAAACTTTCCTACTTAAGTCTCGAACACCGACTGACTTTGCGGGTAGTAATGTCGTCAATCTAGAGTCATTAATTGGACCAGGACATGTTGTTACGGAATAACTTCTACTAATCTCAGATGATTTTGAGCTCTCTGAGTCCGGCAGTAAAAAAGCTAGATGAGCAATAATGATAAAAATGAGTAATGCGCCAGCAGCTCTACTCTCTTTCATGAGAGCTCCTCTATTCGAATATCGCCTCGACGGCGACGAGCTGGTAGAGCTAGCACGATTAAAGTGAAGAAGGCGAATATCTGAATTGAAATCCAAGCTCTTCTAGATGTGGAATCATGATGAATTCGAAATTCACCTGGAGATGGAATTTCAAAGGTAGGCGTTCCCGATTCGGATCTGGATGCCTTTATGGTTTCTTGATTAAGCGATACTTTCCAACGTGAATCAAATTTCTCGGTGATGATTAATTGACCAGGGGAACTTAGAATTCCTGAGGCTCCCAAATCGTCACTTGGAATCGCTAATCGCTCGCCGCTATCTGATATAAAAAGTATTCGAGGTAAAGCTTCGCTTACTTTCCAAGTTATTCCTTCATCAGTCTTAGAAGATCTAACAAATCCACCAACTCCATCAATAGTGCGCGCCAAATCTTCATTAACAGGACGTGCTAAGAAAACGTAACTAATGCCATTTGCTGCTAGGACTTTGCTGGCGTCAATACCAGCGCCGGTTACTAATTCTGAGATGGCTTGATCGACTTCTTGAGATAACCCAACGATAACGTCTGGTTCGCCAAGACGAATATCGCTATCTCTTGCAATAAAGAACTTTGTCTCACCATTTGTAGAACGTATTACGAGGGTCTTAAAGCGCTCGCTAGTTTGGGCACTCACAGTCAAGAATGCAGGAAGCGCATCCTTTGACTTGCTTTGTAGCGGAGCGCTTGATGCAGAAAATATCCACCAAAACATTGATGCAATAAGTGAAAATATTGAAAGCGCGGATATGAATCCCATTAATAGATGTCGGTAGTCGATTGAACTCTCTGAAATTTTCGGTAAGTAGTTATCAATCATGATAACTCCAGCCAAGATGGAAACTAGCGTTGGAATTACTAGCAAGCTGCCAACCCACAACGGTGTTGATATAAGGCTTCCATGTCCTGCGACATTTTGGCTTCCAAAAATCATCGCAGCGCCGATGAAAAACAGGGAAACCTCACCAAAGCGCGCTACTTTGCTTACGAATAGTGAAATTAGCGCAATGGCTAAAACAGGAGAAACTAACCAGAGTGGTGGTGAACCAACGCCGCCAGGGTTTGCCAAAATGATTGACGCAACACTTCCACCACCGAGTGCGAGGCCTGGATCTAGCAGGAATCTAGAAGGATGTAGGACTAAGTCGATTGACCAGGGCGCGCAGATAACAAATGGGGTACCCAAAATAGCGATTCGCCTCGAATTTCTATCGTCGAATACGGCTTTGGTGAATCCGCCTTTGTTGAAAGAGATTACATCTAGAATTGCCAGAATAAATTGCCAAATAAAAATTACTAAAAATGCGATCGGCGAGAAAGCGAAAACCAAAGTCATCAGAAAGGCCATGTGCCAAGTTCTGCGCCAACTAAGTAGCTCGAGAGCTTCTAAACCTAGGAGTGATCTGACAATCCACGGTCCGATAACGGCCAGCATTATGGTGCCTAATCTGCCCGAATTTAAAGATCCAATTACAACTGGAGCCATGGAATAGAGAAGTGCTGCGCTAAGTGCAAGGTAATGCAGTTCCGTAAATTTTCTGGCTAGCCGATATGCTCCAAAAAATGCCAGTGGGATCGCCAAGACTAGAAGTATTGACATAAGTAGCTTCGCATTAAAGAAAGTAATAATTGAGGTCAATCCCAAAAAAGCTATCCACGGGGGCATATTTACGCTAGACCCGAGTCCAACTGTGTGCCAAGAATTTGCATACTGACTCAAGAGGGAAATTCCACTTTCGGGCGTTATCGGAAGTGCGCCGCCCACCAAATCAAAGAATCTTTCACGAAAGGCAATTAGGGAGATTAAAAATACGATGATTGAAGAGGTGAGAATTGGTCGATTTTTGATGTTTTGAAATATTGAAGGTGATTTGACCAATTCAATATCGGCATTTTCGGCTACTTCATCACTGAAATCTAATGAAGAATTATTTGAGTATTGAGCTGAGTTCTCACGTTTTACTTTGAGCGAACTTTGCCGCCAAATGCGAATTAAAGCATCGCTTGCTCGATCAATTGTTGCAGCTAATTGAGTACCTCTCGGAGGAACAAATCGAGAAATAACTCGCGACGAGAGCAAACGCACAGCTTTTCGGGCTCTACGAGCTCGGATTAAATCTTGAGGTTGAGCCAATACAAGTGAAACAGCGGCAATTTCATCTAGCGCGTATCCCGGACGTTTTGCTAATAAGAATCCGATGGAACGAAGTAGCGCAGCTCCAAAAAGTTGTAGTGCGATAAATGGAGTGAGCCAGAGAGATGAGTTCGCCATCAATACATAAGCCGCATGTCTTCGATCAAGAAGCAATGGCCTGTGCAAAAAGGCATTCGCCACATCAATGCTGCGTCGCTCGTTTGCCGCAGCTTCTGCATGAAAAGCAATAGCTTGTGAA
This sequence comes from Candidatus Nanopelagicaceae bacterium, assembly GCA_049451055.1. Taxonomy (GTDB): domain Bacteria; phylum Actinomycetota; class Actinomycetes; order Nanopelagicales; family Nanopelagicaceae; genus MAG-120802. Next base: position 3,192 of record JBMTVF010000025.1, on the reverse strand, counting down.
GCAACAATTGCAGTGTGGCCTGCAGTGTGGATGCGCCAGCCGAGATCTACATCATCACGAAATAGGGATAGCTCTGGATCAAATCTGCCCACTTCATCAAATACGTCTCTTCGAATTAAGGCTCCTGCGGTACTGACCGAGAGAACTTCTCCAACATTGTCATGTTGACCTTGATCTTTCTCAAGATACTCAAGTCCAGTCCACCTTGAACCATTTGAAGTAATACTCACTCCAACTTCCAACAAATGGTTTCGGTCATACCAACCCCGAAGTTTTGGTCCAGCGATTGCGGCTTGTGGTCGTTCATCGACTGCGGCAAGTAACTCTAGAAGCGCATCTGCCTTTGGAGCGCAATCGTCATGGAGAAACCAGAGCCATTCTTGCTTATCGGCGCCGCCATATTCCATCAATGAACTTTCTAAAGCCAGATCTATTGCAGCGCCAAAACCAGTATCTGAGGGCGCCTGCAAATATTTAATTCCAGCTTTCTTCAAATATTGAAGGGATTTATCTGTGGAACCTGTATCTATTGCAATTAAGTTATCAATTTGATGTTTCTGTGTAGTCAATGAGACGACAACTTCAGGGAGCCATTCCGCGCCATTATGTACAACTAAAATAGCATTTACATGGTGGCGTGAGCGCAACGCGCTTGAAGTAATCCCAGATTTAGAAGTCGGCATTCAACCGCCTCGCCTCGTTGAAATTAAGAAATGAAATTACGCAGGACGACGTTTTAGACGACGACGTTCGCGTTCTGAGAGTCCGCCCCAGATTCCGAATCTTTCATCGTGAGCAAGCGCATATTCAAGACATTCTTGGCGAACTTCACATGAGAGGCAGACTCGCTTCGCTTCGCGAGTCGAGCCGCCTTTCTCAGGAAAGAAAGCTTCAGGATCGGTCTGGGCACAGAGCGCGCGCTCTTGCCAAGAGAGTTCAACGACCTCGCCATTGCCTAATTGGATACTTGGACCTGATTGGTAGATCTGCTCATTACGACGAGCATCAGCCATGTTCACTCCCACTAGAGGGGCCGACCCCGCGGTCGGCTCAATAGAGCGAATTACACTCGTGTTATTCCCCTGAAGTCAAGTTAGGAGAGGGGGAAAAGGGCTAAAAACCGTGAATGACCTCACGGAGATTTGAACCCGTTTTTACCCGTGATTTTGCAGCGATGTAGCTGTTTTCGATAACCGCACCACTTTCAATCACAGCGCCTTGCTCAACAATCGAGCCAGAAATGTGCACATCGCTATGAATTAAAGAGTCAGCCTCTATGAAACTGCCGCCATCGATAATTGCAGTTTGATGGATGGTTGCTGATGGAGATATCAATGCTGCGCCGTGATTCCGGCGCACTAGATCTCGGGAGGCTCGGACCATTGCTTCAGGGGTACCCATATCAATCCAGTAACTTGTATCTAGATATCCATAGAGATCACAGCCATCAGATAGCCATTTTGGAAATGCATCACGTTCGATACTAATTACCGTACCCCGCGAAAATTTTTTAATAATTTGAGAATTGAAAATATAACAACCCGCATTTATGGAGTTTGCTTTTGGATTAGGCATCTTTTCTAGGAATTCCAAAACTCGGCCGTCTCGATCAATCGGTACGCAACCGTAAGGTCTTGCATCTGCTACCTCTATTAGATGGAGTGTTATTTCAGCGCCCCGCTCATGATGAAATTGGCTCTGGGCTATCAGATTATGCTCGCTTAGTACATCTCCATTAAATATAAATATAGATTCATCAGATTCAAGAGAGAGTTCTGCAGCAGCGTTTGCTATGGCGCCGCCAGTTCCAAGCGGTTCTCTCTCCACCGCATATTTAATAGAGACACCAAATTTTTCGCCATCTCCAAAATACGGTTGGAAAACATCGGCAAGGTATGAAGTCGCTAGAACTATTTCTTTTACTCCAGCATCCCTAGCTTTAAGAATTTGGTGTTCCGTAACCGGAGCTCCAGCAATCTTTATCATCGGTTTTGGCGTCGAATTAGTCAAGGGGGCTAATCGCGTTCCTTTGCCACCTACTAAGAGAATTGCTTTCTCAATTGCCGGTTTCACGCGGTAATTCTCCGAGCCGCTTCGATAATTTGGCTATCGGTGGCGGTTAACGCGATTCGAACAAATTTTGATCCACTACTGCCGTAGAAACTTCCCGGAGTTACAAGTATTCCGCGCTCTGCGAACCAAGCTACGGTCTCCCAATCAGATTCATTACGTGTGCACCAGATATACAAGCCCGCATTTGAATATTCAATTTTGAAACCCAGCGCTGTTAGAGCCGGGAGAAGAATTCGACGGCGGCTTCGATAGAGATCTGCCTGTTTCTGGACATGTGCTTCATCTTGCAGCGCCACCGCCATGGCTTTCTGCACGGGCAGCGGCATCATCATCCCTAAGTGCTTGCGGATTTCAAGAAGTCTTTTAATTAATTTAGGGTCTCCGGCGATAAAAGCAGCTCGATACCCTGCCAAATTTGATCGCTTTGAGAGCGAATGTAAGGCAAGGAATCCAAGATTCTCTCCCGCCGCTCTCTTGAGAATCGATTCAGACTCTTCGCTATCTGGAAATGGGAGATAACACTCGTCGCTTGCGATTACGACTTGGTTATCTCTCGACCACTTAATAACTGCATCCAGTTCAGCTGGCGTGTGAACTCTTCCAGTTGGGTTTGAGGGATTATTTATCCAAACTAGATCGACATCTTTCGGCCAATTGCTGGGATCTATATCAACTTCTATAACTTCAGACCGACCAAAAATTGTACTTACCAGATATGTTGGATAAGCAATCTTCGGAATCAAGATACGCCGAGCTTCAAGAAGAGTGGGAAGGAGCGCCACCATCTCCTTTGAGCCGATCGTCGGCAATACATCAAATTCACCTGATGCCCCTAATCGATTGCTTACGTAATTTTCGATAGCGCTTCTAAGTTCTGCAGTTCCAGTAGTTACCGGATACCCCGGTGAATTTGCATTTTCTTGTAGCTCTTTTTGAATGAAAGCAGGAGTTGCATCTACAGGCGTGCCTTGAGAAAGATCTATTGCGCCAGATTTATGTTCACGCGCTTTAGAGCCAAATGGCGCGAGGGTGTCCCAAGGAAAATCTGGAAGCTTAAATGAGTTAGACAGTTTGGGCCGCGTCCTACTCCGGCTTCTTCTCTATCTGAAGCAGTTTTGG
>JBMTVF010000024.1:0-15907 GCA_049451055.1 Candidatus Nanopelagicaceae bacterium | reverse complement strand
GTCTCACCGAGTTTTAGGATTAATTGGACATAATGGCGCGGTGATTTTTCGCCCGATTGTGATGTTTGTAGTCGCTATTTCATTGATTACGCTTCCCGTGCCAGCAATTCAGGCGGCGAAACCGAGTACTACCTTCTTCCTTGCGCAAACTCCTGGTTTTCCTGAGTCACAACTAACTTTTCATGGTTTGGTAAAACCCAAAGTAAAAAATGCGATTGTTCGCATTGATGTGAAATTAAAGTCCGGATGGCGCGATACAAAACTACGAACTAAGACCACCGCAAGTGGATCTTGGAGAATCCAATCCAAGGTAACGGCCTTCGACACAACTGCGACCTATCGAGCAATTGTTGAAATTGGAAAGAAGCGATATGCCACTAAATCAAAGTCAATCAAGATAAAGGAACGACCCCAGATAACTGCTCCTGAATCGCTGATTCCGCTGACCGGACCTGGCGGGCGAATTCATGGTACCGACGTAAGTAGATGGCAACACCCTGGAGATAAGCCAATTGATTTCGTAAAGATGTACAACGCCGGAATTAGATTTGTAATGATTAAAGCCTCAGATACCCGAGATGAAGCAGATGCCTTAGCGCTTAAATTTCTTTTAATGGATAGAAATGCTGCTCAAGCAGCCGGTATATATACCGGTTACTACCATTACACAATTCTTCCCAATACAACTGATGAACAAGCAGTAATTCGAGATGCTCAAGCGCAAGCCCAAAAAGCAATCTGGCGATTGTCGAGCCTTGGTGGATATACCGATCGCGATCTGCCTTATGCACTTGATCTCGAGAATAACTGCGTCTTAATCTCTGGTTCAGTTTGCCGGAAATACGCTCCTAAGAAGTTAGTGACATTATGGGCGGAAACTTGGATGGAAACTATGTATGAAAAAACCGGCCGCAAGCCATTTTTTTATTCTTATCCAACTTTTCTTGAGCAAGCGATGGTGCGAAGTGAGAAGCTTCGCGAATATCCACTTTGGAAAGCACAATATGGCGTAGACCCTGCTGATCCAATTGCAGAACCCGGCAGGAAGATTTTTGGATGCTTTGTTCACTCTTGGAGCACGGCAAATTGTTCATCGCTCTGGCAGATTTGGCAGTACTCGTCATGCGGAATTGGTGAGAAGTACGGGGTTGCTTCTGCGCGGATTGATTTAAATGTATTCCGCGGAAACACATTCGCATTCTTACAATTAACTAAGGGTGATTGGGTACCACAAACCGGAGACTATCTGCCGGTAAATGAGCCAACTTCGCTCTTAGTTACAAGCATTCGAGCCACCTCAACCGATAAGAGAACTGCGTTAACTGTGGAGGTGAAGCGACCAAATAATCAACCGGTAGTTACTGGAACAGTTGCCTTCAAACTAGCAAATGATCCTGCCGCTAGAGTCACTCAATCTCCGGTGCGCGATGCCAGCGGTGTATGGACTCTTTACCTATCAAAATTACCCGCTGGAATCACTACCGGTTCTGTAATTTACGTAGACCAAACAAATACACATGCGCGCTCAGAACAACAAATTTCCTTCGAATTGCTACAAGGTCCAGAACCAACCCCATCTCCAACTCAGACCCCAAAACCGGTTAGACCGCCTGTAGATACCTGCAAGAATCAGATAGTCAATTAAAGAGTGCCATCTCTTGGCGCTCCACCAAATCTCGGTATTGCTTCATTGATTCTTCCTTTTTATCTCCATCCCAACCGAGAGCTTTCGCAACTATCTCAGCAATTTCATCTAGCAATGAAATGCCTTGATCTTTAAGTTCAAAATTCAATCTAGTTCTGCGATACATGACATCCGATATTGATAGGGCGCCCTCATGAGTAACCGCGTACCAAATTTCCGCCTTTAGATACGGTAACTCTGGCGATAGCTTCTCTAAATATTCGAGAGGAGTTGAGTCTAGAACTTCTGCAATTAAGGAACCGTAGCGATCAAGTAGATGAGTAACTGTTTTGACATCAATTTGATATGCATTAGCAAGTCGTTTTACTTGATTTTTTAGAACTGCGTAGCCATCGGCTCCTATGACGGAAAGTGAATCTGTGCATGAATCAGGAATTATTCGATTTAAATCAGATACCGCCTCATTAACCGCATCTTCCGACATCACTCTATAGGTTGTGTATTTTCCACCTGCGATTGTCACAAAACCAGGTACCGGATGATCAACAACATGTTCTCGGGAAAGATCTGCTGTTTCAGCGTTAGCTTCTTGAGAGATTAGCGGTCTAAGTCCGGCGAATGCGCCAATGACTTGAGATTTATCGAGCTTGGGCTCGAGAACTCGATTAGCTTGGTGAATTATGTAATCAATATCGGCCCGCGTTGCGACTGGTTCTGCTAACTCATCTTTGTAGTCAGTATCTGTAGTTCCAACAATCCACTTTCCTGCCCACGGAATTATAAAGAGTACTGAATTATCAGTCTTTATAATTACACCGCTCTGAGATTTTATGGCGTCCCCAGGCACAACGATGTGTGCCCCTTTAGATGTTCTAACTTTGTAACCGGGCTTAATTCCAAAACTCTTATACATTTCATCGGTCCAAACTCCAGTTGCCATAACCGTTACTCGAGCCTTGACTACGATTTCTTTATCTGTGATTAGATCACGGACTTTGGCACCGACGATTCGTTTTCCCTCTTTCAATAGTGATTCACACTTAATTCGAGTTCCAACTAAAGCACCGTACTTCACAGCTGTTCGAGCAATCATCATGGTATGACGTGCATCATCAACTTGAGCATCAAAGTAGCGATACCCACCTGTAATCAAATCTAACCTTAAAGATGGTGCTATCTCGCTTAATTCTTTCTGGGAGACGTGTTTGTGCCATGGTAAAGCTCGCTTGAAACCGCGAAGCGCATCATAGAGCGCCATACCTGCCCCGACATAAGTGCGCTCTTTTAATTTTTCTTGTAGTGGATATAGAAATGAGACCGGTCTGACTAGGTGTGGCGCAATGGTTGTGATCATCAATTCTCGTTCTTGCAAAGCTTCTCGTACTAATTTGAAATCGTATTGTTCGAGATATCTAAGGCCGCCATGAATAAGTTTTGATGAACGCGATGAGGTTCCTGACGCAAAATCATTAGCTTCGACTAAGGCAACTGAGAGTCCCCTGGATGCAGCGTCGAGCGCAATACCCGCTCCATTTACCCCGCCACCTATTACAAGTAAATCAAAATCTTCCTTGGATAATTCTGAAATTACGCGCTGTCGGTATGCAGGGTTAAGCGCTGAACTCAATATTGACGTTGCAACCACACGCGTAGGATACGCGCTATGTCTTTTATCGGGGCGCTGGATCAAGGAACCTCATCTACTCGATTCATGATTTTTGACCACGATGGAACTGTTGTTGGAGAGCATCAGTTAGAGCACCGTCAAATATTGCCTAAACCTGGTTGGGTTGAACATGACGCCGGTGAAATCTGGGAAAGAACTGAAGAGGTAATAACAAAATCCTTGAGCAGAGCCGGAATTACGGGCAAAGATCTAGCAGGAATTGGGATTACAAATCAGAGAGAAACCACAGTAATTTGGGATAAGCGAACTGGCAAGCCGCTACATAATGCAATTGTCTGGCAAGATACTAGAACCCAAGAATTCCTAAATCGCTTTAGCGAAAGCGAAAGAGCTTTAATTATTCGTAAAACTGGACTAGCAATAGCTCCATATTTTTCTGGAAGTAAGTTAAATTGGCTAATTCATAATGTTCCTGAAGTTAAGAATGCAATTGATTCAGGTTATGCGCTCGCCGGCACTATTGATAGTTGGTTGCTCTGGAATTTAAGCGGTGGAATTCATAAGACCGATGTCACAAATGCCAGCCGTACCTTACTCATGGATCTCGAAACACTGGATTGGGATAGCGAGCTCTTGCGGTTATTTGGCGTTCCTAGAGAAATTCTTCCAACGATTTGTTCATCATCTGAGGTTTTCGGACACTCTCTAGCTGATGGACCATTTGGAGCTGCAATTGCGATTTCTGGAATCCTCGGAGATCAACAAGCTGCGATGGTTGGACAAGTCTGCTTCGAAAAAGGTGATTCAAAAACTACTTATGGGACTGGCAATTTCGCTCTTTTAAATACTGGTGAAGAAATTGTGAGGTCAGAGCATGGCCTTTTAACTACTGTCTGCTTCAAATTTGGAAGTGAGCCAGCTAGATACGCATTGGAGGGATCAGTTGCAGTTACTGGATCTGCGGTGCAGTGGCTGCGAGACCAACTTGGCCTTATAAATAATGCTAGTGAAATTGAAACTTTGGCATCAGCAGTCCCAGACAATGGCGGAGTTTATTTCGTACCCGCATTCTCAGGACTATTTGCGCCGCACTGGCGTAGCGATGCCCGCGGAGTTATTGTCGGATTAACTCGAGCTGCAAATAAATCACATATTGCGAGAGCCACTCTAGAGGCGATTTCTTTTCAAACGAAAGAAATTCTAGATGCAATGGCTCAAGACAGTGGCGTTAATCTGATGGAAATGCGCGTCGACGGAGGTATAACCGCAAATGAACTCTGCATGCAGATTCAATCGAATGTAATGCAAATTGATGTTGTTAGGCCAAAAGTTATTGAGACCACAGCGCTCGGCGCAGCTTATGCCGCAGGACTTGCAGTTGGTTATTTCCGAGACAAAACGCAATTAAAAACGAAGTGGCAAGAAGCGCGCCGCTGGAAACCAGATCCCAAATCCTCAATCGCAACTGATGGTTACAAGCAGTGGCAGGTAGCGGTTGAGCGATCGCTAAATTGGGTGAATCTCAAAAAGTAATGCTTCGCCCGGCTTCAGAATTGGGGCCGCAAGACCGATTTCGCTAAGAACTGAACCAGATATTTTGCAACCTTCACTTACCCAAGTAGGAGGTTTAATCAACATCATTTCGATATCTTTCGAAATTGTTGGGATTCGAATCTCATAATTTCGATCAGCAAGACCGGGTATTCGAATTCTTGGCGGTTGAGAAGTCGAAATTGTCTCAAGTTGGGCATACCCAAAAATAGATTCTCCATCGGTGCGCACGCCGTATAGATGATGATGGCTATCTGGATAATCGACTCGGACAATCTCGCCGGAATGAATTAACGAACGTTTATCTTTGTAATAGTCCGCCCACAGCTTTAAGAACTTTAATTCTTCAGGCGAACATGAAGAGATATCCCATTCGATACCAGCGTGGCCGAACAAGGCGGTTATCGCTCTAAATGTGAGAGATAAAGATCTGCCAGTTTGATGGCTTGGACTTGGTCCGATATGCGTTCCGAGTAATTCAAAAGGCATGAATTGAGAGGTCCAACGCTGAATTCGTTGTCGCTCAAGTGCGTCATTATTATCACTTACCCAGAATCTATCGACGTGATCAACCATTCCTAGGTCTATTCGACCTCCACCAGATGCGCAAGACTCGATTTCCAAACCTTTATGCATTTTCTTGAGCTCATCGAATAATCGATAAATAGCAAGGACTTGATCACGATATGCCGGGCGCCCGTCGCTACTCGCATCAATCAATACCCGATTATGGTCCCATTTAATGTAGCTAACTTTTGAACTTGAAATAATGTTGCTTACAGCTTTCAGAACGTAAGCGAAGACATCTGGGTTGGCTAGATTAAGAACTTGTTGATGGCGCCAAGTTGGGATCTCTCTAGACGGTTCGCCAAGCGCCCAATCTGGATGCATACGGAACAAATCAGAGACTGAATTGAACATTTCGCCCTCAAACCAGAGTCCAAATTCAATTCCCTTTGAAAGCGCATACTCGGATATAGGAGATAGACCATTTGGCCAAACTTCTTTACTTATAAACCAATCACCAAGCCCTGATCTATCGTCTCGTCTCGAACCAAACCAGCCGTCGTCCAAAACAATGCGCTCTACCCCAATTTCTGCAGCGCGATCAATCAATTCTTTTACACGAGATTCACTATGCTGAAAATAAATCGCCTCCCAGAGATTTAAGGTGAGTGGCCGCGGCTTCTTCGGGTGAATTTGTCTAGCTCTTAACATCTCATGGAATCTATGCGCTACTCCATCTATTCCATTATCCGAATAACCTGCGAAAACCTTTGGCGCTCTATAACTTTCACCTTTAGCCAGAATAACTTCTCCTGGGGCTAATAACTCCCCCGCGCCAATCGAAATAAAGCCTTGGGCATCTCGCTCAACCAGATACTGATGATTTCCACTCCAGCCAAGTGCAATCGACCAAACTTCTCCAGAACTAAAAGTTGTCTCTTTAGTGAGTGCAATTTCGCCAATGGTTGCATTATGTCCCGTCTTGCCCTCCCTAGAATCCCTTACCCAGCGACCTATTCCGATTGGACGCCGCTGTGGATTTCTTTCATTTGACCATCGGCCTACAAAATCAAGGGTCTCGACAGCTCGATCTGGTAGCGGCAACCAATAAGTGAATTCATTTAGTACATATGACTCGCCGAGGTTTTCAATTACAGCATAAATTTCGATTAACCCGCTTTCTAGAATCTTGAAATCGACATTTAGATTCAACAAAACGTTTTTATCTTCCAAAAAAATTACAGCTGAATTCTTTGTGCTCTTTACATCTTTGACGGTGAATTGCGTCGACCAATCTCTTCCATTTCGATGTCCTGAAATACTCGGATATCCGAGAAATCCCCTTGAGTGTTCTCGTAAAAATCCTGGATTCTGAGTTTTATCAAAATCGCTATTTGGAATCGATTGATCCGTTGGAAAGTTAGTTGAATCTAGAGAGATACCTTTGCCCCAATGTCTGACTATAAATGCGCCTGCTACGACTTCGATGAGTAGATCCACTCCATTGTTGGATATGTGCGCACGCATACAGGTAGAGTAATAGGCATCATGTCGACCAAGAAACTGGGCGCCGGGGTCACTCGAACTGACCGAAAATTGATGGACGGTAGAACCATCCGTTATTACGATACTAAAGGCCAGAAACGTGAAGCAGTTGACCAACGTAACCCTGAGTCGCAACCTGATATCGGCGAACTGCGACTTGATGTCCAAACAAATGAATGGGTGGTGATTGCTGCCCATCGGCAAGACCGGGTGTTCCTGCCGCCAAAAGAGTTAAATCCTCTTGCTGCATCACGCCCCGGCCATTTAACTGAAATTCCTGAATCAGATTATGAGGTTGTGGTTTTCGATAATCGATCGCCTTCGCTGCGCAATCCAGAGAGAGATATCAAGGTTCCAATAAATCTTGATTTTGAAACGCCAACTTATCCCGCAGCAGGTAAATGTGAAGTTGTTTGTTTTACCCCAGATTATGAATCTTCTTTTAAAGATCTAACCGAGCGCCAAATACGAACGGTGCTTGAAGCCTGGCGCGATCGAGTAGCTGAACTATCTCAAGAAAGTTATATCGAACATATAGCGCCTTTTGAAAATAGAGGCGAAGAAGTTGGTGTCACACTCTCTCATCCACATGGCCAGATTTACGCCTATCCATATCTGCCTCCGAGAACAGAACGGATGTTGCAAGTTGCAAAATCCCATAAAGAGAAAACTGGCCGGGTTCTACAGGTTGATTTATTGGCAAGAGAAATCAAGGATAAGGTACGAATTGTCGCTGAAAATTCAGAGTGGATTGCCTTCGTGCCTTTTGCTGCGAGATACCCATTCGAAATACATGTTTTGCCTAAACGTTCCGTCCCAGATTTAGTTGCATTAGATGAAACTGCTTGTGAAGCCTTTGCGCCAATTGCAAAAGAAGTACTTGCAAAATTGGATTCCGTCTTCGAGATGAAAATGGCTTACATTGCAGCTTGGCATCAAGCGCCAGTTCGAGTTGGTCGCGAATTTCTTCAACTTCAGTGGCAGATCACAAGTGTTCGTCGAGCGCCTGGAAAATTGAAATATTTAGCTGGCTCCGAATCAGCATTTGGTTCATTTATGATGGATTTATCTCCAGAACAGTCAGCAAAGTTACTGCGCGACGCAAAAATATAGATGAGTATCTCCGAATCTTTTTCTAAACTATTTAATTCTGGGCCAGACTTAGTATCTGCGGCGCCAGGTAGAGTCAATTTAATAGGTGAGCACGTTGACTATAACCAAGGTCTTGTACTTCCATTCGCCATAGATTCAGTCGCAAAATGCGCTCTTCGCGTACGTAATGATTCCAAAATCTTAATCTCATCTAAGCAATTCAATTCCGAAATTTATGAGACTTCGTTCCCAGATTTAGTTCCTAAAGCTGGACCAGATTGGACGAGATACATACTTGGAGTTATCTGGAGTCTTGGAGTCACACAAGGGGTTGAGATTCTTGTTGATAGCGAAGTCCCACAAGGTGCCGGACTCTCTTCCTCTGCGGCGCTGGAATGTAGCGTCGCATTCGCTCTTAACGAAGCGTTAGATCTAGGATTAAACAGAATTGATTTAGCACGCCTGTCGCAACGTGCTGAAAATGATTTTGTGGGGGTCCCATGTGGGATTATGGATCAAACCATTTCTCTTCTCGGAAAATCAGGACATGCGATTTTGTTGGATTGTCGAGATCTTTCGTCACAACTTATTCCAGTAAATTTCGAGGAGAATGGGATGCGCCTGTTGATTATTGATACCCAGGCTCACCATGCCCTAGTTGATGGTGGATATGCCAAGCGGCGAGAGCAATGTGAATCGGTTTCTAAAATTTTTGGAATTGATTCCCTTCGAGATCTTCGAAGAGACTTACTTGAGTCAAAAAAATCAGAATTAGATTCAACCTTATATTTGAGAGCTTTGCATGTAGTAACCGAAATTGAACGCGTAAGGGAGGCAGTTTCTTTGCTTCAGGGGAATAACTTTAAGATTTTCGGCGATCTCTTGAATGATTCACACAATTCGCTTCGTGACAATTATGAAGTATCTTGTCCAGAATTAGATTGCGCCGTTGAGATCTCTCAGCAAAATGGCGCTCTTGGCGCTCGCATGATTGGTGGCGGTTTTGGTGGCAGCGCTATTGCCTTGGTAAACGAGGGTGAGATAGGGAAAATAGCAAGCTCCATAGAGCGCGCCTTTGCGAATGCGGGTTTTAAATCGCCAAGATTTTTCGATGCAGTGCCAAGCGATGGGGCCAAATTAATTAACGGGCGTAACTGAAATAACTTCAACGCCACCAATTGCATTTAAAACATTAACCAAATCAGAAGAATCAGTGCCAGGAAATGCAACCGTTATATCGTCAATACCTCTTCCGCCTTCAGAGGAGAGAACAACCAACCCGCGAATATCGCCGCCAGCAAAACCAATTGCTGATGCAACCGCTCCAAGAGATCCTGGGCGATCCGGAAGTGCGACTCGAATTCGAACCATTGCCATGGCTGGAGTCTAGGTGAAAAGCTCCCCGACTTGGACTCGAACCAAGAACCTGCCGGTTAACAGCCGGCTGCTCTGCCGATTGAGCTATCGGGGATTGCGGGCAAACTCTAGGTCAAGCCTTCCCCGAATGCCAATTCTCGAAGGGCTCTTCGACGACTTTCCATATCAACTAATTCAGCGAAAACCTCGCCATATTCCTTCTCGTTTTCGACTGGATTTAACCGTTGCAGCTTTGATTTGATTTCAGCGATAGAGCGAGAGAGCGCGACTTCATTGAGTCGAGCAGTAATACTTGAGATGTAGCGATCTGAAATCTCTCCAGTAGTTCTAACGGGTTCAACGGAGAGCTCCATAACAAATGAGCGCAAATCTTCACTTTCAACAGCACTTATTTCAATAGCTTCTAAATCTTTTTGACTATCGATAAACGTACGAAGTCGATCGTAAGCTGGATGGGAAAACGCATTTTTTTCAATTTCTCGCCACTGGTAGTTAAGTGCTGGAAATTGCAGTCTAACCTTTAATACTTCTCTCTCGAGAGCTAATTTGGGTTCGGCTGGGTCTGGACGCCAACTTTGATTTGGCTGAACTTCTTGCGCTGATACTTTTCTCGTTGATGACTTCTTAACCGCTTGGCTTACTACTTCCACATCCATGCCTAACCAACCCGCCAAACTTCTAACGTACTCTGGGCGAAGTGAGGCATCCCGAATCTTTCCAATAAGCGGTGCAGTCGCATTTAAAGCGCTCACTCGCCCTTCGGGTAAATTTAAATCAAACTTTTTCAATTCTGTTCTGATTGCAAATTCAAAAAGCGGCACTCTCCTCGCGATTAAATCGCGTACAGCGACATCTCCGCCTTGTTGTCGCAATTCGCAAGGATCAAGGCCATTTGGCTCAACTGCGACATAAGTTTGAGTGACAAATTTCTGATCATCATCAAAGGCTCGCATTGCAGCTTTCTGACCGGCAGCATCTCCGTCAAATGTAAAGATAACTTCACCCCTGAAGGTTTCATCATCCATCAAAAGTCTTCGTAAGATTCTTATATGGTCATCGCCAAATGCGGTGCCACAAGTTGCAACCGCAGTTGTGATTCCGGAGAGATGTGCCGCCATTACATCGGTATATCCTTCAACGATTACCACCTGTCTAGATTTAGCTATTTCTTTCTTCGCTAAATCCAATCCGTAAAGGAGTTGACTTTTCTTATATATGGGAGTCTCTGGGGTATTTAGATATTTAGGTCCAGAATCTTCATCATCACTAGCTAGTTTTCTCGCGCCAAATCCAACGACATCGCCAGAGATATCACGGATTGGCCAAATTAATCGATTACGAAAGCGATCAATAGGGCCACGTTGACCTTCTTTTATCAAACCGGCGTTGGTTAATTCCTCGATAGAGAAACCTTCACCTCGTAAGACTTTGGTAAGGGCATCCCATTCATTAGGAGCGTATCCGACGCCAAAATGATTGATAGCGCTGCTGTCGAAACCGCGATCGCTCAAAAATTTACGACCGATTTCAGCTTCTGGATTTTTTAATTGGTCGCGATAGAAGTTCGCCGCTGCAAGATTTGCCGCTACTAAACGAGACCTTCGTCCGGCTGGGGCGCTAGTTCCGCTTGATGCATCATAGGTAAGTTGATAACCAAGTCTTTCGGCTAACTTTTCAACCGTCTCTGTAAATGACAGGTGGTCCATTTTCATAACGAACGCAATCACGTCGCCACCGGCCTGGCATCCGAAACAGTGGTAGAAACCTTTACTGGGAGTTACGTGAAATGAAGGGCTTTTCTCATCATGAAATGGACAAAGACCCTTTTTCTGGCCACCCCCGGCGTTCTTAAGCTGAACATACTCACCAACGACGTCATCGATTGCTGAATGATCACGCACGTAAGAAACATCTGTATCGCGAATACGACCTGACATATCTAAATCCTATTGCTAAAGAGGTTTGTCGGTTAGTTCTCGATAGAGTGAATAGGCGCCTGGATCGGTTAATGAAGCAACCTGATCAATAATCACGCGGAGCCGTTTCGTCTCAGAATCGGCCTCAAACCACTCTTGAAGAAAAAAGCTTTCTAGCGCAGTTGGAGCCTTTTCCATAAGCAAATCAACCAATCTTCTAAGGAGTTCACGCTGGCTCGCATACAACTCTTGAGATTTTTCAGCCAAAATAATGTAATAGCCTGGCATTGATTTAAGTAGAGCCACTTCGACTTTTTGGGCACGCGGCACAATCAAGTCTGCTGAGTATCGTGTCAGATTTCCCGAACCATATTTTTCACGGGTTGCACTTTCGGCAGCGACTGCGAACCTACCGATTAGTTGGCTAGTCAAATCCTTTAATTGAGCTAATTGACGATGACTTCTATCAAAGCTCTTAGGCCAACATGAAAGCGAGGAAAGCGATGTGAGCGCCGCTTCAGCCTCGTTTTCTGTGAGATCACTCAGATATTCAGTTTTTGCAACTTGATAAAGTTTGGGTAAATCTTGCCGAATTTTCGCTAGTTCAATATGGCCTGTAACTAATGCATCTTCTAAATCATGCACGGAATACGCAACATCATCGGACCAATCCATAATCTGGGCTTCCAGACTTGGTTTACCTCGTGGCGCACTATTTCGTACCCACTTAAATATCTCTAAATCATCAGCATAAACTCCGAACTTTCGAGAATTTTCTTCAGCGCTCCATGGATACTTCGCTGCAGCATCGAGGGTTGCTCTTGTGAGGTTCAGACCTACAGATTTCTCAAATTTATCTACCGTCTTGGCTTCAATTCTTGTTAGTAATCTAAAGCTCTGGGCATTACCTTCAAAGCCTCCGCAATCTTTAGCAAGTTGAGCGAGCGCATTCTCACCATTGTGCCCAAATGGTGGGTGGCCTAAATCGTGTGCAAGACATGCGCCTTCCATTAAATCTGGATCTGCGCCCAGTGCTGCTCCAAGTTCCCTACCAACTTGCGCACACTCTAAAGAATGGGAAAGTCGAGTTCTAGGAAAATCACTTGCCCACGGAACTGCGACTTGAGTTTTTGCTGCTAAACGCCGGAGCGCAAATGAATGGATAATCCGAGCTCTATCTCGAGCATATTCAGTTCGTCCAGGACGTTTCGCAGGCTCATCCAAAAAACGTTCACGATCGAATTCGGAATAACCAGGATGCTCTTTCGCATCTATGAGCGCCATAGTTCGTAAGGCTACAGTTCCCAGGCAATATGGTCACTGATATGAATTCCCCGTATGCCAAGAGTTATGTATGCAAGATAGGCGCCAGCTTCACGAATCAAATATCGCATTCCAGCTCTATCTACACTTGCAATTCCACTTCTGACTGGCGAGCAACTTGCCTGAAATCCAAAATCAGCCGCCATCGTTTTTGACCTCAAGCAATGATAAGGATCAGTTACGATAATTATTCTTTTGAATTTATTTTCATCTACAGTTTTTGCTAAGCCTTCAATACTTGTATAACTATCGCGCCCTATTCGAATTGCCGTTATCGATTTACGTGGAATCCCGTTTCGACCGAGCCATTCACGCGCAGTTCCTGCCTCAGTAAATCGATCTCCGGGTGCGCCCGCGCCTAATGTGAAGAGTCGCTTTGCATAATCATTTTCATAAATTCGCTTTGCTTCACGCAATCTAGCTTCTAAAACTTCCCCAGGCCTGCCATCTAATTGCGCCGCTCCCATTACAACGATGGCATCGGCTTTCTCTATATTGGTATTTCTCGCATCTAACCAGGTTCGCGCCAGCGCAAAAGTCGGTATGGCGAGAATTAAAACCAGAAGGAAAGTAATAAGTTTGGTGAAAAATTTAAATATAAACATCAACCACCAGAACCAGAATCACTACCATCAACTTTGGCCAACTCTTCTGGATCATCAAGCCAGCCTTGTGGTAACGAAACTGACCGGCCATGTGATCGCCTACCGCGTGGCGCATCACCAACTTCAATTGGATATGGCTGGTCCACTAATTGCGATAGTAAATAATCCAGTTCGTCTAGATTCTTAACCATTCCTAACTTAGGTCTAATTTCACCTTCCACCCTAAAACCTTTCAAGTACCACGCCATATGTTTTCTCAAATCGCGACATGCGCGCTCTTCGCTTGCAAAGTAATTAGTCAATAGTTGCGCATGCCGTCGCAATACTTCTCTAACTTGGAAAAGGGTTGGCGCCGGTCTTGCCCCATCGCCAGAAAAAGCTCTCACTAAATCTCTAAATAACCAAGGTCGACCTAAACATCCTCTGCCAACTACTACTCCAGCGCAACCCGTCTTTTCCATCATTCGCACGCCGTCGTCGCCCGACCAAATATCGCCGTTTCCAAGCACTGTAACTCCAGTTGGCTTCAAGTGTTCGACCAGATTTGAAATCTTTTGCCAATCAGATTTACCTTCGTAAAACTGTTCTGCAGTTCTTGCATGTAGTGCGACCCAAGCCACACCTGCACGCGCTGCAATCATTCCTGCATCTAGATAAGTTTCATGTTCGCTATCTATTCCAACTCTCATCTTTACTGTTACGGGAATTGCGTATGGTTTGGCAGTCTTTACGGCTGTTGATACCAATGATTCAAAAAGTCTGCGCTTATAAGGGAGTGCTGCGCCGCCACCTTTCCGTGTGACTTTTGGTACCGGGCAACCAAAATTTAAATCGATGTGATCTGCTAAATCTTCCTCCCCAATCATTTTTACAGCTGCGGCTAAATCATCTGGATGCGTTGCATATAGCTGTACAGATCGCGGGGTTTCACCTTCAGCCGGAATAATCATTCGTAACGTTTCGTCGTTTCGCTCGATAAGGGCTCGCGCGGTTACCATTTCAGAAACAAATAGCCCTGCACCTTGTTCCCTGCAAAGTAAACGAAAAGCCGCATTTGTAATTCCTGCCATGGGTGCCAACACAACTGGGGTGATTAATTCAACCGCGCCAACCCGGGTATCTAGTCGAAGCGGCGCTCGGTCTAGCAACCGAGAAGTCGTGGCGCTAGCCATGCTTCCACCTGGTCGATCCCGATTCGCTCTTGTTTCATTGAATCGCGTTCCCGAATTGTGACTGCTTGATCATTTAAAGTGTCAAAGTCGACCGTGATACAAAATGGCGTTCCAATTTCATCTTGTCTACGGTAACGCCGACCAATTGCACCAGCATCATCAAAATCAACGCTCCAATTTTTCCGCAACTTTAGAGCTAAATCACGGGCTTTTGGTGAGAGATCGGCATTTCGTGATAACGGAAGAACTGCAATCTTTATCGGCGATAGTCGATGATCTAGACGCAACACAGTCCGCTTCTCTAATTCACCTTTGGCGTTGGGCGCTTCATCTTCTGTATAGGCATCCATCAAGAATGTAAGGGCACAACGATCGACACCGGCTGCTGGTTCGATGACATAAGGGAACCAACGTTCATTGCTTTCTTGGTCGAACCAAGTTAAATCTTTACCCGATTTTGCAGAATGTGATTTCAAATCAAAATCAGTCCGATTTGCGATACCTTCTAATTCGCCCCACTCCGTGCCAGTAAATTCAAATTTGTATTCAATATCGACGGTCCGCTTGGAATAGTGAGAAAGTTTTTCTTTTGGATGTTCAAATAGTCGTAACCGTTCCGGATTTATTCCTAAATCTTTATACCAACTTAGCCTGGTATCTATCCAAGTTTGATGCCATTCCTCATCGCTACCTGGAACAACGAAGAACTCCATCTCCATCTGTTCAAATTCGCGAGTTCTAAAAATAAAATTACCAGGAGTAATTTCATTTCGGAAAGACTTTCCAATTTGGCCGATGCCAAATGGCGGCTTCTTTCGCGCCGTTGTTGCAACATTCTGAAAGTTGATGAAGATTCCTTGAGCAGTTTCGGGACGTAAATAAGCCAACCCAGATTCATCTTCAACTGGACCAAGAAAAGTCTTAAGCAGACCAGAAAATTGTCTTGGTGGTGTGAACTTGCCTTTATTTCCACAATTCGGACAATTCAATTCATCTAACGATGCTGGTTTCTTACCATGCTTGGCTTCGTAAGCTTCTTCTAAATGATCAGCGCGATATCGCTTGTGACATGAGGTGCATTCAGTCAACGGATCAGTAAATGTTTCTACGTGGCCCGATGCTTCCCAAACTTCTTTGGCAAGAATTACGCAAGAATCTAAACCGACAACATCGTCGCGTTCCATAACCATAGCGCGCCACCATTGACGCTTTACATTGTTCTTTAACTCAACTCCAAGTGGACCGTAATCCCAAGATGCACGCAGCCCACCATAAATTTCAGATGAGGGATAAACAAAGCCTCTTCGCTTCGCGAGGCTGACAATTACATCTAATCGATCTTGGGCCATGGTGTTCTCCATCCGGCTGGCTGTCGGCGGTGCGCACCGGTCGCAGCTAATGCTGGGCGCAGAACATAAATTTTAGATTGAAATCGCCTCAAATTCCCCTACCCTTGAAAATGAAAATCATTTTCATTTCTGCTATTCTGCCCGCATGACTCCCATTCTTCTTGCCGCAGTAACAGCAATCGCAACCGCCCTTGGTGG
>JBMTVF010000023.1:0-16271 GCA_049451055.1 Candidatus Nanopelagicaceae bacterium | reverse complement strand
ATAAACAATCCGGCCTTGGCCGCGAAGGTGGCTTTGATGGCATACATGAATTCCTACAGACCAAATATATCGGCGTAGAAATTTAAAGCGGAGGATGTCCGAACCAAAAGATTGACCGAGAACGCGAGCGATTCCATGTAAATGTTCGATTTGCGGAGGATGAGGGATTTGAACCCTCGATAGGTTTCCCTATACACGCTTTCCAAGCGTGCGCACTCGGCCGCTATGCGAATCCTCCAGTAAAGCAGGAGAGAAGGGTATCGGTGCTAATAACTATGATTCACCGCAGATCCTCCGTGCGGCATTAACGTGCCGAACTCCCCCAGGGCTGGAAGGCAGCAAGGGTAGGCCCGCTCTAATGGGTGTGCGGGGGATCCTTAAGTTAGAGAGGTGGTTATGTCACTCGCGTTATATCGCAAGTACCGACCATCAATCTTCGCTGATGTAATAGGTGAAGAACATGTAACCATTCCATTATCTAATGCTTTGCAATCCGGAAAAATTCATCACGCTTATTTATTCTCTGGTCCTCGCGGTTGCGGTAAAACTTCGAGCGCGCGAATCATGGCCCGCTCTCTAAATTGTGAAAAAGGTCCGACCCCAACTCCATGTGGCGAATGCCAATCTTGTAAGGATTTAGTAGCAAATGGCCCGGGCTCGATTGATGTTATCGAACTTGATGCAGCAACCCATGGTTTAGTAGATGATGCCCGCGATTTAAGAGATAAAGCATTCTTTGCTCCGGTTAACTCTCGCTACAAGATTTATATTATTGATGAAGCCCACCAACTTGGGCCGGGCGCCGCAAACGCTCTGTTAAAAGTAGTTGAAGAACCACCACCTCACGTTCTATTTATCTTTGCAACAACCGAGCCCGATAAGTTGATTGCGACAATTCGTTCGCGAACCCATCACTACCCCTTCCGATTAGTTCCACCTGGAATCTTGCAGGAACATCTCCAAAAAGTTTGTGATCAAGAGAAGGTAAAGGTAGAGAAAGGTGTCTTGCCCTTAGTTGTTCGAGCATCTGGTGGCTCAGTTCGTGATGCGCTCTCGGTGTTAGGACAATTACTTGCTGGAGCCGGTGAAACTGGAGTCACTTATGAGATTGCTGTCCAACTTCTTGGCTTTACTGATGGCGCGCTACTTGATGAAGCTATTGATGGATTAGCAGCGCGAGATTTAGGAGCGGTATTTCAAACCATCGATCGCTTGATTGAGTCTGGCCAAGAACCAAGGCGCTTTGCGCAAGATCTTTTGGAACGGCTCCGTGATTTAGTAGTAGCTGGCGCTGTCGAAGAGGGGCTAAAGTCGATACTCCGTAATTATCCCGATGATCAACTTGAGCGGATGCGAGCACAAGCTGCGCGAATCGGAAGCGGAAATCTCAGCCGGGCCGCTTCAATTGTGGCCGAAGGTTTAAACCAGATGCGTGGCGCAACTGCACCTAGATTGATCCTGGAATTGATTGCGAGCCGAATTGTTATCGCCGGAAATGATGAGAGCGATCAAGGTTTATTGGCTCGAATTGAAAGGCTAGAGCGCCAATCCGGAATGGAGCCAATCCCTGCGCCAAAAATTGAGCGAAAAGAAGTAAGAGAAGCAAAAGAAGTAACCGCCCCTAAACCGGCGGTAAAACCTGCAAAAGTAGAGACAGTAAACGTGGCTCCTTCCGGCAACCTTGATGTAACTGCGTTAAGAAGAATGTGGCCAGATGTAATCGAAAATGTAAAGAAGCGACGTCGATTGACCTGGTCGCTCTTATCAGCCAGCGCTCAAATTCTCTCAATCGATGAAAAAGCAATCACAATTGGAATTATTAATGCTGGAGCTCGGGATTCATTTATCCGATCTGATAGCGAGCCGATTCTTTCGGATGCTTTTGTTGAAGTTACTGGCGTGCGGCGCAAGATCGAAGTTATTGTTGACCCCTCGGTAAATCCACATTCGGTTGCTAATCTGACCAAACAAGTTGATGAAGATCCAAACGATCCCAACCAACTTCGAGGAACTGAGTTGATTATGAAGGAACTGGGCGCCCAAGTTATCGCAGAGAGCGATAAGTAATGTACGAAGGCATAATCCAAGAGCTGATCGATGAATTAGGAAAGTTGCCCGGAATTGGACCGAAGAGCGCACAACGGATTGCGTTTCATATTGTTCAATCGGAGCGAGTTGATATCAATCATTTAGTTGAAGTTCTACGATTAGTGAAAGAGAAAGTACGTTTCTGTAGCCAATGCTTTAATGTGGCTGAAGAAGAAGAATGCAAAATCTGTCGCGATCCAAGGCGCGACAATTCAACTATCTGTGTGGTTGAAGAGAGTAAAGATGTAGTCGCCATCGAGCGAACTAGAGAATTTAAAGGTAAGTACCACGTTCTAGGTGGTGCGATAAGTCCGATAGATGGAATCGGCCCAGAACAACTTCGAATCCGCGAATTACTCTCGCGCCTCTCTGATTCAAATATCACCGAGGTCATCATCGCTACCGATCCAAATCTGGAAGGCGAAGCGACAGCCACTTACCTAGCTCGAACCATCAAGCCGCTAGGTATAAAGATCTCGCGCCTAGCTTCCGGATTGCCGGTTGGTGGCGACCTCGAATACGCAGATGAAGTGACTTTAGGTAGGGCATTTGAAGGGCGGAGATCGCTAGATCTCTAATAGTGAGACAAAGACTGTCTTATTATTTGAGATAATTCGACCTGAGCGGGGTTTACCTGTCACCATCTCTCCATGGGTCTAATCGTCCAGAAATACGGCGGATCTTCGGTCGCTGATGCCGAGGCGATGAAGCGCGTTGCCAGCCGGATCGTTGCTACCAAGAAGGCGGGCCACTCCGTGGTTGTAGTCGTCTCAGCGATGGGCGATACCACCGATGAGCTAATCGATCTTGCCAATCAGATAACCCCACTTCCTGCTGGCCGCGAACTCGACATGCTCTTAACAGCTGGAGAGCGAATCTCTATGGCGCTACTTGCGATGGCGATTAAGAATCTTGGTTTTGAAGCGCTCTCTTTTACTGGTTCACAAGCTGGAGTTATTACCGATAGCAAACATGGCAGAGCTCGCATCATTGATGTCTCACCTGGGCGAATTCAAGAAGCTTTAAATCAAGATGCGATTGCCATTGTTGCTGGCTTCCAAGGCATTTCGCAAGATACCAAAGATGTGACAACGCTTGGTCGCGGCGGATCCGATACAACTGCGGTTGCGCTAGCTGCTGCGCTAGAAGCAGATGTCTGTGAAATTTACACTGATGTTGATGGTGTATTTAGCGCCGATCCAAGAATTGTTCCGACTGCGCGCAAATTAAAGAGCGTCACATATGAAGAGATGCTCGAGTTGGCCGCTTCTGGTGCAAAAGTTCTTCATCTTCGCTGCGTTGAATATGCGCGGCGATTTAATTTACCGATTCATGTCCGTTCATCATTTTCAAATCTCGAAGGAACTTGGGTGGTCGCCGACCAACCTGAAGGAGGAAATATGGAGCAAGCAATCATCTCAGGAATCGCTCACGATAAGAGCGAGGCGAAGGTGACAATCGTTGGAGTACCGGACCGCGCTGGCGTTGCTGCTCGCATCTTCCAATCAATCGCAGATGCCGATATCAATATCGACATGATCGTCCAGAACGTTTCAGCGGCTGCAACCGGACTTACCGATATCTCATTTACCTTGCCAAGAACTGAAGGCTCAAAGGCAACGAGTATCGTCCAGAAATTACAAGGTGAAATAGGTTTTCAATCAATTCAATACGATGATCAAATTGGCAAACTCTCATTAATTGGCGCTGGAATGCGCTCCCATCCAGGTGTCACCGCAACATTTTTTGCGGCAATGGCTGATGCCGGTGTAAATATTGAGATGATTTCAACTTCGGAAATCCGAATTTCGATTGTCTGTCGCCAAGCTGATTTAGAGCGGGCGGTTAAAGCGGCTCACTCTGCTTTTGAGCTCGACGCCGACCAGGTGGAAGCAGTTGTTTACGGCGGTAGCGGTCGATGAAACCATCACTTGCAGTAGTTGGTGCAACGGGCGCAGTTGGTACCGTGATGCTGGATCTACTTTCAACGCGACCAGATGTTTGGGGAGAAATTCGCCTCATTGCTTCAGCTCGTAGCGCTGGTAAGAAATTGAAATGTCGCGGTGAAGAGTTAACCGTGGTCGCGCTCTCTCCAGAAGCATTTGATGGCATCGATGTTGCGATGTTTGATGTCCCCGACGAAGTTTCAGCTGAGTGGGCGCCAATTGCTGCCGCTCGTGGCGCAATCTGTGTTGATAACTCTGGTGCTTTTCGTATGGATCCAGAAGTTCCGCTAGTAGTGCCTGAAGTGAATCCAGAAGAAGTTAAGAATCGCCCCAAAGGAATTATCTCGAATCCAAATTGCACAACTCTTTCAATGATTGTCGCGATGGGAGCGTTACATAAAAAATATGAATTGAAAGAATTAGTTGTCGCTTCTTACCAAGCAGCATCTGGGGCGGGGCAATCTGGAATCGATACTCTGCACAAACAAATCAGTAACGTCGCCGGAAAGAATCTTGGCGATAAAGCTGGTGATGTTCGAACTGCAGTTGACGACCTTGGTCCATTTCCCGCACCGCTTGCGCTAAACGTTATTCCGTGGGCCGGCTCCCTTAAAAATGATGGATATTCCTCAGAAGAGTTAAAGGTGCGGAATGAATCGCGGAAGATTTTAGGTCTACCAAGTCTAAAAGTTTCTGCTACCTGTGTTCGCGTACCTGTTGTAACTACCCACTCCCTTGCGGTCCACGCAGTATTTGCAAATGAAGTAGATCGCAAAGCAGCCCAAGATGTTCTAGAGAGCGCAGCTGGTGTGAAATTGGTAGACGATCCAGAAAATCATAAATTCCCAACTCCTGCTGATGTTGTTGGTACCGATCCAACTTGGGTAGGACGCGTTCGTAAATCTCTTGATAATCCAAATGCAATTGAACTCTTTGTCTGTGGTGATAATTTGCGAAAAGGTGCGGCTCTAAATACCGCCCAAATTGCAGAACTTGTCGCTAAAGAATTTGCCGTAAAGTAAGAAGCGAAACCTCAGGCGGAGAGAAAAACCTAATTGGGGTAAATGGGTTGTAACCCATTCCGGCTGAGACATGTAGATAAGGCTCACCATCTAATTTAGTGAGCCCGCGCGATCGCCAATTTGGCAGATCACAATTAGTAGTAAGCGCTCTACTTCCACCAAACCAGGGCAAGCGAACTTGACCACCGTGTGTATGACCAGCAAATATTAAATCGAGCGAATCTTTCGCCATCGCATCTAGAACTCTCTTATACGGTGCATGTGTAACACCTATGGAAAGATCAACTTTGCCGCGCTTACCTTTAACAATTGAGTAATTATCAAGACTTAAATGGGCATCGTCAGTTCCCCGAGCCTCAATCAAAACGCCATTGATTTTTATTTTTAACTTCGCTTGATTTAAGTTTTTCCAACCCGCTTGACTTAGCCCCCGATCTAGTTTTTCTACCGGAAGTTTTTCGCCGAGCTTCCGAACTCCATCATCTCTCATCAAATATGAAAATGGATTCTTAAATTTAGGTCCGTAGTAATCATTTGAGCCGAATACATAAAGCCCCGGAAATCTAAATAAGGGAGAGAGCGCATCTAAAGTGGTTTGAATCGCATCTTGATGAGCGAGAAAATCACCGGTGCTGATCACTAAATCTGGCTTTAATTTGCCCCAGCTTTGGATCTCTCTAACAAGCCGATGCCGCTTTGGCGTGAGATGAAGATCTGAGAAATGCAGAATCCGAAGTTGAGCGCTGCCCTTGGGAAGAATGGGTAACGTGACTTCGCGTAGTTTGAATCCCATAGGCGTGAGAAGATACCGCTATGTCACTTAAAGAAAAACTGCAGAATGATCTGACGAGCGCGATGCGCTCTCGAGATGAACTCCGCTCCAGCACTATTCGCATGGTGCTTACCTCGATAAAAAATGAAGAAGTTTCCGGGAAAGAAGCGCGTGAATTAAGTGATGCTGAGATCATCACCGTGCTCTCAAGAGAAGCAAAGAAGCGTCGCGAAGCTGCGGAAGCTTATGAACAAGCCGGCGCTGCCGATCGTGCGGCTACGGAAAAGGCAGAAGGTGGCGTAATTGCCGAGTATCTTCCAAAACAATTAAGTGAATCGGAAATTAGAGAATTGATTACTGCGGCCATCAAAGAATCTGGCGCAACTTCACCGGCCCAGATGGGTCTTGTTATGAAGGCGCTCCAACCAAAGATTGCAGGAAAAGCTGATGGCGGAACTGTCTCAGCTCTCGTTAAAGCAGCGCTTACTGGAGGCAATTAATGAAATACGAATATGCAACAGTCCCGCTATTAACTCATGCAACTAAACAGATTCTCGATACCTGGGGCTCTGATGGTTGGGAGTTAGTACAAGTAGTTCCCGCACCAGGCGGTGGCGATCAACTCGTTGCTTATTTGAAGAGACCGTTGCCATGACCGATGTTCGCGCAAAGTTAGCTGAGCTTGGCCTAACTCTTCCGATTGCCGCAAAACCGGTTGCTGCTTATGTCCCAGCAATTAGAACTGGAAACATTGTTTTTACCGCTGGACAACTTCCGATGGTTGATGGCGCGCTCTCTCGAACTGGAAAAGTTGGCGGTGAAGTTAACGTAGATGATGCGAAGAAATTAGCTGAAGTATGTGCGCTAAATGCACTTGCTGCAGTAGAAACTGTGGCCGATGTAAATAAGATTTTGCGCGTCGTTCGTGTAGTTGGTTATGTAAATGGCGTTTCTGGATTTACACAACAACCAGCGGTAATTAATGGCGCGAGCGAGTTATTTCTTCATATCTGGGGCGAGGCTGGAAAACATGCACGGAGCGCGGTCGGCGTTGCCGAATTACCACTTAATGCGCCGGTCGAGGTTGAACTTACCGTCGAAGTTGCTTAACGACCGCGCTTCAATAACCGGTCGTAATCCAAGATTAAAACGGCTCTTGCCTCTAATTTGATCCAGCCGCGTTGCGCAAAATCCGCGAGCGCTTTATTTACAGTTTCACGAGATGCGCCGACTAGTTGGGCCAATTCTTCTTGAGTAAGATCGTGATGAACTAGGAAACCTTCACTAACTTTTTCGCCGAATTTGACGCCAAGATCAATTAACGCCTTCGCAACACGTCCCGGGACATCAGAGAAAACCAGATCGCTAACGACTTCATTGGTTCGGCGCAGCCTTGAAGCTAGGCGCGCCAAGAGATGGAGTGAAGCTTCGGGATGTTCGCGTACCCACGGCATAACTTTTTCCTGTCCAAGTGAGAGCAATCGACTCTCAGTCACTGCAGTTGCCGTAGAGGTACGTGGTCCGGAATCAAAAAGCGAGAGATCACCGAACATATCTCCCGGACCCAGAACCATAAGTAAGTTCTCACGACCATCTTGAGATTTTGTGCCGAGTTTTATCTTGCCACTTGTGATTATGTAGAGATTGTCGCCATCATCGCCTTCTTTGAAGAGGGCTTGGCCTTTTCGCAATTTCAATGGAGCCATCGCTGCGCGCAAGGTATTTGCGGCTGCTTGGTCTAAGCCATGAAAAATCGGAGCTTTACGGACGACGTTCTCGTCGATAGCTTCATTCTTTACGGGCACGCGCTCACCTTACTATTCATCCATCATGATCGCCAAACTCGCCAAAAAAGAAGAATCAGCAAAGGCGATCTATCGAATTCTCACTAAGCGTTATCCAAATGTTCGTTGTGAATTAGATTTTATGAATCCACTACAACTATTGGTGGCCACTGTTTTATCGGCACAATGCACCGACAAACGCGTCAATGCGGTAACACCAGCGTTATTTAAGCGATATAAGAAAGTAGAAGATTTTGCAGGCGCTAATTTGCGCGAACTACAAACCATAATCAAATCAACCGGTTTCTATCGCGCTAAAGCAAAAAATATAAAAGGTTTAGCAATTAAGATTGTTAAGGATTACGATGGAGAAGTTCCCGATAAATTAGAAGAACTCGTCAAACTGCCTGGTGTTGGGCGAAAAACGGCAAATGTTGTTTTGGGACATGCATTTAATACCCCAGGCATTACCGTCGATACTCACTTTGGAAGACTTAGCAGGAGATTTGGTTGGACTAAAGAGACCGATCCGGTAAAAGTTGAATTTGCCGTTGCCAAGTTAATTCCAGAGCGTGAGTGGACAAATCTTTCACAACGGATGATCTGGCATGGCCGGAGAATCTGTCACTCGAGAAAACCAGCATGTGGAGCTTGTCCCATCGCCGAGTTGTGTCCCTCATTTGGCATAGGTGAGCGAGATAAAGTTAAGGCAATGGCTCTAGTTAAAAGCGATAGTGATTTTCGATGATTCTCGATTTAATTCTTGCTGGTTTGATGATTATTGCAATCGCGCAAGGTTTTAATCGCGGACTCATACCAACGCTATTTGCAGTTCTTGGCTATCTCGGCGGTGGCTTGCTCGGACTCTTTGCTGCAAAAGAGATAACTAGCGATTGGAGCGGATTAGTTACGGTAATCGTGACTTATCTTGTTGCGATATTTGCTGGCGCTCAATTAGGTAGTTACCTCGCTACCAAAGTGGGTGCGGGGATACGCAAACAGGTGCTATTTGGCCCATTTAAATTTTTGGATTCAATCCTTGGCGGGGCGCTAGCGCTCTTACAAATCGTGATTTTGGCTGCGATAGTTATAAAAATTGTGGACTATCTACCTTGGAAAGCTCCCCACAACATAATTGAAGATAGCGAGATTTACCAATACTTCTCAGGGCTTAATCTTCTCGCTTTCCAGATTTCAGACCTTCTGAAATCAGTTTCATCACATTTGGATCAGCTAAGGTCGTAGCATCGCCAACGGCGCGATTTTCCGCGACATCTCTTAGTAAGCGACGCATAATCTTTCCGCTGCGCGTCTTTGGTAATTCATTTACCACCATGATTTGTTTTGGCCGCGCGATTGGACCAATCTCTTTTGCAACATGTTCCTTAAGAGATTTCTCGAGCCCTTCCTCCACCGCGCCAACTCCACCACGCAGAATCACAAAGGCAACTATGGCTTGGCCGGTTAAATCATCCTTAGCGCCAACCACGGCAGCTTCTGCTATTGAATCATGAGATACGAGAGCGGATTCAACTTCAGTTGTCGAGATGCGATGGCCTGAAACATTCATCACATCATCAACTCTTCCCAAAACCCAGAGCGCGCCATCGTCATCTAACTTTGCGCCATCACCTGCAAAATAAAGTCCGTCAAAGCGTGACCAGTAAGTCTCTTGATAACGCTGCGGTTCTTTCCAAACTCCGCGCAACATTGATGGCCATGGTTTATCAAGAATTAGATATCCACCAGAACCTTTTTCAACCGGCTTTCCTGAATCATCAACTACCTTTGCGCTAATTCCGGGAAGTGGCAACATCGCAGATCCTGGTTTAGTAGCAGTCACGCCGGGAAGTGGCGAGATCATGATGGCGCCGGTCTCGGTCTGCCACCAGGTATCAACTATCGGACAGCGATTTCCACCAACAATTTCGCGATACCACATCCACGCTTCCGGATTAATTGGTTCACCAACAGAGCCGAGTAATCGAAGCGAAGTTAGGTTATGTTTTTTAGGAAATTCATCGCCCCACTTCATCCAAGTTCTAATTAGCGTGGGAGCGGTATAGAGAATCGTGACTTTATATTTTTCGATCATCTCGAAGATTCGCCCTTTATGTGGGGTATCTGGGGTGCCCTCGTACATAACTTGAGTGGCGCCATTAATCATCGGTCCATAGACGATGTAAGAGTGGCCAGTTACCCAACCGACATCAGCGGTACACCAATAAATATCTTTCTCCGGTTTAATATCAAAGACCGCGCGATGGGTGAAGGCGGCTTGCGTTAGATATCCACCAGTTGTGTGGTGAATACCTTTTGGTTTAGCTGTAGTCCCAGATGTATAAAGAATAAATAGTGAATGTTCGCTATCGAAGGCTTGGGCTTCATGTTCCGCGCTCTGTTTATCAACAAGATCATGCCACCAGATATCACGCTCACCCATTACCGTCTCTTGTCCGGTTCGCTTCACAACCAAGGTTCGTTCGACCGGATGAGTTCCCTTTAGCGCATCATCAACAATTGGCTTTAAGGCAAAAGCTGCACCTTTTCTATATCCACCATCAGCAGTAATTACCAATTTCGCTTCGGCATCTTGGATTCGCGCTAATAAGGAATCAGCAGAAAAACCTCCAAATACCACCGAGTGGGTAGCGCCAACTCGAGCACATGCCAACATTGCTATTACCGCTTCAGGAATCATTGGCATATAGATGGCAACGCGGTCGCCATCTTTAATTCCAATTGAGGCAAGTGCATTTGCCGCTTTCTTTACCTCACGCAACATATCGGCATAGGTAAGAGTTTTGGTGTCTCCTGGTTCACCCTCAAAATAAAAAGCTACGCGATCACCGCGCCCTTCAATAACATGTCGATCAAGCGCGTTATATGAAGCATTTAACTTTCCGCCAACAAACCATTTAGCAAATGGCGCTTTCCAATCAAGGACGGTATCCCATTTCTTAAACCAGTGAAGTTGTTCGGCCTGCTTTTCCCAGAATGCGAGGCGATCACGTTCGGCTTCATCATAAATATCAGCCTTGGCATTTGCAGAAGCTGCAAATTCCGGAGTTGGTGGGAAAGTGCGGTTTTCACTTAAGAGATTAGAGAGCGACTCGGTCATAACTATGAGGTTACCAAAGGAAAGTTTTCCCCACTATAGCTCGGGACACACTTTTACCTCTCACAAATAAGAAATAGTGCGCCCTCTATTTCAACGCTAAAGGAGTTCTAATGTCAGCAATCATCCTCGCCGCCTCACAAGGCTTCTTTCCATCCGCGCTCTGGGAACAGCTAGTAAAGATTCTCGGATCTGAACTTTCTAAGACCCTACTTTCATATCTCCTCCGTCAACTACTTGCAGTCTTCAATCTCTAAATCAATTTCACGCACGAAATCCGGTCACGATTTTCCTTAACTCTCGAGGAGTGGTTTAATTTTCCGTAATCCTCGAGGGAGGAGATTTGTGCCGGCGATCGTTTTACTCGGCGCCCAATGGGGCGATGAGGGCAAGGGCAAAGCAACCGATCTACTCGGCGATAAAGTCGCATACGTCGTCAGATACCAAGGCGGAAATAACGCCGGACATACCGTTGTAATCGGTAGCGAAAAATATGCGCTCCACTTACTGCCCTCAGGAATCCTCACGCCAAGTTGTATTCCGGTTATCGGAAATGGCGTTGTAATAGATCCCGCAGTTCTTCTGGAAGAGATAAACGGTCTTAATGAACGAGGCGTTGATACTTCAAAGTTAAAGATCTCAACTAACGCCCATCTAATAACTCCATATCACCGCACCATCGATAAAGTTTCCGAACGATTTCTTGGTAAAGCAAAGATTGGCACAACTGGCCGCGGAATTGGCCCGGCATATGCCGACAAGATAAATCGAATTGGCATTCGCGTCCAAGATCTATTTGACCCATCAATCTTGCGCCAGAAACTTGAAGGCGCGCTTCGCGATAAGAACCAAGTTCTAATCAAAGTCTTTAACCGCAAAGGAATCGAAGTTGATGATGTATTGGCGGAGTACTTAGGCTTCGCTGAAATCCTCCGTCCTTATGTAACCGATACCTCACTTCTACTAAATAGCGCTTTAGATAAAGGCGAGATTGTTCTCTTGGAAGGATCCCAGGGAACGCTCCTTGATGTTGATCACGGCACTTATCCATTCGTTACCTCATCAAATCCAACCGCCGGTGGCGCATCAACTGGCTCGGGTATTGGTCCAACAAAGATAAATCGCGTTATCGGAATCGTTAAGGCTTACACCACTCGCGTCGGCTCAGGGCCGTTCCCAACGGAATTAAACGATTCAGCTGGTGAGAAATTACGAGCTGATGGTGGCGAATTTGGAACAACTACCGGAAGAGCTCGCCGGACTGGTTGGTATGACGCGTTGATTGCGCGCTACGCGGTTCGAATTAATGGGCTAACCGATTTCTTCTTAACTAAGCTCGATGTTTTAACGGGTTGGGAGAAAATTCCAGTCTGCATTGCATACGAAATAAACGGAAAGCGAGTCGATGAGCTTCCCGCCTCACAAACTGATTTCCATCATGCAAAACCAATTTATGAATACCTGCCTGGATGGAGTGAAAATATCTCCAGCGCTCGAAAACTAAGCGACCTTCCGGCAAATGCGCGCGCTTACATCAAGTATTTGGAAGAGGTATCAGGTGCGCCGATGAGCGCTATCGGTGTTGGTCCAGGGCGCGATGAAACTATTGTCGTTAAGGATTTTGTATGAAGGTACTAGTTACTGGTGGCGCTGGATATATCGGCGCACATGTAAGTGACTTGCTACAAGAAAATGGTTATCAGGTAAGAATTTTCGATGATTTCTCAAATGGTTTAACTCAACGAACGGAAAACTTTAACGACATATACCGAGGTGATATCACCGATCGAGAATCAGTTCTAAAGAGTATGGATGGAGTTGAAGCGGTAATCCATCTTGCAGCGAAGAAAGCTGTCGGCGAATCGGTCGCAAATCCACTCAAGTACTACACCAATAATGTCGGCGGCACGATGAATGTACTTGCGGCGATGAGTCTTAAAAAAGTCTCCAAAATCGTCTTCTCGTCTTCGGCTGCGGTCTATTCACCAAGCGAAAAAGATGCGATTGAAGAGAGCGATGCCACCGAGCCGCTATCTCCATATGGCGCCACCAAGCTTTTATCGGAACAACTAATCAGCAAAGTTGGCCACGCAGAGGGCTTCTCCAGTATCTCGCTTAGGTACTTCAATGTAGTAGGCGCTGGGAAAATCCAATTTGGTGATAATTCACGAGATAACTTAGTTCCCAAAGTTTTTGCGGCCTTTAAGAATGGTGAGCGCCCAGAAATATTTGGCGCGGATTATCCAACCAAAGATGGGACATGCATCCGCGATTACATCCATGTTCAAGATTTAGCCGAGGCGCACCTCGTTGCGCTTAAGCAACTCGAATCAAAGAAAATCAATGAGGTTTATAACGTTGGCTCGGGAACTGGTTATTCAGTAAAAGAAATGCTCGACCAGATTGAATCATCAATGGGTGTTAAGTTAAATCCAGAAACGGTTGCACGACGAGCCGGAGATAGCCCAAAGTTAATTGCATCTATTAAGAAAATTGAAAAAGATTTAGGATGGCGCCCTAAAGCAACCTTGAAAGAGATGATTGATTCGGCTTGGGCCGCTGAGAAAGGAGCGAAATGAGTACGCTCTCAGATCGCTACGCCTCAGAAGCGATGCGCGCTATCTGGTCGGCTGAATCAAAGATTCGCGCCGAACGAAAACTCTGGATCGCAGTCGCGCGTTTTCAAAGTAAGGCGCTCGCTATCCCAGAAAAAGCTCTACAAGATTATGAAAAAGTCGCCGATCAAGTCGATCTAAACCGGATTGATATTCGTGAGAAAAAAACTCGCCACGATGTAAAAGCACGAATCGATGAATTTAATGAATTAGCGGGCCACCAATATATCCACCTCGGAATGACGAGCCGAGACCTAACTGAGAATATAGAAGCCTTCCAAATTCGAAGTGCGTTATTACTTATCCAAGAGCGAACTGCAGCCCTACTTTTCAATTTAGGCGAGATCGCCAAGCGTTATGCCGAACAACCAATTGTTGCAAGAACCCATAACGTTCCTGCTCAATTAACTACTCTCGGAAAACGTTTTGCCACCTTCGGTGAAGAACTGCTCTTCGCCTTTGATCGATTGAATAATTTAATTGAGCGCTTTCCAAATCGAGGAATAAAAGGCCCGGTTGGAACTGAACAAGATAGTCGAGATTTGATTGGTAATGACCACGATGAACTAGAGAAAGTAATTGCCAAATCTCTCGGGTTTACTAAAACTCTCGACGCTACCTCCCAAATCTATCCACGCAGTTTTGATTTTGATGTCGTTAGCGCCTTAGTACAACTAGCTGCCGCTCCTTCTAACCTCGCCACCTCAATTCGATTGATGGCGGGCGCAGGACTTGCAACCGAAGGATTTAAAGCTGGCCAAACTGGATCTTCAGCGATGCCACATAAGATGAATTCTCGGTCGAGTGAGCGGATAAATGGACTCACCGCAGTTCTATCTGGTTATCTAACGATGATCTCCCAAATTTCCGGCGCGCAATGGAATGAAGGGGACGTTTCAGATTCAGTTGTAAGAAGAGTTGCGCTAAGTGATTCTTTTTATGCGCTCGATGGAATTATCGAAACTGCGCTGACTATTCTCAATGAATTCGGCATATTCGAAGCCCGCATTAGCGCCGAGATCGAAAGTGAACTGCCTTTCCTTGCCACAACTAAATTCTTGATGGCTGCGATTAAAAATGGCGCAAAGCGCGAGGTTGCACATGAAGCTCTAAAAGAGCTTGCAACCAAAGCACTCCTTGATCGCCAATCTGGAAAGCCAACTTCACTTATCGAGGCGATTGCTGCCGACGCTCGCATCCCGCTTGATAAGCCGGCGCTAGAAATCTTGCTGGCTAACCGAAGCGAATTCTTAGGAAACGCTGAACTACAGACCGCCCGGGTAATCACCCGCATTAAGAGCGCCATCTCGAAATTCCCCAACGCCGCTACCTATAAACCCGGGGAAATCCGCTAATTTCTCGCCGATTTGCGCGCCACGATAAGGTAGGGGTCATCAACAGAGATTAAGTAGGGGAGGGCTCGCTATGGGGCGTGGCCGTTCGAAAGCTAAGCAGACTAAAGTCGCACGCGATCTTAAATACAGTTCACAAGATATTGATGTAGATCGCCTTGCTAAGGAACTTCACGGCGAGGTTGATAAAACTTCCAACCGTGATGATTTCGATCCATTTGCCGAGGGCAATTACATTCCACGTAAATAAATGCGTCCGACTCCGTACGTCGCATCACTTCGAGTTTACGAACCAATTGATACTTTTCCTAAAGGTGATCAAGTTCGTTGGGGCCAGATCGCTTTAACTGAGTCGACTGGTCTTGAAGAAGAGTTAAGCGCGCTACGTCGCACTATCGTGCCGGAACCGCTCGCATCACGTAGCGATGGCGCCCATATCATCGAACATGATGGCAAGCGTTTCGTTGCGCCATGGTCAACCGCAAAGCGCTGTTGGGCCGCGCTCGAAGATTTCAAAAGCACTCTGCCATCTGGCGTTGTTAAATTCTTCATCCCATTTGAAACTGAAAACGCAATCACCGAACATAGCTCTGAATTTGAAAATAAAGTTCCTCATATCCTCACCGAAACTTGGATAATTCCACCCCGCTGGTTTGCGCTCTTTGATCCAGAAGAACGCCTTCGCGGCACCAATAATTCAGGGCTCTTTACAATCGCTCGAACCGAAATCGAATCAGCGAAGAAACGCTGCATTAATGCCCATATGGCCGTAAGAAGAGCCTTTGGCCCAGGACCTGTTGAAGAAGAGCTAATTCAATTACTTAATTGGCTCAATATCTTCCATCCAAAATCTATCGTCGAACTTGATTATGGCGGCCTTGCAATCTATTTAGATAAAGCGCTCCGAGATAATGGTGAGAGCGGACTGGATGCCGATACTTCAATAGAAGATGTACACCACTCAATAAATGGTCTTGCCGCCGGTGATGGCGCAATCGCAGGTGAGGGTTACGAACGCCTCGTTACAAGATGGCGCCGAGTCGCCGCTCTCGAACAGGCGATGTAGCCCTTGTATTCATAAACCCCCATAGGGGATACTTCCTGCCATATGGTGCTAAATAGGACAGAGAGTTCATCAGGTCAAGAGATTTTGTTGACCCCATCTGAAGTGGCAACGCTCTTTCGCGTTGATCCCAAAACCGTAACTCGCTGGGCGAAAGCCGGAAAGTTAACGGCAATCAGAACTCTCGGCGGCCACCGCCGCTATCGATCTTCCGAAGTTAATTCCTTACTCAATTCAACGAATGGTGGAAAATAATGAGCGATGAGAAGAAACCAGAAGATTTGGATCCCAAAGCCCGCTTCCGCGAAGCCCTAGAAAAGAAGAAGAAATCAGGCGGAATTCGTAATAACAATATTGCTGGAAAATCAAAAGTAACTGGTGAACAGACAACTGGTGGGGCGCCACAGATGTTCCGCCGTAAATCCGGCAGCGCTTAATAAATAAAGTAAAACCAAAAAGTGGCTGGGGACGGGATCGAACCGTCGACCTCACGATTTTCAGTCGCACGCTC
>JBMTVF010000022.1:0-16489 GCA_049451055.1 Candidatus Nanopelagicaceae bacterium | reverse complement strand
GCAGTTGCAACACTAGGGGCCGCTACAAGCGCAGTTGTTGAGAGCGCGAAGATCGCCGAGGCGGCGAGAATCCGCTTCTTTAGATTATTGGTTTTCATGAGTTAGTTGGTATTCCCTTCGCTGGCAACTTCGCTCGCTTTGGAGCAACTTTGTTAACTGGACCGGCAGCTGAATCAGTCACGTAAATCGTGCGACCAGCATCAACTGGAGATAGAGCACCTGATGCATTGAACTTTCCGATCCAGAAACCGGTATATCCAGCATGGGTTGACTTGCTAACTCCGTAAGGCGCAAAAGCAGCGCTTACAAAGGTGCGACCTTTGGTTTCAATCGCATTGATTAGTGATTGACGGGTTGGGTTTCGGCCCGCAGCGCGAAGCGCTTGGACAGTCAACATACCGGCATTCATTCCAACCATTACGTTTGCATCGAAATCAACATTGTTGTTGTACTTCGCGTTAACTTTACGGAAGAACTTAACAAAGCGGTCCTTTGTATCAGCGGCATCAGGTAGCCAAGAAGCGCTAATTGCATTGTTTAGCAAGGCAGTAGCTTGTGGGTTTCCAGATGCGATTCGGATAGTTGTTGGGTCTGCGCCTACAGAACCAAGGATCCACTGTGGTGCAAACCTAAGCGCTGCGGCGGCGCCAAGAAGTACGGTGGTTGCAGTTGTAACGCTAAATGTGACTACAACTTCGCACTTAGCGCCCGCGAACTTCTGGACCCAACCAGCTGCAGCTGCAGAAGATTGTGTACCAGAGACATAGCGAACAGTCTCACCGAAAGTAAGTCCTGCTGTAGCAAATCCCTTTGCGGCATCGTCGCCGAAATCATCGGCTTGCGCTAAGAGACATGCTTTCTTTCCAGCAAAGTTCTCTTTGATGTAAGAAGCAAGAACTTTTGCTTCGGTTGCATATGAAGGGAAGTGCATGAATGAGGTCGCATACTTTGACTTATTAGCAAATTCGCTAAAGCCAGTGTTTAGATAGAGCGAAGGAACGCCGCGCTTGGCGAGCTGGACCTTGCTGGCGACTGCGATGTGATTTGCAGTTCCGAGTTGGCCGACAAGTGCAAAGACCTTTTCTTGAAGAAGTAGGTCATTGGTTGCGTCGATTGCGGCTTGCGTCTTATAACCATCATCTTTAATAATCAAATTTATTTTGCGGCCATAAACTCCGCCATTTGCATTTATATATTCAAAGTAGGCCTTCATCGCTGGTGCTACTTTGTTGTAGCCAGTTGATGCAGGACCAGTCTGCGGCACAGTGATGCCGAGTTTGATCTCTGTTGCGGAGACGCCATCTACTGCGTTTGCTGGAACCGCGCTCGCCACGAGTGCGAATGAGGTGACAGCGACGGCAGCGATAACGCTCTTCTTCCGTACTGAGCTGATCATTTATTTCCTTCCATCGAGGGTTTTATCTTCAATGTTTAGCGTGCGCCTCCCGACGTTTTCTCATCGCCTCGGCAGGACCGTTTGGCGAGAAGAGCACTGTCAGGATTAACAGCGCGCTAACAATGAAGCCTGGCAGATTCGTGCTGATCTTTTCCGAATCACCAAGGCGATGAGCTATCGCATCAGCGATCTCGGGGACCACCACGAGAACTACGGCGCCTAGCATGCTACCTAGGAGGCTGGTCACGCCAGCCAGCACCGCGCCCGTAATTATTGTGAAAGATAGGCTCAATGGGAAGGCGCTCGGGGCGACAATACTGATCATTCCCAGCAACGCCCCAGATAGACCAGCAACGCCAGCGCTAATGGTGAAGGCGAGGATCTTGGATGAGGCGACATTAACCCCGGCAAGGGCCGCTGCCGTTGGGTTGGCTCGGAGCGCTTTCCAAGTTCTACCAAACCTACTATTAAGTAGATTCCGAAGAAGAAACATTGAAATCAGAACTACAAGTGCGGCAATCCAGAAGAACCATTTATAAAGTGTGAACTCTTCACCGAATCTTGCCGGTGGTGAACCCGCATCGTAAACAAGTCCAGTCTCGCCGCCAAGAAATGAGAATTGATTTGCCAAAGTTGGAAGGCCAACTGCAAGTGCAAGAGTTGTTCCAGCAAGATAAGGGCCAGTCAATCTTCCTGCGGCAAATCCCAAAATAAATCCAAATGCCGCGGAAACTAATATTGCAATTAAAAAGGTAAACCAAAACGGTGAGCCCCAATAACTTTGGGAAATAGCAGCTCCGTAAGCGCCGATTGCTAGAAATGCGCCATGGCCTAGCGAAACTTGGCCGGAATAACCTGTTAAGAGAATGATTGATGCAATTGCAAGTGTCAAAATTGCGATGGTGGCGCCTTGATAAACTCGAAGTTCACTCACCCGATCAGCGATAAGAACTAGGGCCCAGCCAAAAATTAGGTAAGCGAAAAAGGCTTTGCGAGTAGTCAGCTTATGCACTTCGCTCTCGCTTTCCACTAATCAAGCCATTTGGTTTCAGAATTAACGAGAGAATCAGAACAATAAAGACTGATGGAAATACCAGAACGCTACTTATGTAATTTGTTATCAAGGCAACGCCAATCCCTAGGACCATTCCGCCAAGGACGGCACCTGGCAAACTTTCAAGTCCGCCAATTACCGCGGCAGCAAAACCAAAGACAAGCAGAACATCTAATGAATTAGGTGAGAGGATGTCATTTGGTGTAACCAAGATTCCAGCGAATGCTCCGGCGGCTCCAGCAAAAACCCAACCGATAGTTCTAATTGGTCCCACTCTAATTCCAGCTAGTCGAGCAATTTCTGGTTGGAATGCAGCAGCGCGAAGTGAGAGGCCAAGATCTGTTTTCTGGAAAATGAAAGAGAAGATGATCATCACGATGGCAGCGCCGGTAATTACCATCAAGTTCAACATGGAGAATGGCAATGGTTGACCGTTAAATACAAAACCGGTTGTAGATACTGGTGGTGCAATTGATCGGAAATCATTTCCCCAAATCATTCCGACGACGCTGCGAATGATGCCAAGAAGTCCAAGCGTTGCGATAACTGGTGCGATCGCGGCGACCGGGCCATCATCTGCATGGCGAAATAACGTGCGCATTAAGAAGTATTCGATACCTGCTCCAAGGAGCGCGCCTGCAACAACCGCAAAGAGAATGGCTAGCCAGAAAACTCCGGTTCGATTAATGATTTCATAGGCTATATAAGTTGTAAGAATTGCCTGACCGGCTTGAGCAAAATTGATGACTCGAGTCGAGCGCCAAACTAAAACTAAGGCAAGCGCCATCAAGCTATAGATCGATCCGAGAGTTATACCTATTAATAGCGTGCCGACTAATTCGCTCATCAGAACCCCAGATAGGCAGATTTAAGCGCGGGATCTGCCAAAAGATCTCGCGCATCCCCGGATGCAACTAATTCTCCGAGGTTGAGTATTACGCCGGTGTCAGCAACTTCTAGCGCACTTGCGGCGTTCTGTTCTACAAGCACGACTGTCATTCCCATATCTCTTCGAAGTTGGCCGATTGCAGTAAAAATCTGTTCGATGATTAGCGGCGCTAAGCCGAGTGAAGGCTCATCTAGTAATAATAATTTTGGTCGAGAAACTAGAGCTCTACCGATTGCCAACATCTGGCGTTCGCCACCTGAGAGAGTATTTGCGCTCTGCTCCATCCGCTCACCTAAACGAGGAAAGAGTTCAATTACTCCAGATATTGCTTGATTAGTATCGCTTCGATTTCGGCGCCATAAACCACCAATCAATAGGTTTTCGCGAACTGTAAGTTCTGGGATAACTGATTTGCCTTCGGATACGTGGGAAATACCGCGGCGAACCAAATCTTCGGGTCGTTTGTTGAGAATATTCCGTTCCCGCCAAGTTGCGGTGCCATTTGAGGGTGATTTCAATCCAGATAAGGTACGGAGAAGCGTTGTTTTTCCCGCGCCATTTGCGCCAATTACCGCGGTTATTTCACCTTGTTTAACCTCAAAGCTCACATTCGATAACGCTCTTATCGCGCCGTGATCAACCGTCAAATTACTTACTAATAAAGATGTCACTTCGCACCTGCTTCTTGGGTGCCTAAATACGCAGCAATAACAGCTGGATCATTTCTGACTTCATCTTTTGTGCCTGAGGAAATTAACTCACCAAAATTCAATACCGATATGCGATCACAGATAGACATCACAACATCCATATGGTGCTCTACGATGATTATTGAAGTCGTGCTCTTTAAGTTCTTTATTAAACCATTGAGCCATTCGATATCTTGCGGGCCAAGACCTCCGGCCGGTTCATCCAGAAGAAGAATTCTCGGTTCACTTACTAATGCGCGTGCAATTGAGACTCGTTTGGTATCTGGGTAGGCAAGCGTGTTGGCGCGGCGCTCAGTGAGACTTCCGGAATAAGCGCGCTCCAGAGCAGATTGGGCTCGCTCTTTAAGGCGAAGTTCATCTTTTCCCGTAATTCCTAAAAAGGATTCGATTAATCCTGATTTTGCCAAACTATGAGCGCCAATCATCACATTCTCTTCAACGGTGAGATCTGGGAAGAGTCCTACCCCTTGAAGAGTTCGAGCGATTCCATGTGAGACTAATTGGTGCGGCTTTGGCCAACTAACTTTTCGGCCATAAAGTTCTAATTCGCCACTTGCTGGCGTCACCAATCCAGATAGTGCATTGAAAACTGTAGTTTTACCGGCGCCATTTGGGCCGATAAGTCCGAGAACTTCACCGCGGTGTAGATCAATATTTACATTTGAGAGCGCTTGCAAACCACCGAAATTGACGGAGAGGTTCTTTATTGAAAGAACCTTCTCTCTTGTGGACATCCGAGGCGCTCCTTTGTGCCAACTAATTGATGAAAACTCTTGGAACTCTCGGGCCGATTCTCGTGACAATCTCATAATTGATCGTGCCGCAAGCTCGTCCCCAAGCGTCGGCAGTGTATCCGTCACCGCCTTCTGAGCCAATGAGATAAGCCCAATCTCCCGTGCGCGCTATCGAATCGTTACCTAAATCAACAACAAATTGATCCATTGATACTCGGCCCAATATTGGAGCTTTACGGTTACCCACTAGTACTCCTGCTCGATCATCAGCATTTCTCGGTACGCCATCGGCGTAACCCATCGCAACTACACCAATCTTTGTTGCGGTTGTTGTGATCGCAGTTCCGCCATAACCAACCTGAGCGCCGGCTGGGACTTCTTTAACTAATTGGAGGCGTGCTCTCAATGACATCACCGGTTTCAAACCTAACTTCTTTGAATCTCCTAGCTTTTCCACATCAGGTGATAGCCCATACATCGCAATTCCCATTCGGATTAAATCAAAATGAGATTTCTGATCTATTAGCGATGCTGCGGAATTACTCAAGTGCAAGATTTTCGCTCGAATTCCTAATTCTTCGGCCTCTTGGACTCGATATTTAAAATTGCTGAGTTGTTCCTCGTTAAATGGATGGCCAGGTTCATCGGCTCTAGCAAAATGAGACCAGATACCTATTACCTCTACCTCTCCTTTCTTCACTAATTGCGAGACTGAATTCAAAAGCGCACGCCATTCTGAAAGTGCGCCACCTCTTGTCATCCCAGTATCAACTTCAAGATGAATTCTCGGCGTTGCAGAAGTTCTTGCCGCAGCCCGTTGAATAGCCTCTAAATGCTCAATTGAAGGAACGGCCAAATCAATTCTCTTTTGTAGAGCACTTTCAAAATCTTCTTGGAGCGGAGTTAGCCAAGCGAGTATTGGAACAGAAATTCCGGCGTCTCTCAGTTGAATTGATTCCTCTAATAAAGCGGTGCCAACCCAACTTGCGCCAGCCTCAATTGCCCGCTTTGCGATCGGAACCAAACCATGTCCATAGGCATCGGCCTTTACTACGGCTAGCCCGTTGCACTTAGAAATTGAGAGCAGATGTCGAACATTCGACTCGAGCGCGCTCAAGTCGATTAACGCCTCAGCTCGACTCACTCTGTAATTCTAAGTGGAGTTAAGAGGGCTGGCGCTTAGAGGGTATGTAGCGATCTACCGCAACGACCAAGACCAGAATTGCGCCACCCAGGAATAGTCCGCCGACTAAGTCGCTCACCCAATGGGTATTTCGGAGAAGTGATGCCAGTCCAACTGAAAGAGTAAGAAGGGCCGCTAACCAATAGAGCCGCAACCCTTCAAATGGCTCACGCTTGGTATATCTAAAAACAATGTAGGCAAGAAGCCCCCATGTAACAAGCGCATTTGAAATATGTCCGCTGGGATAAGCCATTCCCCCAGAAAACATACAGCTCTCAAAGTTTTCGCGCGACTTACATCTTCCAAACCCAATCTTGGTAGCTCCAACAAATAAATGTAGAAATATCATCGATAAGACCGCAAGGTTTAGCGGGCGCCACGACTTAAATCTCTTACTTATTAGTAGCGCACTTACAAGAAAAACTGTGACGGTAAGCCATCTCAAACCGAGATCATCGACTCGAAGAATCAGAAAATTTAAAGGAGCCGGATATTCGGGTCTATCAATCTCGGCAAAATAATTATCTACTCTCCAAAGCAAACCCTCATTTAAGATATCGGCAGTAACTAATACAAATCCAATTGCTAGCGATAACGACCACTTTAAAGCGCGCCGCATCTCGATTTTACGAGTTTCGACCGATTCGTTTAAAAAGGAATTTTCTCTCATTACCTACTCAACGGTAACGGATTTTGCCAAATTCCTTGGTTGATCGACATCGTTTCCTTTTGTTACCGACATCTCATATGCAAATACTTGGAGAGGAACTATGGAGAGAATTGGTTGTAGTAGTTCGTGAGATTTGGGAATTCGAATTATCTCAGGAATTTCTAAGTCGAAACTAGAATCTGCTATCGCGATAACTCGAGCGCCCCGAGCGCGAACTTCTTCGATGTTGCTCTTCATTTTTGCAAAAATCTCGCTCGACGCGGGCGGTACTATTGCAATTACCGGAGTTCCATTTTCTATTAGTGCAATCGGTCCATGTTTAAGTTCGCCGCCGGCAAAACCTTCGGCATGCATATAAGCCAACTCTTTCAACTTAAGCGCTCCTTCTAAAGCAGCTGGATAGCCAACATGACGTCCCAGAAAGAGAACGGAAGTTGCATCCTTGTAGCCTCGAGTCATTTCACGAAGTGGCTCGACTGTCTCAAGAATCTCTTCAATCTTATTTGGTAAAGCCAAGAGTTCACGGGTCATATTGGGCAATTTAATCCCTTTACGTTCTCCGAAATTTAAAGCGATTAAATAGATCGCGATAATCTGGGTTAATAGCGCTTTAGTGGATGCAACTGCGATCTCAGGGCCGGCATGGGTATAAAGAACCGAATCTGATTCCCGCGGAATAGTAGAACCAATCGTGTTACAAATTGAGATCGTCTTTGCACCGAGAGATTTAGCGTGGCGTAACGCCATCAATGTATCCATCGTCTCACCTGATTGAGAGATAGTAATAACAAGAGTTCGATTTGAAAGGACCGGTTTTCGATAACGAAACTCTGAGGCAAGCTCTACATCCACCGGGGTATTGGTCCACTCCTCTAGCGCATACTTTCCAATCAAGCCAGCGTGAAAAGCGGTGCCACATGCCAGGATTAAGATTCTTTCAAAATCCATAGCGATTTCATTTAATTCTGATAATTCAACTTTGTCGGACGAAACTCTTCCCAAAAGAGTATCTGCTACCGCTTTTGGCTGTTCATAGATCTCTTTGAGCATGAAGTGTTTAAAGCCGCCGCGTTCTGCTGCTTTAGCGTCCCAGGTGATTTCATAAGAATTTGGCGTAACTTCGCGGCCTTCCAAATCAGTTACTGTAATTTTATTTGGGGAGACCTCAACTATTTGATCCTGTCCCAATTCCAGAGCGCTTTTAGTGAATGCGATAAATGCTGAAACGTCTGAAGCAAGATAATTCTCGCCCTTTCCCACTCCAACAACCAAAGGAGAATTACGGCGAGCTCCAACTATTATCTCCGGATAATTTGAGTCAATTGCTAGGAGCGTGAAAGAGCCTTTCAATTTCTTACATACGGCGCGCATTGCGGATGCCAGATTTGCCGATTGCTTCAACTCTTCTGCTAATAAAAAAGCGACTGATTCCGTATCGGTCTCTGATTTGAATTTATGTCCACGACTTTCTAATTCAAGCTTTAGCTCTCGATAATTTTCAATAATTCCATTATGAATTACAGCTAATTTTCCAGTCTCATCAGTATGCGGGTGAGCATTAATATCCGTTGGTCCACCATGTGTCGCCCACCGGGTATGTCCAATTCCAGCTCGGGCCTTACTCTCGTTAGCCAACGTATCCTCGAGATTATTGAGTTTACCGGCGCGCTTAGCAACAAGTAACGGCTTATTTATTTCCTCAACTAAGGCAATGCCTGCGGAGTCATAACCGCGATACTCAAGTTTATGGAGTCCATCAAGGATTCGAGATTGTGCGGAATTGCTTCCGGTGTAGCCGATGATTCCGCACATCTTCTATTCCTTTGAAAAATTAAAGTGAGAGTTCAGATTTTACTAGCGCTGCAAGAGATTCTGCGAACTCATCTGCGCTCTTCTGCTCTGCAGCCTCTACCATCACGCGAATTACAGGTTCAGTACCGGATGCACGCAACAAGACTCGTCCGGTAGTTCCTAAACTTCGTTCTATCTCACCAATTCGATTTCGAATTTTCTCATTTGATGCAAGTCTATCTTTAGAAACGCCCTTAACATTTATTAGCACTTGCGGATATCTCGACATAAAATTAGCAAGATCACTCAACTTCTCTTTTCTGCGGACAATTTCTGAGATCAGATGAAGCGCGGTTAACAATCCATCGCCGGTGATTGAATATTTCTTCATGATGATATGGCCTGATTGCTCGCCACCAAGTGAATGGCCTGCTTTCAGCATCTCCTCTAAAACATAGCGATCCCCTACAGGCGTTGCAACAAAGCCAATTCCTAACTTTTCCAAAGCCCGAATTAACCCCAGATTTGTCATTACTGTGCCAACAATTACTTTCGTAGGTAATTCCGTGTGCTGGGCCAAGATTCCAAGGATGTAGTCGCCGTCAATAATGTTGCCAAGGTGATCTATCGCAAGAACCCGGTCAGCATCGCCATCATGGGCAATTCCCAAATCTGCTTTCTCACTTTTTACTCTTTCAATCAACCCTTCTAAATGTGTCGATCCACAATTTGCATTTATATTCTTGCCATTTGGTTGATTATTTATTGCAATTACTTCTGCGCCGGCTCGACGGAGCGCCTCGGGCGCAACTGTGGATGCGGCGCCGTTTGCACAATCAACCACAATCTTTAAGCCCTTAAAATCAGTATCAATGGTTGAAAGCAGATGTCCCAGATATCGTTCGCGAGCGCTATCTACTCTTTCGATCTTTCCCGCGGCAACGCCTGGTTTC
Organism: Candidatus Nanopelagicaceae bacterium; assembly: GCA_049451055.1. Classification (GTDB taxonomy): domain Bacteria; phylum Actinomycetota; class Actinomycetes; order Nanopelagicales; family Nanopelagicaceae; genus MAG-120802. The sequence continues at coordinate 7,109 of JBMTVF010000022.1, read as the reverse complement.
CACTCAACCTTTAATTGGGCTTCGATTTGGGCTTCTACTGAATCGGCTAACTTCTTTCCATCTCTTGCAAAAAATTTAATTCCGTTATCACTTGCCGGGTTATGCGATGCGCTAATCATCACGCCTAAGTCCGCCTGCGAATCCAAGACTAGGAAAGAGACGGCAGGTGTGGGAAGTACCCCAATTAACTCAACATCTATTCCACAACTTGATAAACCTTCTGCGATCGCTCGTTCTAAATAAGCCCCAGATTCTCGAGAATCTTGAGCAATGATTGCTCTCGGTTTATGTCCGGCAAATTCGCCGATATCAGTCAAGACATGAGCTGCGGCAACCGCAAGGTCGTGCGCTAATTTTTCAGTTAGATCAACACCGGCTACACCTCGGACACCATCGGTGCCGAATAGGGCCATGTCGGATAGGTTATCGCTTGCTGTATTGCGAGCGCTTACGAGCTTTCTTCAAGCCGTACTTCTTTCGCTCGATAACGCGAGGATCACGAGTTAAGAATTTTGCTTTCTTCAAAGCTGGACGGTTTGCATCAACATCAATTGCGTTTAGCGCGCGTGCAACGCCGAGACGGAGCGCGCCAGCCTGGCCAGAAATTCCGCCACCATCGATACGAGCAATGATGTCGAACTTGCCTTCTGCGCCGACTGTGCGAAGTGGTTCTGAGATGGATTGTTGGTGGACTTTATTTGGGAAATATACTTCTAACGGCTTTGAGTTAACAGTCCAACGACCGTTACCAGGAACCAAGCGAACGCGAGCTACCGCTTCTTTACGACGACCAACGCCAGCGCCTGGTGCGATTACCGAAGCGCGATTGGTTGCGCCAGCAGGAGTGCTGGAGCTATAAGCAGTAGTTGTCTCGTTATCTGACATCATCATCCTTTACTTGCCCAGCTTGGTCTGGTCGACTTGTTTAAATTCATATGGAATCGGAGCCTGTGCACCATGTGGGTGGTTTGCTCCTGCATAAACTTTAAGTTTTGAAGCCATCTGCTTGCCGATTGAGTTCTTAGGCAACATTCCCTTAATTGCTTTTTCAACGGCGCGAGTTGGGAATTTCTCGAGCATCAACGCATAGTTTCGCGAAGTTAGTCCACCTGGGAAGCCGGAGTGGTGATGGGAAATTTTCTCAGTCATCTTGCTGCCGGTGATTGCAATCTTTTCGGCATTAATGACTACAACAAAATCGCCCATATCCATATGTGGAGCGAAAGTTGCTTTATGTTTTCCGCGAAGCAGAGTTGCAGCATGGCTAGCGAGACGACCTAAAACAACATCAGTCGCATCAATGATGTACCACTTGCGCGCAACGTCGCTAGGTGTAGGAGTAAATGTGCGCACAGCGAACTCTCTTTCTAGATCTGATTAGCCCGAAGGCAGAAGCGGAAGGTTACCTTCCCCTATGGGGAGGGTCAAAATCAGTGGCTCCAGACCGGCTCCGGGCTCTCATAAACCTGGCCATCGCCACCAAATATCAGGAATCGGGTGAAACTGCGGGCAAACCAGCGATCGTGAGTCACTGCAATCACAGTTCCTTCATATGATGCAAGTGCGCGCTCCAGCGCTTCTGCGCTAGCTAAATCTAAATTATCTGTTGGCTCATCTAGCAATAACAAAGTGTCGCCAGCTAATTCAAGTAAGAGAACTTGGAACCGCGCTTGCTGCCCGCCCGATAGAGATGAGAATAATTGTTCAGCTTGTTGAGCTAATTCATATCTACCTAAAACACTTTTTGCAGCTCCAAGTTGGAGTGAGTTTTCTTGCCAGAGAATTTCAAGCAAAGTCTTGCCTTCAAATTCAGGATGGGCATGGGTCTGGGCAAAAAATCCTGGCACGACGCGAGCGCCTAGTTTGAAGGTTCCCGTATATCTAACGGAGTCATCACCAGAAAGTCTTCGTAAGAAATGGGATTTACCAGTTCCATTCTTACCCAAGATTGCGACCCGATCTTGATAATAAATCTCAAAATCAAATGGCTCTGTTAGATTTTCTAAAGTTAGCGCTTCGCAAGTCACAACTCTCTCGCCCGTTCGCGTACTACGTAGATTAACTTTTACCTGTTGCTCTACCGGTGGAGGTGGGGGCGGTCCAATCTCTTCAAATTTGCGAAGGCGCGTCTGCATCGCTCGATAACGCGAGGCCATATCTGGGGAAGATGCCGCTTGCCACTGCATAGTTAATACCAATTCTTTTAAGCGCTTATGCTCCTCTTCCCATCGTTCTACCAATTGCGCAAATTGTTCGTTTCTAGCTTTTCGCGCTTCATAATAAGTAGCGAAACCCTCGCCATGAATCCAAGTCGAATTACCATTTATGCCTTGTTCTAATGTCACGACTTTATTTGCGGTAGCAGCTAGCAACTCACGATCGTGGCTAATAAAAAGAATTGTTTTCTTAGAATTTCGAATCTCTTCCTCTAGCCAGCGCTTAGCAGGGACATCCAAATAGTTATCCGGCTCATCAAGAATTAATACCTCATCAGGACCCTTTAGCAAGGATTCTAAAACTAACTTTTTCTGCTCTCCTCCGGATAATGAGTTAACTTCACGATTAGCCATTCGATCAAAAGTTTTACCAAGAGCATTCGAACAGGCGATATCCCAGAGCACCTCTTCGTCGTAACCGCCGGCATCTCCCCAATCAGAGAGCGCTTGTGCGTATGCCATCTGTTCGACTTCGGCATCGTTAGCCTGTAACGCGGCTTCGGCCGCCTTTAATTTTGCAGCAGCGCTTCGAATCTTTGGTGGCGCTACCGATATCAATAAATCTCTTACAGTTGATTGGTCGCGAATAGATCCGATGAACTGGCGCATGATTCCAATTCCGCCCGTAACAATTATTGATCCTGAATCTGGTTCTAGATCGCCAGCAATCATTCGAAAGAGCGTGGTTTTTCCAGAGCCATTTGGTCCAATTAATGCGACCTTTGCGCCATCACCAACTCGAAATGAGACATCACTTAGTAAAACTCTGCCATCCGAGAGCGCGTATTCAACGCTGAAGACATTTATCTGGCCCATTAATCCTCATCCCGACGTGCCATAGTTATCTTGGCGCGAGCTGCTAGTTCACTATCAGATGGATATGTAACCTCGATCAGCGTTAATCCCCGCGCTGGAAAAACCAGACTCTCACTTACTCGCTCGCGTTTTTCAAGAACATCTCGTACCCAAGAAGGTGGAAACCTACCTTCACCAACTCTTACGACTGCGCCAACTAGATTGCGGACCATTGAGTAACAGAATGCATCGGCAATTACATCCGCAAGAAGATTCTCGCCATCGCGCCGCCATTCAAATCGCTCTAACCTGCGAATTGTGGTTCCTACACCTCCAGTTTTACAAAATGCTGCGAAATCATGCTCGCCGAGAAGTAATCCACTTGCTTCATTCATGAGATTTAGATCCAAATCACGGTACCAAGTTGCTATGTCGTAGCGTAGTAATGGATTTAATTGTCGTCTGCTATCACCAATCTTGTAGATGTAATGACGTCTAAGAGCTGAAAACCGAGCATGAAAAAATGGCGGGGCTGGTTCAATTGATTTAATCCGAATATCTTCGTCGAGCATTCGATTTAAACGATAGGCAAGGTCGCTCCATGCTTTTCCATATTTATCACGTTCTGGTAGATCAAAATGTGCAACTTGTGCGGTGGCATGGACTCCGGCATCAGTTCGACCTGCAACGACTAAATCAATATCAAATCGAGTTAATCCAGAGAGCGCTTTCTCTAATTCACCTTGGATGGTGCGTTGGCCCGGTTGCTTTGCCCAGCCGCTAAATCGGGTTCCGTCATATGCAAAATCAATCCGGAAACGAATAAACCCACTCTCAGGGTTGAGAGTGGGTTCCATTCCTAAAACTGATCAGCCAGAATTAATCAGATAGAACTTCAATGACCGCCATCGGGGCGTTATCCCCCTTGCGTGGTCCAATCTTGGTAATTCGGGTGTATCCGCCTTTGCGATTTGCAAAGCGTGGTCCAATCTCAGTGAAGAGAGTATGTACAACGCTCTTATTTGAAATCGCTGCCATTACTTGGCGACGAGCAGAGAGATCACCTTTCTTAGCATGGGTAATCAATTTCTCGGCTAGCGGACGGAGGCGACGAGCTTTCGCTTCAGTTGTGCGAACCTTGCCATTTTCAAATAGTTGTTCTGCAAGAGTGCGCAGTAACAACTTCTCATGTGCGGGACCGCTTCCAAGTCGCGGGCCGCGGGTAGGTCTTGGCATGGTTGCTCCTTACGCTTGCTCATCAACGAGGTTCTCGTCGATGCCATAGTTCTGGTGCTTGGTTGGATCAAAGCCGACAGGTGAATCTTTAAGTTGAAGACCCATTGAAACAATCTTCAACTTTACTTCATCAATTGACTTTGAGCCAAAGTTACGGATATCGAGAAGATCGGCTTCGCTACGTGAGAGAAGCTCGCCAACGGTATGAATTCCTTCACGCTTCAAGCAGTTGTAAGAGCGAACTGTTAGATCGAGATCTTCGATTGGAAGCGCTAGATCAGCAGCAAGAGCGGCATCTTGAACTGATGGTCCAAGATCAATTCCTTCTGCGGCGTAATTCAATTCATGAGCAAGTCCGAATAGCTCAACCAATGTCTTACCAGCAGAAGCCATCGCATCCCGTGGGCTCATTGATTTCTTGGTCTCAACATCAAGAATTAAGCGATCAAAGTCGGTGCGCTGTTCAACACGAGTAGCTTCGACTTTATAGGTCACGCGAAGAACTGGGGAGTAAATAGAGTCAACCGGGATTCGGCCGATTTCTGCGCCCACTTGCTTATTTTGAACAGCAGTTACATAACCGCGACCACGCTCGATAGTCAATTCAATCTCAACATTTGCTTTGCTATTTAGCGTTGCAATGTGAAGATCGGGGTTATGAACTTCGACGCCAGCAGGAACTGCAACATCCTTACCTGTGATAGTTCCAGATCCATTCTTGCGAATGTAAGCAACTACCGGATCATCATTCTCAGATGAAAGTACAAGATTCTTTATATTAAGGACGATATCGGTCAGATCTTCCTTGACTCCTTCGAGAGTTGTGAACTCGTGAAGAGCTCCGGCGACTCGGATACTGGTTACAGCAGCTCCCGGAATTGATGAGAGCAGAGTGCGACGAAGTGAGTTGCCAAGGGTGTAGCCGAAACCTGGCTCCAGCGGTTCGATTATGAACCTAGAGCGGTTCTCGTTTACTACTTCCTCAGTTAATACAGGGCGCTGTGCAATTAGCACTTCTTTCCTCCGTTGTCTTGAGAGATCCGCTATTTGATCTCTCGGTCGTTACTTATATGAAGTTGTAGGTGAAGTTCTTACTTCGAATAGAGCTCAACGATTAGTTGTTCTTGGACCTGGGTATCGATGATGGATCGATTTGGTAGCGAGTGAACGAGAATCCGCATCTGGGATGAGACTACTTCGAGCCAAGCTGGAACCGACTTCTCACCATATTCAGCGCTGGCAACGATGAATGGAGTTAGGTCTTGTGATTTTGCACGAACATCAACGATGTCGTACGGGCTGACACGGAAAGATGGAATATCCACCTTTGTGCCATTTACCAAGATATGTCCGTGACGAACTAATTGACGTGCCATATCGCGGCTCTTTGCAAAACCGGCGCGATAGATCACGTTATCGAGGCGAGACTCAAGCAAGATAAGAAGGTTCTCACCTGTCTTACCAGCAAGACGTGTCGCTTCGGTGTAGTAATTTCGGAACTGTCTTTCGAGAACTCCGTAGATACGTGCGCACTTCTGCTTCTCACGCATCTGGAGTAAATACTCAGATTCCTTCGCTCGACCGCGACCATGTTGTCCTGGTGGGTAAGGGCGAGACTCAATCGGACACTTTGGTCCATCACACTTCGAGCCTTTGAGGAATAACTTCACTTTCTCGCGACGACAGCGTTTGCAATCTGCTCCAACATAACGGGCCATGAATTCCTCCTCCTTATACTCGACGTGGCTTTGGTGGACGGCAGCCGTTGTGGGCTAGCGGAGTCATATCTGCGATCGCGCCAACCTCAAGACCTGCTGCTTGTAATGAACGAATTGCAGTCTCTCGTCCAGAGCCTGGGCCCTTAACGAAGACATCTACCTTCTTAACGCCATGTTCTTGGGCTTTCTTAGCCGCAGCTTCAGCAGCAAGTTGTGCCGCAAATGGCGTTGATTTACGTGAACCTTTAAAACCAACCTGTCCTGATGATGCCCAAGCGAGGACGCCACCGGATGGATCGGTGATAGAAACGATTGTGTTGTTGAACGTGCTCTTTATATATGCGTGACCAAATGCAACGTTCTTCTTTTCTTTTTTACGTGGCTTTGCTTTTGCCTTTGGTGCGGCGGCAGCAGCAGCGGCTGGTTTAGCTTTAGGGGCGGCCATTACTTGGTCTCCTTCTTCTTACCAGCAATTGCAACGCGTGGTCCCTTACGGGTGCGTGCATTGGTATGTGTGCGCTGACCGCGAACCGGTAAACCTTTACGGTGGCGAATTCCTTGATAGCACTGGATATCAACTTTGCGTCGAATATTTGTCGCGATCTCTCGTCGGAGATCACCTTCGATCTTGTAGTTAGCTTCGATATATTCACGGAGCTTGATGAGATCGGGTTCTTGTAAATCTTTAACTCGGATATCTGGAGAGACGCCGGTCGCAAGGAGAGTTGCCTTTGCGCGGGTCTCACCAATACCGAAGATGTATTGGAGCGCGACCTCAAGCCGTTTTTCACGCGGCAGATCGACGCCAACGAGACGTGCCATTTATTACTCTTTCCATAATCTGAAAGTCCTCCGCAACGCTTCCGGATTAACCGGCTCCCGCTTTCAGTCAGGAGGTCGATCACTCTCGTGATCGTTGCGCCACGCGTTTTTTCTAACCCTGCCGTTGCTTGTGTCGGAGGTTGTCGCAGATCACCATAACGCGACCATTACGACGAATGACTTTGCACTTGTCGCAAATCTTCTTCACGCTCGGTTTGACCTTCACGTCTTACTCCTTACTTGTACCGGTAAATGATCCGACCTCTTGTGAGATCGTATGGACTAAGTTCCACAATCACACGATCTTCCGGAAGTATGCGAA
>JBMTVF010000021.1:0-16717 GCA_049451055.1 Candidatus Nanopelagicaceae bacterium | reverse complement strand
GGTCCCACAGTGCGAGAGCGTTTGATTTCAAAGAATCCAGGGTAACTAGCAACTCCTAGGACGCCGTCCCACAACTTTCCGGCAGCTTCACCTTTTGGCGCTGGAGAAATTACTGGTCCGAAGAATGCGGCGCTATTTACGGAGATAATTGGCGTGCCAACATCGTTTCCAACTAATTTAATTCCTCGCTCGTGGCTTTCAATAATCATTTCATTCAATGCTTCATCATCAGAGGATTTAGCTAACTCGGCCGATAGCCCTAATTCAGCGAGCGCCTCTTCAAATAAAGATTGGTCAATTTCTCGCTTTCCGATATGGATGCGCGAGGAGATTGCCGTGTAAAGAGGAAGGGTAATCTCGTCACCTTTCAAACGTTGGGCGGCCGCAATAACTCGAGTGGTTTGCCAAGACTTAATTAATTTTGATTTGTAATCCTCTGATAATTCCTTATCTCGATTTAGATGAGCAAGACTAAAAAGATTCCACTTCACTTCTATTGGACGGACTTTTGTCACTTCAAGAATCCATCTCGAGGTCATCCAAGCCCAGGGACAGATTGGATCAAACCAAAATTCTGCGCGATCTCTATTCATTTCAAGCCTTTCCGAACCTTCGGTCTCTATTAGCGTATATCTCAATTGCTCGCCACAAGGTCTCGCGAGTTACATCAGGCCAAAGTACATCCATAAAGACTAATTCGGCGTATGCGGACTGCCAGATCAAGAAGTTAGAGATTCGCTGCTCCCCGGAAGATCGGAGAAAGAGATCTACATCGCTCATTCTGGGCTCATCTAGATACTTCGCAAATACTTTTTCCGAAATTTGTTCAGGTTTTAGTTTTCTGCGCGTTATGTCGCGAGCAAGTGCAGCAGCTGCGTTCGTGATTTCGGCGCGACCACCATAGTTAATACACATATTCAAAGTCAGTGTTTTATTCCGCTTTGTCATCTCTTCGGCCACTTCTAAATCTTCAACCACGGATTTCCAGAGACGCTGTGGCCTACCAACCCAGCGAATCCGGACTCCTAAATCATTCATTTCATCGCGTCTACTTTGAATAACTTCGCGATTAAATCCCATCAAGAATTTAACTTCGTCGGGGGAACGCCGCCAGTTCTCAGTCGAGAATGCGAATGCAGATAACTCTTTTACTCCTATTTCGATAGCGCCTTGAACAACTTCAAATAAAGCTTTCTCGCCAGCTTCATGGCCTTTGGTACGTGGCAGGCCGCGTTGCTTGGCCCATCGACCATTTCCATCCATAACTACCGCTACGTGATTGGGGATTTGGTCTTTGGATATTTTGGGCGGTTTCATCTTCCGGCTCGTTCAACCATCGGCAGACTTCGTAACTCTCGCTCTAGATGCCATTGGAGATATGCAGCAATTAGCCCAGAAGCCTCCCTGCGATTTTTGGACTCACTGACATCAGCGCGCTCCCAATTTCCAGTTAGTAAATCTGACATCAAAGTTAGAGTTTCTGGAGCTGGAGTAGCGGAGGCTGCTGGTTTGCAAGGGAGACAAACTGAACCTCCCCCAACTAATGAGAAGTACTTATGAGGGCCAGGGGCTTCACATCTTGAGCAGATAGTCATTGAGGGCGCGTAGCCTGCGATTGAAAGTGAGCGAAGAAGATAAGCATCCAAGATTAAAGATGGATCATGCGATTCGTAGGCGAGCGCTTTTAAAGCTCCTAGTAAGAGTAAGAATTGTTGTAGCGCCGGTTCCCCTTCATTCGAGGTAAACCGTTCCGCAGCTTCAAGCAAGGTCGAAGCAATTGTCCATTTCTGGTAGTCGCCTGCAATCGAATCTCCGAAATTTTCTAGACTCTCTACCTGGGTGACTATGTCGAGCGTTTTTCCTACAAATAGTTGGATATCAACCAAACTTCCAGGCTCTAATCTCGCTCCAAATTTTGATTTCGTCCTTCGGACACCTTTTGCGACAGCGCGCACTCGCCCGTGTTCGCGCGTAAATAGAGTGATGATGCGATCGGCTTCTCCCAATTTATGGGTGCGGATAACTATCGCTTCATCTCGATATAACGCCACGAGGAAAAGGTAGCGACTCCTACTGTCGAAGAGCCCGATTTACCGCCGAAACTACCGCCTTAAGCGAGGCGGTAGTGGTTGAAGGATCGATACCTACTCCCCAATAAGTTCCGCCGTTGACGGTGCATTCCAAGTAAGCCGCAGCGTTGGCATCGCCACCAGCGCTCATCGCATGCTCGAAGTAGTCATCAACTTGAACGTCGACTCCGTGGGATTGAAGTATGTGACAGAAAGCCGATATCGGTCCATTCCCAGATCCGTTTAACTTAATTGGCTTCTTATCCTCAAGAAGTTCCACAATTAACTCAACGTTTTTGTTTGGTGAAGATGTCTGGGTTAATCCTTCTAGTCGGTAACGACCCCATTGGTCATCCTCAGATGGCAGATACTCGTCTACGAAAATCTTCCACATCTCATCTGGGTAAACCTCGCCGCCTTCGTTATCAGTCTTAGCTTGGATTACCTTGCTAAATTCAATCTGAAGCCTTCTTGGCAACTCAAGTTGATGTTCACTCTTCATTATGTAGGCAACTCCACCTTTTCCAGATTGTGAATTAACCCGAATTACTGCTTCATAACTTCTACCGATATCTTTCGGATCGATCGGAAGGTAAGGAACCGCCCAGGTAAAGTCATCAACTTTCTTTCCAGCAGTCGCGGCATCTCGCTCTAGATGCTCAAACCCTTTCTTAATTGCATCTTGATGCGAGCCGCTAAAAGCGGTGAAAACTAAGTCACCGCCATATGGATGGCGCTCTGGAACTCGTAATTGATTGCAATACTCAACTGTTCTACGAATCTCCGGAATGTCACTGAAATCAATCATCGGATCAATTCCGTGACTTAACAGGTTCAAACCGAGAGTAACTAGGCAGACATTTCCAGTTCTCTCACCATTTCCAAATAAGGTTCCTTCAATTCGATCTGCGCCAGCCAAATAACCAAGTTCTGCGGCAGCCACACCGGTTCCGCGATCATTGTGAGGATGAAGACTCAAGACCACGCTATCCCGATACTTCAAATTGCGATGCATCCATTCAATTGAATCGGCGTAAACATTAGGCGTCGCCATTTCGACTGTAGCTGGAAGATTTATTATGGTCTTCCACTCAGGCGTTGGTTGCCAGACATCATTAACGGCGTTACATACTTCAAGGGCAAAATCTAATTCTGTACCGGTATATGACTCTGGAGAGTATTCAAAAAAGATTTTGGTATCCGGAACTGTAGCAACAAGTTCTTTGCATAACTTGGCTCCATCAACTGCAATCTGTTTGATACCTTCTTGATCCATTGCAAAGACCACGCGCCGCTGCAAGGTCGAAGTTGAGTTATAGAGATGTACTACCGCTTGTTTTGCACCGATAAGAGATTCAAAAGTTCTGCGAATAAGTGGTTCGCGAGCTTGAGTAAGGACTTGAATCACAACGTCATCTGGGATTAATTTTTCATCAATGATTTTGCGAACAAAATCAAAATCGGTCTGGCTAGCGCTCGGGAAACCCACCTCAATCTCTTTGTAACCCATCTTCACTAGAAGTTTGAACATCGCTAACTTTCGAGGGACGTCCATCGGGTCGATGAGAGCCTGGTTTCCATCTCGAAGATCTACGGAGCACCATTGTGGGGCTTTGCTCATCTGCTTTTCTGGCCATGTGCGATCGCTTAAGACCGTTGGAATAAATGGCGCATAGCGATGGCGTGGCATCGCTGAATTTTTCTGTTTAGGGAAACTCACTTTATTTTTCTCCTTCGCTTATGGGTTTTGGCCGGTAGTGACTGACCCCGCAGCGAGGAGACCGGACTAGTTGGCCTCGCCGCGGCAGCGAAGAAGGAGGGCGCTAAGTAAGAGTGCCAAAGTTGAGATTTCGCTGCGGAACATGGTCAAAGGCTATCGCTGCTCTATAGAACTGGCAAATAACGATCTAATTCGAATGCAGTCACTTGCTTTCGGTATTCGTCCCATTCAGCGCGCTTATTACGTAAGAAATATTCAAAAACGTGCTCTCCCAACGTCTCTCTAACCAGCTCGCTTCCTTCCATCGCTTGGAGAGCTTCACTTAGATTCATCGGAAGCAACTGCTCGCCGCCCTTTTCCAATTTGTAACTCTCTTCTACTCCTTTTAGGCCAGCAGCAATAGTTACTGCAAAAGCAAGGTAGGGATTGCAGGCAGCATCTGGGGCGCGAAATTCAATACGAGTTGAATTCTCTTTCTTGGGCTTGTACATCGGAATTCGAATCATGGCATCGCGATTTTCTTTACCCCAATTGATTTTAGATGGCGCTTCGCCACCTCCATGAAGTCGTTTATATGAATTTACCCATTGATTTGTAACCGCAACAAATTCTGGTGCATGTTTAACAATTCCTGCTAGAAAAGATCTAGCTGTCGGTGACAATTGATCTTCACTTCCGCTTTGGAAGAAAGCATTTTCTTCGCCTTTAAATAGCGAAATATGAGTATGCATTCCAGAACCTGGGTGCTCAGAGAGAGGTTTTGGCATGAACGATGCGTATATTCCTTGGCTTAATGCAACTTCCTTAATTAGATGTCGAAATGTCATTATGTTGTCTGCGGTGCTAAGAGCATCTGCGTATCGAAGATCAATCTCTTGTTGTCCAGGCGCGCCTTCATGATGGCTAAATTCAACAGATACCCCAGTCGCCTCTAATAGCGAAATTGCTTCACGTCGAAAATCGTGGCCGAGTGAGGTGGGAGTCTGATCAAAATAACCTCCCGAATCTATCGGTCTAGGTCGAACGCCAATCTTGGGTGCTTCCTGAAATAGGAAGAACTCAATTTCGGGGTGGGTGTAACAGGTAAAGCCAAGCCGCGCCGCTTTATCCAAAGTTTTCTTGAGAACATTTCTTGGATCAGCAGGAGATGGTGTGCCGTCTGGCATCAAAATATCAGCAAAGATTCGAGCCGCTTCTGGTCTATCTGCGCGCCAGGGAAGAATCGAAAAAGTTGCAGGATCTGGTTTTGCCAACATATCCGATTCGGTAAATCTTGCGAACCCCTCAATTGCCGAACCATCAAAGCCAATACCTTCAGCAAAAGCAGTCTCTAATTCAGGCGGAGCGATTGCAACAGATTTCAAATATCCCAAAACATCGGTAAACCAGAGATAAACAAAACGTATATTTCGCTCTTCTAGAGTTCGCAGTACAAATTCCTGCTGTTTTAATTGCACTTCATCTCGGGGAATCATGGGAGTGATAATGCCCGAGCCGCGTTACGGCAATGTTAAATCCTCAAATTACGAAGTTTTCGCTCTCATCTTGATTAGTTTTGGCAGCAACATCCCGCACGACGACGCTATTGGCGCTGATTCGAGCCCCGGCCCCTACGGTTATATTTCCGATAACCCGGGCGCCAGATCCTATGACCACGCCGTCTCCAATAGTTGGGTGACGCTTTTCTTTAGTAAAAGTTCTAGAGCCCAAAGTGACATCGTGATAAATCATTACGTCATCGCCAACAATTGCAGTCTCTCCGATAACTACACCCATTCCATGGTCGATAAAAAATCTTCTTCCGATTCGGGCTCCGGGATGTATTTCAATCCCAGTTACGGCTCTAATCCAATTTGAGTAGATTCTTGCTAGCAGTTTAAATCGAGCCCTCCAAAGAAAATGCGCAATCCGATAGCCCCAAACTGCGTGAAGACCCGGAAATGTAAGAGCTACTTCCAGACGGTTCCTTGCCGAAGGATCTCGTGCAAGCGCGTTATTGATATCTTCTAAGATTCGATTAATCATCAGTCCATCAAATCTTTATAGAGAATTGTTGATAAATAACGCTCACCAAATGAAGGCACAATTACTACGATTGTCTTTCCGGAGAATTCATCTCGCTTGGCAACTTGTGCTGCCGCCCAAAGTGCAGCCCCTGATGAAATTCCAGCCAGAATTCCTTCTTCTGCAGCTGCTCGCCGAGCAAATGCAACAGCATCCTCGGCTTGAACGTCGATGACCTCGTCATAAATTTTTGTATCGAGAATTGGCGGGATGAAGTTTGGTCCGATGCCTTGTATTGGATGTCCGCCTGGTTGGCCGCCGCTAAGTAGTGGTGAGGCAGCCGGCTCGACTACAAACATTTTGATCCCAGGCTTACGCTCTTTTAGAACTTGGCCGATTCCTGTGATTGTTCCACCAGTACCGCTACCGGCCACAACTGCATCAACAGTGCCGTCTGTGTCACGCCATATTTCTTCCGCTGTTGTTTTGCGATGAATCTCTGGATTTGCTTGATTCTCAAATTGGCGAACCATCACTGCGCCATTTTTTCCAAGCTCTTCGGCCTTTGCTACACAACCTTTCATTCCTTCTGAGGCTGGGGTGAGAATTAATTCTGCGCCGAAAGCGCGAAGTAATGCGCGGCGTTCTTTTGACATTGAGTCTGGCATGGTGAGAATCGTTTTGTATCCCCGAGCAGCGCCAACCATGGCTAGTGCGATGCCAGTATTTCCCGAGGTCGCTTCCACAATTGTTCCACCAGGCTTAAGTTGTCCACTTTTTTCAGCGGCATCAATCATGGCGATGCCGATTCGATCTTTCACAGTGCTTGTGGGGTTATAGAACTCTAATTTCGCTAAAACATTTGCCTTGGCTCCATCGGTAATCCGATTTAATCGAACTAATGGAGTGTTTCCATATATTTCTGTGATGTTGTTATAAACCTTCATGATTTCTCCTTATTATTTAGATAAAAATTTGGCTCTGTAATTAAAGATTTGCTGCGAGAAATTTAAAGACAGCAACAGATATCAACGCGACCAAAATCGATCACACGGCGCCTAGTGAAGAGCCAGTTAGAAATCGATGTCATGGCTAAATTTTACATCGCAAGTGAAAAATCGCTACTCGCGAATGATTTGCATTAATTTCGCTCACGCCAATGTGAGGTCATTGGCAGGCGACGGTCTTTTCCAAATGCAATTCGACTGACTTTGGTCCCAGGTGGATATTGACGGCGTTTGTACTCCGCTTTATCAACGAGGGCAATTACGCGTTCGACCAATTCGCGCGAGAAACCTCGCTTGATGATGGACTGCGCATCGCCACCCTCATCAACATAAATTTCCAGAATTTGATCCAAAGTTTCATAATCAGGGAGCGAGTCGCTATCTCGTTGACCAGGTCTAAGTTCAGCGCTTGGTTCTTTATTAATTGAATTTTCGGGAATTGGAGGTTTTTCACCTTTTACTTGGGCGCTCTGGTTTCGCCATCTCGCCAATTTCCAAACATCAACTTTAAATAAGTCCTTGATTGGGGCAAATCCGCCTACGGCATCTCCGTAAAGCGTTGAATATCCAACGGCAAGTTCTGATTTATTTCCGGTAGCAAGGACCAAATGCCCCTCTTGATTTGAGATTCCCATCAAGAGCGCTCCCCTTACTCGAGCCTGAATATTTTCTTCTGCTAAACCTTTAAGCTCAGTCAGATTTTTGAATGACTCCACTGCAGGTTCAATCGGAATCTTTCGAGTCGAAATTCCTAAATTATCGGCCAATTCTTCGGCGTCGATCAGTGAGTGCTCGGAAGAATACTTACTTGGCATTAAGACTCCAAAGACATTTTCGCGACCGAGAGCATCCACCGCAATAGTCGCTACAAGTGAAGAGTCAATTCCGCCAGACAGTCCCAGCACAACGCTCTTTAATCGATTTTTCACTATGTAATCTCTTAGTCCGAGTTCTAATGCTTTCCAAACTTCTTCTTCATCAGATAGTCGAGCGCTGATTTCATTTCTCACTTCATCGCCCTGGGATTTGCTGGCATCGCTAATTACAAGATCTGGTGAAGCAGAGCCCAGTTCAACAATCAATTCAGAGACTAGTAACTCTTCTTCGAACTGAGCTGCTCGGCTGATGACTACGCCATCCTTTGCAACGACTATAGAGTCGCCATCAAATACTAGGTCATCTTGTCCGCCAACCATATTTACATAGACGATCGGAGCATTAACTTGCTGGCAACGTTGTTGAAGAAGTTTTAGTCGCAGATCATCTTTAGAACGCTCAAATGGACTGCCATTTGGAACCAGGAGGATCCCAGGTTTTCTGGCAGCCAATTCCGCCATCGGACCCTCTTCTCTCCAAATATCCTCACAAATTGCAACCGCGATATCCACTCCTAAGTAGCGAACAATCAGAGTGCCATTTCCTGGGGCGAAGTTACGGAATTCATCGAAAACACCATAGTTTGGAAGATGGCGCTTAACGTATCTCGCCACAATTTTTCCACCATACAGAAGCGCAACAGCGTTTAATGGTTTCTCTTCTCTATCCAAGTAACCAACTACGACCAGCAGTTCTGCACAACCATTCTTTTCCAAGTTACTAGCTAATGTTTCGACTGCTGCTTTGGCGGCCTTACTAATCGCAGGTCGCAGCGCTAAATCTTCAATTGGGTAGCCGGTAATCACCATTTCCGGAAATACGACTACTTGAGCACCTTGTTTTTTCGCCCTCATTGCAAACTCAAGAACTTTTTCGGAATTGCCTGTTAAATCTCCTACCAGTGGATTTATCTGGGCAGCCGCAATCCTTAACTTGGCATGGTTGGCAATAGGCACGGTTCAAGAGTACCTATAGACTTTCCACGTATCTCCCGGGGACCTTATGGCTTCGAGGAAGGAAAATATGAAGCGATTTAGCATTGCCGATTTAGCTGCCTGGAAGCGCGCTGGCAGAAAGTGGTCGGTTATAACCTCATATGACAGTGTTACAGCATCAATCTTTGATGAAGCTGGTATTCCAGTTCTCCTAGTTGGCGATAGCGCAGGTAATAACTTTCTTGGGGAAGAGAATACGGTCCCAGTAACAGTTGAAGAATTGATTCCATTGACTAGGGCTGTAGTTCGCGGATCAAACCAAGCGCTGGTTGTAGCCGATCTGCCATTTGGCTCATATGAAATAAACAGTGAACAGGCGCTTGCAACCGGTATTCGATTCTTGAAAGAGGGTAAAGCGCAGGCCGTCAAGCTTGAAGGCGGCGTTCGAGTGATTGAACAAGTGAAAGCTCTCGTTAAATATGGAATACCGGTGATGGGACATCTAGGAATGACGCCACAATCGGTCAATGCACTAGGTGGTTTTAAAGTTCAAGGCCGTGGGGAAAGCGGCCGATTGTTAATCGATGATGCAAAGGCGCTCGAAGCTGCTGGATGTTTTGCAATTGTCTTAGAGCTGATCCCTGCGGAATTAGCGGCCCAAATCACGGCAACCCTTTCGATCCCGACGGTCGGAATTGGAGCCGGAGTTGATTGCGATGCTCAGGTTTTAGTTTGGACAGATTTGATGGGAATGACGCCAAGCCGTCCAAAATTTGCCCGGGCATATCGAAACTTACGAAACGAAATGGTGAGCGCTGCCCGCGAGTGGAGCGAAGATGTCGCCGCTGGCAAGTTCCCAAGCGAGGGCGAGACTTTTCACTGACTAGACTTTTCAGGTTATGGCGCGATTGGCGATGGACCTCTCTCCCTTAAAGAAGTATCGCGACTTTCGATTGATTTTTACAGCCGGACTCTTCTCCTATTTCGGCTCAATGATTACCTTCGTTGCCCTACCTTTCCAAGTTAAAGAACTAACCAACTCATTCTGGGCGGTCGGTTTGATCGGGATAGTCGAGATTATTCCGTTGACGATATTTGGACTTTATGGCGGTGTGCTCGCCGACCATGTTGACCGAAAGAAAATGATCTGGCTTACTGAATTTGGAACGTTAATTGCAACCCTAATTCTATTCATTAATGCCCGTCGCGAAAATCCCAGCGTGATCCTGCTCTTTGTGATAGCTGCGGTTTTTGCTGCCTTGAGTGGATTAAAGCGGCCAAGTCAGGAAGCAATCCTTCCGAGATTAGTTAGCCATGATGACTTGCCCAGCGCGAGCGCATTGATGAGTCTTAGATGGCAATTTGGCGGCATTGTTGGCCCCTCGGTTGGCGGATTATTGGTCGCTAGTTATGGCGCAAGCGTCGGCTATCTCGTTGATTGTTTAACTTTCGCAATCTCACTCTCGTTATTGGCGCGAATTAAAGGCGTCCCGCCTTTAATTGCACGCACCGCGCCTTCATTACAGAGCTTGGTCGAAGGGCTTAGATACGCATTTAGTCGCAAGGATTTACTGGGCACTTATTTTGTTGATTTAGCCGCGATGTTTCTTGCAATGCCGATGGCGCTTTTCCCTTTTTGGGCTGACGAAATTGGAGCGCCTTGGGCGCTCGGACTTTTCTATTCTTCAATTACGGCCGGCGCGGTAATTGTTACGGTATTTAGCGGCTGGATGCGCAACTATCCAAAACATGGAAGGGCGGTCGTTTTTGGAGCCCTCGGTTGGGGGGTCGCAATTGCATTTGCCGGTACTTCAAATTCACTCTTGGTTGTAATTGCTTCTCTAGTAATTGCCGGTGCCTTCGATCAGGTAAGCGCGCTCTTCCGAGGTTTTATTTGGAATCAATCAATTCCGGATGAGCTTCGTGGCCGACTAGCTGGAATTGAGATGCTCTCTTATCTGTTAGGACCACTTGGCGGTCAAGCAAGGGCCGGCGGGATGGCCGCACTAACATCACTTCGAATTTCAGTTGTTGGCGGAGGCTTAATGTGTATCGGTTTTGTAATTGCTATTGCCTCTGTTATGCCAGCCTTTCGGAACTATGACGTTAATAAGAACGAATTCGCCGTCCAAGAGGCAAAAATTCGCAAAAATCGAGAAAAATAGCAAAATATTTTTCTCTCCTACTCAAACTTACCTATCGGTAACTTATTCCTCATAATTTCTCAAATTCGCGAAATCTCGAAATTTATGCGTAAAAAATAAGGTTTTTGGGGGTATCAATGAAGAAAAAACTGATAATTTATTAAAAGTAAATCGCGACACGCAGGCCCGGAAATAACTTCAAAATAGTGGAAAGTTTGTCGAATAACTGACACGATTTCCCTTGAAGCGGTTCGGTGACGGATCCGGACCATTCTGAAAGGAAACTACGTGGCAAAACGTCGTAAGAAGGCAGCAGCTAAGGCTGCTCCAAAGCGTCGTCGCCGTAAGAAGGCAGCAGCTAAGGCTGCTCCAAAGCGTCGTCGTCGTAAGAAGGCTGCTAAGTCAGCTCCAAAGCGTCGTCGTCGTAAGAAGGCTGCTAAGTAATTTAGCGCCAGAATTACAGAGAAAGCCCGGCTGCATATGCGCCGGGCTTTTTTTATTGCTTACTTTCTTTTATAAATTGAGTGCGCAGTTCCTTAGTAAGTCCTTCAAAAGTAGAAGTTAGATTCTCTTGCTCCCGGCCCGATAATTGGTCGATAAAACGACGGCGGACACTTGCAACATGATCAGGGGCAGCAGCCACAATCGCTCGAAATCCCTTATCGGTCATAACCGCCCAAGAACCCCTTCGATCTTCGGAGCACTCCTCTCGCTTGATCCATCCAGCTTTTTCCATGACCTTCATCCGATGAGAGAGGCGCGATTTCGAAATCATCGCCAATTCAGCAAGTTCACTCATTCGCATTCTGCGATTTGGCGCCTCGGATAATTGGGCCATTACTTCATAGTCGGCCATCGAGAGGTCGTGGCCATCGAGGTCGCTCTCTAGCGCTTCAAGAAGTCTTCGGGAGGCAATGATGTATGAGCGCCAAGTGCGCATCTCTCGTTCATTAAGCCAACGAGGTTGGCTATTTTTCGTCGCCACATGAGAAGGGTACGCGAAAATCCATTTAGTTGAAAGTTGAACTACCGAAGAAGATTAGTCTCTTCCAGCTATTCCGTTAGGCTCTTCCAAATCTGCAAGCTCGCAAAGGTGGGTGGGAAAAATGGAAGAGTCTTCATCTCTATCTCGCCCCAGGTTACGGCGATGGATTCTCGGAACCTTCCTCATAATTCTCGCCTGGGTGCTCGTTGGTTCCATTCTTACCGGTATCACTGCAGATAGATTCAATATTGATCTAGACGTACTTGCTACAGATAGCGATGAGAGCAGAGCGATTCTGAGCAGTTATGCCCCCTGGCAGACCGCTTCGACAATCTTGATTTCCTTTGTTCCACTATTGCTCGCCTCGATCGCACTGCATCGATATCTCCTGCGGCTGCCGGTTCGCACTCTCTTCACCCGAAACCAGCGAAAGCTCTCAAAAGAAATTGTGGTTGGTGCAGTCGCAATGGCGATACTCATACTGATTTCTGGAGCCCCCGATTTCCTCTTCAATCCAGAGAACTATGACTTTAATTTCGACGCGTCCAAGTTCCTCCCATATCTGTTGATTGCCTTCACTCTGATTCCTATCCAAACCAGCGCTGAAGAGGTCTTTTTTCGAGGTTGGGTCCAGCAACGATTGGAAAATGGTAGGCGATCAATCTGGTTGGTCTCGCTAATTGGCGGGGCGCTCTTCGCTCTTCCTCACCTCTCAAACCCTGAGGTAAATGGCCAATTGTTCTTTGCCATCTTGGGTTACGGCGCAAGTGGCTTTATGTTCGCATGGGTGAGTATGCGCGACCAATCAATAGGTATCGCACTCGGCGCCCATGCGGCAAATAACATCTTGGCATCACTTCTGGTTTCTAGCGAAGATTCAGCGCTTCCTTCAGTCAGCATATGGACGACGCCAGCTGTTAATTGGCTCTCGGCTGCAATTCTCTCGATTATGACAGTTCCATTGTTTATCTGGTTGACCGCTCGCTTAGGTCGAAGAATTTCATGAGTTTCAAATTTCAAATTTCACACCAAGATAAAAATGGTCGAGCTCGCACTGGTGTTATTGAAACTCCACATGGCTCCATAAAAACTCCAGCCTTCATTCCGGTTGGCACAAAGGCAACGGTGAAATCAACCTTGCCAGATTCGATTTCATCTCTAGGTGCGCAAGCGGTGCTTGCCAATGCCTATCACCTTTACCTACAGCCAGGATCGCAGACAATTGATGAGGCCGGCGGGTTAGGGAAATTTATGAATTGGCCTGGGCCGACCTTTACCGATAGCGGCGGCTTTCAAGTTATGTCTCTTGGCGCTGGCTTTAAGAAGGTTATTGATATGCAAGGAGATGGCCTCGATGAAACTTTAACGGAGAGTAAAGAGCGCCTCGCAGAAGTCGATGAGGAGGGAGTTACTTTCAAATCTCATTTAGATGGCTCCAGCCACCGTTTCACCCCGGAAATCTCAATGAAGGTACAACATGAGATTGGCGCCGACATCATCTTTGCTTTTGATGAATTGACTACCCTGTATCACGATAAGCGCTATCAAGAGAGCTCGTTGGAACGGACGCGTCGTTGGGCGCTGCGTTGCCTGGATGAGCATGACCGACTCACCAGAGAGAGAAGCGATCGCCCTTATCAGGCTCTCTTCGGCGTTCTTCAAGGAGCCCATTACGAGGATCTTCGTAGGAAAGCAGCTCGAGATTTAGCAACCATGTCGAGTAGTGGAATTGAATTTGATGGTTTTGGAATCGGTGGAGCCATTGAGAAATCTCGGCTGGGAGAGATTGTGGGATGGGTGGTTGATGAACTGCCACAAGCAAAGCCCCGACATCTCTTGGGAATTGGTGAACCGACTGATTTATTTGAAGGTGTAGAAAATGGCGCAGATACTTTCGATTGCGTAGCTCCAACTAGGGAGGCAAGGACGAGCGCTGTCTATTCAACTTCGGGGAGATTTAATGTTTCGGGTGGCGCCTATCGTAAAGATTTTTCGCCGATTGATGATTCATGTCAGTGTTACACCTGTAAGAATTATTCACGCGCTTATTTAAACCATCTATTTCGAAGCAAGGAGATTTTGGGTCCGACACTTGCCACTATCCATAATGTTTCATTCATCGTCAATTTAGTGGCCAAAATGCGATCTGCTCTGGAGAACGGTGATTTCCCAGAATTTAAAGAGTCATTTCTTGGAAAGTATAAGCAAAAAGGCTAACTTCAAATCTGTATGATGTTCCGATGATCTTTGGCTTACCTATCCATCCCCTGGTTGTACATGCAGCCGTAATTCTTATGCCTATCGCATCTCTCGCCGCTCTAGTTATGTCTTACTTGCCGAGCTTCTCGAGAAGATATGGCAAATTAGTTTTTGGATTATCCATCATTGGGCTAATTTCTCTTTTTGCTGCCAGATGGAGCGGTGAGGAGCTAAAAGAAATTGTTGGAGTTGAGATTGAGCGCCACCAGAATTTGGGAAATTTAGCGCCCTTTATCAGCATTCCGTTAGTAGCACTTATTTATTTGCGCTGGCGTATGGACAGAGAAGGCGCCAATATCGGTTCGCCCGCAATTAGAAGGCTGGTCTCAATCTTATTAGTAATTGCATCCTTAATTTCTCTTGCTTACGTAGCGCTATCTGGACACTCTGGAGCTGAATTAGTCTGGGGCTGGGTCAGCAAGAATTAACGCTTAATTACTTTGAATATTGCTAGAGCCAAAATGGCGCTCACTAATGAGCCCAAAATTACTGCCATAACAGCAATATCTTGAAGCGCACGATCTTCAAACGCTAGTTTTGCAATAAAAATTGCAACCGTAAATCCAATTCCCGCAACGCTTCCCGTAGCAATCAGAGCAGGAGCGCTTGATTTCTCAGGTAGATCAATCAGCCCACGCGATGCGAAAAGTTTTGAGGTAGCAAAAATTCCAAGTGGCTTTCCTATTACCAGGCCGAAGAAAATACCCCACGCAATTGGTGAGCCGAGAGCGGTTCCAATCACATCGCTAGAGAGCGCTACACCGGAATTACTAAAGGCGAATAACGGAACCACCAAGAAACTCGAATAGGAATGTAATTTGGATTCTAAAATTTCTACAACGGTGAGCTGGCCATCCTCACCATCCTCACCATCCTCCAACTTACTGTTCTCTAAAGTAATGGCTGGCGTCAACAAACCCATAATCACTCCGGCAAGAGTTGGATGGAGCCCGGCACGATAGAGGCTGTACCAAAGTAAGGCGCCGGCTGGTAAATAGAACCAGGGGCTTCGTGCTCGAAATTTCTGGAGAAGAAAAGTTGCAAGTATCGCGGCGGCAGCGCCAGCGCCCCATGAAATAATTACACCTGTTGAATAAACAACTGCAATTATCAAGATTGCTGCAATGTCATCCATAACGGCTAAGGCAAGAAGAAATGCCCGCAATCCAGCGCCAGCCTGGGTGCCGATAATTGCCATTAAACCAACTGCCAGCGCGATATCGGTAGCCACAGGAATGGCCCATCCAGAGGGCGCGATATCTCCGGCAAAAATCAAATATATGACCGCCGGAAAAGCCATGCCTCCTAAGGCGGCTATAAATGGCGCAAGTGCGCTCTTCAAACTGGAAAGGTGTCCTGAAGTGAGTTCGCGTTTAATCTCGAGACCTACTACAAAGAAGAATAACGTCATAAAAGCGTAATTAATCAACTTAAGTACTGTTAACGAGATAAATATCCCAGGCATTTCAATTTCAAAGGCATAATCAAGAATCGAAAAATATTCATCGGATAAAGAAGTATTGGCGATAATCATTCCTAATAACGCTGCAAGCACTAGGACAATCCCCGAAGAGCTCTCATTGTTGAGGAAATCTCGGAGCGGATAGATTCGCCGTTTCATGTGCTAACTATGCCAAAGAGGGCTTAGGCTTTATCGCATGTCTCATCTCTTCTCCCCCTTAACTTCGCGCGGTGTGACGATGCAAAACCGCGCCTGGGTAAGTCCGATGTGCCAATACTCAGCTGAAGATGGAGTTGCTACGCAATGGCACGATGTCCACATCGGATCGTTTGCAACAGGTGGCGCAGGATTAATCATGATGGAAGCGACCGGCGTTGTCCCTGAGGGGCGAATCTCGACGCAATGTCTCGGCCTCTGGAACGACAAACAGCGAGACCAACTAATCCCGATTGTGAAATTTGCTCACTCGATGGGAACCAAAATAGGAATTCAATTAGCACACGCTGGCAGAAAGGGCTCTTGTTTACCACCATGGAGCCAGCGCCCAATGGCGACAATTGAAGAAGGTGGCTGGGAGTGCGTTGCGCCGAGTGCAATCTCTTTTGGCGGAAAATATCCGGTACCGCGTGCGCTTACCAGCGCTGAGATAAATGAATTAGTAATTTCATTTGGTCAATCAGCTAAGCGCGCAGTTGAAGCTGGATTTGATTTGGTAGAAATTCATGGTGCTCACGGTTATTTAATTCATCAATTCTTGTCGCCAATCTCGAATACTCGTACCGATAATTACGGTGGAAGTTTTGAAAATCGAACTCGATTTTTGAGGGAGATAACAGAATCTGTGCGATCCAATATCCCAGACTCGATGCCGCTATTTTTGCGGATCTCAGCTTCCGATTGGCTCGACGGCGGCTGGAGTATTGAGGAATCAATTTCACTGGCTAAAGAATTGAAAGTCCTTGGCGTTGATTTATTAGACGTTTCTTCTGGAGGAACAAGTTCAGGCGCCCCGGTTCCAGTTGGTCCCGGCTATCAAGTTCCATTTTCTGATCGAATTAGAAACGAGGCGAAGATCCCGACAGCAGCGGTTGGATTAATTACCGAAGCGCTTCAAGCCGAAGAGATCATCGCTACTGGCAAAGCAGATGCAGTGATGATGGCAAGAGAGATGTTGCGTAACCCAAGGTGGCCACTTGCTGCTGCAAAACTACTTGGCGCAGATATTGCCTGGCCGGTTCAATTACTTAGAGGCCAGA
>JBMTVF010000020.1:0-21391 GCA_049451055.1 Candidatus Nanopelagicaceae bacterium | reverse complement strand
ATCTTCTTACCCTTTGAATCTTCCAAGAAGGAAACTACGCCAGCCGCTTCTGCGATTGGGGCAACTCCCTTTGGTGTGCGAGCTTCGAAGAGCTCAACCACACGAGGTAGACCATGGGTGATATCACCGGATGCTGTTGCAGCACCACCGGTGTGGAAGGTACGCATCGTTAGCTGGGTTCCTGGTTCACCGATTGATTGGGCAGCGATAATTCCAACCGCTTCGCCTACATCAACGAGTTTTCCAGTTGCCATAGAACGGCCGTAGCACTTCGCGCAAAGACCGACCTTTGAATCGCAAGTCATAACGGAGCGAACTTTTACTTCGCCAACGCCAGCTGCGACCAATTCATCGATTACGCGATCGCCAAGATCAGTACCTGCGGTAATTACCGTCTTACCATCAGCAACTACATCTTCAGCGGTGATGCGACCATAGATTCCAGTTTCAACATGATCATCGCGAGTTAGTTTGCCATTTACAACTTCGGCAATCTTTAACGCTAGACCGCGATCAGTTCCGCAATCTTCCTCACGGATGATGACATCTTGAGCAACGTCGCAGAGACGTCGAGTTAGATAACCAGCATCTGCGGTACGAAGCGCGGTATCAGCAAGACCTTTTCGCGCACCGTGAGTCGAGATGAAGTACTCAAGAACTGAGAGGCCTTCACGGAAGTTCGACTTAATCGGACGCGGGATGATTTCACCCTTTGGATTTGCTACTAGACCTCGCATACCTGCAATTTGGCGGATCTGCATCATATTTCCACGTGCGCCGGAGTAAACCATCATCCAAACTGGATTAGTTCTTGGGAAGTTATCTTCCATCTCTTTTGCAACATCATTGGTGGCTTGAGTCCAGATCTCAATCAATTCCTGACGACGCTCGTCATCAGTAATCAAACCGAGGTCATACTGAGATTGAACCTTTTCGGCCTTCTCTTCATAACCAGTAAGGATTTCATTCTTACGGTCTGGGGTAACCACATCGACGATACCGATAGTTGCGCCAGCGCGTGTTGCCCATCGGAAACCGAGATCCTTCAAATCATCGAGCGTCTTAGCAACGACAACCTTTGGGAATCCTTCCGCGAGGCTATCGACGATTGCGCCAAGGCCCTTCTTAGTTACTTCAGTATCAACATATGGGAAAGATTCTGGGAGAACTTCGTTGAAAATAGCGCGACCTAAAGTCGTCTCTTTCGTTACAAATTCACCATTTACATTTACCCGAATCTTGATCTTCGCTTGAACTGCAAGTGATTTCTGTTCGTAGGCCATCAACGCTTCAGCGATTGAGGCAAAGCTACGTCCATCACCAATCTGGTTTTCGCGATTTGAAGTTAGGAAGTAGAGACCAAGGACCATGTCCTGGGTTGGTGCAGTAAGCGGACGACCTGAAGCAGGCGAAAGGATGTTGTTTGAAGACAACATCAAGATACGCGCTTCGGCTTGGGCTTCTGCGGAGAGTGGAACGTGAACCGCCATCTGGTCACCGTCGAAGTCTGCGTTAAATGCAGTACAGACAAGCGGGTGAATCTGGATCGCTTTACCTTCGATTAATTGTGGTTCGAAAGCTTGGATTCCAAGACGGTGCAAGGTTGGTGCGCGGTTTAGTAATACTGGGTGTTCGGCAATAACTTCTTCCAAAACATCCCAAACAACCGCACGTGAACGCTCAACCATACGCTTTGCGCTCTTAATATTTTGTGCGTGATTCAAATCAACTAAGCGCTTCATTACAAATGGCTTAAATAATTCCAGCGCCATCTGCTTAGGAAGACCACATTGATGCAACTTAAGCTGTGGACCGACGACGATTACCGAACGACCTGAGTAATCAACGCGCTTTCCAAGCAAGTTCTGGCGGAAACGGCCTTGCTTTCCTTTAAGCATGTCAGAGAGTGACTTGAGCGCACGGTTTCCAGGTCCAGTTACTGGGCGACCACGGCGACCGTTATCAAACAAGGCATCGACTGCTTCTTGAAGCATACGCTTCTCATTATTAACAATAATTTCTGGGGCGCCGAGATCAACTAAGCGCTTCAAACGATTATTTCGATTGATTACGCGGCGATAGAGATCGTTGAGATCGCTCGTTGCAAAGCGACCACCATCGAGCTGAACCATCGGGCGAAGATCTGGTGGAATTACTGGAACGCAATCCAAGACCATCGAGGTTGGTTTGTTATTTGTATTTAAGAATGAGTTAACAACCTTTAGTCGCTTTATAGCGCGGGTCTTTTTCTGACCCTTGCCATTCTCAGCGATATCGGTCAACTTGTCATATTCGGCTTGGAGATCGAAGTTTTCAAGTCGCTTCTGGATCGCAGTCGCGCCCATATAGCCTTCGAAATAAATTCCGTAACGATTACGCATCTCACGATAGAGATTCTCATCGCCCTCTAGATCGCCGACTTTAAGATCTTTGAATCGCTTCCAGACTTCTTCGAGACGATCCAATTCTTTCTGGGAGCGCTCGCGAATTGTCTTCAATTCACGTTCTGCAGATTCACGGACTTTGCGCTTCTGGTCTGACTTTGCGCCTTCATCTTCCAAATCAGCTAGATCATTCTCAAGCTTCTCTTGGCGTGCACTTAAATCACCATCTCGTTTAGTTTCGATCTTCTTGCGATCAGAATTCATTCGCTTCTCTAGTTTGGCTAGATCTTCTTCGCGACCTTCAGTATCGACTTTGACGATCATATAAGCCGCAAAATAGATAACTTTCTCAAGATCTTTTGGAGCAAGATCTAGAAGATATCCAAGTCGTGATGGAACGCCTTTGAAGTACCAGATATGTGTTACTGGAGCTGCAAGTTCGATATGTCCCATACGTTCGCGACGTACTTTGGCGCGAGTAACTTCGACGCCGCATCGTTCGCAGATAATTCCTTTGAAACGTACGCGCTTGTACTTACCGCAATAGCATTCCCAGTCGCGAGTTGGACCGAAGATCTTCTCATCGAAGAGTCCGTCCTTTTCTGGCTTAAGGGTTCGGTAGTTGATGGTTTCTGGCTTCTTTACTTCGCCAAAAGACCACTCGCGGATGTTCTCAGCTGATGCGAGACCAATCCTTAACTCATCGAAAAAGTTGACGTCTAACATGTCTTATTTCCCCCTGTCACACTTCTTCTACTGAGCTTGGTTCAACTCGTGACAAGTTGATTCCTAACTCTTCGGCCGTCTTGAATACTTCTTCATCAGTATCGCGCATCTCGATTGCGACGCCCTCGGATGAGAGAACTTCGACATTGAGACAGAGCGATTGCATTTCTTTAACGAGAACTTTGAAGGATTCTGGAATTCCAGGTTCTGGAATGTTTTCACCCTTCACAATTGCTTCGTAAACTTTTACGCGACCTAGCACGTCATCAGACTTAATCGTCAACAACTCTTGCAAGGTATATGCCGCGCCATATGCTTCAAGCGCCCAAACTTCCATCTCACCAAAGCGCTGGCCACCGAACTGGGCTTTTCCGCCAAGTGGTTGCTGGGTGATCATTGAGTAAGGACCGGTGGAACGTGCGTGAATCTTGTCGTCGACCAAGTGGTGCAACTTCAAGATATACATATAACCAACCGTGATGTCTTCTGGATAAGGCAATCCGGTGCGACCATCAAATAGTTGCGCCTTGCCATCTTCAGAAACCAAACGTTGGCCATCGCTATTTGGCAGCGTTGATGCGAGCAAGCCATGAATTTCATCTTCACGTGCGCCATCAAAGACCGGTGTTGCAACTCGAGTTCCAGCATCAGCTGACATCGCGCCAATATTTGAAAGACGCTCGGTCCACTTCTCGCCGCTAGTTGTAACTTCCCAACCGCTCTTAGCAACCCAACCTAAGTGAGTTTCAAGAACCTGTCCGACATTCATTCGACCTGGTACGCCGAGCGGATTTAGAACAACATCGACTGGAGTTCCATCGGCAAGGAATGGCATATCTTCAACTGGAAGGATCTTTGCGATAACGCCCTTATTACCGTGGCGTCCTGCGAGCTTGTCACCATCTTGAATCTTTCGTTTCTGGGCGACATAGACGCGAACTACCTGGTTAACACCAGCAGATAAGTCATAACCATCTTCAAGATCAAAGATCTTTACGCCGATTACTTTTCCACCTTCACCGTGAGGAACCTTAAGTGAGGTATCGCGAACTTCGCGAGCCTTCTCACCAAAGATGGCACGGAGTAGACGCTCTTCTGGGGTTAATTCAGTCTCGCCCTTTGGCGTTACTTTTCCAACCAGAATATCGCCAGGAACTACATCAGCGCCGATTCGAATAATTCCGCGCTCATCAAGATCTGCGAGAACTTCCTCGGAAACATTTGGAATATCGCGAGTGATTTCTTCAGCTCCAAGTTTGGTATCGCGAGCATCGACTTCATACTCTTCAATATGAATTGAGGAGAGAACATCGTCTTGGACCAAACGCTGGGACAAGATAATCGCATCTTCGTAGTTGTGGCCCTCCCATGACATGAAGGCAACGAGCAAGTTCTTACCGAGCGCCATCTCACCGTTCTGGGTGCTTGGCCCATCAACGATTACTTGGCCGGCAGAAATCTTCTCGCCTTCATTTACAACAACGCGCATATTGCGTGAGGTGCCTTGGTTTGAGCGGATGAATTTTTGGATGACAGTGTCATCGTAAACATCCTCTTCGCCATCATCAGTTTTAATAACGACGCGATCAGAAGCAACTTCAGTTACAACGCCGCCGCGAATTGCGGTAACAACATCGCCAGCATCAACAGCTGCGCGATATTCCATACCGGTTCCGACAAATGGCGCTTCAGCGCGAAGAAGTGGAACCGCTTGGCGCATCATGTTCGCACCCATAAGTGCGCGGTTAGCATCATCGTGCTCAAGGAATGGGATCATCGCAGTTGCAACCGAAACCATCTGGCGCGGTGAGACATCCATGTAATCAACTTCTTCAGCTGGGATGTATTCAACTTCGCCACCGCGACGACGAACCAGAACGCGAGATTCGGCGAAGCGATTCTCTTCAGTTAGCGGTGCGTTTGCTTGGGCGATGATGTGTTCATCTTCTTCATCTGCAGTTAAGTAATCAACTTGGTCAGTTACTTTTCCGCCAACAACTTTGCGATACGGAGTCTCGACGAAACCAAATGGTGTGATGCGTGCATATGTTGCAAGCGAACCGATAAGTCCAATGTTTGGACCTTCTGGAGTTTCAATCGGACACATACGTCCGTAGTGAGATGGATGTACATCACGAACTTCGAAGCCAGCGCGATCACGTGACAAACCACCAGGTCCAAGCGCTGAAAGACGGCGCTTGTGTGTAAGTCCTGAGATTGGATTTGTCTGGTCCATGAACTGTGACAACTGAGAAGTTCCGAAGAACTCTTTAATCGCAGCAGTAATCGGACGGATATTAATAAGTGTCTGTGGCGTAATTGCTTCGACATCTTGAGTGGTCATACGCTCGCGAACAACACGCTCCATACGCGAAAGACCTACGCGAACCTGGTTTTGAATCAATTCGCCAACGGTACGGAGGCGACGATTTCCAAAGTGGTCGATATCGTCAATCTCAACGCGAACTTGCTTACCGAGATCAATTAGCGCCTCACCTTTGTGGAGCGCAACGATGTAACGAATCGTTCCAACAATGTCATCAATCGCAAGAAGATTCTTACCAAGTTCAAGTTCAATACCGAGCTTCTTATTCAACTTAAAGCGGCCGACCTTGGCCAAGTCATAACGCTTTGGATTGAAGTAAAGATTTTCGATTAAGTTCTGGGCAGCTTCCTTAGTTGGTGGCTCACCCGGACGCATCTTTCGGTAAATATCAAGTAAGGCTTCATCTTGAGTAGTGACGGTATCTTTAGCAAGAGTATCTTTCATCGACTCGTACTCGCCGAACTCATTGAGAATCTGTTCGTTGGTCCAACCAAGCGCCTTTAAGAAGACGGTTACTGATTGTTTACGCTTGCGATCGATACGGACTGCGACGAAATCTTTCTTATCAATTTCAAACTCAAGCCAAGCTCCACGGCTTGGGATGATCTTGGCAGTGTAAATATCTTTATCAGAAGTCTTCTCGACTGTGCGTTCAAAATAAACACCAGGAGAACGGACTAGCTGGGAGACAACAACGCGCTCTGTTCCGTTAATAACGAAAGTTCCGCGTGGTGTCATCAACGGGAAATCACCCATGAAAACAGTTTGAGACTTGATTTCACCAGTTACATTGTTCGTGAATTCTGCGGTGACGAAGAGTGGAGCTGCGTAGGTAATGTCGCGCTCTTTACATTCAGCAATTGAATACTTCGGAGGTTCAAAACGATGGTCGCGGAATGAGAGCGACATCGATCCTTGGAAGTCTTCAATTGGTGAGATCTCTTCGAAGATTTCTTCTAATCCAGAAGTCTTCGGAATTTCTCCTCGTTCTGGTCTTTCATTCTTACCAATTCGCGAACGCCACGCATCATTGCCTAGCAACCAATCAAAGCTTTCGATTTGAAGTGCTAGGAGATTTGGTACTTCTTGTGGTTCGCGGATCTTGGCGAATGAAATTCTTGCTGGTGCAGATGATTTCTGTTTCGCGGCCAAGTCTCGTCCTTCCAAATTTGTCACTACTTATTTACTTACGGACTTTTCGCACAGCGGAGTCAAGGCCTCGGCCGCTATATGCCTGTACCTAGAAATTTGTGCGAAGGAGGAGGATAACTTGAACGACACGCGGGTGTCTAATCCGTGGAATCACCCCGGAAAGCAGTAAGGCCCCCGAACCGGGGGCCTTAGCTGACGGATACTTACTTGATTGAAACCTTTGCGCCAGCAGCCTCGAGCGAAGCCTTCGCCTTATCTGCTGTTGCCTTGTCTGCCTTCTCAAGCACAGTTGCTGGAGTCGCATCGACAAGATCCTTTGCCTCCTTGAGGCCAAGGCTGGAGTTAAGAGCGCGGACTTCCTTAATAACCGCGATCTTTTGTGCGCCAGCATCTTCGATGATGACGGTGAACTCTTCTTGTGCCGCAGCAGCTTCGCCGCCACCAGCAGCTCCGCCCGCAGCAGCAACTGCAACTGGTGCTGCAGCTGTTACATCGAACTCTGTTTCAAATGCTTTAACGAAATCTGAAAGTTCAACAAGAGTCATCTCTTTGAACTGACCTAGTAGGTCATCAGTACTTAGCTTTGCCATTTTTATTTCCTCTTTCTTATCGCTTTATTACGCGTTCTCTGGAGTTTCTGGAGTTGCTTCAGCTTGCGCTGGTTCCGCAGAAGTTACTTCCGCTGTGGCTTCGGCAGCAGGCGCTGCTTCGGCTACAACTTCTGGAGCTGCTTCTGCAGCGGGGGCAGCTTGAGCAGGTGCAGCAGGTGCACCGGCTTCTGCTTCTCTCTTGATACGAAGAGCATCGAATGCGCGTGCAGCTTTTGCCATTGATGCCTTCATAGCACCAGCAAGCTTTGCCAAGAGAACTTCGCGCGACTCGAGGTCGGCGAGCTTCATGATCTCAGCTGTGGTTACTCTCTTACCTTCAAAGATTCCACCTTTAATAACAAGGAATGGATTCTCTTTCTGGAAGTTCTTCAGACTCTTCGCCGCGGTTACTGGATCGCCTTTAACAAAAGCAATCGCAGATGGTCCTGCGAGAAGTGACTCATCAACATCTACACCAGCTTCTTTAGCGGCAATTTTGATCAAGGTGTTCTTAGCAACCTTGTACTTAGTTTCGCCACCGAGTGAACGGCGTAGCTCTTTTATCGAAGTGACAGTAAGTCCTCGATATTCGGTAACAACTGTTGCATCTGCTCCTTTGAAATCCGCAACGAGCTCTGCAACTGCGGTTGCCTTTTCCGGGCGAGCCATCTGGCTTCCTTTCTATTAATCCCCAAATCTGCCTTTAAATGTAAAAAACCCCGACGCATAGAAACGCGCGGGGTAATCCGCTCGAACCTATGCGGGCTGTCTTTCGACATTTACTTCGAAGCGAACTTCGAAACCAGCAGTCTCTGGTGAGGTGGCAGATATTAGGCGAGCCCGGGTGAAGGCGTCAAAATCGAGCGGAAAACTAATACTTAAGCCAGTAATCCTTCATGTACTTCTCGCCCTCATCGCAGAAGATGGTTACTACGGTCTCTACGCCAAACTCTGCTTTAAGTCGCTTGGCGGCAATTAAATGTGCGCCTGATGATGGTCCAACGAAGATTCCATATTCCCTAGCAATCCTTCGCATCTCATCGATCGAATCGTTGGAATGGATATGTATAAATCCATCAATTTCGCCCCGATGGCGTTCGATGATTCCCGGAACAAATCCATCTGAAATTCCCTCAATCAAATGTTTCTGGATCTCGCCACATGCGATTGTGCAAGACTCGGCTGGTTCGAGGGCGTAGGTCTTGCAATTTGAATTTACTTTTTTAAATGCGCGACCAAGGCCGATGATGGTTCCACCGGTGCCAACTCCGTTAACAACTAAATCCGGCTTCTTAGGAAGTTCTTTCAATATTTCTTGACCGAGCCATTCGGTGTTTTCTTCAACATTCCATTCATTATCAAATTGTTGCGGTGAGAAATAACCTGGTTGCTTACCGAGCCTGCGACATTCTTCGAGCGCATCATTTACATGAAAATCGCCAACAGTTCTAACTTCTGCTCCAAATGCCTTTGAGATTGCAACGCGTTCTTGACTAAGTCCGCTCGGCATCAAAACCAACATTTTGTAACCCTTAACGGCAGCAACCATTGACATCGCATTACCGGTATTACCGGATGATGCTTCAACAATTGTGTCACCGGGTTTAAGCAAGCCTTCTTTTTCGGCGCGCTCAATCATGTACTTTGCGATGCGCGCTTTTATTGATCCAGATGGATTCAAATACTCCATCTTTACCCAGATTCCCTCAATCTCTATCAGCGGTGTATTGCCGATGGCATCAAGGATCGACTTCACACGAAGATTCTAGTGTCGTCGCCGTTAAGGTTTATTGAATAGGTGCGGCACCTTCGCGCGCATAGTTGGTATCAAGCGCAACGCCTGGTCCCATCGTGGTTGAAACAACCGCTTTGCGGATGTAACGACCTTTTGAAGATCCTGGCTTTACTCGCATGATTTCATCAACTGCGGCGGCATAATTATCAGCTAGTTGTTCCGCACTAAATGATGCCTTACCAATTAAGAAGTGAAGATTGCAATCCTTATCAATACGGAATTCAATCTTTCCACCTTTGATATCGGTAACTGCTTTAGCAACATCAGTTGTCACAGTTCCGGTCTTTGGGTTTGGCATCAAGCCGCGAGGTCCAAGAACTTTTCCAAGTCGACCGACCTTACCCATCAATTCTGGGGTGGAAACAACGGAGTCATAATCAAGACGACCGCCACTTACCTCTTCAATTAACTCATCGCCACCGACGATATCGGCGCCAGCTGCGCGCGCTTCATCTGCGCGAGGTCCGGTTGCGAAAACAAGTACGCGTGCTGTCTTACCGGTTCCATGTGGCAAGTTAACGGTGGAGCGGACTGCTTGATCCGCTTTCTTTGGGTCAACGCCAAGTGACATCGAAACCTCAACGGAGGCGTCGTACTTAGTTACATTAGTTTCTCTTACAACTTTCATCGCCGAAAGCGGGGTATATAGCTTTCCCTCTTCAATCTTTGCGGCGGCGGCCTTGTACTTCTTACTTCGCTTCATTTCATCTTCTCCTTTTTATTTTTTATTGTGAAGTTGTGGTCTTAGCGGAGCAGCGAGCTCCTCCCACTTTTTATTTTTAACTAATCGTTGACGAGAATTCCCATCGAACGAGCAGTTCCTGCGATGATCTTTGCGCCAGCTTTTACATCATTAGCGTTTAGATCACCTTTCTTTAGCGTTGCGATCTCTTCACACTGTTTCCAGGTGATAGAGCCAACCTTCTCTTTGTGAGGGACAGCAGATCCCTTTTCAATTCCAGCAGCCTTCAAGATAAGTCGTGATGCTGGAGGAGTCTTTGTAATAAAAGTAAATGAGCGATCTTCAAATACGGTGATCTCAACCGGGATGATCTCGCCTTTTTGCTTCTCAGTAGCAGCGTTATATTGCTTTACGAAGTCCATGATGTTGACGCCGTGCTGGCCAAGAGCTGGACCAACAGGTGGCGCTGGCGTTGCAGCTCCAGCTTGGATCTGCAATTTGATTAGTGCTTGTACCTTCTTCTTCGGCGCCATGATCTCTCCTAGATCTTCTGTACTTGATGGAATGAAAGTTCAACGGGAGTCTCGCGACCAAAGATGGAGACGAGAACTTTGAGTTTTGCCTGTTCTGGCATGATCTCAGAAATAGTTGCTGGCAAGGTTGCGAATGGTCCATCCATAACCGTGACCGATTCTCCGACTGAAAAGTCAACAACTTTGATATCTGGCTTCATAGTCTTCTTCAATTCACGTGGCATCAACATCTTCTCAGCCTCGCTCATTGGAAGCGGGCTTGGGTTATGTGAGTTGCCAACAAATCCTGTTACCCCAGGAGTGTTACGAACGCAGGACCAAGATTCGTCGCTCAAATCCATTCGGACAAGGACATAACCTGGGTAGACATTTCGCTTTACTTGTTTGCGTTGTCCATTCTTAACTTCGGTGATCTCTTCTTCGGGAACTTGGATCTCGAAGATGTAATCCTCCATATGCATCGATTGGATACGTTGCAAGAGATTTCCCTTTACGCGCTTTTCAAATCCGGCATAAGAGTGGACGACATACCAGTCACCTGGCTTGGAACGAAGCTCCTCACGGAAGGCGGCAACTTCTGGCGATACTTCCTCTTGAACTTCTTCCTCTTCAAGTTCAATATCAGTATCAACTGCTTCAATTGCCGCTATTTGCTCTTCGCTCATATCCCCTCCTTTACTCACCAAATATGAAAAGTACGAGCTGGGTAAGTCCCAGATCGAATAATGAAACAACTGCAATAACAAAGGTTACGAAGACGAGTACAACTGCGGTGTAGGTAGTCAACATATTTCGTGAAGGCCAAACCACTTTACGAAGTTCGTTAATTACCTGTCGATAGAAAAGTGGGATGCTACGAAAGAATCCAACTTTCTTCTCTGACTCTTCAGTCATCTTCACTCCTTTCTATCTCTTTTCGTTCTTTCTTCACTACGTTGTACTAACTGCAGCTACTGCGCAGGGCAGGAGGGACTTGAACCCCCAACCGCCGGTTTTGGAGACCGGAACTCTGGCCAGTTGAGCTACTGCCCTTCGTGACGCTTTCGGACATGCCAAAGCATTACCTTTTCATAATCAGATTTTTTATTTACCCGATCAATCAAGCGCCAGGAGGCGCAAGTGTAGGTGAGGACCCCACCTTCGGTCTAACTCGCCTAAATCCCCGCCTATGGGAGACTTCCGCACGTGAGTAAACCTCGAATCTCCGCACGAATCGCGGCCATCGCAGAATCTGCGACCCTCGCCGTTGATGCCAAGGCGAAGGCGCTGAAAGCTGCCGGCCGTCCAGTAATTGGCTTTGGCGCAGGTGAACCAGATTTCCCAACTCCGGATTACATCGTGCAAGCCGCAAGTGATGCTGCAAAAGTTGTTGCAAATCATCGCTACTCACCAACTCCAGGTTTGCCGGAACTTCGTGAAGCAATTGTTAAAAAAACCAAACGCGATTCCAATTATGAAATTACCGCTGATCAAGTACTTGTAACTAACGGTGGCAAGCAAGCCGTTTATCAAGCCTTCGCAACAATTGTTGATAAAGGTGATGAGGTAATCCTGCCTTCTCCGTATTGGACTACTTATCCAGAGTGCATCAAATTAGCCGGCGGCGTTGCTGTCGAAGTCTTTGCTGATGAAACCCAAAATTATCTAGTAACCGTCGACCAACTCGAGAAAGCGCGTACCCCTAAAACCAAGGCCCTTCTCTTCTGTTCGCCTTCTAACCCAACCGGTTCGGTGTATTCGCAAGCGCAAGTTAAAGCGATTGCTGAATGGGCGCTAAAGAACGATATCTGGATTATTACCGATGAGATTTATGAACATCTTCTTTATGACGGAGCTACTGCGCCATCAATTCCAGTTTTAGTCCCAGCAATGGCTGATAGAACTATAATATTAAATGGCGTTGCCAAAACTTATGCGATGACCGGTTGGCGCGTGGGTTGGATGATTGGTCCAAAAGATGTAATTAAGGCTGCGACAAATCTACAATCTCACTTATCTTCTAACGTCTCAAATATCTCACAGCGCGCTGCGATTGCTGCTCTTAATAATGATCTATCTGCAGTTAAAGAAATGGGAATCGCATTTGATCGCCGCCGCAAATTAATTGTGAAATTACTAAATGAGATTCCCGGCGTTAATTGCCCAACTCCGACTGGAGCTTTCTATGTTTACCCTTCAGTAAAAGGCGTCCTTGGTAAAGAGATTAACGGCAAGCGCCCGACCACATCTGCTGAACTTGCTAATTTAATTCTGGAAGAGGTTGAAGTAGCTGTGGTTCCCGGTGAAGCTTTCGGCCCATCTGGATATGTACGTTTATCGTACGCAACTTCTGATGAAGATATCGTTGAAGGTGTAACTCGAATTAAGAACTTACTTTCTACGGCGAAGTAACGCGTAAGTTCCAAGCCCTGCAATCACCAATAAAACCCAACTCGAGCGCACCAATAAATTTGGACCATCTTCAGCGGTTTCAGTAACTAATGGAACTTCTACTGAGAATCGGTATTCGCCTTCGACAATATGTCCATCTGAAGATGCCACGCGATATTTAACGGTGTAGGTACCGGGTTCGGTTATTCCAGAAAGAGTTGAGATGTTGGCCCCGGCAACTAGAACTTCTCCGCTGATTCGCTCGCCACTTCCATCAATAACTTCTAGATCATTGGGATTTTTCTCGCCAATCAACAAGAGCTCTTCATCAAAAAGTAATGAGATTTCTGCTGGGGCTTCAGCTAGCGTGCTTTCTGCTTGCGGGGATGCGCTCAATAGCGAGGTGTGCCCTGATGCTGGGCCAATTAAAAATAACGAGAGCGCTAGCGCTGCCCATAGCCGAGCCTTCATAGAACCGACGATAATCGCTTCCGTGACCGAATCAAAATTCACAGAACCGATAAAGATTGTGAGTTGCCACGCAGAAGGTGAAGTTGGCGATGTAATCATCAGCGGAGTCGGTGAAATTCCAGGAGAAACTCTCTGGGAAAAATCTAGATTTATCGCCTCTGATGAGAACTTGCGAAACTATGTCTTACGAGAACCACGCGGCGGCGTATTTCGCCACGTTAATCTCTTAGTTAAACCTATAAATAGCGAAGCAAAAATCGGTTTCATAATTATGGAACCCGAAGATACGCCGCCAATGTCCGGATCTAACTCAATCTGTGTTGCCACCGTTGCCCTCGAAACCGGAGTTATCCCTATAACTGGTGAAGTAATGAACTTTAAAATGGAGGCCCCCGGTGGTCTTGTTAACGTCACCGCCACAATTAAAAATAAAAAAGTCACCCAAATTCGAGTCACCAATGTCCCATCTTTTGCTGGTGTGATTGGAGCAAAACTGGAAGTGCCCGGCCTTGGCACATTTACCGTCGATACCGCATTTGGCGGCGACAGCTTCGTGATTATCAACGCGAATGATCTTGGCTTCAAGATCGCTCCGGATGAAGCGCGTGATCTTGCAGAAACCGGAATGAAAATTACTCGCGCCGCAAACGAGCAGGTAACTTTCGAACATCCAACCAACCCTGATTGGAAACATTTCTCATTTACCCAGATTGCTAAACCAATTTTTTATGAAGATGGCGTTGCGATTAGCCATAACGCTGTTGCAATTCAACCTGGAAAAATCGATCGCTCCCCAACCGGAACCGGATGCTCAGCTCGACTTGCGCTATTGCACGCTAAAGGCGAATTGAAATTAGGTGACCGGATGATTGGTCGTTCCATTATTGGTTCTCACTTTGATTGCCGAATCGAAGAAGAGTTGGAGTTAAATGGGATAAGAGCAATTCGCCCCTCAGTTGCTGGCCAGGCTTGGATAACTGGAACCTATGAGCACAAATTAGATCCGACTGACCCATATCCAACTGGCTACAAATTAAGTGATACTTGGCCCAATAAACTTTAGATTGGATTGATGTGAAAATTCTTGTGATTGGTGCGACCGGACTTATCGGCCGCTTCGTAGTTGATGCGCTCTCTCCGCTAGGTGAGGTAGTTGGAATCTCTCGCACAACTCCAATCAAAGTAGATGTGAAAGATCCCGCTTCGATCCAAAATATGTATAAATCAGTTGGAAAGTTCGACCACCTTGCATCTTGTATCGGAAAAGTAACTTTTAAATCAATTCTTGATATCTCATACGATGAATACCTAGCGAGCGTTAAAGATAAAGCCATCGGCCAAGTTGAATTAGTACGCGCTGGTATCGAATATATAAACGATGGCGGCTCGTTTACCTTGATGACTGGAATCTTGGCGCGAAATCCGATTCCGGCTGGAACTGCAGCCTCTCTTGCAAATGGCGCCGTTGAATCCTTTACCAAAGCCGCCTCGATTGAATTACCAAGAAATATTCGAATCAACACCGTCAGCCCAAGCGTTCTAGTGGAAGCCACTAATTACCACAGCGCATTTCCCGGCTTTCACCAAGTAACTGGAAATGAAGTTGCTGAGGCTTATATAAAGGCAATTACCGGCAAGATGACCGGTGAAGTATTTAAATTAGATTAAAGGCTAATTCCCACAAACTGCACTTCCGGTTCCAAAGTAATTCCAAATTTATCTTTTACCGCCTTACGAGAAGCGCGCGCTAATTCAATAATGTCACTTGCCTTTGCATTTCCATTATTGACTAACGCCAAGACATGTTTGCTGCTAACACCGGCTCCTTCATAACAATGGCCTTTTCTAATTCCGGATTTCTCCATTAACCAGGCCGCCGAAGTTTTAACCCGGCCATCTGGTTGGGGCCATCGTGGCGCATCCGAAGGTAAGTTCGCTGCAATCTCGCTAGTAACAATTGGATTTACAAAGAATGATCCAGCCGACCAGGTGTCATGATCCTTTGCATTTAACAACATTCCTTTTAGCGCGCGCAGTGCGAGGACCGCAGTCCGCGCCTCTTCCAAGAGAACTCGCTCGCCGAGATTCACCTTAAGCGCCTTAGCTAACTCTTCATATTTGATGGGAAGGCTCATCTCGCCTTTCTCTAACTGGAAGGTCACATCCAAAATCAGATATCGATCTTTTTCTTTTTTAAAAAGAGATGAGCGATACTCAAAACCACACTCGCTATTTGCAAAAGTCTTATAAGCCCCGCTCTTTCGATCCCAAGTTCTAACTCGCGCAATAACTTCGGCAACTTCATGGCCATATGCGCCGATATTTTGGATCGGGCAGGCGCCGATCGTGCCTGGGATTCCAGATAACGTCTCTACTCCAACAAATCCATTATCAATCGCCCATTTAACAAAGCCATCCCAATCTTCACCGGCAGCAACGGTAATCATTCCGCCACTACATGCATCAACGCTTGATGAATTTCCTTTAGTTGCAACGCGAATTACGGTTCCAGGAAATCCTTCATCACCAACCAACACATTTGAGCCACCGCCAATAATTAAAACTGGTTCGCCCGATGCATCAGCACTTTTAACTGCATCTACTAATTCACTCTCACTTTTAGCATGAATCATCCGCTTTGCGGGCCCGCCAAGATGGAGGCTGGTGTAATCCTTGAGCGACTCGGCCATACTCAAATCCTACGCGGACTTAAGATTTCATCTCGGCCGCGATATTTCTCAAGGATTCGGTTGTAATTATCTTTTGATTTCTTCTCGCGATATTCCGGGTCAACATCGTGATAACCATGATGGCGCCCCTGCTCCAACGGAAGTTCTAGTTGCCACAACTTGCCACCTTGAGCCCTAAGCGCAAGTGAGAGTTCAATATCGGCATTTCGATAATAAGTAGCCGAGCCATTTGCACCACCAGCGCTAATCGCAAACTCGCGATCCAGCGCAAAGTAATAACTAAAGAGCACATCGACTTCACCAGGGCCGCGGTCATCGACGCTTCGCCAGCCATCTTCCAAATTAACCAACCCACCGCGCCAACCCACGCCTTGGTAACCCGCCTCCAGTTTCTCTAGCGTTCCCGGTATTGGGTCGCCGAGAAATATCGTTGATGGATCCATAATCACGAGGTATTTCTCGGAAGATTCCTTCAAAAATTGATTGATTGCATGTCCCCAACCCAACTTATTCTTTTGCCAAGTAGCGCCAAAACGGCTTTCCGCCTCTTTATTCTCTTTCCCGGAGGCGAATATGGAAATCGGAGTATCAGTAAATTTTTTTATGGAATCTAAACACTTTTGAAAATCATCAAAGAATCCATCAGCGATTAAACAGATTCTGATTCCAGCCATAGCTGGTGATTAATTAACGAGTTTCGCGGTGAAGCGTTGACGCCTTGCAACGTGGGCAGAACTTCTTAAGTTCCATACGATCTGGGTCGTTGCGACGATTTTTTCTTGTTATGTAATTGCGTTCTTTGCAGTCAACGCATGCCATTGTGATCTTTGGGCGGACATCCGCGCTCTTGCTGGCCATGTTGACTCCTTATTTTTAAAGAACAGGGCGTGAGAATACCCATGCTTACTTGCGAACACAAAACTGAATCTAAAACTTGGTAGCGGAGGCGGGATTTGAACCCACGACACAGCGATTATGAGCCGCTTGCTCTACCAGGCTGAGCTACCCCGCCAAGTCTTGCGAGCCCCCCATCGGAATCGAACCGATGACCTTTTCCTTACCATGGAAACGCTCTACCGACTGAGCTAGGGGGGCGAAAGGTCAGCGAAGAATACCGGATTTCAAAGAGCGGGATTACTTCGTTGGATCAAGCACGATTTTGCCAACGGTCTTACGCGCCAACATATCGCGATGCGCCGCTTGCGCCTCTGATAACGGATAAGTCGCGCCAACGACTGGCTTTAATTTTCCGCTAATAATCATCGTAAAAAGATCCATAAATACTTCTTGCATCAACTCTCGTTTTGCTAACGCATTTACCAACCAGAAACCGCTAATTGTTTGCGACTTTGGCATCAATACTCCGGGCGCAATATTTTCTGGGGCTTTTCGTGACGCCATTCCGTAGAAAACCAATCTGCCAAATGGCGCTAGCGCCGCAAGTGATTGATCAAAGGTTTTTCCGCCGACCATCTCAAGAACGATATCGACTGGCTTATTGTTATTTGCCGCCACAAGTGCGCTCTTTAAATCAGCTTCATTTGCATCAACTACTACATCAGCGCCCAGCTCTTTACATAACTTCTTCTTCTCATCCGAGGAGGTAACTGCAATAACAAAGGCGCCCCACTCTTTCGCTAACTGGATTGCCACTGAGCCAACGCCGCCAGCACCAGCATGTACCACCACGCTCTCACCCAGCTTCACATGCGCCATCTCTTTTAAAATCAAATATGCCGTCGTTCCTTGAACCATCATCGCTAGCGCTTGGCCATCACTTACTGAATCCGGAAGTGGAATCACAGTCCGTGGATTAACAATCGTCTTTTGGCAATAACCACCGGTACTTGCGAGCGCTAAAACTCGAGCGCCATCTGGCATCTTTCCCACAACTTCCATCCCGGGAATTAACGGCAATTTCTGTTGTGAGAGATAAGAGTTCTCAGTCTGGTGGGTATCGGCGTAATTAATTCCAATCGCCGTGACATCTAAAACAACTTGGCTTCCCTGGGGAACTGGATCGGGTAGATCCAAATACTTCATTACTTCGGGACCACCGAATTCGGTGATCTGGATTGCCTTCACTTAAAAACCCTATCCTTTAGTTGAACCAAGTGTTAATCCAGATACGAACTGGCGCTTCAAGATAAAGAAAATAATCAGAGTTGGTAACGCCGCCATTATCGCTCCGGCGGCCAAAAGATTAAAGTCGGTCACATACTCACCTTGTAGGCGACCTAAAGCGGAAGTAATCGGACGCTTATTATCGCTCTTAATCATCACTATTGCCCAGAAAAATTCATTATAAATCCAAGTTGTCATCAAAACTGAAAGCGCTGCAAGCGGCGGCCGTAGCAACGGCAGAATTACATTCCAGTAATGACGAAATACCGAAGCCCCATCAATTAACGCAGATTCCGAAATTTCCTTAGGAATAGTCTTCATATATGAAGACATCACGAAGGTCGCAAAGCCAACCTGCAAAGCGACATGAACCAAAATCAAGCCTAGGAAACTGTCATATAGGAGATTTCGGTTGCCAAATAAATCACCAATCCAGATATACATCTTAAATAATGGGGCATACACAAGTTGGACGGGAAGTAAATTACCCGCCGTAAAAAGCAATAAAAGCGCAAGATTAAATTTAAAACTATATCTCGTCACAACGAACGCAAGAAGTGATCCAAAGAATAATGTAAGAATTACGGCTGGAATAGCCACGATAAATGAGTTCGATAAGTACTCCCAGATATCCATCAATCGATAAGCATCGGCATAGTTTTTAAAGTTTAAAGTGTCAGGACGCGAAAATACACCTTGCTGGATGATGTCCGAATATGGTCGTAGTGATGTCCAAAAAGTCCAGAGAATTGGCACCATCCAAAGAATCGCAAATATTCCGATAAAAATGGAGATGAAGTTATCTTTGATTTTCTGGCGATTACGGTATTTCTTATTTTGAACGATGTGGCTCATTTGAGATCCTCTCTGAATACGGTTCTCAAATACAAAAATATTGGAATGATGCTTAACAAAAATAGAATTACTGCATAGGCCGCCCCTAACATCGAAGCCGCTTGGCCATAAATATTTACAAAGACCAACATTCCAAGAATCGGCCAACCAGTTGAAGTTCCATAAATAATATAAATTAAATCAAAAGCTCGAAGCGACTCAATCACCGTTATAACGATGATTATCGTATTTACCGGGGCCATTGCTGGAAGGACAATCTTGCGGAAGGACTGCCACTCAGTTGCCCCATCGATTGCTGCGGCTTCACGAAGCGATGGATCGACCGACTTCAAGCCGGCTAAGTAGAGAAGCATGATGTAGCCAATATGGCGCCACGAGGCTATGGAGAGAATCACATAAGTATTTATGTCGTAATTTCCAAATATTGGTATCGCATCTTCAATACCCGGATATCCCAATAGAACCTGCACTAAACCAGCTGGTCCCAACATAAACCGCCAGATAATTCCAATTACGGCTAACGACAATACGACTGGAATGTAATAAACGCTCTCATAAATTTTATGGCCACGAATCGCTCGATCTACTTGATATGCAAGTAGTACACCAAGAGGCGTCGCTATAAAAGTAAACCAAAGTAGCCAATAAGCATTATTTTGCAGAGCATCATAAAACTGGGGAGAAGCTGTGAAAATCGTCTTGTAATTTGCCAGCCCCGCCCACTTTATATCCGAGATTCGAACGCCATTCCAATATGTGAACGAAAGTCCAATCGTAGTTAACGATGGAATCCAAACCCAGACAACATGAAGAAATAACGGAACTCCGATGAAGAGACCAAGAGTTAACCGATCTTTTCTAGAAAAAGCCCGACGGCGACGAACTTTTACATTCGTCGCCGTCGTGGTCATACATCCACCTTATCGCAGTACTGCGCTTATTCCACTAACTTTTTAAGCTAATGGAGGTAGTGCATCCCATGCTGCTTGTGTCTCATCAACAATCTTGTTGATGTCTTTAGGATTCTTGAGGAAGTTCTGAATCTGTACACCAACAATTGGGCCCGCAAAATCGTTTCGGCAATCGCGATCGAGGAAGTTCATAACGTTCTTTGCCTCACCGATAACTGCAAGCTTCTGCTTGTTGAAAGCGTCATAACCTGAAGAATCAAGACGTGTATTTGCATAAAGTGAAGTATCGCCAGCAGCTTGCGCAGCCAACATACCGTTCTCACTTCCGCACCACTCAGCAAATGCAGCTCCACCTTCTGGGTTGCCACCATTTGCCGCAGCGCATACGCCGTCAACCGGAGCATCGATCGAATCACGAGCGAACTCTGGATTGATTTCAGGGAATGGAACGATCCATAGATCGTCATAATCTTCTTGTGACTTCGCTTTGAAGTCATTAGCCCACCATGAACCCATCATGATTGCACCGCACTTCTTCTGGAGTAGAAGATCGCGCATGCCATCCCATGAGATATCAAGAACGTTCTTGTTCATGTAAGGAATCAACAATGCGAATTGATTAAATACATCAATCGTCTTCTGATCGGTCCACGTCTCGCGGCCATTCAAAAGATCGATGTGGTACTTGTATCCATTGATACGCACGTTGAGAATTGAGAATGTTCCCATAGCTTCCCAGCCACCCTTGTCTCCAAGTGCATAGCCGATCAAGCCCTTCTTCTTTGTACCTTCGAGTAACTTCATAAAGTCATCCCAGTTTGCGATATTCTCTGGATCAAGTCCAAGTTCGCTCATAGTGGACTTGCGATAGTGCAAGCCCCATGGATACCAAGTTGTCGGGATGATGTATTGCTTACCGTCAGTCGGATTAGTTGCACCGCTGACGAATCCTGCTGGCATTTGATCGCCGAGGTTCTTGATGTTCTCAGAAACATCTACTAGCAAACCTTGATCGGCACGGAAGTTAGTTCTAAATCCGGCCATCCACTGGAATGCATCATCAGGCGTTCCTTGAAGATATTGCGAAATTCCATCTTGGAATGCATTTGTATCTCCGGAACCCTGCATCGTTACATCAATGCCCGTCTCTGCTTTGTAAGCATCGGCTAGAGCTTGCGCAATCTTCAGACCAGTCTCGTCGTTAGTACGAGCAGTGAATTTAATTGGATCTGAATTTGCAGATCCTCCACCAC
This sequence comes from Candidatus Nanopelagicaceae bacterium, assembly GCA_049451055.1. Classification (GTDB taxonomy): domain Bacteria; phylum Actinomycetota; class Actinomycetes; order Nanopelagicales; family Nanopelagicaceae; genus MAG-120802. Next base: position 529 of record JBMTVF010000020.1, on the reverse strand, counting down.
CGCCGCAGCTAGCAAGAAGCGAGCTTCCGCCAACTACACCGATACCGCCGATCGCTGCGCCTTTGAGAACTGTGCGTCGCGATACGCCGTTCCCTTTGACTTCGTTCGACATCGAACTTCCTTTTCTCTAGATCCACGATGGATCCAGTTGAGCCCAACTTACGCCCGCCACACCAACTAATCCATGACCCCGAGGTAACAAATAGGTATAGGTCTAGAATCCAAATATGGAACTCGCCCGCAATGTCCTATTAATCCTTCATCTCGCAGGAATGGCCGGAATTCTTATCAGCCTTCTCGCCTCACGCAGCAAACTCTCAGCCGGCATTACCCACTCCGCACTTCTCGCCCTCATCACCGGCCTCGCCCTCGTCGGCCTCCGTTACCCCCTCGTCGACGCCGATCCCGTTAAATGGGAAGCAATCGACCACGTAAAAATCTCAATCAAACTCCTAATCGTCCTCGCAATCCTTGTCATTGCGTACGCCAACAAAAAGAAATCCACCCTCTCGCCAATAATTTGGCCATT
>JBMTVF010000019.1:0-23253 GCA_049451055.1 Candidatus Nanopelagicaceae bacterium | reverse complement strand
AAGCCAAACCTTTGGCGCCACGCGCCTTTGCCCAATCTTGCCAAGCGTCAAGTTCGCGTCTTGGCGAATCTGCGCCTCCTGGCATCACAACAGCGCCTACGTATGGAGCTTGGAAGACTCGAAAATTTGTATCCTTGAAGAAAGTTGTTACGTCAACCAACTCCAAACCAAAACGTAAATCTGGTTTATCGGATCCGAATCTACGCATGGCATCTTGATATGTCATTCTCTGAATCGGAAGCGAAATTTCATGGCCGATAGTCTCTTTAAATACCCGGGCTAAAACATTCTCAGCTACTTTTATTACATCTTCTTGATCTACAAAAGACATCTCTATGTCTAATTGGGTAAATTCGGGCTGTCGATCTGCTCTAAAATCTTCATCTCGAAAGCATCGGGCAATTTGATAGTAACGCTCCATGCCAGCAACCATGAGAAGTTGCTTAAAAAGTTGTGGCGATTGTGGCAAGGCATACCAAGATCCAGGCTGTAGGCGCACCGGAACCAAGAAGTCTCTTGCGCCCTCTGGTGTAGATCTCGTCAAGTACGGTGTTTCAATTTCTAGAAAATCTTCATCGCTCATAACTTCACGGATAATTTTTGTTGTTTTAGATCTCAAGCGAAGCGCTCTTGCTGGCTCCTCTCTTCGTAAATCAAGGTAGCGATACTTGAGTCGAACTTCCTCACTAACGTTGACCCGTTCTCCCGAATCCACTGGAAATGGAAGTGGCGCTGACTCGCTAAGCACCTCTAAGTCATCTATGGGAATCTCAATTTCGCCCGTCGGAGAATTTGGATTTTCATTCCCGGATGGACGCTTAGTTACTGTACCTGTTACGAGAACACAGAATTCAGCACGCAATTCTCGTGCAATTGCTTCATCTGAAATAACAATTTGGACTGTGCCAGTCGAATCTCTCAAATCGATGAAAGCCACTCCGCCATGGTCTCTGCGTCTTGCAATCCAGCCGGCAAGCGTTACCTTGCTTCCGATATCGCTGGCACGCAAAGTTCCCGCAAAACTCGTTCTAAGCACCAATCTCGCCCTTCATAGTTGGCTCCAAATTTTCAACGGCTTGTGAAATCTCGAAGCTTTTCGACCAAGGAAGCAAGGCTAACTGAGAACTCCTCGCCATCGGACATTCTTTTCAGTCGTCCCGCGCCTGAGGAGATTTCATCATCGCCCACCACCAGCACAAAGTGGGTCGCCATTTTATCTGCGGCCTTCATGCTTCCCTTAAGTCCACGATCACCGAATGCGACGTCGGCTACGAAGCCACCTCGTCTGCAATTTACCGCTAACTCCAAAGCTAAATTTCGCGAAGTTGGGGAGATTGGAATTATGTAAATATCTACATACTGTCGATCAATTAGCTCGACGCCCTCGCTTTCTAAGGCCAGCAGCGTGCGATCAATACCGAGACCAAAGCCGATTCCCGGAAGCGCCTGGCCTCCTAATGTCTCCATCAAGCCGTCATATCTACCGCCTCCACATATTGTGGACTGAGCGCCTAATCGATTATGGACAAATTCGAAAGTAGTCCCTGTGTAGTAATCCAGGCCTCTTACTAGGCGATCGTTAACAGTGTAAGGAATTTGTAACTGTTCTAAATGTCTTTTAACTTCTTTAAATTTCTCCAAACTTGAATGGGAAAGAAATTGAGATAGTAATGGTGCGCTCTGAATTTTTGATTGAATTTCTTGACGCTTATCGTCAAAAATTCTGAGTGGATTCTTTTCTGCGCGTTCCATAGTTTCAGCATCGAGATTACATTTCTTAAGAAAAGACAGAAGGGCTTCTCTATGTTGACTCCTTGTTTCCTTGTCGCCAAGTGAATTAATCTGAATTTGATAATCGACAAGTCCAAGTTTCTGGAAAGCTAGGTGAGCCACACTAATCACTTCGGCGTCTAGCGCGGGGTCGTCGACTCCAACAGCCTCGATTCCAAATTGAAAAAACTGTCGATATCGACCCGCCTGCGGACGTTCCGCCCTAAAAAATGGACCAGCGTAAAAAACTTTCACAGGTAATTGACCGCGATCAAGTCCGTTTTCGATTATTGAACGAATTACACCTGCGGTACCTTCTGGACGAAGCGTGATTGACCTGCCGCCTCGGTCTTCGAAGGTATACATTTCTTTCGTAACAACATCTGTTGTTTCGCCAACACCGCGAGCGAAAAGTTCGGTGTCTTCAAATATCGGAGTTTCGATTAAACGATAGTTGGCTGCCAATGCTGACTCTTCCAACTTCCAAATCACATGTTCAAACCAACTTGATTTTGGTGGGAAATATTCAGAGACTCCCTTTGGAGCTTGAAATTTCATAACTTTGATAATCTTCCCTCGGCGGCGGCTTTCAAATACGGATTCATATTGAACTCAATCTCCAATCGACTAACCGGCCCATGACCTGGTAGCAGTTTCAAATCTCCAGGTAAGGTCAGTATTTTCTCACGCAAACTTTCTTCCATCTCGGATATTGAGCCCCTCGGCAGGTCGGTCCGTCCAATGGCCCCGGCAAAAAGGGTGTCACCACTTACCAGAACTTCATCGTTTACCGTAGCGATTATTGATCCTGGGGTATGGCCTGGAGTATTTATAATTCGAAAATTCATACCTGCTAATTGCAGCTCAATCTGGTTAGGTAGTTCGGAAATGCCCTCCGGCTCATCAAATCTATGGTCAGGTATTAACTTATTTAATTTAGGTAAATGCAAGTTGGTCTCTTGAGACAACGCTAGTTGCGGACTTGTTAATAACTCTCGATCAGATTTGTGAATCAATATTTTTGAGATTCCTACATCAGATTGAAGCGGCAATAGAGTGAAGAAGTGATCCACATGACCATGTGTAATTAATATTGCAGCCGCTTTAAGTTTCTTTTCGCGAAGTGTATTTTTAATCGCATCGACGAATTTATAATCACCAATACCGGGATCGATAACCACGCACTCTTGACCTACTCCCGAAGCAAGAATCCAACAATTAGTCCCGTAATAAGGCGCCACGACATTTTCAATCAGGATCGCCATTGCTTCATTCTTCCCTACCGGCCAAGGGCAGAAAACGAGCCTGCTCAGAGGGGGCTTTTACAGAATCCCCGGGTTTGGGTACCTTCATCCTTTAAACCGCTGAACCCGAAACGACCTATTGGTCGCGCAACGAAAAGGACCTGCCGATGGATATCAATGAAACAACAATCAAATCTCCGGCAGCTGCCCTAATTGGTGATCCAGCTCGGTACGGTCGAGTTGATGAATCTGGCACGGTATATGTGCAAACCTCCGATGGCGAACGTGTGGTCGGTTCCTACCCAGGAAAAACTGCGGAGGAAGCGCTTGCATACTTCGTCCGCAAATTTGAAGTGGTCGCTGCGGAGGTCGCATTGTTGGCGGCTCGAATCGTTAGCGGCGCGATGGTTCCGGAGGATGCAAATCAAGCAGTTGCAAAACTACGTAGCCAAATCGATCATTTAAATGGCGTTGGAAATATCGCTGCCCTTCGCTCCTCTCTGGAGCAAATTCCGTCGTTAATAGATGAACACCGTCCTGCTTATGAAGCGAAGCGAGCTGCTGAATTAGAAGCCAAGGCTGCCAAGCGCGCTGCCACGCTTGAAGCTAAAGAGAAATTGGTATTAGAAGCTGAAACTTTGCGAGAGTCAAACCAGTGGAAAGTGACTGGGGATCGCTTAAAGGAGCTTCTTGATGAATGGAAGAAGGCTCCGCGATTAGATAAGAAAACGGATGGTGAGCTTTGGAAGCGATTCTCTTCTGCAAGAAATTACTTTGATAAGAAAAGAAGGCAACATTTCGCCTCATTATCGAAAGTGCAAACCGAAGTTAAATCTCAAAAAGAAATCATAGTCTCTGAGGCAGAACAACTTTCAAATTCCACAGATTGGGTTAACACAGCTAGAAAATATAAATCTTTGATGGATCAGTGGAAAGCCACTGGAAGAGGAAAGAAAGCAGATGACGCAAAACTCTGGTCTCGCTTTAAGGCCGCTCAAGATACGTTTTTCGCTGCCAAAAATGCTGATTTGGAGAAACGCAGCGCCTCATTCGCAGAGAACTTAATAAAGCGTGAGGGTATCGTTGTTGAAATAGAGTCACTTCTTCCGATTACAAATCTCGATGAAGTTCGTCGAAAATTCCGAGATTTGAAGGCTCGATATATGAAGTCTGGTCAGGTTGAGCGCGGAAAGCGAAATTCACTAGATCGCCGAGTTGAGTCCGTTGAACTCTCCATAAAAGAAGCCGAGCAGGAGCAATGGCGTAAATCCGACCCTGGCGCAAAAGCCCGCGCAAATGAAGTGGTTAGCCAGCTTCGTTCGGCTGTTGCAGATTATGAAGCCAAGGCCGCGCGAGCTGAATCAAACGGTGACTTGAAGAAAGCTAATGAACTTCGTGAAGCTGCAGCAGCCCGAGCCATTTGGCTCGCTGAAGCTGAAAAGGGATTGTCAGAGTTCACTGCAAACTAATTGTTCGTTATACGATAAACATCGTATACGCCGTCAATTTTCTTAATACTCGCCAATACTGTATCTAGATGCGAGGCATCGGCCATTTCAAAGGTAAATCTAGAGATTGCAGTCTGGTCCTTTGTGGTATTTACCGCAGCATGCAGAATATTTACCTCTAAATCAGAGAGCGCTCGCGTGATATCTGAGAGCAAGCGCGATCGATCTAGCGCTTCGATTTGAATATTCACCAGAAAAACTGTTTTCGCTGTTGGATCCCATGAAACCTTTACAATTCGATCTCCCTGATGAAACTTTAAGTCAGCCACATTGACGCAATCGCTGCGATGAATTGATACCCCGCTCCCTCGAGTTACAAATCCGGCTATTGGATCTCCAGGGACTGGTGTGCAACACCTAGCCAGCTTTATGAGGACATCGTCCACACCTTCCACGTGCACGCCGCTAGCGCTCCTGCGTGGAATTCTTGGAGTCGATCCAGTTGAAATTGATTCGATAAGCGGCGCTTCATGGGTTTCTTCAGCGCCAACTGCGGAAATGATCTTTTCAACAACGGAGTTTGAGGAGATAAACCCATCACCCACGGCAGCGTAAAGCGAATCAATATCAGAATAATTCATATCGTGAGCAAGTTGGAGCAGAGTTTGACCTGCCAAGATTTTCTGAATTGGAAGGCCTGCCTTACGCATCTGGCGAGCTATCGATTCCTTACCAGCATCAATCGCTTCCTCGCGCCTTTCACGAGAGAACCACGCCTTGATCCTGGAACGAGCTCGAGGCGACTTAACAAAATTGAGCCAGTCGCGACTTGGTGCGGCGTGTTCTCCTTTATTAGTAACAACTTCAATTACATCGCCATTTGCAAGCGGCGCCTCTAAGGAAACTAATTTCCCATTGACTTTTGCACCAATGCATTTATTTCCAACCTCAGTATGAACGGCATATGCAAAATCGACTGGCGTTGACCCTTGCGGAAGTGCAATTACAGAGCCTTTCGGGGTAAATACGAATACTTCGGGCGTATGCAGATCAAAACGAAGCGCATCCAGAAACTCTGACACATCTGTGGTCTCTTGTTGCCATTCGTGAAGTTGCTTCAGCCATAAAACATCTGGGCTATCAGATCCCGAAGTCTTCCTGTTTGATTTGTATTTCCAGTGCGCAGCAATTCCATACTCGGCTCTTCGGTGCATATCATGGGTCCGTATCTGGATTTCAACCGCTTTGCCATTGGGTCCTATTACTGTCGTATGAAGCGATTGATATAAATTGAATTTAGGCATAGCGATGTAATCTTTAAATCGTCCTGGAACCGGACTCCAGCGCGCGTGAATTGCACCAAGAACGGCATAGCAATCGCGCACATCATTTACCAGCACTCTAATTCCAACAAGGTCATAAATATCATTGAACTCACGGCCTCGAATCACCATTTTCTGATAAACGCTATAGAGATGTTTCTGACGACCAGTTACCGTTGCCGATATGCCTTCCGTCTCTAAATCTTTCTGGACGATATCTATGACTTCATTAGTTAACTTCTCACGAGATGGGTTGCGCTCAATTACCAGACGCTCAATTTCCTCAAATTTTTTCGGCTCAAGAAACTTAAAAGAAAGATCTTCCAATTCCCACTTAACGGCATTCATCCCTAGCCGGTGAGCAAGAGGCGCGTATATATCCAGAGTTTCCCGAGCTTTTCTCGACGCTGTCTCCGGCGATACAAACTGCCAAGTTCTGGCGTTATGTAACCGGTCTGCCAATTTAATAACTAAAACTCGAATATCTTTCGCCATCGCGACGACCATTTTTCTAACTGTTTCCGCTTCCGCCGTTGGTCCATAGGTCAATCGATCTAACTTCGTTACGCCATCAACAAGATTTGCTATCTCTTCGCCAAAATCTTTTCGTAACTCAAGATTTGAGTAATTGGTGTCTTCAACGGTATCGTGTAACAGAGCAGCTGCTAAAGTGTTTGAATCTAACCCAAAATCAGCAAGAATCTCGGCTACTGCAACTGGATGAGTTATATAAGGATCGCCACTTTTTCGAAGCTGACCATCGTGAGCGGCACTGGCTTTTTCAAAGGCTCGTTCTAAAACTGATATATCTGATTTCGGATTTTGCTCGCGCAACCTATCTGCAAGGGGTGAGAGCAGCGAGTTCATGCTCTAATTATCGGCTACTTACGCCCTTTGCGCTTATCTCTTTTCCGTTGCACTCGTTGACCTTGCGCAAGAGGTGCGCCCCCTCGGGCCATCACTCGCTGATTGAGCGCCTTGATGGCAGGCTCACGTTCGCGAAGTTGTGCGAGTACCGGTGAAGCGATGAAGATTGAAGAATAGGTTCCTGCAATCAAACCGATGAATAGTGCCAGAGAAAGATCCTTTAACGTGCCGGCTCCAAGGATTCCTGCGCCTACAAAGAGAATTGCAGCGACGGGAAGAAGTGCGATTAGTGATGTATTTAATGATCTAACTATGGTCTGATTTACTGCCAAATTGGCGGCTTGTGAATAGGTGTATTTTCCAGTAGCGGTAATAAATCGAGTGTTTTCGCGCACCTTGTCAAAAACTACGACTGTGTCATATAAAGAATAACCCAGAATTGTTAAAAACCCGATTACAGTAGAGGGCGAAACTTCAAAACCAACCAAGGCATAAATTCCAACTGTTATAAAGACATCGTGAATTAATGCGACGATAGCTGCAATCGCCATCTTCGGTTCAAATGCAAGAGCCAGATAGATCATCACGATAATCAAAAATGCAATCAAGCCTTGAAGTGCTTTACGTGAAATCTCTTCACCCCAGGAGGGGCCAATATTCTGTGTATCTATCGATTCGACAGTTACTCCAAAAGTCTTTGCGAGGGAATCCTGGATGGAATTTGATTGGGATTGTTCGATTACTCCGGTTTGAATACGAATCTTGTCATCACCAATAGTTTGTATTCGAGTTTCACCAAGGTACCCAGCGCTCTCAACTGCGCTCTCGGCCTGGGGAATAGTGCCGCTTGGGGCAGTAACCGTGAAAGATGAACCGCCTTTAAATTCAATGGAGAGCTCAACACCTTTGCTGCCAAGCGCAAATCCGGAAAGGATGATGAAGGCGAGTGAGAGCGAATACCACTTTCGTTTTCCGCCAATAATATTTAGCGAAGTCTCGCCTCGATAAAGGCGACCGCCGAGGCCAGAAATTCTCATAGTTTCTCCTCAACACTCGGATTAGCAGGATTTGCTATACCAACGCTTCTTGGGGATACACCAGAGAATCTTCCACCATTTTGAAGATACTTCGATTTAGCCATCAATGAAACTAGAGGTTTGGTGAAGAAGAAAATAATTATCAAGTCAATTATCGTCGTTAGGCCTAGTGTGAAAGCAAATCCTCTAACGCTTCCTACCGATACGATATAAAGTACAACAGCTGAAATTCCAGATACCAAGTCGGCAACAACTATCGTACGTCGAGCGCGAATCCACCCCGTCTCTACTGCAACACGTAATGGCTTGCCATCGCGCATTTCATCTCTAATACGTTCGAAATAGACAATAAATGAATCCGCTGTGATGCCGATTGCCACAATGGTTCCCGCGATTCCTGCAAGAGTTAAAGTAAAACCTACAGTTCTACCAAGAAGATATAGCGAGAGAATAACTTGTGCGGCAGCCAGAGCCAGCGAACCAATTACCGCAATTGAGAGAGCTCGATAGTAAAGAATTGAATATAAAACAACGAGCGCCAAGCCCAATCCACCCGCTAATAAACCTGCGCGAAGTTGGTCGCTACCAAGGGTTGGAGATACTTGTTGTACTTCACCGCGGTCAAAAGCAAGCGGTAATGAGCCATATTTAAGAACATTTGCTAAGTCTTGTGCTTCTAATTGGCTAAAAGACCCGGTAATTTGAGCGCGCCCACCCAGAATTGCTTCATTAATTCTTGGTGCGGAAACGACTGCGCCATCCAAAACAATTGCAACTTGGTTTTGCGGAGTCGGTAGATTTACAACTGCTTGGGTTAACTCACCAAACTTCTTGGAACCATCCCCAGTGAAATCCAAACTCACAAACCAGCCACTCGCGCTTGCGGGATCAATCGCTGCGGTTGCGCTCTGTACGTCTCGGCCAACCACTTTGGCCGGCGCAAGAACATATCTAACTCCGCCGGAGCGATCACAGGTAATCAAATTCTTTTCTGGATCCTCAGTGACTGACGTGATATTCAAATCAGTCGAAGTGCAATCAAGCGTGGTGAAAGCGTTCTGCTCTTCCGGGGACAAGTTAAGCCCGGCAATCAATTCGCCATCGCTGGGGGTAGGAACGCCGCCAGTTTCAACAAGCACTTGTCGGAATCGCAACTCGGCGGTCTGTCCAACTAATTCAACGATACGGCGACCAGTCTCACCTGGTACTGCAATTACGATCTGGCGATTAGTTCCGGAACCTTCCGCTGTTACTTCACTTTCAACAACTCCGAGGGAATCGACGCGCTGTCTAATAATTGATACTGCTTGGTCGATAGCTTCAGCGGTAACAGTTCCAGAATCTCCAGTTTGGACGCGCGGCTGCAAAGTAACGCTTGTTCCACCGCGCAAATCAAGGCCAAGGTTTATAGATGTGGCGCCGATTCCGAAGGCAGTGGCAAATAATGCGGCCGTTAAAAAAAGGTGAATAAAGAGCGTTCGCCCAGGTCTTGAGCGATTGGCGCTACCGGAGTTTCGTGAGGAACCGAAAGACATGGGGCGAGAGTCTATGGTCCAACCACGGGGTTGTCGAAAAGCCCGGGCGCTTGTGGCGGTGGATTCTTTCCAAGATGGCTCCAGGCAAGCGGAGTAGCGCTTCGTCCTCTAGGAGATCGAATCATGAAACCGGATCGAACTAAGAAAGGTTCTGCCATCGACTCCACAGTTTCTCGCTCCTCCCCGACTGCCATTGCCAAAGTATTTAAACCAACTGGGCCGCCACCGAACTGCTCGATAAGAGAGCGAAGAATTGCCAGATCGAGGCGATCTAAACCTTTTTCATCGACCTCATATATTTCCAGCGCGCGTTTTGTAACCTCTCCGGTGATTATGGAATTAGCGTGAACCTCGGCATAGTCTCGCACTCTTCGAAGTAAGCGATTTGCAATTCTTGGCGTTCCTCGCGATCGCTTTCCTAATTCGGCTACCGCGTCTTTCTTAATTTCAATTTCTAGTAATTTTGCACTTCGAATAATAATCTCTTCGATATCTGCGGGATCATAAAAATCAAGATGTGCAGTAAATCCAAATCGGTCTCGAAGTGGAGCTGGCAGAAGTCCTGCTCTCGTAGTTGCTCCAACTAGAGTGAAATGCGGCAAAGTTAATGGGATCGCCGTTGCTCCCGGACCTTTCCCGACAATTACATCCACTCGAAAATCTTCCATTGCTAGATAGAGCATTTCCTCGGCTGGCCTAGCCATCCGATGGATTTCATCTAGAAAAAGAATCTCTCCCTCGACGAGTGATGAAAGAATCGAAGCGAGATCTCCAGCGTGAGTGATGGCCGGACCACTTGTGACTCTAATTGGAGCACCCATCTCAGTTGCAACAATCATCGCTAAAGTAGTTTTCCCAAGGCCTGGAGGTCCTGACAATAAAATGTGATCGGCCGGCGCCGATCGCTCCCGAGCAGCTCTTAACAAGAGATCGACTTGATCCCTAACTCTTGACTGGCCAATAAATTCACTTAAACTCGATGGACGAAGAGCTTGTTCTGCACTTATATCTTCCTCAGATAAGTTCGAGTTAAGAAAATCAGATTCGCTCATTTTCGCGCCTGGTTCAAGGTCTTTTTTAGCAGTTCGCTTAATTCTAAATTCTCTGGATTAGTTTCCCCAATTTTTGCTAAATCACTTACAACTTGATCAATAGCTTTCTCTGCTTCTTTCGCCGAATACCCCAGAGTAATCAACGCATCTTTTAGTGAGTTTCGCCATTTACCGCTTGGCCTGTTTTTTCCGCCATGGGTGTGGAATTTCTCCTGCAGTTCAAGAATTATTCGAGCGGCTACTTTCTTCCCTATCCCAGGAACCTTTTCTAAGGCTGCTACTTCCGCTTGGCCAATATGGTTTCGCAACTCATCTGGAGCGAACATAGAGAGAAGTGAGTGAGCAACTTTTGGTCCAACTCCGGTCACAGTTTGTAATTCATCAAATAGATCTCTCGAATTAGAAGTAAGAAATCCATAGAGAGTCCATGAATCTTCCCTTATTACCTGAGATGTAAAAAGTTCAATTTCTCCACCCAAAGTAGCGTTTCCAGATATTTCCGGAGCCACTGTAACTTCGTAGCCTAAACCTGATACATCGATCACAATTGAGGTTAAGCGAGCCTCAAGCACTCTGCCTCTAATTCTTGCAATCATCGCCTAATTCTTCCTTTGGAAATACTCTCTAGTCGCTTTCGTTCCGACTTAGCTGCAGCCTTGAGCCGATCGCTCCCAGGTCCCCGCCAATGATGGCAGATTGCCAGCGCTAAAGCGTCCGTCGTGTCAACTGGACTCGGAACGGAATCTAATTTAAGAATTTTTACCACCATCCTTGCTACCTGCTTTTTGTCAGCACGCCCTGATCCTGAAACTGCCGCCTTAACTTCAGTTGGCGTATGAAGCGCTAACGGTAAGTTTGAGCGTGCGGCAATTAAAAGTGCCACTCCGGCAGCCTGGCCTGTGGCCATTGCTGTCTTTACATTTAATTGAGAGAAGACTCGCTCAACTGCTATCGCATCAGGTTTGCAATTTTCAATCCAACTCTGCAGTTCTTTCTCAAGTTGTAGAAGTCGATCTTGTAAGGGCGCTGCGACATCAGTTCTGATCACTCCACAATCTATAAGTGACAAACCTTTAGCAGTTCTTTCAACTACTCCGATGCCACATCGCGTCAGGCCCGGATCAATTCCAAGAACTCTCACCAAACAAGCCTATTGAGGATCCGGTATCCCGCTATGAGAGGCTCGCCATTACCTCATCAGAAATATCAAAATTGCCATAAACATTCTGTACGTCATCTAAATCTTCAATAGCATCAATCAGCTCGAGAAGTTTCTTCGCCGTATCTCCTGTCACGGGAATCGAAAGCGAAGGTAAAAATGAGGAATCCGCTGATTCATACTCATAACCGGCTTTAGTAATTGCATCCCGAATCGCGATTAAGTCAGTAGGTGAACTTACAATTTCGAAATTCTCACCAAGATCATTGACTTCCTCAGCCCCTGCATCTAAAACAATTTCAAGTAGGGAATCCTCCGTTAAACTCTTTGCACCTTGTAGCTTTCGAATAATCACCACGCCTTTTCTTTCAAAAAGATATCCGACTGAACCGGGGTCTGCCATCGTTCCGCCATTTCGAGTAACCGCCACTCTAACTTCAGAGGCTGCTCGATTCCTGTTATCTGAAACGCATTCGATAAGGATCGCAACGCCGCCCGGTCCATAACCTTCATACATGATGGTCTCCCAATTGGAACTTAGACCATCTTCTCCGGCTGCGCGCTTCAAAGCACGTTCAATATTATCGCTGGGGACAGAGTTCTTTTTCGCTTTTGTTACGGCATCGTAGAGAGTTGGGTTTGCCGCAGGATCTGGACCGCCATTTCTAGCAGCAACTTCAATTGCCTTTATATATTTTGCAAATGCTTTAGAGCGCTTGGAGTCGATTAGCGCCTTTTTGCGCTTGATAGTCGCCCACTTGGAATGACCTGACATTAAACAATCACCTTAGCTGCTTCTTTACAAACTACATCTAAAAAATAACGGTGAATTCGATTATCGCCGGTTAGCTCTGGATGAAAAGAAGTCGCCAGAATATGGCCGGCTCTAACGGCAACCGGATGGCCATCGACCTCAGCAAGAACTTCAACACCTGTGCCAACTGACTCAATCCATGGTGCGCGTATGAAGATCGCTCGAAATTTCGGGGAACTAATTCCCTTTATATCGAGATCTATTTCGAAAGAATCAACTTGGCGACCAAATGCATTGCGCCTTGCTACCACATCCAATCCCCCGAAAGATTCTTGTCCGGTAATGGCATCTTCTACCTTATTTGCTAGAAGAATTAACCCTGCACAAGAACCGTAAGTTGGCATTCCATTTGAAATTCGATTTGAAATTAAATCAAATAGATTGAAACTTCTAGATAACTTGCTTATGGTGGTGGATTCTCCGCCCGGAATTACCAGGGCATCAATCTCTGAAATCTCGTCGCTGGTTTTTACTGCTTGTGCCGTAGCGCCACATTCGTTTAGCGCCAAAATATGCTCTCGCACATCCCCTTGGAGCGCTAGGACTCCAACTTTCACGAGCCTTACCAGCCTCGCTCTGCTAGTCGATGAGGTACTGGGATATCAGAGACATTAATGCCAACCATTGCCTCGCCTAAGCCACGTGATTGTTCTGCTACAACTTTTGGATCGCTGAAGTAAGTCGTCGCTTTAACAATAGCAGCGGCACGCTTCGCGGGATCGCCAGATTTAAAGATACCGGAGCCGACAAAGACTCCATCTGCTCCCAGTTGCATCATCATCGCGGCATCTGCCGGTGTTGCGATTCCCCCAGCGGTAAAGAGGACTACCGGTAACTTCCCGATATTTGCGACTTCGCGAACTAATTCAAATGGTGCCTGTAGTTCTTTAGCGGCAACATAGAGCTCATCTTCGCGCATTGAGGTCAATTTTCTAATTTCACCTGCGATAGAGCGCATATGGGTTGTTGCATTGGAAACATCGCCAGTACCCGCTTCGCCCTTTGAGCGAATCATGGCGGCCCCCTCGTTGATACGACGTAACGCCTCACCTAAGTTTGTGGCGCCGCATACAAACGGAACAGTGAAATTCCATTTATCGATATGGTGCGTGTAGTCAGCTGGAGTTAGTACTTCGGATTCGTCAATGTAATCGACGCCAATTGATTGAAGTATCTGGGCTTCAACAAAATGTCCGATACGCGCCTTTGCCATAACAGGAATTGAGACCGCCGCTTGAATAGCTTGAATCATTTCTGGGTCAGACATACGTGCCACGCCACCTTGGGCGCGAATATCCGCAGGAACTCGCTCCAGCGCCATCACAGCAACAGCGCCCGAATCTTCCGCAATTTTTGCCTGCTCAACATTTACGACATCCATAATGACGCCGCCCTTGAGCATTTCGGCCATTCCACGTTTGACGCGCGCTGTGCCGGTTACAGCTTTCTCAGTCATCCCCAAATTGTACTTAAGGTCGGCGATATCGCGAATTGAGGTTATTTCTGCGTTGGATCTGCTTCTGGGTAAGTGAATTTTGGCTCTTGGTCCGTTAGAAAGAACCAAATCTGACCCCTCTCAAATTTAGCTACTGAACCATCTTCTAATGTCCATTTAGTCTCTGATTCGGGAGATTCGCGTAACCAATTAACTCTCGTTACATGTCCATTTCTCAAAAAATATCCAACGCCACTACCAACTACATCATTCTTAGGCGTTATGCCGCCGAATTTATCGCCGTATTCCGAAGGATAGATTTTGATGAGTTGAATAACCATCATTGGTGAACCTAAACGATTTCCGTTTTCATCGAGATTTGGTTCTCCGTCAAAGTCCAATAGAAAGCGCGCTTCACTCTCATCCCAATACATTTCATATTTCGCATTAGGCCAGTCGACTCTTGCACCAAGCACCGGAATTGCACTCTCGGCCAGATCGCCATGTTCTATGCCGATAGGTTTAACCAAATCAATTCCGTCAGCTTTTTCGAGAAGCGCTGGAATTCGAACCATCATCGCGTATGGAGGTTCTCTATTTGGATCAGTCACATAAATTGAAGGGGGATTTCGCTCGGCACTCAGATTGACAATGTTTGCTTCACCTAAAACTGGTCGCAATTTGCTTTGCGACCCGCTATACATAAAGCCAACTCGTCCAAATTGTGCCAAAATATCAATATCAGAAATTCGCGCCGATCGAACTGGTCCGACTTCCTCAGGATACTGCGAAGAATAGATCGCCATTAATCTCGTTAAGCCAGCTTCAACTTGAGTAACAAAGATTATGTCAGCTGCATCTAGTCCTTCTTGTGGATGTGCATATCGAGTATCGTCAATTTTAACCGCTACTACTTCTTGGTTTGACCCTTCAAGTCCAGTAAGCACATTTCTCTCCGGCTCAGGCCCGGTAAATGGCAAATCAGAAAAAGAACATCCGGTTAACGCCAAGATTAGAAGAAGTGGAAGTAGCCGCCGCATCGTTTAGATTGCCTCATCTTCAAAAGGGTAAGTGACGGGCAGCGGCGCGTGACCGGCCAATCGGAAAATTCTATAAATTAATTTGGATCGCCTTTTTCTAGTAGCGACTACCGCTTCTTGATGAATTGCAATTGCCATCCGCAATCTATCTGTTATTTCATCTAGCTCCTTGAATAGTTCTCTGTGTAAATGTGGAACATCGCTCTCATCACGCAAAAGTCGAAGCGCGCCCGAAAGACTACTTTCGGCTTCACTTCTTTCAGATATTTCAGCTTCCCTGGCCTGATGCGAAGCTGACATAAGAATCAAATTCGAGGCTGGATCTATCTCATCTAGGTGCGCAATTTCTTGAGCGATTGCTGCGCGTCGTTGCAAAATGGCATCTAAATTCGCCCAAGATGTCTCAACTCTATGATGCAGACGATCTAATCGATTTGCTGAAAACGTTAGATACCAGATTAATATGAGTATCGACAAAGCTAGAATTGGAACTAAATTCATCTCTCCTCCGATTTCGAACCGTCACGACTGAAGAGCCTAAGCCAATTTCGAGAATCGCTTCCCACAGAAACTTTCTCGCCTTCACCTCTAGCGTGTAGATAAACATTCATTATTTCAGGACCCACACTCCCCCAATCAAAACGCGCCGCACCGATTTTTGCATTAATACATAGAGTCTCTCGTCGTTGTTTATCTGCATTAAGTGAAATCACGTGTTTTGCTAAATCATGGCTATCTTCATTTTTAAATGTCTCGCCATATTTCCCAGAGCCAAGCACATTTACAAAAGCAGGCAGATCGCTGGAGAGAATTACGGTGCCACTTGCCATCGCTTCTGCCAAAATGATTCCAAAAGACTCACCGCCGGTATTAGGCGCCACATATAAATCAATTGATTTGAAGAATGTCGCTTTTTCATTCTCAGAGAGGCGGCCTAAGAACTCCAAACGATTTCGCAAATTAGGAGAAACCGATTGCATCACCTCAAGACCTTCACCCGGGCCAGCTATCAAGAATCGGGCGTTCGGTATATTTCTTACAATTTCGGGTATCGCTTTGATTAAAACATCCAATCCTTTGCGCGGTTCCGAAAATCTTCCAATAAATCCAATTGTGAAATCACGTTGCCAATCCTTATCTGGTTGAGCTTGCTGAAAGAAATTAACATCAATTCCATTGGGGATGACAATTGCATCGGTTTCAAGGTGAATAGTCAAAGTCTCTCTTGCGACTTCACTCACCGCGATTCGTGCCCTTAATTTTTCGATTATGGGTTCGAGAAGTGGTGCGATAACGAATGCAACTTTCTGTTTTGGTGCCGCTGCGTGGAAAGTGCCCACCATCGGTCCTTCAGCGATCGCGCAGGCCAACAGCGATAGCGATGGAATCGCAGGTTCATGAAGATGTAGAACATCGAATTCATTTTGCGCCAACCATTGGCGCACCCTTGATGCTGCCACTGGACCAAATAAAACTCGAGCGACTGCACCGTTATATGGAATCGCAACGGGTTTCCCAGCTGTTACTACGAAATCTTCAGTTATTGATTCTTCAGAAATTGCCGGCGCCAAAACTGAGACAAAATGTCCTTCGTTCAATAGGTAGGTTGCGTGATCTTTAATATTTGCTTGAACACCACCCGGAACATCCCAAGCGTAAGGCGAAACTATTCCGATTCTCATGAATTGACGTGCTCGGGTTCCACAAAAATACGTTGTTGCATATGCCAAGAAGTGGGGTCTCGTTGAATATCCCTTGCAAATTGATTAGCTAACGCCTGGGTCAAGGCCACAATTTTCCCAGATTCAATCTCAAGATTTTCGTTACCATGTTCATCTACCGTAAAAGGACCTGCGAAGTTGATATGGATTCCAGACTTTGTGTATGAGACGTAAGCCGTTATAAGTGAAGCCCCCGTGCGCAGCGCTAGAAGGGCTGGGCCAGCGGGCATTTTAGCTTTTGCTTCGAAAAAATTAACTGTTATTCCGCTTTTGCTCAGGTCGCGATCTGAAACTAGAGCCACTAAACCACCCCGGCGCAAAATTCCTTCTAATTCCTCTGTTACTGAACCATCGATGTCAAAAACTTTCATCCCCATTTTCTCACGATGCTCAAGAAATTTTAGAAATAGTTTCTCTGGTTTTAAATGTTCAGCAACGGTATGGACTGTAATACCTTTATTACAAAAATAGAGTCCGGCGTGGTCCCAATTGCCCGCGTGAGGAAGGGCAACAATCACACCCTTACCTGAAGCGGCGCCAGTTAGTAGTAAATCCTCATTTGAGCAAGTCACTGTTTTTACAATCCGCTCCTTACTCCAGTCGGCGATTCTGAATGTATCGCACCAATATCTCATTGCAGATTTCAAGCCCGCCTTCACCATTGATTCAAGTTCATCATCCGTTGTCTTTGGTCTCACCTTGCGATAATTCTCACGGAGTCGTTTTACACGCTTTTTATTTCTACGGTATGCGACCGAAGCAATTACATTGAAGAAGCCTCTTGCAAAATTCTCCGGCAATACTCGCATTAGTTTCCAAAGCGCGCTATAAATAAGATACGTTAGTTGAGCACTCATTATTTTCCAGCCCGGTACACAACTCGAATTCGCTGTAGAACTGTAATTAGACTGAGAATCGTTAAGACAATGAGCGAAATTGGCATAGCGATTGTTACACCCAATCCATACAAACCACTTCCGATTAAAATAATTATTAAGCGTTCAACGCGCTCGGCAATTCCAACATCACACTTAATTGATAGCGCTTCCGCTTTGGCGCGGATGTACGGAATTAATCCTCCAAGAAATAGATTTAATAAAAGTAGCCAAGCAATAAGGCCTTCATTCCTGAAATAGAGCCAGAGTCCAATGCAGATAGCGGCATCACTAATGCGATCTAGAGTTGAATCCAGGAACGCTCCCCACTTAGAACCATTGCTTTTGGAAATTCGCGCCATCGTGCCATCAAGCAAATCACTCAGGGCAAAAATGGTGATTAAAAGCGTTCCGATAAATAGTTCGCCAGAAGCCAGGAAGGAAAAAGATGCGGCGACAACGCCGACTGCTCCGATTGTGGTCAACATATTTGCCGTTAAACCGAGCTTTAAAAGTAGCTCACAGACCGGGGTAATAAGTCGCGTTACCGGTGCCCGCAATCGATTCTGAATCATCGGGTACATCGTAGGCTCTTCCGGTGAATGCGCCTAAGGCGCGCCTCCACATTTGGCGCCACGAAGATACCGAACCATCGCCCTCTCTTTCTCTCATTTCAAATGACCCCATCTGTACTGAGATAAATAACTCCAGTAGGGAGATGCTTGATCCGGATGAGATTTTCGCGCTCTTAGTTGATGCAAGTTCCGGGATATCGAATTCCATGATTGAACTTTGGAATTATGTTTCAGATCGTCAATTTCGCAGGATTTTATTGGTGCAAGGGTTAGAGAATTCTGAGAGCGACTTCGACGATATTATCTTAATTGCTAATCGCGTCATGGAGAAGATTGCAACTCCTTATTTGGTTATTCATAATGAAAATGGTGCGCCGGTCGGTTTGGTAGATCTGGAAAAGACTGAAGTTCGAAGTTATGAAGATGATAAATTAAAAATTATGCCCTGTGACGATTCACTTCTTGATCTTATTGCAGAATTCCGCAGAGAATTTACCGAGGATTTTCTCTTACTTGGTGAAGATGCTTTTGCAGATGGACTTTACGGGCTTGGAATTCCGATTGGTTCAAAAAGACCTTTTGGTATTGCCGAACTAAATTCTATTTTGGCTGGGCTACCCACGCGCTAGCGATTTCGTCGCGACTTTCTGAGAGCAATTTGGGAAGCACTTTGGTCTGGCCGATCAATGGCATGAAATTAGCGTCCCCACTCCATCGAGGAATAACATGTTGGTGAATATGTGCGGCTACTCCAGCCCCTGAGACTGCTCCTTGATTAATTCCAAGATTGAAACCGGCAGCATTAGATACCTGGCGCAGTACTCTCATAGCAGTAGCCGCTAACTCCGCCATCTCATTGCGCTCTGATTCAGATAACTCAGTTAGGTCTGCTACGTGTCGATAAGTGCAAATTAGTAGATGCCCTGGGTTATATGGATAGAGATTTAGAACTGCATAATTCAAAGCTCCTCGATAAACAATGAGCGCTTCTTCATCAGATTTTTTCGGAATTTCGCAGAATGGACAATCAATTTCATTGCTGGGCAGCGGACGATTCTCGCCAGTCAGATAAGCCATACGATGCGGAGCCCAGAGCCTCGCCCAGCGATCAGGAATTCCAACTCCAGATTCCATTACACCTGAATCCGCGTTTCTACTGCTTGGATAATTTGTAACAAAGCTTCCTTAATAGGCACGCCATTTTTCTGGTCGCCATTTCGGTATCTAAAAGAAACGGCCCCGGCTCTCTGGTCTTCTTCACCTGCGATCAACATGAAGGGAACTTTCTCTGATTGCGCGTTTCGAATCTTCTTCTGCATTCGATCATCTGAAGCATCTAACTCCGCGCGAATTCCCTGCTTCCGAAGTTCAGCAACGATTTCGGCAAGGTATGGAGTGAAAGCTTCAGCAACGGGAATTGCGCGAACTTGCACCGGTGCCAACCAGGGCGGAAAGGCTCCTGCATAGTGTTCGGTTAGAACGCCAAAGAATCTTTCTATGGAGCCGAATAACGCGCGATGAATCATTACTGGACGCTGTCTTGAACCATCTGCAGCTTGGTACTCAAGTTCAAAACGTTGCGGCAATTGAAAATCCACTTGGATGGTAGACATTTGCCAGGTTCTTCCAATCGCATCTTTTGTTTGGACCGATATTTTAGGCCCATAAAAAGCCGCTCCACCCTCATCCAAAACCAATTCTAGATTCTGTTTCTCTGCAGCCTTGCGCAAGATTTCTGTTGCTGCTTTCCAATCTTGATCGGAGCCAACAAATTTATCGTTATTGCGAGTTGATAATTCCAAGTAAAAGTCTGTTAAACCATAATCACGTAAAAGATTTAGTACAAATGTCAATAAATTATCAAGTTCTGCAGGCATCTGGTCTTGCGTGCAGTAGATATGGGCGTCATCTTGGGTGAAACCACGGGCCCGTGTGATTCCGTGGACAACGCCTGATTTCTCATATCTATAAACCGTGCCGAATTCGAAAAGTCTCAGCGGAAGCTCACGATAAGAGCGACCTCTTGATGAGTAAATTAAATTGTGGAACGGGCAATTCATCGGCTTCATGTAGTACTTCTGACCTGCTTTTTTTATAGTCCCATCGCTGTGCAGTTCTTCATCCATGACCATTGGTGGGTACATACCCTCTGAATACCAATCTAAATGACCTGACTTTTCAAAAAGCGCAGCTTTAGTGAGATGCGGTGAATACACAAACTCGTATCCTTCTTCAACATGTCGTTTGCGTGAGTATTCCTCCATCGCCATTCGAACTATGCCGCCTTTGGGATGGAAGACTGCTAATCCAGAACCGATTTCTTCTGGAAATGAAAAGAGGTCCAATTCTGATCCAAGTTTGCGATGATCACGTTTTTCAGCTTCCTCAAGAAATGCCAGGTATGAGTCGAGAGCCTCTTGCGAAGGCCAAGCTGTTCCATAAATTCTTTGCAACATGGGATTCTTCTCAGATCCACGCCAATAAGCGCCAGCACTGCGCATCAATTTAAATGCCGGTATGTATTTTGTGGAAGGTAAATGCGGGCCACGACAGAGATCACTCCATACGGCCGCTCCATCCCTTCCTAAATTGTCATAAATCGTAAGTTCACCGCTACCAACCTCGATAGCTGCCCCTTCGGCAATCTCACTGCCTTTCTGTTTAATCAACTCACACTTATAAGGCTCAGCTGATAATTCCCGAAGCGCATCGCTTTCGGAGATGACCCTTCTCTTGAATCTCTGGCCATCCTTAATTATTTTTCGCATCGAACTTTCAAGTTTGGTCAAATCTTCTGGTGTGAATGGTTTCGCAGGATCAAAGTCATAGTAAAAACCATCTGTAATTGGCGGGCCAATCCCTAGACGAGTTTGTGCAAAATTTCCTTGCACCGCTTGAGCTAAGACATGTGCCGTTGAATGGCGTAGAACTTGCAAACCCTCAGGCGAAGAAATCGAGACCGTTTCTATTACATCCCCGTTTTTGATATCGCTCCATAAATCTTTCAATTCACCATTGATCTTGCAGACAACAATCGAATCAGGCCCCGGTTTAATTTGATCGGGGTAGAGCTCTTCACAGATTTGAGTGACTTTGAGCGGCTCGGAGAGTGTTTTTTCAACTCCGTTGATTTGGAACTTGATTGATTCGCTCACGTAGCGAGGCTACCAAACCAGTAACGCAGTCCGGCTTCAGCCTTAGCGGTTTACGCGTGAAACACCAGGATGAAGAGAATGGAGAGAACTGCTCCGATTGCGGCTATTAGGTATTTGACCCAGAGCGGAATTCCAATCCGCTGCGATGTGGCTTGTGCGATTGACTTTGTCTTTCTAATTGCATTTGCTGCCCATGCAAATTCTGTGGCCAAAATTCCCAGCCCAGCTAGCAAGACCAAAATTCCAGGGCCGGGAGCAAATAGAAAAATAGTGCCGAGTAATGTGACTAAACCACCAACAACGCCTATGAATACTCTCCAAACTAGTGATCCATAAGGATTCTGTTTTAGTTGGTCTCTGAGTTTCACAGCGCTAGATTACCCAATATCCAACTATGAAACTGCGTCTTCAACACCTCTGTTTCCCTAGAGTTTGGAAAGACTTTGCCATCAACTTCCTCAATACTTTGTATCTCGCGCAGACTAGAAGTGACGGCAATGGCCCGGACGCCGTCAATCTCTTCAAATTTAATCTCCCTCTCCCTTACGCCGAAATTCTCTAGCAATAGGCGCCGTGTTATACCTGGAAGGCAACCGCTAGAGAGCGGAGGCGTTATCCATCCCTCCTGCGTCAATATGATCAGGTTGCAAGTTGTGGACTCGACCAATGAACTATCTGATGAAAACAGAATCGCATCATCGAAACCGCGGTTGATGGCCAAGTCCCTCAAATCAAACCGCCCCTGATAATCAGTACTCTTGTAACTCAATCCTGTCCCAATCGACGAATTAATGGTCAGGCACTTTAAAGATTTAATGGGCGGCTCGTAACTTTCATGAGTTATTGCAACGTTTCCGCTTCGGTTTACGACAATTCGCAAGTGCCCCGAGGAATGATGACTTCTCGATAGCTCATTTTCGACCTCTCTTTCAACTTCACCTCTATCCACACCAATAATTCCAATCTCTTCAATTCCCCTTTCTAGCCGTTCTAGATGAAGATCTAAAGCAAACGGTAAATTTTTATAAGTACGCAAAGTTTCAAAGACGCCATCGGCAGTTAACCAACTCTCTTGTTTCATAGCCCACTTGCAATCGATATCAAGCGTCTTGCCTTGAGCTCAGTCTCTTGCCACTCTAATTCAGCATCACTCCCCCAGGTGATTCCGGCTCCGGTTCCAAAGCGAAGATATTCACCGTCGCGCCAGAAGGTGCGGATTCCAACAGCTAATTCGCAATTTCCATTTTCTGCCCATCCGAAGATTCCGCAGTAAGGCCCGCGATCTCCCTCCCATTTTTCAATCATTTTTAGCGCAGAGCTCTTTGGCGCACCGCTTACCGATCCGGGAGGCATCAAAGTTTCCAAAACTTCACCTAGAGTTATATCGCTTCGAAGGATTCCTTGAACATCAGAAACTAGATGAAAAAGCCCAGGGTGAGCTTCGACTGCATTTAGCCGAGGTGTCTTAATACTTCCAGTTTCACAGACTCGCCCTAAATCATTTCGCATCAAATCGACAATCATCAGATTTTCTGCGGAATCCTTCTCTGCAAAATTTCCATCCGCTGAGGTTCCCTTGATTGGGCTAGTTTTTATCGCGCGATCATGAATTGAAATAAATCTCTCAGGTGATGCTGAAACTACGTCTAGACCTTCAAGTTGCAAAATACCGGCATATGGCGCCGGATTATCTCGGAGAATACGAGGAAAAATTGATGAAATTTCGCCGCTAAGAATTCTTGCGGAAAGAATTCGACATGCATTCACCTGATAAAAATTTCCCGAAGCTATCTCTTCTCTGGCGCTATTTACATATTTTAGATATTGCTCGTGCCCGAGATTTGATATCCAATCTGAAAGTTCTAATTTCCCTTGGCTGGTTGGATATTCCTTCTTTGAAATATTCTTGAACTTTGCAAAGGTCCAACTTCCTTCGAAAGTGCCAAGTACAGCCCAGAAACCGGGCTGAGAGAGTGATTTTGGATTGTGGCTAATCTCTTCTAGTTCTTCAGCAAGAATTCCTGCCATCCAGAAGCGATTCATACCCACTCAGGCTACCTGCGAGCCTGTTAAAGCGCGCTACTAACTAGCAACTTGGGCGACTTGGCGCCTTGCGATAGATTTTGCCCTCAAGTCATCGACTTGAAAATGCGGACGTAGCGCAGTTGGTAGCGCGGAACCTTGCCAAGGTTCAGGTCGCGGGT
>JBMTVF010000018.1:0-23627 GCA_049451055.1 Candidatus Nanopelagicaceae bacterium | reverse complement strand
TGTAATTGAACATAAAGCGCTCACCTTTATTGTTGGTGAGAACTCCGCCATCGCCACGAACGGATTCAGTTACCAAGATTCCGCGAACTGATGGTGGCCAAACCATGCCGGTTGGATGGAACTGAACAAATTCCATATCAACAAGAGCCGATCCAGCTTTTAGCGCGAGCGCATGTCCGTCGCCCGTACCTTCCCAAGAATTAGAAGTGATTTTAAAAGATTTGCCGATTCCACCAGTAGCAAGTACGACTGCGGGTGCCTCAAAGAGCACTTCATCGCCAGACTCGCGCCAGTATCCGTAGCAACCAGAAACTTTGTTGCCATCCTTAAGAATTGAGGTGATTGTTAATTCTGCAAAAACTTTCAAATACTTTTCAGCGTCGCCAAACTCTTTTGCATCTTTCTGTTGGAGAGCAACGATTTTCTGTTGCATGGTTCGAATAAGTTCAAGTCCGGTGCGATCTCCAACGTGGGCAAGGCGTGGATATTCATGCCCACCAAAGTTACGCTGCGAGATTCGACCATCTTTGGTGCGATCAAATAGCGCGCCCCAAGTTTCAAGTTCCCAGACACGATCTGGCGATTCTTTAGCGTGCAGCTCTGCCATTCTCCAGTTATTTAAGAATTTTCCACCGCGCATCGTGTCTCGAAAATGAACCTTCCAGTTATCTTTATCGTTGACATTACCCATCGCTGCAGCAGCGCCACCTTCTGCCATAACCGTATGAGCTTTTCCAAAGAGTGATTTACAGATGATTGCGACGCGCAACCCAGCTTCTCGCGCCTCGACCGCCGCGCGCAGACCAGCACCGCCAGCTCCAATAACAACGACGTCAAAGCGGTAGCGATCGAATTTGATATCGCTCGCTTTA
This sequence comes from Candidatus Nanopelagicaceae bacterium, assembly GCA_049451055.1. Lineage (GTDB taxonomy): Bacteria > Actinomycetota > Actinomycetes > Nanopelagicales > Nanopelagicaceae > MAG-120802. The sequence continues at coordinate 22,755 of JBMTVF010000018.1, read as the reverse complement.
ATTCCAGTCTTTGCGTTGGCCATCATCTCTCCTAGAAGAAGTAAAAATTAGTAATAGTTCCGGACGCGACCATACGTACATACAAATCAGTAAACGCTACGACAAAGAGTGAGATCCAAGCGTAAGTTGGATGGCTATGGTTTAACTTGGAAACCCAAGTCCAAGCTTTATAGCGGATTGGATGTTTAGAGAAATGGCGGAGTCGCCCGCCAATAGTGTGGCGACAGGTATGACATGAGGCTGAGTAAAGCCAGAGCATGGTTGCGTTAAGAAGAAGTATCAAAGTTCCAACGCTCATATGCCCCCATTCACCTTCGGGATTCTTGAAGGCGATGATTGCGTCATATGTAAGGATGATGTTGAAAATCAAACCGGCAAAGAAGAACCATCTATGGCCATTCTGCAGAATTAGTGGCGCTCTGGTTTCACCTGTGTACTTGGAGTGAGGTTCAGCAACGGCGCAAGCAGGTGGCGACATCCAGAAAGATCGGTAATAAGCCTTTCGATAGTAATAACAAGTCAACCGAAACCCGAGAGGGAAAATGAGAATAAATAAGGCGGGAGAAATAATCATTCCGAAAATTGTGAAAGTTCCAATCGGAGTTCCGAAGTGAGCTGCGCCTTCGACGCATGCTGTTGAAAGACATGGTGAGTAGAACGGCGAAATCAGCGGTTCTGCAAAATAATAATTTTTCTCAAAAGCACGAAAGGTTGCATAGATAATAAATGAGACAAGAACTGCGACAGTAATTGCTGGTTGTAACCACCAACGATCAGTGCGAAGCGTGCGCTCTTTAATCTCAGCGCGAGATTTTGAAAAAACGCCAGTCGCCACAATTTGCCCCCTTTGGGAATGCCGTAATTTTCCTAGCGTTTCCCAGGGTTTTCTAGGCGAAGTGCTATGAGTTCGCCCACAAGAGCGGAGGGCGTGGGATTTGAACCCACGAAGGTTTCCCTTGCCGGTTTTCAAGACCGGTGCACTAGGCCACTATGCGAGCCCTCCGTGGGAAAACTTACCTGCCTCGGTTGGGCTCCTCAAAATCATCAGCAATACCTGAAATTGCTGGTTTTAAATGGATGCGGAATCGCACGGAAGTCATATGAATAATCACGATTGTAAGAGCAGAGAGCGTCACAGCAAGATTAAATGGCAGTTCTGATTTCTCCAGAAAAACAAAAACGGTAGAGCCGAGAGCTGTTGCAGTTGCATAAAGTGGTCCACCAGTAAAAATCTGTGGTGTAACTCGACATACGATGTCACGCAAGACGCCGCCACCGACTGCGGTAATAATTCCAAGAATTACTGCAACTAAATCAGTTGTGTCATAAATCAAAGCTTTATAAGTGCCTGCGATTGCAAACAGTGACATAGCAATTGAATCTAGAAAGACAATGACGCCACTAGATTTTCGATACCAACGACCAATAATTAGAGCAGCCACAGCGCCACCTACTGCAGTAAGTATGTATTTATCCTGCATACCTGCGGGCCGACCAGCCGAGAGTAAGAGATCGCGCAAGATTCCGCCGCCTAAACCTGCAATGACTGCAACTGAAATAACTCCGACCAAGTCGAATCTCTTATAGAAGATTGCGAAGAGGGCTCCTTGAAATGCGCCAAAGCCCACGCAAATTAAATCCAGCCAAATTGGAACCGCTCTAATAATCATTCTGGTAGCTCCAGCAACTCTTCTATGATTCTGGCAACGCCATCTTCAGTATGTGGATCAGTAACTGACTTTGCATATTTTGGCGCATCAGGATGGCCATCTCCCATAGCCCAAGACCTTCCTGCCCATTTCAACATCGCAAAATCATTTGGATTATCGCCGAACGTAACAACTTCCTCCGCACTAAAACCATGTCGCTGGGCCAGTTTTGCAAGCGTTGATCCCTTCGAAACTCCTAACGCGCTTATCTCCAAGAGGGAATCTAAAGAGTTCGAATGAGTAACTGTCACCAATTCAGATAATTCTTTATTTGCAATCGCAAGCATTTCATCAGAGGTTAGTTTTTGGGTTGAACAGCGAGCTAATATTTTTGCAGCTGGATCAGACATTAATTCCATAATGTCGTGAACGCCTTCTTGGTCTAACCCCACATCCCAACGAGGGTTGTAGTTCTTCTCGCGGTGGAAGTGGTGCTTTAACTCAATCGCAAATGCCACATCAGGTATCGCGCTTCGTAGCTTTTGGACCGTAGCAATTTGATTTTCTATCGGGATTAACCATTCATCAAGCACTTTCTCATTATGTAAGTCGTAATGAATGGCGCCATTACCAAGAATCGCGCCTCCGAATGGGAAGGCTGCGGCAATTTCTTTCATCCACCTAATTGGCCTACCCGTTGCAAAATAAATTTTTACCCCTGCGTCGTTGGCATCGTGAAAAGCTTTTTTGGTACGTGGGGTTATCTCGCCGTAATTTAAAACTATTGTCCCGTCGAGATCTGTGGCGATTAATTTAGGTCGTTTTGCTAATGCGCTCAATTAGGCCACCGGTTTAAATCGATCAGTACCTAAGTAAGGTTGAAGCGCCTTTGGTACTAATACTGAGCCATCACTCTGTTGATGATTCTCAAGGATAGAAACAATCATGCGCGGTATGGCAACCAAGGTTCCATTTAGCGTTGCTACCGGTGAAGTTCCTGATTCCCCTTTAGTTCTGACATTTAATCTTCTCGCCTGGAACTCGCTGCAATTAGAAGTACTTGTGACTTCTCGATATGCGTTCTGGGTTGGAATCCAAGCTTCACAATCAAATTTACGATTAGCGCTTGATCCAAGATCGCCCGTAGCTACATCAATTACGCGATATGGAATCTCCATCGCATTTAGGAATTCTTTCTCCCAAGCTAAAAGTTTTTGATGTTCGCTAACTGCATCCTCAGGGTTACAGAACGAAAACATCTCAACCTTTTCAAATTGGTGCACTCGAATAATTCCCCTAGTGTCTTTGCCATATGAGCCAGCTTCTCTTCTAAAACATGGCGAATAACCGGTATAGCGGAGCGGTAATTTTGCGTTATCTAAAATCTCATCCATGTGATAAGCCGCAAGTGGAACTTCACTCGTTCCCACCAGATAGAAATCATCTTCCTTTAGGTGAAAGACATTTTCAGCAGCTTGGCCAAGAAATCCGGTTCCTTCCATAGCGGCTGGTTTAACGAGAACTGGCGGAATCATCGGAATAAATCCAGCTTTGGTTGCGAGTTGAATCGCATAATTAACCAGAGCTAATTCAAGGAGCGCGCCAACTCCCGTTAAATAATAGAAACGTGCGCCTGAGACTTTCGCACCGCGCTCAACATCTATAGCTCCAAGAATCTTTCCCAGTTCAACATGGTCTTTCGGTTCAAAATCAAACTTTCTCGGTTTGCCAATCTCTTCCAAAACTTTGAAATCGGCTTCACCGCCAATTGGCGCCTTAGGATCGACAATATTTGAGAGGCCTAATGCCAGTTTATGAAATTCTGCTTCAGAATCAGCCCGCTTCGCATCAGCTTCCTTTACTTTGGCGGCTAGCGCTTTTGCTTTTTCTAGTAGCTCTGATTTGGCCTCACCCGTCGCACTTCCCACTGATTTAGAGAGCGCATTCTGTTCCGAGCGGAGGGCTTCAAAATCAACAATTGCGCTGCGACGGATTTCATCTGCTTTTAAAACTTGATCAACTAAATCGACGCTTTCGCCTCGCGCTTTCTGGGAAGCGCGAACTAACTCAGGGTTATCGCGGAGAATCTTTACATCAATCATATGGTTTTGCCCGCTCTTACTTTTTCTAGCCAATCATCGGCTGACTTAAATGCGCTATCGGTAAGAGATTTAGAAGTTGTCGGAGCAACTTTATCGGCGCGCGGATATGAACCAAGGAATCTAACTTCTTCGCAGATTCGCTTTAAACCAGTCAATGCATCGCCAACTCGCTCCTCATTGATATGCCCTTCGGCATCGATAATGAAGTGGTAATGACCAAGTTCACGACCAGTTGGTCTTGATTGAATGAAAGTTAAATTTACGCCGCGCACCGCAAACTCCGTTAAAACTTCAAGGAGCGCGCCAGCGTGGTCAGCTCCAATAAATGCGGCAAGTGAGGTTCGGTCATGTCCGGTAGGAGCTGGTACAGAGCCAGGTTTGCCAACTAACACGAATCGAGTTACCGCTTCGCTATTGTCGCCAATCTCGCTATCAAGAATTGTTAAGCCATAAGCAGCAGCCGCATTTGGTGCGGCAATAGCTGCATCAAATTCGCCACGACTAAGCGCCTCAGCGGCTGCCGCTGTTGATGATGCCGAAATAATTTCGGCGTTTGGATGATTCTTTGCAATGTAAGCGCGACATTGAGATTCGGCATGGGGATGGGTAGCAATCCGCTTAATTGATTTCCCATCGCTACCGTTGCGAACCATTAGCGCAAAAGTTACTGAGAGAGTGGCCTCACCATAAATAACTAGTGGATCTCCAATTGCTAGCTCATCTAGAGTTCTTGCTACGACGCCCTCTACTGAATTCTCAATGGGGACTAGCGCACGATCAGCCTTGTTGCTGCGAACGGCATCAAGCGCGGCGGTGACATTTGAATAAGGAACTGATTCATCACTTGGGAGCGCGACTGTTTTTAGCGCAGCTTCCGTAAATGTTCCGGTTGGACCTAAATATGCATACCTCGTCACTGCGTAAGGATACTCAAGCACCGAGTCTGCTTGCGCGAAACGGCAAGACCGAGCGCGAACTAGAACCGCCGGCGCCGCTATTTGCCAGTTTGCCCAAATAAATCGTGGGATTTAGTCATTCAGAGTACCGCGTTAGGCTTGCCAATTATGAAACGCGATCTCCAATTTTCATCGATTGCATGGCGATCAGAGTTGGGGTTACATCGCGAAGGAAATGAAGATTCTGGATTAATTGCAACAAATATCATCGCTGTTGCAGATGGAATGGGTGGTTACGCCGGCGGCGAAGTGGCTTCTAGGGTAGTAATTGAAACTCTTCTTAAAGCTCTCCCAATATTGGAAAATCGAGAGATTGATAAGGAGTCTCGCGAAGATATTTTTCGCACCTCGTTAGAGGATATGGATCAAGCTATCCGTCAGAAATGTGAAGAGCGGCCAGAACTTGATGGGATGGGAACCACCTTCACTGCATTTCATCTTGATGAAGATTCCGTTGCGTTATTACATATCGGAGATTCGCGCGCCTATCGAATTCGTGGCAAGAAAATCACGCGTCTTAGCCACGATCACACTGTTGTGCAAGAGTTATTTGATCAAGGTCGAATCTCGGCTGACGAGATGGGTGACCATCCGCAGCGCTCCTTTTTAACGCAGGCGCTGATGGGTAAAGCCAATATCAATCCAATACTTTCGGTTTATCCCGTTGAGTTGGGTGATATCTATTTGGTTTGTAGCGATGGATTAACTAATGTCGTAGATGAAGGCAAAATTCTTTCTGCGTTTACTGGAGATTTACAGGGCGCTGTAGATACTTTGATTGATCTGACTTACCAAAATGATGCCCCAGACAATGTAACTGTGATTGCAGCATTAATCGGTAGCGAAAAAAATCAAATTGCTGCTGAAAAAATCGGAGCTGCCAAATGAAGCGACAACTTGGCGGTCGGTATCAGTTGGGACCAATGATTGGTACTGGAGGCATGGCTGATGTTTACCTCGCCGAAGATCTTCGTCTCCATAGAGAGGTCGCAATAAAGATTCTAAGAAGCGATCTGGCGCGCGACCCTGCATTCGTTACTAGATTTAACAAAGAAGCCTTGGCCGTCGCGGCACTTAATCATCCTGGAATTGTTGCGGTTTATGACTCTGGACAAGAGAAGACTACAAGCGGAGTTATGCCATACATTGTTATGGAATATGTAGAAGGCAAAACCCTTCGAGAGTTACTGCATAGTGGCGATCGATTGCTCTTCGATCGCGCCATCGAAATTGTTGAAGGAATCCTCAATGCGCTCGCTTATTCACATAAGAGTGGAATTGTTCATCGCGATATCAAGCCTGGAAACATCATGATCACTGATGGTGGCGCCGTTAAGGTGATGGATTTTGGAATTGCCCGCGCGCTAGCAGATGCTGGAGCCACACTAACTAGCACCTGGAATATTGTGGGAACGGCTCAATATCTTTCACCCGAACAAGCAACAGGTGGCCAAGCCGATCTTCGCAGCGATCTCTACTCAGTTGGATGTCTCTTCTATGAATTAATTTCAGGAGAACCCCCATTTAGCGGTGAAACCCCAGTTGCTATTGCTTACCAACATGTTTCGGCGCCACTGATTCCTGTTACCTCTCTAACTACCGGTTTGGATCCGGCAATTGATTCCTTCTTCGAAGTTGCTTTAGCTAAAGACCCCGAAAATCGCTATCAGAATGCGGCTTCAATGTTGAAAGACTTAAAACGTTTAGCCCGCGGGGAGCGAATTACCGCAAAAATCCCGACTCAGAAAAATAAACGTAAAATTTCGCGGCGGCGTCTAACTTCAATAGCCGCGTTAGCAATACTCGCGGTTTTAACTAGTTTTATAGCATTTAGACCAAATGGAACTACCGAGCTCGTTACTCTGCCAAATGTTGTTGGTTTGACTGAAAGTGAAGCGCGAACTCAATTAGCAGATTTCACAATTACTATTCAACGTGCACCTGATCCTCGAATACCAAGAGATCGAGTCGCAAGCCAACTACCACTTGCCACAGTACAAGTAAATAAAGGAAGCGCTGTGACGCTAACGCTCTCGGATGGTCCAGGGGATGCCATAGTTCCAATTGACATAATTGGCAAACCTTTAGAAGAGGCACGCGCACTTCTTGCTTCTGAAGGTCTTCGCGTAAGTAAGACCATAGCTGTTGCATCTGAGGAACAACCTGGCATTGTTCTAAAAATCTCCCCTGATGCCGGAAGCACCGTAGAAGCTGGCAGCGGCGTAACTCTTGAAATTGCAAGCGGAAATGTTCAAGTTCCAAATTTGGTAGGAAAGAGTGAAATTGAAGCCAAAACCCTGCTTACCCAAGCGGGTTTCCTTGTAAGAACTGTGACGGCACTTGATGCAAACCAACCATTAGGTATCGTTCTTGCTCAAGCTCCGGCGGCCGGGGAGACCAAAATCATTGGAAGTTCTGTAACGATTACGATTAATGCAAATAATTAAAGGACTGGTGGAAGTTTTTTAGCTTTTGCAACTGCATCAACCATCCCACAAATCACCAGCCAATTTGCCAAAAGTAGATGACCGTATTCTGTTAAGACAGATTCTGGATGGAATTGAACGCCAATAATCGGTAGTTCTCTATGTTGTATTGACATTACAACGCCGCTTTCGCTTCGACCTGTGATAATCAATTCGCTAGGTATAGTTTCTTCACGAATCGCTAATGAGTGATAGCGAGTAGCTATAAAAGGATTTGGAACCTCTTGATAAATGCTAGAACCATCGTGAGAGATTGACGATGTCCGTCCATGTAATAATTCAGGCGCGCGATCTACAGTAGCTCCGAAAGTTGTAGCGATTGCCTGATGACCAAGACAGACACCGAGTACTGGTTTTGTTATTTCGGCAGCTCGTTTGATGATCGCCATGGAATTCCCAGCATCTTCCGGAGTTCCCGGACCTGGAGAGATGAGAATTCCGTCGTAGTCATTTATTGCGGATTCATTTATCTCGTCATTTCGAACTACCGTGCACTCAGCGCCAAGTTGTTGGAGGTACTGAACAAGATTGAAGACAAAGGAATCGTAATTGTCGATTACGAGGATCTCTGTTCCCATTACGCCATCTTCTCGTGTAACCTCCCACCATGCCTAAGTCGCGAATTCGCAAGAAGAAGCGGGATAACCGCCCACAACAAGAGCTTGTCGTCGAGAGTTCACTTCCAATCGAGAGCCCACGTTGGCTTGCTCCAGCGATGATTACATCTTTCCTAATTGGCTTGATTTGGATTGTTACCTTTTACATCTCCGAGACGCGATACCCAGTGCCGGGGATCGGCGCCTGGAATATGGTCGTGGGATTTGCCTTTATCGGAATAGGTTTCTCACTCGCCACCCGTTGGCGTTAATTACACCGCTGTAATTCTCCACAGCTTTTCCACTCCTGTGAATTGGGAGGAAGGCGCCAGGTTTTTCTCAGAAACTTCTAAGGTTTGCCCGGAATCATACGCGTCATGAAGAACACAGCACTCCTTGAGAAAGAGCCCACCATGACAGATGAGAACGAAGTTGCCACTCAGCGCGTTCTTGTAGTCGATGATGAGAAAAGCATCAGCGAGTTAATTACTACGAGTCTTCGCTTTGTTGGTTTTGATGTCTGTACCGCCGCAACTGGCGCAGAGGCGCTTCGCGTAGCGGAGGAATTTAAGCCACACGCATTAATTCTTGATGTGATGCTCCCTGATCTTGATGGCTTCGAAGTCTGTCGCCAACTACGTGAGAGCGGACAAGAGGTTGGGGTGCTATTCCTAACCGCAAAGGATTCAACCGATGACAAAATCAAAGGTTTAACTCTAGGTGGCGATGATTATGTGACAAAGCCATTTAGTTTAGAAGAGCTTGTCGCAAGGTTAAGAGCGCTCCTTCGCAGAACTGGAGTTATTACTTCGCCTCTCGATGAAGAGAAGATTCGCTTCGCTGACCTTGAATTAAATGAGGCGACGCACGAAGTACGACGAGCCGGGAAGTTGATTGATCTATCACCAACTGAATTCACACTACTTCGCTATTTGATGATTAATGCGGATCGAGTAGTTTCAAAATCACAGATTCTCGATCATGTTTGGCAATACGATTTCCGGGGCGATGCAGGAATCGTTGAGACTTATATTTCCTACCTCCGCAAGAAGATTGATATTTTCCAGCCGCCGTTGATTCATACCGTTCGCGGCGTGGGATATCGACTTCGCCTACCAGCTCAAAAGTAATCCGGCTCTCGATTAGCCTTGCGCTGTGAATCAGCCTCTCCGGAAATTCAAGCGCGCGCCGGGGCAATGGAGTCTTCGCAATCGTCTAGTGCTAGGCGTTGTCATATTGGGTGCGCTCGGTATCACCGGATCTGATCTTGCGGCACAGACTGCATTTAGAACTTTCCTAATCGCTCAAATTGATGCCCAACTAGCAACAACATCTACCTCCTCTGTGCTCCGATTAGATCGCGCTGGAATCTATAACGAAGGAGATGAAGCTGAAGAAGGGGCGCCGTTATTCCAGCCCTTTGAACCGATTCGCGAAGTTCCTTCAGATATCAGCATAAGTCTTCTCGATGCGGATGGCGTTGTAATTGGAACCCTCGGCGGTAGCCAGAGCCCCCAACAAGTCCAGACTGTGATTAGCGGACTTACGATTTCAGAACTCCAAGATAAAGTTGAAAAACCTTTCACGATAAGAAGTGAGGGGCGTTTTGAATCTGAGTACCGAGCGTTAGCGCGAATTCTTCCCGACCAGACAGGAAGCGTAATAATTGCGGTCTCGTTGGACGGCGTTAAGAAATCTATCAATCAACTACGTTTTCTTTTCTTCGCAGTAGGTTTAGTAGTTCTTTTCTTTCTTGCTCTTATCGCGCGTCGCATCATTGGAATTTCACTGCGTCCATTAACTAAAGTTGAAGAAACCGCTGAAGCATTCGCTAAAGGTGATTATTCGGCGCGCTTACCTGATGCACGAGGTGATACCGAGGTTGGTCGACTCACTTGGGCGCTCAATCAGATGTTGACGCGTATTGCTGAAGCATTCTCGATTCGTACCGCAAGTGAAGAGAAATTACGTCGCTTTGTCGCTGATGCTTCGCACGAACTTAGAACTCCACTAACCGCTATTCGCGGATTCGCTGAATTACATCGACAAGGTGCAGTTAAAGGTGAAGAGAAAACCAGTGAGCTAATTAAACGAATCGAACAAGAATCAATTCGGATGTCGACCTTAGTTGAGGATCTCTTATTACTTGCACGCCTTGATCAATCCCGAGAGATGGCGATGGAGCCAGTTGATTTAAGAACGCTAATAAATGAATCAGTCACCTCAGCCCGCGTCTCTGGGCCGAACCATCCAATAAAGATAAATCTTCCCGAGGGTGATTTATTTGTTTTAGGAGACTCGATGCGGATACATCAAGTTCTTACAAACCTGCTAGCAAATGCTCGTACCCACACACCTGAAGGAACCAATATAGAAGTGAACCTAGAGCAACGCCCGGATGGTTTAGTTATTGAAGTTAGCGATAACGGTCCCGGATTATCTAAAGCAGACCAAGAGCGAATCTTTGAACGTTTTTATCGCGCTGATCCTTCGCGAAAGCGAAATGGAGGTGAAGGTACGGGCCTAGGCCTTTCGATTGTCGATGCCGTTATGCGCGCACATGGCGGTCGAGTTGACGTGGAATCTGAGATTGGCAAAGGTTCAAGATTCAAACTCTTCTTTCCGCTTTCACAATTCAACTCCGAAGTAGGATGACAAGGTGAAAAGTAGCGAGGCCATTCTTCGAGCGCTCGAAAATGAGTCGATTGAGATTCTTCGTGAGACCGCCGCTAGTTTTAAAAAGCCAGCGCTACTTTATTCAATTGGTAAAGACTCGACGGTAATTCTTCATCTAGCTCGCAAAGCATTTCATCCCGCACCAATTCCATTCACGCTACTCCATATAGATTCAACCTGGAATTTCAAAGAGATGATCTCCTTCCGTGATGAAGTCGTAAAGATGCATAATTTAAAGTTGATTGCGCATATAAATGAAGATGGAATAAAGAATGGAATAACCCCATTTAGCCACGGAATCTCGGAATACATCCGAGTAATGAATACCGTCTCACTAAAACAAGCTTTTGATAAGCACGGTTTCGATGCGGCAATTGGCGGTTCGAGACGTGATGAGGAGCGCAGTAGAGCTAAAGAGAGAATATTTAGCGTTCGCCAATCTGGCCACCGATGGGAGCCGCGCGAGCAGCGCCCTGAGCTTTGGCGTACTTACAACACTCGAATCCGCCCTGATCAAACTATGCGAATCTTCCCAATTTCAGATTGGACCGAGTTAGATATTTGGAGCTACATCCAATTAGAAAATATTTATGTAAACCCGCTTTATTTTGCTAAAGAGCGACCCGTCGTAAAGCGTGGCAATCAATGGATTATGGTCGATGACGAACGTTATCCGCTTCAGCCTGGAGAGAAACCAATAATGAAGATGGTGCGGTTTCGCACCTTAGGTTGTTATCCATTAACTGCAGGCGTTGAATCAACAGCCACAACGCTTGAAGATATTGTTGAAGAAGTAGCTGGAGTGAAGTTAAGTGAACGCGCCACAAGATTAATCGATGGTGAGAATGAAGATTCCATGGAGAAGAAAAAGCGTGAGGGATACTTCTAATGACTACTCCCTCGATTGTCAGGTTAGTAACTTGTGGCAGCGTTGATGATGGAAAGAGCACCCTTATTGGACGTTTGCTTGTTGAAACCGACTCCGTACCACATGACACATTAGATGCAACTAAGAAAACACGTAGACCAGGATCGATAATTCCAGCTGGAGAGATTGATTTCAGCTTGCTTACCGATGGATTAGAAGCGGAACGCGAACAAGGTATAACAATTGATGTTGCATATAGGTCTATGTCCTTGCTTGATGGTCGTCGATTAATCATCGCCGATGCGCCCGGCCACGAGCAGTACACGAGAAATATGGCGGTCGCTGCATCGAGAGCTGATATTGCGCTTGTCCTAGTTGATGCAACTCGTGGGATTCGACCGCAAACTCTCCGCCATTTAACGATCTGCTCTCTTATGGGAGTGAAGAAAATTATTATGGTAATTAACAAAATGGATGTATCAGGATTTGATAAAACGCTTTTTGATTCTTTAGTAGCTGAATTAACTCTTGCCACTACGCGCTTGGCACTTAATGAAGTTTTCTTTATTCCAGTGAGCGCTCTTGAAGGCGACAACGTTACTTTTAAATCGAATCGTATTCCTTGGTATAAAGGCAATTCCGTTCTAGAAGAGGTCCAGGAGTGGCGTGACAAATCTTCCGATTCTGAACATGCCAGACTCTCTGTTCAGTTAATTAATCGCGCTGACAATTTCCGAGGCGTCTCAGGCACTATCTCTCAAGGCAAATTCCGGATTGGTGAAGAGGTAACAGTTCTTCCAAGTGAACGAAAAGCTAAATTAGCTCGCATCGTAACTTTCGAAGGTGATTTAAAAGAGGCTCACTCCGGAGCAGCCATAACCATGGTGCTCGAGCCTGATATCGATGTGACTCGCGGGGATTACATTGAGCGCGCAAAGTTTTACACGCAACCCGCAGATCGCTTTGCCGCAAATTTAGTTTGGATTGACGAGGAAGCGTTGATTCATAGCCGTTCTTATTATCTTGTAAATGGATCTGGAATGGTCCCGGCAACAATTACAAATATTAAATACCGCCTGGACGTTATTGATGGCTCACATCAATCGGCTCGAACACTTGCTATGAATGAGATTGGACTGGTGGAAATCGCAACGGATGCTCCAATTCCATTGACCACTTATAGCGATAATCGAAACTCTGGCAATTTTGTCCTTGTTGATCGAGTGACATTCAATACTGTTGGTGCGGGCATGGTTGTCCACACCTTGCGTCGAGCTACAAATATTACGAAACACGATTATGAAGTTGATAAGTCCGCGCGAGCAAAACAGAAAGGCCAACGAGCTAAATTAATTTGGCTAACTGGCTTATCTGGATCTGGAAAATCAACAATTGCCAATGCATTAGAGAAACGTCTCTTTGAGTCAGGAGTTCATAGCTATGTTTTAGATGGTGACAATCTCCGGCTTGGATTAAATAAAGATTTAGGTTTTACAAAAGAAGATCGGGCCGAAAATGTCAGGCGAGTTGCTGAGGTTGGTAAGTTGATGGTCGATGCCGGATTAGTAGTAGTCGTCGCACTCGTAAGTCCATTCAAAATAGATCGCGATCATGCTAGAGAGCAATTTGCTAATGATGAATTTATTGAGGTTTGGGTAAAGACACCTGCTGAAATCTGTGCTCAACGTGACCCTAAAGGCTTGTATAAGAAAGCAAAAGGTGGGACGTTGCCGAATCTCACAGGCGTCGGTCAAGATTATGAAGCTCCTACTAGCGCAGAATTAGTTCTTGATGGAACGGAGGATGTTTCAATCAACGTTGAAAAGTTGATTAAGACTATTTTGTGAACTGGCTATTTTTCGCGCTCGCTGGATCAATCGCACAACTAATTGATGGCACCCTTGGAATGGGTTTTGGATTAACAAGTTCAACACTTCTTTTAACCCTTGGAACATCCGCTGCCGTCGCATCCGCAGCTGTACATGCCGCTGAAATTGGCACCACTTTCGCTTCCGGTGTTTCACATTGGCATCGCGAAAATATTGATTATGAAATTCTTAAAAAATTAGCCATTCCTGGCGGAATTGGCGCCTTCGCCGGAGCAACTTTCTTATCTTCAATCGATCTTTCTGGTGGAAAAATCTTTATCTCCACAATCTTGTTATTGCTTGGCTTTGTACTTCTCTATCGAAATGTATTCCAAGCCAGTATTCGCGCTAATGTCACCGAAATCTCTAATCCTCGTTATCTGACTTTTCTTGGAGCAACCGGCGGGTTTATCGACGCATCAGGTGGGGGTGGTTGGGGCCCAGTAGTCACACCAACGCTAATGGCCACTACCGAGCACGAGCCAAGAAAAATCATTGGAACTGTAAGCGCATCTGAATTTATCGTTGCCGTCTGCGCAAGTATCGGCTTTCTAGTTAATCTCTCGCGAATTGATATGGATTGGACTGCAGTTGGCGGTTTAGCTCTAGGTGGAATGTTGATGGCGCCATTTGCCGCCAAATTAGTTTCAGTAGTGCCACGTCGCCCGCTTGGGATAGCAATTGCTGCAGCCATTATTTTGATCAATGCAGTTCGATTGATAACAGCTTAATTCTGCGGAAATTCTCAGGTAGCTGAGCACAAACTCGAATATTTGGTGCTTGACCCCAACGCTAGACGCTGAGTTAGCGTCTTTCCATGACAATGACAATGGAATGGTTGCCTCAACAGAAAAATCCTCTTCGAGTCGGATTGATGGGATTTGGCAGAACTGGAAAGGCTGTTGCCGCCGTTTTACTAAAGGACCCGAGCATCCGATTGGAATGGGTCATAAGACGCAGTCATACCTTAGAACATCGCTCCGTGTCTGAATTTCTGGGGATTGACTCAAAAGAACCCGGCTTGATCTATCCGAGCTCTAATTTCTCCGCGAAAGAATTGTTTGCTGAGCATCCAATAGATGCAATCATCGACTTTTCCTCAGAAGATGGAATTGATTATTACGGCGAAGCAGCCGCAGAAAATGGAATATCTATTGTGACAGCAATTTCCTCTTATCCAAATACTAAAATTAAATTATTACAAAAATTAAGTGCTAGAACAAAAATTCTTTGGTCGCCGAATATCACTATCGGAATAAATTTTATGATTTTAGCGGCCAAAACTCTTAAATTCATAGCACCATTTACAGATATTGAAATCGTCGAGGAACATTTTAAGCTTAAGAAAGAAACCTCTGGCACAGCCGTTCGAATTGCTGAAGCTCTTGAAGTCGAACCTGATTCAATCAAGAGTATTCGAGCAGGTGGAATTATTGGAGTCCACGAGATACTTTTTGGTTTTCCTTATCAGGCTGTTCGACTAAAGCATGAATCAATTGCAAGAGAGGCATTTGGTGATGGAGCAAAGTTTGCCGTAGAAGAACTTGTGAAGCGAAATATCGGGCTGTATTCCATGGAAGATCTTCTAGGTCCATACTTCATAAATTCGAATCGTGAATATATTAGTCAATCCGAAAAAACAACCGAACCGCTATACAAGCGGATTAGACTCCATCTTTCTAAGGTTTTCGATTCGTTCTTGAATCGGCGGATGCGTCGCAAACAATCGTGATGCTGCTGAGGCATCAAGAGGCGATTCGATATACATGTGTGCTACCGCGCTAGAGCGAGCCTGGACAACAGTGTTATCTCTTGCGAGAACTTCGAGTGCAGCGCGCAATCCCGCAGGGTTGCGAGTAAAAGCAACTGCGGTGGCATCGGCTAGGGATTCACGTTTTCTAGAGACAGCTGCCTTAAGCATCATTGCTGCAATTGGCGCAAGAATTAAAGGAATTATCGCAAGGAATATCGGCATCTGATTTCCACCATGATCTCTATTTCTACCGCCGCCAAACCAGAGCATCCGCATCAAAATATCTGAGATAAGCGCAACTATTCCGGCTGTTGTTGCTGCAACTGCTGAAACTAAAGTGTCGCGATTTGCGACATGTGCCATCTCGTGGGCGACAACTCCTTGAAGCTCATCCCGATCCATTGATTCAAGCAGCCCGGTGGTGAATGCAATCAAAGCGTGGTTAGGATCTCGACCAGTTGCAAAAGCATTTGGGGCTGGATCATTAACGATTGCAACCTTTGGCATCGGTAAACCTGATGCAATACAGACTTCATTTACCAAGTTAAAAAGTTTCGGGTTATCTGATTCTTGGATTACTTGGGCTCGAGTCATACGTAAAACTAATTTGTCTGATGCGTAATACGAACCCCAGACTGAAACTAATGAAATCAGAACTGCTAGTGGAACCACGCCGGCGCCGGATCCGCCGAAATTTGCAATTGCGATATAGGCGATAAACCAGACAAGTACTCCCATAAAGAAAAGAAGAAAGAAAGTCTTTCTTCGATTCGCACTCTGGAGCGCGCGGAAGTTAGCCATCTTTAGAATTTAACGTTGGGAACGTTACGAGCTGATGGATCATCCACCTCGTAAAACTCTCGGGCTCCCACTTTTGCTAAACCAACAAAGAAACTGGTCGGAATGGTTTTTACTGCGGTATTTAGACTTCGGACCGTCTCGTTATAGAACTGGCGTGAGAATGAGACTTTATTTTCAGTAGTCGCTAATTCTTCTTGTAGTTGCAAGAAATTGCTCGAAGCCTTTAAGTCTGGGTACGCCTCAGCAACGGCAAGTAATCCGCGAAGCGCATTAGTTAGAGCGCCATCTGCCGCAGCTATTGCTGGCAAAGTGGAAGCTGTGGTTGATGCAGCGCGGGCTTGGACTACTTTCTCAAGCGCTTCTCGCTCATGAGAGGCATATCCCTTAACCGTCTCAACTAAATTAGGAATCAAATCCGCTCGTCTTTTGAGTTGTACTTCAATCTGCGAGAAAGCCTCATCGACTTGGACATTCAACCGAACTAGTCGGTTGTATTGAATGATTGCGTAGACGACAAATAGCGCTACCGCGATGATGATAAGTAATGAGGCGTCCATGGTCCTAATCTACTGAATATCGGTTTTATGGAAATTCAACCAAGACTTACTTGGTGTTGGACCGCGCTGACCTTGGTAACGCGAACCATAGATGGCAGAGCCGTAAGGATGCTCAGCCGGAGATGAGAGTTTGATGAGACAGAGTTGGCCGATCTTCATTCCTGGATAGAGCTTTACCGGAAGATTTGCCACATTTGAAAGTTCTAAAGTTATATGTCCGCTAAATCCTGGATCAATAAAGCCTGCTGTCGAGTGAGTTAAAAGTCCAAGTCGGCCAAGAGATGACTTTCCCTCTAATCGTCCTGCAATGTCATCAGGAAGTGTGATGACTTCATAAGTAGAGGCGAGAACAAATTCGCCTGGGTGGAGAATAAAAAACTCATTTGGGGCTACGGCTACTTCGCGAGTTAACTCAGATTGTTCAATCGAAGGGTCAATAACCTCGTAGCGATGGTTTTCAAAGACGCGAAAGAAGCGATCTAGTCGAACGTCGACGCTGGATGGTTGGATCATCTTCGCCTCGAAAGGCTCAACTACTACTCGGCCGCCCTTAATCTCGGCGGCGATATCGCGATCACTGAGAAGCATGGTTGGCGACCCTATCGTCTCTGATAACTGGAGACCTAGTATTGACTTCTATCGAAGGGCTGTAAGCAAAGTTGGATGCGGTTTTTCTCTTTGCGTTAGCCCGAGATGGAAGTCATATGCGGGCGTAGTGAAATGGCATCACGTCAGCTTCCCAAGCTGACAGCGCGGGTTCGATTCCCGTCGCCCGCTCCAACCTGGAATTGCATAAGTTACTGATGAGTAGAATCATTGCCTTATGGGCCATTACCTCGCAAACCTCCGCGATATCGAATTCTGTCTCTTTGACCTCCTTGATCGTGAATCGATCCTTGGGAAATCGATCTACTCTGATTTAGACCGCGCAACTGCGATGGGAATGTTGGAAGAAGTAAAGCGGCTCTGTGAAAATGATTTAGCGGCATCTTTCGTTGAAGGAGACCGTAAAGGAACTGAATTTAACAAAGCAACTGGCGATGTGAAGTTGCCGGAAAGTTTTAAGAAATCTTATAAAGCCTATGTTGATGGCGAGTGGGGAAAAATCGATGTACCAGTAGAACTTGGTGGCACTGCTATTCCTCCATCGGTTCGTTGGGCAATTGCAGAAATGGTGCTTGGTTCAAATCCATCGGTACATATTTATGCTTCGGGTTTTGCATTTTCACATGTTGCCTACGTACTTGGCACAGATCAACAGAAGAAACTTGCCAAACATATGGTGGATCGCGCTTGGGGAGCGACCATGATGTTGACCGAACCTGATGCCGGATCTGATGTTGGCGCAGGACGTACCAAAGCAGTTCAACAGCCTGATGGAACCTGGCATATAACCGGAACGAAAAGATTCATAACTTCAGGTGATGGTGATATCTATGAAAATATTATTCATTTCGTTCTCGCCCGTCCCGAAGGTGCTGGTCCTGGTACGAAAGGCTTATCTCTATTCTTAATTCCAAAATTTATGTTCGACTTTGAAACCGGAGCGCTTGGTAAACGTAACGGTGTCTACGTAACAAATGTCGAACACAAGATGGGGCTTAATGTTTCCGCTACTTGCGAGATGAATCTTGGCGAGAAAGAGCCAGCTGTTGGTTATCTTTTAGGCGAAGTACATAACGGTATTGCTCAAATGTTCAAAATCATTGAATTTGCCCGCATGATGGTTGGAACTAAAGCAATTTCAACTCTCTCCGCCGGTTACCTGCAGGCCCTGGCCTACGCTAAAACTCGCGTCCAAGGCGGCGATATGAAAGAGATGACCAATAAGGCAAGTCCTCGCGTAACCATTATTAGACATCCTGATGTGCGTCGCTCGCTCATGACCCAAAAAGCATATGCCGAGGGAATGCGCGCGCTAGTTCTATATACCGCTTCAATTCAAGATGCAGTACTTCTTGCTAAAGCTGAAGGAAAATCAAATGACGAGATTGAGGCGCTAGAACATCTCAATGATCTCTTGTTACCGATTGTTAAAGGTTACGGATCTGAAAAAGCTTGGACCTTACTTGGTACTGAATCACTACAAACCTTCGGCGGTTCGGGCTTCACTCAAGATTGGCCGCTAGAACAGTATGTTCGCGATGCCAAAATCGATACCTTGTATGAAGGAACAACTGCTATCCAAGGTTTAGATTTCTTCTTCCGCAAAATAATCAAAGATAATGGCCGAGCTCTTACAAAACTTTCTAAAGAGATTGGCGCTTTCGTTGCTACTGGTGGAAATAATGCTGAAGAGAAAGCAACTCTCGGTAAAGCGCTTGAAGATCTACAGGCCATCATCACCCAACTCATCACCCATGCAATGGCGAGCCAGGAAAACCCAGATGAGATCTATAAGTGTGGATTAAATACAACTCGCCTATTGATGTCGGTTGGCGACGTAATTATCTCTTGGTTACTTCTTCGCCAGGCTGACATAGCCGCCGCAAAAATTGGAAGCGCTTCTGGAAAAGATAAAGATTTTTATGAAGGAAAGATTGCTTCCTCAAGATACTTCGTTCATAACTTCTTACCGTTAATTGCAGCTACTAGAGCAATTGTGGAGCGCGAGGATGGCGAAATAATGGGAGTTTCTGAGAACGCCTTTTGATATAGGGTTCGCAGGTGCTCCAGAAATACCGCGGGGAAATCTATTGTTTGTTGGGCGCGTTATTTTTCTCATCTAGCGGAATCGTCTCAAAAATTGTTCTACTTGATGACATTTCGGCCTGGCGCCTCACGCAAGCAAGGACAACTGGTGCGTTCCTGATCCTCTTCACCTTCTTCATAATTTTCCGACGAAGTGAACTCAAGCCCACTAAAAAAGAACTTCCCTGGCTTCTATTGTTTGGTCTTGTTGGCGTCGCGTTGGTACAGGCTCTTTATTTTGTTGCGATCGAGCGAATGTATGTAGGAATAGCGCTCTTAATTGAATTCACGGCGCCGATTTGGATCTTGTTATTTCTTCGGTTTATTCTTAAAAAACATGTACCTAGCGGTCTCTGGTACGCAATCATTCTTGCTTTCTTTGGCCTGTTACTTATCACCCAAATCTGGAATGGTTTAACTTTAGATCGAATTGGTTTTGTCGCGGCGGTTTTTGATGCGATTGCGCTCGCGGGTTACTTTCTAATCGGCGACCATCTAAGCAAAACAAAGACCAGCGGAGCAATCGCGGTCTGGGGATTTGGAATCTGTTCCTTTGGGCTTCTCTTTATTTTTCCGATTTGGGAATATCCATTTGATGTGCTTGGTAACGATTTGAATCTTCTTGGTGTCTTTTCCAATTATTCACTACCGGGTTGGGTCTTAGTTCTCTGGATTATTGTGATGGGAACGATTGCTCCTTATCTCTTAACTTTGGCGGGGTTGAGAATTTTGAGCGCCTCAACAGCCAGCATCTTTGGCATGATGGAGCCGGTTCTGGCCGGAATTATTGCCTGGTGGTGGCTAAGTGAGAGCCTTACTGGAATTCAATTACTTGGTTGCTTGGTGGTAATTATCGGTATCGCAATTGCTGATCGTGCGCGGCAACATACGGCGGCTTAACCGCCTACAAATACCAGCGCTAACGCTTTCATTAATGGAATTCCAATAAGTAAATTAAATGGAAAGGTAATTGCAAGGCTCGAAGTTATCGATAACGAGGGATTCGCCTCAGGAATTGCTATCTGGACAGCGGCGGGGGCTGCAATATAGGAAGCGCTAGCGCAGAGCACGCCCAAAATGGTCGCGCCACCTACCGATAAACCCGAGAGCGCGCCACCAATTACACCGAGAGTTCCGGCAAAAATTGGAAAGGCAATTGCAAAGATTGCTAACCCAGGACCAACTTCTTTAATTGCATGAGCTTTTGCTCCAGCAAGAAATCCAAGATGCATCAAGAAGAGCGCCAAGATTCCAGGGAGAATATTGACAAAGAATGGTGCCACTTTTTCATAACCCGCATCACCAGAAATTGCGCCGATTATCAATCCGCCAAGAAGCAATACGACGGTCTTACCTAGAATTGCCTCTCTTAAGGATTCGCTCCAAGAAACTTTTCGGTTTAGGTGTCGGGTCGCAAGGAATATTCCAACAATGATTCCGGGAACTTCCATAACAGTTAATAGAGCAGTTGCAAAACCTTCATAACCAACTTGAGCATTTTCCAGAAATACCAGAGCCGCAGTGAAGGTGACTAGAGAAGTCGAACCATAGTGGGCAGATATCGCACCTCGATCAATCTCATTAAGATTCTTAATAAGTCTTAGCGCGATGAATGCCAAGATGGGAATGAGAGTTCCAAGCAGAATTGTTGCGATTAAAGGTTGGGCTAAACCATCTATGCTTGAGTTACGAAGCGCTACTCCACCCTTAAGCCCAATACCAAACAAGAGATAGACCGAGATAATTTGATAAACCGGTTCCGGAATTCTTATATCGCTCTTAAATCTCGCGGCTATAAATCCCAGCGCGAATACAAGAACTGAGACTGAAGTTAGATTTTCAAGCGCAAGTTGGAGATTAGACACTTTTCGATTCTATCGTGAGGCGAAGGTATCTTGCTTAATTATCTTTAACGATATTTTCTTGCGCTACATATTTCGGAGCCATATCTGCAAACTTGGCAAAATGAAGTAGTGAGGCGACAGTTACAGTCTTAGTTGGTCCATTTCGATGCTTAGCGACTATCAGATCGGCTTCACCAGATCGATTCTGGGGGTCATAGAGATCATCGCGATGAAGAAGGATTACTACGTCAGCATCTTGTTCGATGGAGCCTGATTCACGTAAGTCAGAGAGCATCGGTTTCTTATCAGATCGTTGTTCGGGTGAACGGTTTAGCTGGGAGATTGCGATTACCGGAACATTTAGCTCTTTAGCTAACAGTTTAAGTTGGCGGGAGAATTCAGAGACTTCTTGTTGGCGGTTTTCAACTTTTTTTCCTGAAGACATGAGTTGGAGATAATCAATAACTACCAACTTCAAATCGTGGCGCTGCTTAAGGCGGCGAGCCTTTGCTCGAATCTCCATCATCGAAAGATTGGGTGAATCGTCGATAAATAAAGGCGCGTCATTAATTTCACCCATTCTTCGCGCCAATCTTGCCCATTCATCATCGCTCAAAGTTCCAGAGCGGATGTTGTTAAGTGAAACTCGAGCCTCCGCAGAGAGCATGCGCATAGTGATTTCTGAGCGGCTCATTTCAAGAGAGAAGATGACTGAGCAATCGCCATTATGAATCGCAGCGCTCCGCGCTATATCTAGTCCTAAAGTTGATTTACCTACCGCAGGTCGAGCTGCAACAACAATCATATTTCCTGGGTGTAAGCCGTTGGTTAGGCTATCTAAATCTTTAAATCCAGTTTTTACTCCTTCAGCTAACTCGCCGGATTGCATCTTCTCAATCTGGTCGAGAGCGGCCGGGATTAAAGTATTTAGCTGGACAAAATCTTCGCCAGCTCTTCGCTCAGTAACTTGGTAGACCTCTTGTTCGGCAAGATCTACAACATCATCAATCTCACCTTCGGCGGCATAACCAAGTTGGACAATCTTTGTGCCAGCTTCAACCAATCTTCTTGCGATCGCGCGCTCTCTAACGATCTTTGCGTAATAACTCGCATTTGCTGCAGTGGGAACGGCAGAAATAAGAGTATGGAGATATGGGGCGCCACCAGCCTTCGCAATTTCGCCGCGCTTAGTTAATTCAGCAGCGACGGTAACTGGATCGGCTGGTTCACCTCTTCCATATAGATCGATAACCACATCAAAGATCAGTTCGTGTGCGGGTCGATAGAAATCACGTTGGCGGAGGATTTCTACGACTTCACCGATTGCATCTTTTGATAAGAGCATGCCGCCGAGGACGGATTGTTCGGCGACAAGATCTTGTGGTGGTGTTCGATCAAATTCGGGTACGGCAGAACGACGATCGTCGTAATTAGGGAGTTCCGCCAAACTCATGTGCGTATCTTCTAGGCGACCACTGACAGCGCCTAACTAAGGCTTTTGAGCGTGTGGAGTGGCTGTGGATTAAGGTGAATTTGCTGTGGGTATGGCTGTGTAGAAGTTGTGGAGAGGTTGTGGAGTAAATTGTTATTAACGCGTAAATACGCAGGTCAAATAGGTATTAACCCTGTGAATAAAGATTTTTTAAGAAATCTCAAAGATTGAGATAAGCCCGCTGAGATTCAGCGGGCTTAGAAATTACTCAACTACGTTTACAGTGATGTTTGCAGATACGCCAGTTATCAGCGAAACCTTGGCGGTATATTTGCCAAGATTTTTTACATGCTTAATCAACTTAATCTTGTGGCGATCGATATCGACACCAGTTTCATTCTTAATTACTTGAGCTACATCTTTTTCGGTTACTGAACCAAAGAGTCTTCCAGTTGAGCCGACCTTTACTTTGATCT
>JBMTVF010000017.1:0-24975 GCA_049451055.1 Candidatus Nanopelagicaceae bacterium | reverse complement strand
TCTGAACAGTATTTAACCTTCTCCCAATCGCGCGCCCATTTCTTGCGCCATTCAAATTCGCGGTTGCATCGAACACAGACTTTAGGTGCATATCCATTCTTTATTTTTGCCTTCACAAACAATTCTTACCATAAAGTCTCGAAAGGTCTCATTCCTGATTGGGGCTGCGACTACTGTCAGTGGTTGGCTCCAAATGTTTGATAAAGGTAACTTGGAGTAAAGTGAGGTTATGGGAAATGAGAGTTCTCACGAAGTCGCTAATAGTGAAGAGCTTTTTCAGATTTTGCGCTCTAACAATGTTAAGCCAAATTCCGTCTCAAGAGTCACAACCATACTTCTCGATTCAGCCATCGAGTTCGAAAAAATAGAAAATATTCTTCATAAACGGTCTTCTGAATCATTATTGATATGCATGACAGGACTTCCAGGAGCGGGCAAATCTTCAATTCTAAATTGTCTTCTGAATCATAAGGATTTACTTAAATTCAAAGTTGCAGTCTTGGCATTCGATCCATCCTCGAAAAAAGGAGGGGCCTTACTGGGCGATCGAATTAGATTAACAAGCGAGCGGTCTGAAGACTCATTGTTCTTTAGGTCCGTGGGACACCGAGGAAGTATTACGACTCTTCCGAGTAATCTTGACGCAATCAAAGCAGCCTTATTTCATTTTGGTTATGAAATTGTTTTTGTAGAAACTGTTGGTCTTGGGCAAACTCAAGATCATCTTCCGGAAATATTTGATTTGATTGTGAATGTTCAAACCTTAACTAATGGTGACGAAATACAGTTTGCAAAGTCTGGACTAATAGAAACTGGCGATGTAATATTCTTTAATAAGATAGAGAACGGACAGAATTTGAATCTCGTAAATGTTTTTAAACAACAGCAGATGACAAGTTCCCATGATGAAGGTAAACCGGCCAAAGTTCTCTCAGGATCTGCCCTTCAGAATCAAGGGATTGATGAATTGGTTTCAGAAATATTGTCACTTCGTAATAGAGTTATCTGAATATGATGAAAGATAAGTCTGGACCCAGAGATATTCCATCGAGAATATTGATATCTAAGATTGGACTAGATGGCCACGATCGAGGTGCCTTGATAGTTTCAAGATACTTAAAGGACCAAGGTTATGAAGTGGTTTACTCGGGTCTTCACAAAACTCCTGCTGACGTGGCCTCAATCGCTCTTCAAGAGGATGTGCAGGCTATTGGGCTTTCAATTCTTAGCGGTTCACACATTCCATTAATAAAGCAGCTAAGAACCGAGTTAGAGAATCGAAATATTGGCTCGGTAATACTTTTTGTAGGTGGAACGATTCCTAAAGCAGATGAATCTTTGTTGCGTGAACTTGGCGTCAATGGAATCTTCCCGACTGCATCTCCGCTAACGAAAATCGGAGAGTGGTTAAAAGAGGAATTGGAAAAACGAAAAAGCCTTAAGAGCTAGTTGGCCATCAACCTTCCGCCATTAACATCAAGCACAGCTCCAGTGATATACGAAGCAGCATCGCTGGCAAGGAATAGAACGGGTTCAACACACTCCTCAATTCTTGGCATTCTCTTGAGTGGGATTCCATCTAATACTTCTTGCTGTTCAGATTGAGACATTGAGTCAAACATTCCTTGTAATCTCCCGGTGAGAAATAACCCAGGCGCAATCGAATTTACGCGAATACCATCAGCGCCCACTTCTCTTGCCAATCTTCTCGTCAATCCGATAATTCCTGCTTTAGCAGCGGCATAAGGAACGCCGGTGACTGGACTTGCGCTTCTTCCGCCGATTGAGGAAAAAGTAACGATTGAACCTCCACCTCGAGCTTTCATAGAGGGAATAACTGCTTTGGCACAGTGAAACGTTCCCTTTATATTTACATCGATAACTAAATCTAAATCCTCCTCAGATATTTCATCTAGATCTCTTGGTGTTCCAAGGGATCCCCCTGCCGCAGCTATCAAAATATCAATTCCTCCGAAGTGAGAGACAACTTCTGATACGGCATCCACCACCGATTTTTGGCTACGAACATTTACAACTTTGCCAATTGCTTTCTTAATATCGAGCGTTGAAAGAAGGTTTGATATCGCCTCAGAATTTGTGTCGAAGATAGATACAGATGCGCCTTCTTCAATTAGTGTCCGAACAATCTCGGCCCCAATTCCACCTGCGCCACCTGTGACGAGCGCAACCTTTCCGTCGAACCTATTTTTCATACTTGCGATATCCCTTCTGAGGGCTCAAGGGTATCCTTCCAAGCGTGAAGATCCTCTGCATCGGTGGCGGTCCTGGTGGACTCTATTTCGGATTATTGATGAAAAAGCAGAACCCCTCTCATCAAATTACAGTCGTGGAGCGAAATCGTCCCTATGACACTTTTGGTTGGGGCGTTGTGTTTTCTGATGCGACACTTGCAAATTTTGTTCGCGCCGATGAAGAAACAGCGCGAGAAATTCTCGGATCGTTCAACCACTGGGATGATATTGACGTTCACTTCAAAAATAAGAGCATCATTTCTGGAGGCCACGGTTTCTGTGGAATTGGAAGAAAGCGATTGCTAAATATTCTTCAAGAACGGTGTGAACAACTTGGCGTTGAACTGGTTTTTGAAACTGACGTCAAAGATGATCAAGAGCTTGCTCTCAAATATGGTGCTGACATCGTTATCGCTTCGGATGGTCTTAATAGTGCGATTCGAACAAAGTACGCAGAAACTTTTCAACCTGATGTCCAACTACGAACTTGTAGATTTGTTTGGCTGGGCACCAAGAAAGTCTTCAAGGATTTTACTTTTCTATTTGAAGAGACTGAGCATGGTTGGTTCCAGGCTCATATCTATCAATTTGATGGGGACACTTCCACATTTATCGTAGAAACTCCAGAAGAGACTTGGCTCAAAGCTGGGATAGACAAAATGAGTCAAGAAGAGGGAATTGCGTTCTGTGAAAAACTCTTTGCTAAACAATTAGATGGAGCCAAGTTGCTCAGCAACGCCTCACATCTTCGTGGATCCGCGATTTGGATTAAATTCCCACGAGTAATTTGCCAGAATTGGATACATTGGAATGAAATTAAAGGTAAGCGATACCCGACAATCTTGTTAGGTGATTCAGCACATACGGCTCATTTCTCAATTGGATCTGGCACAAAACTTGCTATGGAAGACGCGATTGAACTTGCTAAAGCCTTTGAAAACGTAGACAAAGGTCAGTCAACTATCGAATCTGCGCTGGCGAATTATCAAGACACCCGATCAATAGAAGTGTTAAAGATTCAATCAGCTGCGAGAAATGCTATGGAGTGGTTTGAAAACGTTAAGAGATATGTTCATATGGAGCCGGAGCAATTCAATTACTCTCTTCTAACTCGAAGCCAGCGAATCGGGCATGAGAATTTAAGGTTAAGAGATAAGAAGTACCTTGAAGAGTACGAGAGTTGGTTTGCAACTAAGGCTTTTGCTGATGCTGGTCTTCCACTTCCAAAATCCGGGGCGAAAATCCCTCCGATGTTTACACCGCTTAAGGTGAGAGATCTGGTTCTCAAGAATCGAATCGTGGTATCGCCGATGGCGCAATACTCCGCAAAAGACGGTGTCGCTGGTGACTATCACCTGGTGCATCTTGGTTCGCGCGCGATGGGTGGAGCCGGTTTAGTTTTTACTGAGATGACCTGCGTGACTGCTGATGCTCGCATTACTCCGGGTTGTCCGGGAATGTATACAAAAGAGCACACTGATGCCTGGACTCGAATAGTTGATTTTGTACATAACAACACCGATGCCAAAATCGCTTTACAAATTGGCCACGCTGGCGCAAAAGGTGCAACTAAGTTAGCTTGGGAAGGAATCGATAAACCAGTTGAAAAAGATGGGTGGCCGCTTGTCTCAGCCTCTGAACAACAATATCTTCCAGGAATTTCCCAAAAATCTCGAGCAGCAACCAAAGAAGATATGGAACGCATTAAAGCTGACTTTGTACGTGCCACAATAGAGGGCGACAAATGCGGTTTCGATTGGTTGGAATTTCACGCAGCACACGGCTATTTCATTTCGTCATTTATTTCACCGCTTACAAATAAGCGAACTGATGAATACGGTGGCTCTCTTGAAAATAGGTTGCGTTATCCAATTGAGGTTTTTAAAGCGATGCGAGCTGTCTGGCCAAAAGGCAAACCCATGAGCGTTCGTATCAGCGCTCACGATTGGGTTGATGGCGGAATTACCCCGGATGATGCTGTTGAAATAAGCAGAGCATTCAAAGAAGCAGGGGCTGACTTCATAGATGTTTCATCTGGCCAGGTGTCAAAAGAGGAGAAGCCTGTATATGGACGAATGTTCCAAACTCCTTTTGCTGATCGAATTAGAAATGAAGCCGGAATCTCAACGATAGCCGTTGGCGCAATCTCTGAGGCCGATCACGCAAATACCATAATCGCGGCAGGTCGAGCTGATTTATGCGCGGTAGCGAGACCACACCTAGCAAATCCGGCTTGGACGTTAATGGAAAGTGCAAAATCTGGTTTCTTAGATATTGGTTGGCCGAAACAATATCTATCTGGAAAAGTGCAACTTGAGCGAAATCTTGAGCGCGAGAAGTTAATTGCAGAAGCAGCTAAATCGAGTATGACCTTTGAGGAAATCCAAGCTAAATTCGGATAAGTAGTTTTGTTGAAAATTAACGGTAAGGCGAAAAATCAGGTGGGCGCTTTTCGGTAAAGGCTTTGCCACCTTCTTTGGATTCATCTGTTGCGGTGTAAAGATCTAAGACATCAAAAGCTAAAGATTGAATGCCCATAATGTGATCGGTATCTGCGTTAAATGAGTGCTTTAACGCCTTAATAGCAGTAGGAGATAACGAAACAACTTTCTTCGCCCACTCCATAGCAGATTCCATCAATTTATCTGATGGGACCACTTTATTGACTAGCCCCCAGCGCTCAGCAGTATTGGCATCATATTGTTCGCAGAGAAACCAAATCTCTCTTGCCCTTTTCTCGCCAACAACTCGTGCCAAATAAGCAGAACCAAATCCAGCATCAAAAGAACCGACTCTTGGACCAACTTGACCGAATCGGGCGCTCTCAGAAGCAATAGATAGATCAGCAAGAACATGAAGCACGTGGCCTCCACCTATTGCAAATCCATTTACAGCTGCAATCACAGGCTTGGGAATTGCACGAATTATTTTATGTAATGCTTCAATTTCAAACATTCCAGTTTCAGTCTCACCATAATTTCCTTTTTCGGCTCGCTCTTTTTGATCGCCGCCGGTACAGAAAGCCTTCTCGCCCGCACCGGTAAGGATTACTGCTCCAACTTTTTTGTCTACCCAAGCAAATTTGAACGCGGAGAGCAACTCATCAACTGTGCGACCGCGAAGTGCGTTATATCGATCCGGACGATTGATAGTTATAGTGGCGACCCCATCGCTGATTTGGTATTTAATATCAGTGAAGTCGGATTTCTCAATCATGTCGAGATACTACTCCGAAGTTGAATTGAATAACCAAAAACTAGACTCGAATTGCAATTGCTACACCAAGCCCTACTCCGATACATGCGGCTGCTATGCCAATACCGCCGCCGCGCCTTCTTAATTCTCGTGAGGTATCTACAATCACTCGGGCCGCAGATCCGCCAACTGGATGACCAATCGCGATCGCTCCCCCGTTAACATTCACTCGGTTGCGGTCTATTTCCGGCAACTCCTTCAGGACCGTTAGCACCATAGAGGCAAATGCTTCATTGATTTCCCAGATTGCAATATCTTTAAATGAAAGTGACAGTTTTGATAGTAGTCCATTGATTGCATCAACCGGAGCCAAGCTAAATTCATCTGGAGATCGCGCAACAACTTTGCTTCCCAAGATTTCTCCAAATCCGCCCGAGTGATTTCTGTCAATATTCAAATCCTGAATACCCATTTCATCGGTTAACAACATGGTTACCGCGCCATCATTTATTGGAGATGAGTTGCCCGCCGTTCCTGATCCGCCTTCAGAAAATGCCGACGGCAGTTCTGCAAGTTTTGCAAGTGAGGTATGAATTCTTATCGATTCATCCCTAGTCAAACCACCGTATGGAAAGACAAACCCATCGTGAAGTTTTGAAGTCCACGCGCGGTCGGCCAATTGATGCGAGCGCAACGCCCATTCATCTTGTTCAGCTCGAGTTATTCCTAATTTCGCCGCTACTTTTTCGGAACATCTACCCAGACTTTCAGTCCAGTTTCCTGGAAAATTCGGATTAGTCATTCGCCATCCGACAGTAGATTGATTTAGCTCGCTGACTTCAACTTTCTCGGGGAGTTTCTTCTGATTCCTTCGAACAATCCATGGAGCTCGAGACATAGATTCAACTCCACCGGTTATTAAAAATTTGGCATCGCCAGTCTTGATTGCTCGAGAGCCTTGTATAACCGCTTCTGCACCAGACCCACAAAGACGATTAATAGTAACTCCGGGAACTGTTTCCGGAAGTCCGGCAAGTAACGCACCCATTCTTGCCACATTTCTATTATCTTCACCCGCGCCATTTGCATCGCCAATCACAACATCATCAATCTTGCTCTTATTCAAAGTTGGAGTTTTAGAAACCAATTCATTTATGGTTGCACCGAGTAGGTCATCCGGACGAATATTTGAGAGCGCTCCAAAATATGCGCCGAAAGGTGTGCGAGCGGCCTGCGCAATGAAGACCTTCATGGGGATGATTATCCCTGATAAGTTAAGGCTCTCAGACAAATTAAGGATAGGAAGCTCTGTGAGCAACAACCAGCAGTTACGTGTGCTCATTACGGGCGCTGGTCGCGGAATAGGACGTGCGATCGTAAATGAGCTCAAGGTTTCGCCTCTAAAACACAAGATTGCAGTTACTGCGCGAACAGAATCAGAATTACAGGATTCGATAAAGGGCGCTTCCGGAGAAACTTTAGTTATCGCAGCAGACTTGCTTGACTCCAGGTCACCTTCCCAAATTATTGAAAAGGTTGTAAAGAAATTTGGCGGTTTAGATTTTCTAGTTCTAAATGCAGGAGATGGAATTTCTGCCACCATTGAAGGAACTGACGACGAATTATGGAATCGAACGATGGAATTAAATGCAACAGCGCCTTTCCGCTTCATTCGATCTATCGCTCCAATTATGCGCGGACAAGGCGGCGGAAAGATTGTGATAGTTGCTAGCGAGGCGGGTCTTCATGGGGCCGCTAATGTCGCAGCATATTCGGCATCCAAGCACGCTATCGTTGGATTGATGCGTAGCGCGGCCGCGGAATTGTCTCGAGATAACATTCAAGTAAATGCGGTCTGCCCAATATTTGTCGATACCCCAATGATGCAACGAAGCGTAGAAGCTGCGGCTGCAAGAACTGGTAAGAGCGTTGATGAAGTAAGAACCACATTGGCTTCACGCCAGCCAGGTGGTCGAGTTTTAACTCCAGAAGAAGTGGCTTCTGCGGTAATTTCATATTTGAGTGTTGATACTTCTGGTGAAGCGAAATATCTAGATGGAAGTAATACGAATGGAGTAAGTAGATGACCTTCGAACGAGTTAACCCAGAAAATTTAGCTGCACCAATTGGTTTTTCACACGCTGTTGCTGTTGAGGGTAAGCGGATAATTTTCTTAGCCGGACAAACCTCAATGGAAAAGAGTGGTGGAATTGTTGGTAATGGGATTGTGGAACAGTTCGAGCGCGCACTCTCAAATCTCTTAATTACTTTAAAAGCATCGGGAGGCACTCCCGACTCTCTCGCAAAACTAACTATTTTCTCTGTTGACCCAGAAGATTATCGAGCTCATGCTAAAGAAATCGGGGCAGTCTGGAAACGATTGGTAGGAAGAGATTATCCGGCGATGACGCTCGTCGGAGTCACGAGATTGTGGGATAAAGAGGCGTTAATCGAGATTGAAGGGTATGCCGCGATCTAATGTCGCAGGCAATCGCAAATCTTTGGCGCGCTAACTCAATCGCCATCATCGGCGCCTCCGAGCGCGAGGGGGCAATGTCGAGACTCCCAATTTCTTACTTAAAGAAATATGGATTTAAAGGAGAGATCTATCCAGTAAACCCGAAGGGTGGCGAAATTGCAGGAATTACCGCCTATAAATCTGTAAAAGATATACCGAAGAAAGTCGAATTAGCTCTAATCATGGTTCCGGTAGATGCTGCTAAATCTGCAGTTCAAGAATGTGCCGAAGCTGGTATACCAATTGTGACGGTTATGGGATCTGGTTTTGCGGAAAGCGGCGATTCTGGCAGACAGCTTCAAGATGAGATTGTTTCGATAGCAAAAGAATTCGGGATGCGAGTGGTTGGGCCTAACTGCATCGGCTCAATTGGAAGTGAAACCAGATTATTAGCCACTTTTTCACCCGTCTTTGCATCTGAATCGACCGAGTTGGCAAAAATTGGATTAGCCCTAATAAGTCAGTCAGGCGCTCTTGGTTATGGAACCTATTCTCTTGGTATTGATCGCTCACTGCCGATTGGAATTGTCGTAACAACCGGTAACGAGGCAGATGTAACTGCGCTAGAAGTTGCAAAAACTATTGCTGATGATGGCTCTGTCTCTGGAATTTTGATCTACGCAGAATCAATTGATGATTTAAATGAATTGGAATATGTTGCTAAGGCAAAACCAACTGCGGTTTTGAAGTCAGGTCGTTCTGAAGCTGGTGCGCGAGCCGCTGAATCACATACTGGCGCACTCGCTACTAGCGATCGAGTGATGGATGCGGCAATAAAGCGTGCTGGTGCAGTTAGGGTAAATGATGTAGAAGAGTTGTTAGATGCTGGATCAATTTTTGCGACAAAGAAGCGTCTTCTTGGTAATCGAATCGCAGTAATAACTACCTCGGGCGGTAGCGGAATTCTCGCAGCCGATGCAATAGAGAGGTATGGTCTCGAATTAGCGAAGCTATCAAAGCAAACTCGAGATGAACTTGATCTGATAATTCCCTCTTATGGCTCCTCGGCCAATCCAGTTGATCTCACCGCAGCTGTCATGTCAGATAGAGAACTATTTAAAAGAGCCGTACGTGTATTGAGCCAGGATCCTGGAATCGATGCGATTGTCGCGGCCTTCTGTGTGCTGGTTGGCGAGGATGTAGAAATGATTGCAAATACTTTAGATTCCGTAAATCGCGAGGCAGGTGAAAGGCTTCCCATAGTTATTGCGCGCACAGGATCACCATCTCTTGCGCCTTCCGCAGGAAAATTATTTAGTGAGGCCAATTTGCCCACTTTTCCAGTTCCCGAACGCGCAGTCAGAGCGCTTGCTTTACTAAGAAGAATTTCCCAATTAAATTCAAAAGGTATTTCTAGAACTCAAAATCCAATTACTCCCGCGCTTTCGGAACCTACCTCGGGAGTCACCGAGCGGGAATTAAAAGAATTGTGGCGACAATCAGGTATTTCAGTGCCCGAAAATATATTGATTGAAAATTCTTCTGAAGCGAGTGATGCGGTCAAATCAGTTGGTGGCAGAGCAGTTATGAAAGTCGTTATCCCCGGAGTAGTACATAAGACTGAAATTGGAGGTGTACTTCTTGATATTGACGAGAGGGCCGCTGAGAGTTCGGCAAGAAAATTATTTGCTCTAGGCGATTCTGCAAAAGTGATGGTAGAGAGATTTGTCCCCAAAGGAGTTGAAGCCTTGGTTGGCATCACAACTTCCTCACTTGGAAAAGTACTTACTGTTGGAGTAGGTGGAGTGCTCACAGAAGTTATTCGTGATTCTGCTCTTAGAATTCTTCCCGTAACTAAAGAGGATGTTGAAGAGATGTTGAATGAGACACGTTTGGGGCAATTAATTGAGGGGGTGCGTGGCGAAAAGCCAGGAGATCGAGCCGCGCTAGTTGAGACTATCCTTCGCATTAGTGAGGCAACGGCGAACTGGCAGGGAGATTTCGAATTAGATGTAAACCCTGTAACGGTCACTACTGAAGGAGCTTGGGTCCTTGATAGTGCGTATGTCAGACGCAAGAATTAACTTAGAAAAGTTCGAAAGGAGATTTAAGTGGACGTTGGAACGATAGTCGCCCGCTCCATGCGGCGATATCGAGATCGCGTTGCGCTTATTGGCCCAGACGGAACAAAAACTTATGGTGAAGTTGGCGCGAGAATTTTTCAACTCGCGCGCGCACTTCGCTCATTAGGACTTGAAACCGAAGATCGAGTTCTTGACCTTCAATCGAACCAGAATACCTACATCGAAACTGATCTAGGTATCTCTTCTGCGGGACTTTGTCGCGTTGCTCTGAATTATCGACTTCATCCAAATGACTGGGTCCGCATAACTAAAGACTGTGGAGCAAGAGTCCTGATACTTGACGCGAAATTTTGGGATGACGCTGCTCCAATACGAGAATTGGTTGAACACATAATCGTAATCAATGGTGATGGAGA
Source organism: Candidatus Nanopelagicaceae bacterium (assembly GCA_049451055.1). GTDB lineage: Bacteria > Actinomycetota > Actinomycetes > Nanopelagicales > Nanopelagicaceae > MAG-120802. The sequence goes on along the minus strand of JBMTVF010000017.1, from coordinate 14,570 downwards.
TGGTGCCATCCCATATGAGAAGTTTCTTGGGAAAGAATCAACCGAGCCGTTGAAGATTGCGATCTCTCCTGACACCTTGGTTTCACTCAACTACTCCAGCGGTACCACCGGAAATCCCAAAGGTGCGATCCGCACACATAGAAATCGGATGGCAAGTCTTGGAAATATTGTCACTGATATTTTTAAACGTACGCCAAATGAGAATGACATTTGGGTACATGCCGGCCCCGTGACCCACACAAGTGGCCTTTTTGTGCTGCCATACTTCACATTCGGCGCCAAACAAGTTATTCACGCGAAATATGAACCTGAGTTACTTTTGGAGGAGATCGAGAAGCGAGGCGCAAATGCCACCGCGCTTGTCCCTACCATGGTGGCAAGACTTCTAACTCTTGATGGAGTAACCCCGGAGAGATTTAAGAATCTCAAGATGCTTGGTTATGCCGGCGCCCCAATGCCTCCTGATCAGATTAGAGAATGTTTCGAAAATATAACCACCCATATGGTCCAGTACTACGGGTTAGTTGAAGCTATTCCCCCGGTCACCGTATTAAGTGAGGCTGACCATCGGTTGGGTCTAGAAAAATCTCCAGAAGTTTTAACGAGCGCGGGAAATCCTTGCACGACCGTGGAAATTAAAATCGTAGATGAGGATGGAAAAGAAGTTGCTAATGGTGAAATCGGCGAGGTGATAACTCGCGGCGATCTTGTAATGCGTGGTTACTTTGGCGCAGCCGGAAGTGATCCCAACGTAACTAAAGTGGTGCGCGATGGGTGGCTCTACACCGGTGATTTAGGCAGGTTAGATATCGATAATCGACTTTATCTTGTTGATCGAAAAGGCGACATGATCATCAGCGGTGGGTACAACATTTATCCACGTGAAATAGAAGATGTCATAGCCGAAGTAACTGAAATAAATGAAGTAGCGGTTTTGGGAGCTCCGGACAAAGAATGGGGACAGCGCGTGACGGCTTTTGTCTCACTTAAGCCAAATTCTTCGATAGATGAGAAAATTGTGGTTGAAAAAATTCTCGAGCATTGCAAATCCAAAATGGCGTCGTACAAGAAACCAAAAGATGTATTCGTTGTTAAAGAGTTTCCACTTAATTCAACGGGAAAAATTTCAAAGAAAACTTTGAAACTACAACTTGAAAAAGATCGTGGTGTCTAAAAAATGGAGACACCTGGTCAATTTCCCTACACGCGAGGCATCAAGGCGGAACCGTCCGTATGGACCATGGGCCAATATGGCGGCTTTGGCACGCCAAAAGAGACAAACCAAAGATTTAAGACCTTATTAGAACAAGGCCTGACCGGCTTTAGCGTTGCTTTAGATCTACCGACCCAACTTGGTCTCGACTCAGATCATCCTCGCGCCTTCGGAGAAGTTGGTCGAGTTGGCGTCGCGATTGATTCGTTGCGTGATATTGAAATTCTGATGGACCAAATCCCACTTGAAAAAATTAATCAAGTTAGAACAACAGCTAATTCAATTGGATATATCTGGGCAGCAATGTTCATCGCGCTTGCTGAAATTCGAGGTGTTAATCCGAATGATTTTGGCATGTTCATCCAGAATGATGTTTTAAAAGAGTACATCGCGAGAGGAACTCAAATTTTCCCCGCTGAAGCCGGGTTGAAGTTATCAGTTGATGTAATTGAATATATTTCCGCCAACGTACCGAAATGGGTCCCACTGGCCATGAGCGGTTATCACATACGTGAGTCAGGCTCCTCCGCCGCTCAGGAAATTGCATTTACTTTTGCAAACGCACAGGAATATCTTGATGCTGCCATATCTAGAGGTGTCGCGGTTGATCAAGTAGCGCCAACACTTTTTACATTTCTCTCTTCAAATATCGAAATTCTTCACGAGGTGGCGAAATTCAGAGCTGCTCGCAGAGTTTGGGCCCAATTAATAAGAAATAAATATCAGGCTAAAGATCCTCGTTCAGAACAGCTGCGCATCTTCGCCTTCACCGCAGGTTCTTCGCTAACTTTCCAACAACCGATGAACAATGTGACTCGAGCCGCCGCAGAAATGGTTGCAGCGGCGCTTGGTGGAATACAAACTATGCACGTTTCCGCATATGACGAAGCTTTAGGCGTCCCCACCCAGGATGCAGCCACTCTGGCGCTGCGGACTCAACAAGTAATTGCCTTCGAAACAGATTTGTTAAAAGTTTCAGATCCACTTGGCGGTAGCCCCTATATCGAAGGACTGACTGATCAATTATGTGATGAGATTTGGGAATTGCTGAAAGAGATTGAGAATCGAGGTGGCGCGCTCTCTTGTGTAAAAAGTGGCTGGTTTAGCAAAGAGCTATCCGAGAGAGCCTATAGGTTCCAACAAGCGATTGAGAGTGGCGAGCGAACTTTGGTTGGCGTAAATAAGTTTGAAACTGATGAGGAAGAGAAATTCGTTCCATTCACAATTAATCCCGATAGTGAGCAAGCTCAAGTAGCGGCCGTTCAAGCATTGAGAAGTTCCAGAGATAATGCGAAAGTTGAAAGTGCTCTTAATAGACTTCATGAAGATGCTAAATCAAACAAGAATGTTATGCCGGCAACTATTGATGCTGTGAAGTCGTATGCAACCGTTGGAGAAATCGTCTCGGTCTTATCAAAAGTTTATGGAACCTGGAAACCTTAAGCTAAAGAGTTAGCGACAATTGCGCCGCTTGCTCCCCCAACGCCGCCACCGGGCCAAGTTCCTGAACCACATATCCAAAGATTTTTAAGTGGAGTTCGATGTCGACTCCATGCTGGGAGCGGCCTTAAGAAGAAGAATTGCGAAATATGGTGGCTGCCACCGAGAGAATCTCCACCAATGAGATTTGCGTTGTACCGCTCTAAATCTGACGGAGTAAGAACCGCGCGACTGAGAATTGAAGATTTAGTTCCAGGAGCATAACTTTCAATTATCTCGATAACTTGATCGGCGTAGCGCTCTCCTTCATTGGCCCAATCAATTCCGTGCGGTAGGACTCGTACTTGCACCCAGAGAATATGTTTGCCTTCCGGAGCGCGAGATGGGTCGGTCAAAGTTGGTTGACCAACAACAAGAGTTGGAGTTTTGGGAAGTTTGCCAGCAGCTGCTTCGGCATATGCCAAGGCCATGTCATCAACATAAGGGCCAATATGAACGTAGTTATATTCGCGAGCTTCTTCAGCAATCCATTGTGGCAACTTATCCAATGCAAGATGGATCATCATTGTGGCAAGGCCAGGTGTAAATTTTTTGATTTCTTGAATTTCAGGTCGGGAGCGTTCATTACTATCTAATAGGTTAGGTATCAAAGCCGGATTTATATTAGCAATTACTTCTTGGGACGTGATTACTTCACCGTTTACTAAGGTTATACCCGTCGCCTTTCCATTCTCGGAAGTTATTGATTTAACTTTTGTTCCAGTTCTAATTTCACCACCATATTTTGTAATGACTTTTGAAAGCGCATTTGGAATAACATCAGCGCCGCCTTTTCCAAGGACCATTCCAAACATCTGGCCGCCAATTGATTCAAGAAAGGCAAATAGCGCCCCACCAGCAATATCCGGGCCGTAATCGAGGTGCATTCCCCAGCTCGCGGCTAGCGCTCTAGTTTCGCGCGCGCGAAAATTCTCAGAAGTAAATGATCTAGTTGATTGCAACAAGAGTCGAATTAAAGATAGAAATTCGGTGGTTCCAAGAGCGCGCCAAGATTTAAAAAGCGCTTTCGCAACTTTAAATGATGGTAATTCATTTCCCAGTATTGGCAGGATATGTGGTGCTAATAGACCTAACTTCGCCGACAAGGCGCGCCAGGCTTCTAAATCTTCAGGTGCTATGCGATTTATATTGGCTTCGGTTGCCGCGAAATCCTGAACTACTCCTAGCGCCTTGCCATCTGGGAAAACAGAGCAGAATGGTTTCTTCGACGGTACGAATTCCAGTCCCGCAGCAACCAAATCATCTTTCAATTCGGCCATAATTGGTCCGCCTGCGAAAAGTGAAAGGTTTGTGGCAAATAAATCGTGTCGATAACCTGGCAATGTAACTTCTTCAGTTCTTATTGCTCCGCCACACTTCTCATTAGCCTCTAGCAAGAGGGTTTTCTTTCCGCGCTTTGCCAAGAGCGCTGCTGCGCCCATACCGTTTACTCCGCCGCCAATAATTATTACGTCAAAAGCGCTCATGTGCTCTATCTTGCCATGCAAAATCCCGCTTAGATAGGACTTATGACCAAAGAGACAATCATCGTAGGAAGTGGAATAAATTCCCTCGTGGCCGGCGCAATACTTGCACGGGCGGGAGTACCGGTAAGAGTTCTCGAGCGTAACAAACAACTTGGTGGCGCGATTAGAACTGAGCCTGCAACTTTGCCTGGTTATATTCACGAACTGCTTTCAAGTTGGCACCCACTCTTTGTTGGTGGACCTGCATATGCCGAATTAAAAGATGAATTAGAGAAGAGAGGATTGACTTATAAAAATACACCGATGCCGACTGGTGTAATTTGTAAGGCTGGCGGTGCAATTCTTTTCACAGATCCAAATCAACTTAGCTCTGAGATGTCACGACTTGGAGATGGTGAGAATTGGTCTAACTTCATGGCCGAATTTGGCGGCAAAATAGATTTGGCATTCGGTCTTCTTGGAACTGATTTTTGGCGCCCTAGCGCAATTAAACTTGCGCGGACTGCACAAAAAAGATTAGGTCGTCGAGGCGTTTTAGCTACTGGCTCAGAATTATTGGAGCCAGCTACTTCCTGGCTAGAAAGACAATTCGATTCAGAGGTTACCCGAGCGCTACTTGCGCCTTGGGCACTTCATAATGGCTTAGGCCCTGATGATGCAGCGAGCGCATTCATAACAAAAGTAATTAGCGCAGCTATTGCTTTCGGTGGCATGCCAGTTCCCGTCGGCGGAGGAATTCGCTTAGTTGAAGCGCTGGCAAAAATAATTACCGATCATGGCGGAATACTTGAGACCGATGCTGATGTCGTAGAAATATTGGCAACCGACAGCCATGTTTCAGGCGTTCTTTTAAGTGACGGTAGGAAACTTGATAGTGAAACTGTGATTGCCTCAACTACTCCGACCTCGCTCTATAACCAGCTACTTGCCAAAATTGAAAAGCCCAAAGAGGTCACCAGTTCAGTAGCTAGCTTTAGATATGGAAGATCAGCGATACAGATCCACTTAGCGCTTAGCGGAAAACCAGAATGGAAAAACGATCCGAGACTAAGTGATGTCGCGATTGTCCACGTACTAGACGATCTCAATTCACTTTCCGAATCTGTAAATGCGGCAAATCGAGGTTATCTTCCAAAGCGACCCACCATCGTCGTGGGACAACCTTGTACGGTTGACGCTTCACGCGCACCTGAAGGTGGATCAATTCTCTGGATTCAGTTGCAAGAAAATCCACGCACAATTAAGGGTGATCTTGCTGGTGAAATAAATCCAGGTGATGGCAGTTGGAATTCTGAGAGATTAAATGCCTATGCAGATCGAGTACTTTCACAACTCTCGGAGCAAATTCCGAATCTCGCTTCAATAACTAAGGCGCGCTTAGTGCTTGGACCAAATGAAATCGAGGCGATGAATAAGAATCTTGTTGGCGGCGATCCCTATGCTGGCGATTGTCGGGTTGATCAATATGCTCCTTGGCGACCACTTTCCGCCGCGACTGGACACAAAACATTTCTCGATGGACTCTGGCATATCGGAGCATCTACCCACCCAGGTCCAGGGTTAGGCGGTGGTAGCGGCTTTATGGTCGCTAAACGATTAACCCAACGTACCTTTATTGAGCGCGTTCTACGTAGAAAATAAAAATACCCCGCCTAAGTTCTTAGACGGGGTATTAACTAATTTTTAGTTAGCGACAAGTGCCAAGACTCGGCATGGGCTGCCCGAACCTTTAACAATTTTTAGCGGAGCTGCAATAACAATAGCTCCGGTAGTAGGCAACTTGTCCAAGTTACGGAGCTGAGTTAATCCATATTTATTGTTTCCTAAGAAGAGGGCATGACATGGAAACGGAGTGGAGAATCCAAAAGCGGCTCCAGCATCAGTTCCGACAGTCTCAACACCCATTCCAAGAATTTCAGTTTTAGTTGCAAAATATTCTGCAGCTGCTACCGAAAGGCCGGGAGTATGAGGGCCATTTGCATCGGCATTTGCATACTTTGCGGCATCCTCACCGAACTTTGACCAACCGGTTCGGAACATAATCCACGCGTTCTTAGGAATTGCGCCATTCTTTTCTTCCCAGGCTTTGATATGTGGAACATCGAGTAGGAAATCCGGGTTGGCTTCAACTTCTTTGGTGAAATCCAAGACGCATGCAGGTCCAATCAAGCGTTGCGCTGGAACTTGGGAAACATCATCAAGATTTTTCCCGGTAACCCAGTGAATTGGCGCATCAAAGTGGGTACCTGTGTGCTCGCCAGTGTGGAAGTTATTCCAATACCAAGCCGGACCTCGATCGTCATAACTAGAAATCTCTTCTAATTTAAACCGAGCGGTCTGGCCCATTGGTTCTGGCAGCATCAAAATTGGAGTGTTCTCATGTAGCGGTGCAGTCAGGTCAACGACCTTGACCGAACCGGCCACAATCTCCTTGGCGAGAGCGGATAGATCAGCCATCAATATCTCCTTTATCGGGGCCTTCCGTCGACCCATTCGTGAGTAAAGATGTCACCATTTCGATATCTTCACAAGGGGGTTTCCACTAGACATGGCGCACACCATTGGCGAGACTTCCCTCCAGGCTTGGCTAATTGCCGAGCTCGGTTGCTCATTAAAAAGGGGAGTGAGATGGCAGAACGGTCATTCCTGGAAGAGGTTAAGAAGTTACGGACTGGCGCCGGTGAGGAATTTGCGGGCGAAGGAATTTTGGCAGTCACAAAGGCACTGCTTCAATCTGGAGTTTCTTATGTCGGAGGCTACCAAGGCGCTCCAATTTCACATTTGATGGATGTTCTTGGTGATGCGAAAGAGATATTGGATGAATTAGGCGTCCATTTTGAAAATAGCGCTTCAGAAGCAACCGCGGCAGCCTCATTAGCAGCTTCAGTTCACTATCCACTTCGCGGAGCAATAACCTTTAAATCAACTGTTGGTACAAATGTTGCTTCAGATGCCCTTGCAAATCTTGCCTCAGGTGGCGTGACTGGTGGCGCTCTCATAATTGTTGGTGAAGATTACGGCGAAGGTTCTTCAATTATGCAAGAACGTTCCCATGCTTTTGCTATGAAATCTCAAATTTGGTTAATGGATCCGCGGCCGAATCTAACCGCAATTGTTGATTCAGTGGAAAAAGGATTTCAATTATCCGAAGTAAGTAATACTCCAGTTATGTTGGAGCTGCGTCTACGCTCGTGTCACATGCATGGAAAATTTATCGCGAAGAATAATGTGCGTCCTTCATTTACTTTGAAAGATGCTATTGAGAACCCTAAACAAGACCCAGCTCGCGTAGTCCTACCGCCTGCCTCTTTTGCGCACGAACAAGAGAAGGTTCAGAAACGTTGGCCAGCAGCCGTTAAGTTCATAAAAGATAATAAATTAAATGAATTTCTCAATGACGGTACTCAAGATATCGGAATTGCAGTCCAGGGCGGTCTATACAACATAGTGATTCGCGCGCTCCAGTTGCTAGGCCTTTCTGATGTATATGGAAATACGAAAATCCCGCTTTACGTCATGAACGTCACGTACCCCGTCATTGACGACGAAATAGTCCAATTTGCATCGAATAAGAAAGCCTTCATACTTGTTGAAGAGGGCCAGCCTGACTACATAGAACAGAATCTCCACGCCGTTCTAAGACGCGCTGATGTTCCTACGAAGTTACACGGCAAAGATTTTCTTCCAGTCGCTGGGGAATATACGCCCGCAGTCGTCACCAAAGGTTTGCTCGAATTTATAAAGAAGTATCGCCCTGATCTAATTTCAAATGAGGAGACTCTGCCATCTGTAGTTAAACCGGCAGCACCTCGCATCAAAGCCGAGAATGTCCACGGTCGCCCGCCATCATTCTGTACCGGATGCCCTGAACGGCCAATTTTCACCGCGCTAAAACTTGCCGAACGCGAAACTGGAAAGCATCACGTCTCCGCAGATATTGGCTGCCACCTATTCTCGATTTTGCCGCCGTTCAATATCGGCGCAACAACTATGGGCTACGGTCTTGGTTCAGCCGGAGCTTCTGCGCTGCAATCAAAAGATACTGACCGCGCAACTATCGCATTTATGGGTGATGGTGGTTTCTGGCATAACGGACTCACCTCAGGTATTGGAAATGATGTTTTTAATAAGAATGGAACTTTAACTGTCGTCGTTGATAATGCTTATTCAGCCGCCACCGGTGGTCAAGATCTTCTTTCATCGAAAGCTGAAAATGAAATTCGCTCCACAAAGCATCCAATTGAACGCGCTGTCCGCGGCGTTGGGGTCAAATGGGCAAAAACAGTTACTAATACTTACAAAGTAAGTGAGTTGCGAGATTTATTTATTGATGCCCTTAAGAAAAAAGATGACGAGCCGAAAGTCATAGTGGCCCAAAGTGAGTGCACGTTGAATCGTATGCGCCGAGAAAAGCCAGCTATGGCAAAGCGCATAAAAGAGGGGAAGCGCGTAGTCAAGGAGCGATTTGGTATAGATCCCGAAACTTGTACGGGCGATCATTCCTGTATTCGAATAAATGGTTGCCCTTCATTGACCATAACGGATAATCCCGATCCGATGCGTAAAGATCCAATCGCCACAATTCTCTCTAGTTGCGTTGGTTGTGGGCTCTGCGGCGAAGCAGCACATGCCGCGGTTCTCTGTCCTTCCTTCTATCGAACGGAAGTTATTTCTAATCCAAGTCTCTGGGATAAATTGAAATTAAGTTTGAGAAAGTTTGTAATTTCCATTCTTCAGAATGGAATTGATCGACGACTCGCAAAGATTGAGGCTTATGCCTGAGAAATCGCGACCAATTACTATGGCAATCGTCGCGATGGGCGGGGAAGGCGGCGGAGTTCTTGCAGATTGGGCAGTTGACTTAGCTGAAAAGCAGGGATACTGGGCACAAGCTACTTCAGTTCCAGGTGTAGCTCAGCGAACTGGCTCCACAATTTATTACCTAGAGTTTATGGAGAATGATGGTTCCGGTAGAGAACCAATACTCTCAACAATGCCAACTCCTGGCGAAGTTGACATTGTTCTCGCCTCAGAATTAATGGAGGCAGGTCGCGCTGTCTTTCGTGGGCTCGTTACCCCTGAAGTAACAACCTTAATTACCTCAACGAACCGGATGTACTCCATGCAAGAAAAGACTGCAATGGGTGATGGTCGAATCTCTTCTGAAGAAATATTGGAATCGTGCGAAGCTGCGAGCAAAAGGTTTATCGGTGAAGATTTTGCAAAGATTGCTGAAGAATCTGGAACGGTAATTTCTGCCTCTTTATTTGGAGCGCTAGCGAGTTCGGGTGCGCTTCCTTGGTCAAAAGAGGATTTCATCGCGGCAGTAGAGCGAAGTGGCGTCGGAGTTGCTGCATCACTTAAAGCATTTGAGCGCTCGTTCGAGATTGCAAAAGCGCCAAAGAAGAGTAAGACAGCTCCAGTCTCAATCGAAATCGGAAAGCGTCCAGAAGAGCCTCGTCCATCTGGCCTAACACCTCAAGAGGAGTTAGCGTTAATAAGCGATCCCGTTTCTGGCGTAGGTCCGGCGCTACAAGACCTCGCTCAAAGAATTAAGTCCGAGTTCCCTGATCCAGTCCGAGTTATGTTGGTTCACGGAATCAAGCGTTGCGCCGAATATCAAGATGTCAAATATGCATCGCAGTATCTAGATCGATTGCTTCGGATTAAAGATAAAGATGAGAAGTTGGGTGATGGCAGGTACCAATTATTGACCGAAGTTGCTCGTTATACCGCGCTTTGGATGACATACGAAGACACCATCCGAGTCGCAGACCTCAAAGCGCGACGACGAAGATTTGACCGAGTTAAAAAAGAAGCGAAAGTAAATGAAAATCAGATTACGCAAGTTAGAGAATTTTTCCATCCCGGAGTTGAGGAAATTACCGATACTCTTCCCGGCCCGCTTGGCCGCGCTATTCTTAAATCGCAAATAGCCACAAAAATTATCGAACGTGTAACCAAAGATGGTTTGCGACTACACACAACCTCACTTCATGGTTACATCTTGTTATACACGTTGTCGAGACTTCGACCGCTAAGACGGCGCTCTCTCAGGTTCTCACTAGAACAGAATCGGATTGATGCCTGGCTTGATCAGATCTTTGAAACTGTGAATGAGGATTACAGACTTGCTGTGGAGATTGCTGAAACCGCAAATGTCATCAAAGGATATGGCGATACCCATAGAAATGGTCTAAACAATTTCAACGCAATCATGCGAGAAGTAAATCTGTTGAGAGCTAAGAAGGATCCGGGAACCGCTTCACATATAGCTAATCTCAGAAAGGCAGCGCTTGCTGATGAGAGCGGCGCAAAACTGCGTTCCTTACTCTCAACTTCTGTTTGATTTAGAACGATTCAGTTTTGGGAATCTAAATTCTTTCCCGCCGGTAAGTCCAGCAAATCTCCAGAGCAATATACCAACGAGACTACCTGCGATAATTAATGAGCGCGCTCCATTGGGAAGATCAAATTTAATTCCTAGAACTGATTTACCTTGCTCCCATAGGAGCAGAATCTGACCGACTGAAGTAACCACGAGAGTGCCTACGACTGCGCCCCAAAGGCTTGCTGATCCCCCGATAACAAGCATTGCGAGAGTTATAAAGGTGAAGACGAGGTAATAGTCCTGGACCTGCCAAGTTCCAGCAACATGCACATACATAGCTCCAGATAATCCAGCTAGCGCGCCGGAGATAGTAAATGCAATCCAACGAACTTTCTGGATACTCACCCCAAGTGCTGGGGCTGCAAGCAGATCTTCGCGACTAGCCCGCAAACTTCGAGCTGTCGGAGAGATATTGAAAAAGTAAACGATGATAATTGCGAATAGTGCAAGTATTAGTGGTTCGTAGATGCCCGAGAATTTTGGAACTGCAGGAAGAGCTTGTGAACCCGGACCCAGTGTGATGTTATTGAAAAAGAAGTTATAAAAGAATCCGAGTAGAGCAAAAGTTGCGATACCGGCTGCGAGCCCGTTTAATCGCATCAAAAACGCTCCAGTGATTGCTGCGATAAGTGCGCCAATCAAGGCGCCAGCAAAAATTGAGACGTATAGATTTAGTTTGAAACCAACTAGCGGTTCCCATAAATCTTGTAGAGCCAGGGCGTTTCCTTTAACCCTTTCACTTGCGGTGCTCATGCCAGATATCCATGCGCCAGCCATAGCAAATGCTCCATGGCCAAAAGAGAGAACTCCCGAATTCCCAACAAAGATTTGTAGCGCTAGAACCATGACCAAGTTACATAACGCGAATTGGACTGCTAGCTGCAAACTGGCAGAAATAGCGCCCACTCCAATAGAGATGACTAATACCGTGATTAGCGGTCCGAGAATTTCTTCACGTGTGAATCGAGTAAGTCCTGCTAATTTTTGGCTCATCAGACTCGCTCCATTTCATTACGTTTCGAGAGAAGTCCGCCCGGTCTAACTAGAAGGATAATTACGACTGCTAGGAATAAGTACGAATAAGCATATACGCGAGCATTGCCAAGGAAAGTATTAAGAATACTGAGAATAAAGCCGACGATAAATCCGCCCAGAGCAGCTCCGCGAAGCGAAGAAATACCACCAATCACAATTCCAACGAGAGCCAAAATAGTTATGTTCAAACCAAACATAGGATCGACTTGAGGATTCTCTACAACCAAAATGAATCCCACAAACGCAGCCAATACACCAGAAATGGCAAATGCCGAACCAATTAATCGATTTGCGCGTACCCCTAAGAGTCGAGAAGTTTTGAAATCTGTTGCTGCTGCGCGAAGTTGCAATCCAAGATTTGTTCTCTCTACAAGGTAACCCATAGCAAGAAGTATCGATACGGTCAGACCAACTGTGACGATACTGGATACGGTTATATTTAATCCAAAAATCTCGGATGAGCCGGTCATCCATGGCGCAACTGCCGCAGATCTTGGAAGTGCACCAAAAATTAACTCGAATAATTTTTGTAATCCTACCGAGAGACCAAAAGAAGCAATCAACATAATGGCCGGGCCAGTCCCTCGTAGCCTTCGATAGATCGTCAATTCGGTAAGAATCGCAAGTAGTGCTGCAGTTAAGGCGGCAATACCAAATGAGAGAATCAACGGTAAATCATTAGTCACAACGATGACATAAGCAGAAATTGTAATTAATTCAGCATGCGCAAAATTAACAAGACGCATGACGCCAAATACGAGCCCCAAGCCGAGAGCAGCTAGTGCGTATGTGCCGCCAAGAGATATCGCATCAAGAAATGGTTGCATTAGTTAGCTCCAAAATAAGCACGTCGCAAGCCCTCTTCATCTTTTGCGGATTCAGGCGTAAGGCTGGCTTGGATTTTTCCAGCTCGAAGAATTAAAGTCTTATTAGCAAATGCTGTCACAAGGTGTGCTCGCTGCTCCACAATAATTACTGAGGTTCCTAGTTCTGTTATCTCTTTTAATTTAGAGAAAACGTCAGCGATCACCGTTGGCGCAAGGCCCAATGAGGGTTCATCCAATAAAAGAATTTTTGGATCCGCCACGAGTGCTCGAGCGATCGCTAGTTGTTGCTGTTGACCACCAGAGAGCATGCCCGCTTGGTAGTCGGCATGGGTATTAAGAACGGGAAAGAGAGATTTCACTTGTTCGACTGCTGCTTTCGCAGATGACTTATCACGCCTTCCAGTCAAACCCAACATTAGATTTTCTGTGACCGTAAGACCGCTGAAAATTTGTCGGCCTTCTGGAACTAGCGACAAACCTAATCTCACAATATCTTCAGGTTTTTTGCCGGTAATTGATGCGCCTTGTAAATTTACGTTACCTAATTTGGTATTTATTTCACCAGCAATAGTTTTTAGTAACGTTGATTTTCCAGCGCCATTAGGACCTACAATCCCAAGTGACTCTCCAGGCTCAAGAGAAAATGAGATTCCAAAGAGAACGTCAACCTTTCCGTACCCGGACTGAAGATCGCTTACATCCAAAATGGCCATTAACTGACCTTTCCAAATGTAGCATCGCCCAGATAAGCACTCTTTACTTCTGTGTCAGTAAGAGCATCACTTGGAGATCCATTAAAAATTATGACGCCTGTTGCTAAAACAATTACCCGATCACAAGCCTCAGCAACCAGTCCTACATTGTGATCCACTAAAAACATTCCGCATCCAATGTTATTTCGAATCGTTGCCAATGCTTCAAGAACACCAGGAACTTCACTTTCATTTAGACCCGCTGCTGGCTCATCCATTATTAGGTACTTTGGTTGGGAAGCCACGGCACGCGCTAGGCCAACTAATCGTGCATTTCCATGGCTAAGGCTTCCGGCTGACTGAGAAGTAAGTTTTCCTAAACCTAAAATTTCAATGATTGATTGGGTGCGCTCTTCTGCAACTTTGCGCGATTCTCCGATTCCAAGCGCTCCTAGAGCGATATTTTCTGCGACCGTTAGAGAATTAAAGAGTCTTCCTGATTGAAAGGTACGAGCAATTCCGGCTCGAGCACGTTTATCCGGAGATAGGTTATCTAGTGGAACGCCGTCAATCGTGACCGTTCCCCCATCTTGTTTTTCATATCCGGCGACAATATTTATTAGAGTGGTTTTGCCAGCGCCATTTGGCCCAAGAAGTCCCACAGTTTCTCGGGGTTTGATACTAAGAGAGACATTATCTAGAACCTGGAGCGCGCCGAATGCCTTACTTATCTCACGGGCGCTAAAACCCTGATTGAGCATTTAAGTCATTCCCCATCTGTTGGCAATTCATCGAAAGTTCTCATTTATATCTTCGTGAATCAAGTATAAAGAACGGGGCGCACCGCTTTTTGGCGGGCGCCCCGTTCATCACTAACTGTGTTTATTACCCTTAGAGAACTGGCTTTTCAGCAGCTCGGTATTCCACGAATTGGTGCTTGCCACCATTGACAGTAATAACCGCCATTGGTCGCTTCACATTCACGTGAAGATCAGGAGTAAATGAGGTAGGACCTGCGGTTAGGTCCTCATTATCGAACTTGTTGAACTCAGCTGCTAAGGCTGCGCCATCAAATGATTTCGCACGTTCTGCAGCAAGTTTGAAAGCTTCGATTGTTGAAGCACCGGTAATAAGTCCACCGGTTGCAGCATCCTGGCCTGTCTTCTCTTTGAATGCAGCAAGCAGGCTTACTACCTTCTCATTTGGATCATCACCGAATACTGATGCATATGTAACGGTGTAGAAGTTGCTTAGGTTTGGAACTGCTCCAAGCCAGAAGGCTCCATCCATACCGAATCCGGAAATTACCGGAGTCTGGACGCCAGCGTTACGAATTGCTGCGAGCGCTTGTGCGCCACCGCCAGGATATGAGCAGAGTGCAATTACATCTGCGCCATCCTTCTTAGCATTTGCAACTTGAGCTGTTACTGGCTTATCAAGTGCTCC
>JBMTVF010000016.1:0-25211 GCA_049451055.1 Candidatus Nanopelagicaceae bacterium | reverse complement strand
GCATTATCTGGTTTGAATAACCTTCATTACACATGGCAATTGTGAGATCTAAAGATGGTCGGTTTTCGGATTCACTCTGTCGCAGAGATTGGTCATACTCAACATTAATTCCGCTTGCAAGAATTTTTCTATGATATTCGAAGTCCGCTTCTTTATCAGTATGGGAGAGCACAGTACGTTTTAAGTCAGCGCCTAATTTAATTAACTCAGTTATCTGCGCTAAAGCGCCTTTTCCCTCCTCACAGTGAGTAAGTATGGGTGCGCCAGTAACTTGTTGCGCTGATACGGCGGCGGCAAAAAGTTCGCGCTCTTGATCTGATAACACCTCGCCTAGTGAGTGAATTTTTATAATTCCACAACCTGAATTAAGTTCCTCAACGAAGATAGATATAAGTTGGTCGCGATTTGCGCTTAAATATTTACTCGAACTTTTATAGTACTTAGGGTTATGCATACCAGTTGCTGAAATAATATGAACCTTAGATTTCGTGGAAATAGCACGTAATTTATCTAAATCGCGCCCAGATTCACCCGGCATACAATCAACAAGTAGATTGATGGAGTTCGATGCACATTCTTGAACTTCATCAATTGCAGCAGGAACGTCATCAAGATAAATATGTGGCATTTGCTCTTTAACAATAGGTGAATCAATAATTAAATGTTCATGGAGATAAGCGCCAATTACTTCACTAGGTTGAATATCTCCGAGAACAGTACGGATCATTGGAGCGAAAGAATTGCGCCACCTTCACGCAATTTGCTTTGTACCTCTGAATTGGGTATTTCACGGATAGTTTTCTTTTCTTTAACGGCAAGAGCTGCATTGACTCCTGCGGCTGCTCCCATCGCCATGCATTGCGCCATAGATCGGATACTTGCGTGAGCATCATGGCTGGCGGAAAAGCAGCGGCCGGCAACTAAAGTGTTCTCAGAATCCTTTACGCGAAGCGCCGAGAGTGGAATTCCGACCGCACTGCCTTCTGGAAGATAGCGCCATTGAGTTCCATCACCGCTGTGGTGATCTTCAATCGGCGCTCCGCAGAGCCCAATCTGGTCATCAAATTGGCGAGCGGTCAGAACATCTTCGCGGGTCACGCGATAATCTCCATAAACCCGTCTCGTCTCACGAATTCCTAGAAATGTTGAGAGCCCATAGATATCTGCATCCTTATATCCAGGAACTTTATCTTTTAAGAATCTGGCATATTCCAAAGCCTGCTCGCGCCCTTTCATCTCTGATTCGGTGAGAAAGAATGGATCTTCAACAACTGATTCAAAACCATCTTGATTCTTACGTATCGAATCGAGTCTGGTCATCACAGTGGCAGTTGTGTTTGGAACGGTAGTTATGTGATCTGAACCTTCGCGGCGCGGCAGCTCATAACCCTCACTCGCTGCTTCTTGCATTAATTCATGCAACTTATCTTTTGTGATGGATTTACGTTCCTTCAAATCAACGTTTACCATTCTAAAAGTGGTTGTCAGAGTCTGGGCGGCTGAAATATCGCCAGCTCGCTCATACGAGAACCCGGCAAGATGAGTCAGATCGGCATCACCTGAGCAATCAATAAAAACTTGGCCGCTAACTCGAAAGATTCCGGCTCGATTTGCAAGAGTTAATTCAGTAATACGACCATTTTGATTTTTTACTTCATGAACTAAGGAGTGGAGCAACAACGATACGTTGCTTTTACGCAACAGGCGCTCCCATGCAACTTTAAGATGTTCCGGGTTATATGTAACGCCGGTCCCGGCGCCATAAGTGTTAGGTCGCTCCACAACCGGGCCGATCTTCTTTAATTCTGCAACAACTTGATCGGGGATGCCGCCCACAACTTTCTTCGCTTCATTACCTGGGGTATAGAAACCATAGAAGGTATCGAGAACGCCGGTGCTGGTACCGCCAGCAAATGGCAGACGATCAATTAACAAAGTTCGCGCACCAGCTTGGGATGCAGCTAGGGCTGCAGTAGCGCCGGCCGAACCGGCCCCAACTACAACAACCTCATACCCAGATATTTCTCTTGCCATGGCCCTCCGAATCGAAAATGGAGTCTATTCACCAGCGCGCTAAATGTATAGACTAATTGGAAACCATGAAGGATGGGAGAGATATGAAGGCGCAGAAAATTGCGATGTTGGGCACAGGACTTATTGGTGATTTCTACACCATGACATTACATGGACAACGAAATCGAGACTCCGTTGCGATTGTTTATTCGCGGAGTAAAGAACGCGGTGAGGCATTTTCCAAGAGATGGAATATTCCAAATTACACCACCAGTATTGAAGATGCGATCAATCATCCTGATGTTTCAGTCGTAGTTGTTGCGCTTCCTAATCATATGCATGAAGAAGCAATTACCTTAGCTGCAAAGTCAGGCAAGGCAATTCTCTGTACTAAGCCGCTTGCGCGAAATGGCGCTGAAGCAAAACGTATCCTTGATGTGGTTGAAAAGGCCGGAGTCTTTGCGGGTTATTTGGAAGATCTTTGCTACACACCTAAGACTCTCAAAGCCGTTAAATCTGTTAAAGCAGGCGCAGTAGGAGATGTTCTCTGGGTGCGCTCACGTGAAACACATCCTGGACCTCACAGCGCCTGGTTCTGGGACGATAAGCAAGCCGGTGGCGGTTGCATAATTGATCTTGGTTGCCACTGCATTGAAATCATCCGAAACTTTGTTGGTAAAAACAATCGCCCGGTAGAAGTGCTCTGCTGGCGAGATACTTTGGTCCACCCGATAAACGCAGAAGATAATGCGATTGCTTTAATTAAATTTGAATCTGGCGCTATTGGCCAGTTTGAAGTTTCGTGGACTTTCCGCGGTGGTATGGATCTTCGCGACGAAGTTGCTGGAACTCACGGAACTATCTGGATGAATCACTTCCTACGCACTGGCTTTGAAATGTTTACCGCTGCTGAAGGAAACTCATATGTCGCAGAAAAAGCGGAAGCATCTACCGGTTGGCTCTTCCCGGTTGGCGATGAGGTAGCCGAATTGGGCTATGTCGATATGTTCTCTGACATGTTCCACTCGATGGAAGCTGGGACTGCGCCAATGGAGACCTTCTATGACGGATATGTTGTGAACGCAATCATGGATGCTTGTTATAAATCAGCCGAGAGCAACGGTTGGGCGAAGGTTGATTTGGATTGGCGCGGTGGATCAACGCCACGAATCTCCTCAAAGCCTCAGACCTTTGAAGGCAAGACCATAATCAAACAAGAAACTCTTCCAGATGGACGAGTTAAGTTGATTCTCAAGGATCCGACGACCCAAGAGTTTACTGATCGAATAGTGGCGACAGTAAACGCTTAACGTATTGTCATCGGCAAGAGCGCGGCAATCTGATTGCGAGCAATCAAGAAGCCTTGCTTAACGAGATCATCAGTTCCTTCGAAGCGACGATCTTCATGTTCGATGCAGAGTACGTAGTCATATCCAACTTGGGATAGCCCTGAGACAAAGCGCGCCCAATTAACTTCACCATAACCAGGAAGTCTTGGGCGTTGCCAACCAATTCCTTTAGTCATGACTCCGTTGTTGTAGAGGCCTTCGCGATCAATTTCCATATCTTTTACATGGGTGTGATAAACCCGTGAACCAAATTCACGAATGACGCGATCAACGTCAATCATCTGCCAAATCAAGTGAGATGGATCGAGATTTAATCCGACTGTTGGTCCAAAGAAATCAAACATCTCACGCCAGATTTTTGGGGAGAATGCAAGATTGTGGCCACCGGGCCATTCATCTTTACTAAATATCATCGGACAGTTTTCAATAGCAATCTTTACATTATTATCTTCGGCGTACTTAACAATATCTTTCCAAACTTTCTTTGCCTCTTCCCAATTCTCTTCTTGTGTCTTGTTCGCATCAGCTCCGATAAAGGTGCTTATGACAGGGACACCCATCATTCCAGCTGCTCGAATTAATTTTTTAGTGTGATCATTAACTTCTTTGCGGTGGGCTGGATCTGGGTGGAGATTATTGGGGTAATAACCAAGAGCCGACATCTCTATCTTGCGATTTTTTAGCTCGCCGACAATCTCATCACACTTACCTTGGGAGATATCTTCAACTTCAATATGAGTAATTCCGGCATATCTTCGATTTGCGCCGGCGCTCTTCGGCCAACAACACACTTCCAGCATCTCAAAACCTTGGGCGCTTGCCCAATCTGCAATATCGTAAAGTGGAACCTCGGGAAGTGGTGCGGTTAGTAGGCCTAGCTTCATATTTCTTCTCCTCTTATTTTGATCTTGGCTTAATCCAACTTGACCCAGCTTTGGGTTTTAGAACTTTTTGCTATCGCATCTGTGACACGAAGGCTGGTAACGCCATCTCTAAAGGTTGGGTAGTCAACTTTTCTATTAGAACTTTCGATATCGCCGTATACCCGCTCAAAGAGCGCTCGGAAAGTTTCGCCAAACCCTTCAATATGGCCGCCTGGATAAAAAGCGTTCCGCGCTGCATCACTTGAGATAGTGGTTGGATCTTTAAGCGAAATTTCATTAGTGGTGCCGCGATGGCCAATCCAAAGTTTTTCTGGCTCAACTGAGTCATAGGCAATCGCTGATTCGGTTCCAGAGATTTCCCATGAAAGATTATTCTTTCGACCGGCGCTAACTTGTGAAATTGAGAGAGTTCCGCGAGCGCCGTTTTTGTAGCGGATCAAGACTCCTGCGGCATCATCTGAACTCATCTTTACAGTTTCGCGTTTAGATGTTGTATCGACGGTAAAAGTCTGGACAGGGCCAGTTGGCTTCTGTCGCTCTTTCACAATGGTATGTAAATCAGCGAGTACAGATTCCACCTCTAATCCAGATACAAATGAAATCTGATCAATTAAATGCGAACCAATATCAGCGATAGCCCGAAGCTCGCCAGCCTTCTCGCCTTCTAGACGCCAATTCCAGTCAGTTGCCTGTAATAGCCAATCTTGGTGATAAGAACCCTTAACATAAGTTGGTACGCCAATCTTTCCTGTTTTCACCAGGCTCTTTGCTTCATGAACCATCGGATAAAACCGAGTGTTGAAGCATAGGGCGTGCACCAATCCCTTAGATTCAGCGAGGCGGAGTAGCTCCTCACCTTCCTTTGCTGTTAACGCTAAAGGTTTTTCACAAATTACATGTTTTCCACTGTTTAATAATTTTGTTACCTGTTCAAAATGAAGCGCGTTGGGACTTGTAACGTGAACAATATTTACGTCTTTATCATTTGCTATCTCAGCGACATCTTTATAACTATGCTGGAGATTTAGGCGATCAGTTGCCGATTTAGTGCTGGTAGAACTTCCTGCGAGCGCACCTTTTACCGGTACACCCATTCTTCGAATAGCTTCGATATGAACGGTGCCGATAAATCCAGTTCCGATTACCGCGGCGGTGCTCATTAAATTACTTTCTCTCTGAGATTGAAGAGTAGACCCAAGCTAGAGCTAGAACAATGCCTCCGTAAACTAATTGTTTGAAGGCTTCTGATGAATTCAAAGTCGCTAATAAATAAGAAAGGACCGAGAGAATCAAAGCGCCCATAACGCTTCCTGAATAGCTGCCGATTCCACCCATTATTGAAGTGCCGCCGATAACAACAGCCGCTACTGATGGCAATAAGTAGGAGTTTGCCAAACTAATAGCAACGGCGCCGGATTGGCCGCCGAGCATAATTCCAGCCATTCCGCCGAGGATGGCGCAGGAAACATATGCTGCCACTTGTACCTGCCAGACTTTTACACCGGCGAGACGAGCAGCTTTGGCATTATCGCCAATTGCATATATGACTCGTCCAAAACCAGTTCTCGTCAAAGCGAAGTGAACGAACCCTCCGATTACCACCCAAATTACTAATGGCCAAGTTATGGGATCTAAAATCAAACCCGAACTTGCTGTAATTAAAAGATCTGGCATTCGCGAGCTACCGCGAAGGAATGTAGATACTCCGACAGTAAATACACCGATCAAGATTGCGCCCATGCTCAGTGTCATAATCAAAGGATTTACACCGAAAACACCCACGGCAATACCGTTTATAGCTCCAGTAACAACACAGAAAATCAGAGCGTAACTCAAAGAAATTAATAAACCAGATTCCGATTTAACGCTAACAATGTATGCGGCACCCGTTGCAATCATTGCTAGTGAGAGATCGATACCGCCCGTTAACATCACAATCGTTTGTCCGGCAGCAAGCAAGCCAAGAGGCGCAGCAAGTTGCAGAGTGATACCAATGGAGGGGATAGAGAAGAAATACGAATCAACCAGTCCTGTTACTAAGAATGTAAGCGCCAAAATAATCCAAAGCGCGACCATGGAGCGATTCATTTTTAATTTCATCGTCTTCCCCTTGCTCTTAATAGCCCGCCAATTAGAACAACAAGAACGGTTAAGACTCCTTGAATTATTTGGCTATAAGCAGGATCAATTCCATAGCCAAGCATGATGGTTGGGATGAAATAGAGAACTAAAGAAGCTAGAGCGGGACCAAATAGGCCGCCTACGCCGCCAGCAAGGGCAACGCCACCAAGTACCGCGGCAGCGACTGAATTAAGAGTGGCAGTATTGCTGATATTGGCAAATGGACTTGCTGCTTGTGTTATCGCGGTCAAAGAGACTCCGCATAAACCGGCAAAGAATCCACCCGAGGCATATAAAGCAATTCTTGTTCGCGCCACATTCACACCTGATAAGAAAGCGGCGTCTTTACTTGATCCGATTGCGTAAAAGGAAATTCCGAGACGACTGCGTTGTAGCGGTATCCATATCAAGATGATTGGAAGAATGAGAACGAGTAGTGGCGCGATGAATGAATTCTCTTTCCCACTGAAATATTGGGCGAAATCTAGATTTACACCGCCACCAGGGCCAGGTTGGATGAATAACGCCAATCCAATTAATACGAAACTTGTCGCCAACGTAACGACGATATCCGCAATTCCAGATTTGGAAATAATCCATCCCGTAATCGCACCAACGACAACTGAAATAACTAACCCAATTAGCGCCCACCGCAGTGAGGTCGAAAAATCGGTCCCTTCACTGTATTTGGCGGTAATGCAATTTATTAGGACAGCTTCAGCGCCGATTGCAAGGTTAATTCCACCTCCGATAATTATCAGGGATTGACCCATCGCTAATAGTGCAATCGGGATAATTCCAAGCAAAACAGTCTTTATTTCATATGAACCGAAAACTGGGAGTTGGCTACTTCTCCAAACCGTCAACAGAATTACGAGTCCAAGAATTGATAAATTCCAATATTGTTCACGAAGCGAGAGTTTCATCTTTAGTTTCTCCCGTAAGCGGCATTTAATAGAAGCTCTTCATCAGCTTTTGCAGCTTCAAAGATGCCATGAACCTTGCCTTTATGTAAGACAATAGCTCGATCGCAGACCAACTGAATTTCACGGAGTTCGCTAGTGAACAGGAGGACTGATTTTCCTTCAGCAGACAGGCCAGAAAGTAATTTATAGATTTGATTTTTTGTGCCTACATCAATTCCACGAGTTGGGTCAAAACAGAGTAGCAAGTTAAATCCTGTGGTAATCCATCTTCCGATGGTTACTTTCTGTTGGTTACCACCACTTAGTCGTTTGACTTGTGAACTTGCTCTGGTATCAATTTCCAGATTGGAAACAGCATTATCAACCATAGAGTCTTCGTGCTTCTGTTTTATCCAATTCCAACTTCGAAGTTTTCGGAATTTGGTAAGAGCTAAGTTTTCTCGGATAGAACGTTGCGGCAACAACGCACTCTTTCGATCACCTGGTACGTAGCTAATTCCTAGGCGAATTGCATCCGCTGGGTGAGAGAAGTTCACTTTGGTATCTTCATAGAAAATCTCGCCAGATTTTGCTGGGATTTCTCCAGCCAAGATTTCAAATAGTGAATCTTGACCTTGGCCCTCAAGTGCGACAACTCCGAGTACTTCACCGGGGTAAATTTCGAAATTAATATCTTCTAATTTATCTCCATCTTTAATGCCGCGGACTGTAAGAATGGGTTTTGATTTAGAAAGCTTGTTACGTGATCCGGAAGCAGTCAAAGATATTTTTGTGCCGAGCATTGCCGAAACAATTCGATCTTCATCCCCTTCAGAAGTATTGAAGGCATCGACATCAACACCGTCTCGCAAAACGGTGACACGATCACAAATCTCACTGATCTCAGAAAGTCGATGAGAAATAAAAATAATTGAGTTACCGCGCGCCTTTTCTTCATTCATGGTTCTAATAACAACTTCAGCCAAATTAGCAGGAAGGGCTGCGGTAATTTCATCAAGAATAAGTAGTCTCGGATCGTGAGCTAAGGCTCGAGCAAGGTCAATCATTCGTAAAATAGGAAGTTCAATTCTTGAAACCTGTTCGTCGAGATTTACTTTAATTCCCAGATGATTAATTTTTTCTTGGAATTTTCCAATATCGGTATTTGTGAGGCGAAGATTGCGCTTCAGCGAAAGATCTGGGATTAGTGCGGGGTCTTGGAAGACTGGGGCGACGCCATTTTTACGGGCATTATCAGGGGATGAAAATTTAACTTCATTTC
Source organism: Candidatus Nanopelagicaceae bacterium (assembly GCA_049451055.1). Taxonomy (GTDB): domain Bacteria; phylum Actinomycetota; class Actinomycetes; order Nanopelagicales; family Nanopelagicaceae; genus MAG-120802. The sequence continues at coordinate 16,657 of JBMTVF010000016.1, read as the reverse complement.
CATTTAATTTAATGGATCCGGAATCACCAGTTATTACTCCAGTAAGTATTTTTACTAACGTTGATTTTCCAGCGCCATTTGCGCCCATCAGAGCATGAATCTCACCCGGGGCGACAGTGAAATTAGCATTTTTAAGGGCCACGACTGGACCATAACTTTTAGCCATTGATTTAATCTCAAGCAGATTTGCCATGGCTTCCCTTCGCATTAACTAAATTTTCAATTGAGAACCTCAGAGCCTTTCGACTCTGAGGTTCGGTACTACCAACGCAATTTGCGTTCTAACTAACCACGAGCTCCATCATTGGAATCTTGTGGAGCCTTGCACCTGAACAGCTGTGCTGGGGTGAAGGTGGTATAGCCAGGGATCTTGGTGGCGCTTGAGAAGGTTGCCTCTTGGCCAACGAAATAAGAAGAATCAATCTGCTTCTTGTTTGCCTTGTAGGTCCAAGCACTTGGAGTCAATAGCGTCTCGCTTGAAACGGTCTTACCGCCAAGTACATCGAGCGCAACTTTGAGTCCAGCACCACCGATAATTGCTGGGTTAGCAACAACGATTCCAACAAATCCTTTACCAGCCAATTCTTTGGTCTGACGGAGGAACTCATTGTTATCTGCACCAACTAGTGGGATGTAACGTCCACGTAGGTTTCTCTTCATCGCTTCAACTACTGGGTAGTCGATACCTGAAGTCCAAACGCCTTGGAATTTGCCAGGCTTAAGAAGCTGCTTTCCAAGCTCGCCACCCTTTGCCCAATCCCAGTTGGTAAATACTTCTTTGGTCACCTTAATGTTCTTGTACTTCTTCATGACGGACTTGAAGCCCTCATCGCGAAGTGTGTCTGCTGGGTGGCCATCAATTCCGCGCATATAAAGCACGTTGCCACGATAGTTCATCGCTTTAGCTAGAGCCTCAGCTCCAACTGCACCGTACTTCTTCTGGTCATTGGAGACGATGTAAGCACCTGCGGCGCTAACTGGACCGTCAACCGCAATAACCTTAATGCCCTTATTAATTGCCTCAGTCAACGCAGGATTAATTGCATCCTTATCACCTGGGTTGATGATGATGGCATTTACGTTTTGGCTGATGAATGCACGAACATCTGCAGATTGTCCGGCGGCATCAGTATTTCTTGATGAAACAAGAACGCTCTTAACTTTGCCTGAAAGCGTGGCTTCTGCCTTGATCGCGCAGACCATCGTCTCGCGCCAAGAGTTACCAGCCCAACCATTGCTTACGCCAATTACGTAGTTATTAGCGTTTGCTGGTGCGGCAGTTAGAGACATTCCAAGAACAAGTGCGATTGATGTTACCGCTGCAAAGAGTGGCTTCATCGACTTTCTTGATTTCATTCTCTTTCCTTCCATTTGTACTAGTACGTAACTCATAGAGTCCCGGCCAGCTCGAGCCGACCAAGGTCCCTATTTACCCACCGGGCGCCCCTCATTGTGAAGGGCTGGCAGATAAATTTTCTGTTATCCCCCCGCGCCTCTCATTCGTGAAGAAATACGGCGGGCGTGCTCGGCGTAGGCCGAGTCAAAGAGCGCCTTGCTCTTCTCATTTCCGATAACTGAGGAACTGGTGAGAACTGGCGGTAAATAGCCACTTCTAACAAGAAGATCAGCCGTTTGAACCTTAATCTCATTCACAATTGCGATAGCGGTCACACTGGAACCAGGGCCTACTCTGGTTTCAAGTCCAGGTATATCAATCAACGCATCACCAATCGGAGTACATAAATCGATTACCAAATCAGCATGATCAATCAAAGTCGTGCCGCTGGAATGGGTTGGTTTGCCATCTTTATTTTGCGCTACCGAAGTAATTGCAATTGTTTTTATTCCAGCTTTTTTCGCTCCGCGCGCCATCTCTAATGGAACTGCAGACTTACCATTCACGCTAAATACAAAAAGGAGATCTTGAGATTTTAAAATCCAGTTATCAAGAATCTGGTCGGCTAAACCTTCGACCCGCTCAATAAACATCGCTTGTCGTTGTCCATTTGCTCCGACTATCTGGGTATGAAATGTCATCGAGAGCTCTCCGATTGGATTAAATCCAGGAAACGATCCATATCTTGGGAACATCTCCTCAATCGGAATTCGCGAATGTCCGGAACCAAAGAGATGGACTACGCCATCTTTAGAAATACTCTCAAAACACCATTGCGCTGCTTGAGAGATGGCATTACCTTGTTCATCTATAAGCCGTTCTAGAAGTTCATGAGCGGCCGCGGTCCATCGTCCTGCTAAAGGCGATCGACTCGCAGCCGACATGTTTCCCCCTAGAAGTGAAAGCTAAATGTCTATACGACTTGAGGGAAGGTAGTCGCGAAGCGATGAGAAATCAAGGTCCCAGATACCTCGAGATTGAGAGCTGGCTCCGTAACTTGGTGGCTAAAGGTGAGCCCGGAGAGTTAATCCCATCCGAAGTTGAGGTCGCCGCTCGCTTCAAAGTAAGTCGTATGACCGCTCGCCAGGCAATGATGAATCTGCTCCGAGAGGGCCTGGTGGATCGCCGTCGCGGTGCTGGCACCTTCATTGCCAATAAACCGATTCACCGAAGCGAAGGAGTTCTCTTCTCTTTCACCGAAGATATGAAGAGACGGGGTCTGAGACCATCCTCAGAAATGTTATCTGCCGGCATTGAAATAGCTGGTGCGCGAGATCGCGAAGCGTTAGGACTTTCTGGAAAAGTAAAAGTTGTAGTAATAAAAAGGCTTCGTTTGGCAAACGGTGTTCCACTCAGTATCGAACGCGTTGCCTTAATCCCAGAATGTAAAGCGGTTCTATCAGCCGATCTCAGCAAAGGATCGCTCCATGAAAAATTACGCGAAATTGGCTATGGCCCATCGACTGCGAACTGTTGGTTACAGGCGCGAGTTGCAGACCGAAGCGAAGCGAAATTACTGGATATTCCTCTCGGTACGCCATTGCTGGTTGAGACTCGAGTTATTTCAGATGCGCGAGGAGAGATTATTGAATTTACCGAAACCGCTTACGCTTCGAACCGTTATGTAATTGATGTGAAACTTAATTGTGTTCCAGCGGCAGCTGCTGCCTTTAGCGCTGCACCGGTAGCTCCAGCGAAGAAACTTAGCTGAGCTGGTACAACTTTAAAAGCCGAATTTGGCCAGAGATGATTTCGCTCATGAAGTTCGGCTCTAATGAAATCGAGAACCAAATCGCCAGCCTGAGCTACGCCGCCGCCAACGATAAATATTTCAGGCGAGAAAACAGCGTTCACATTTGCAAGTGCAATTCCTAACCATTTTCCGGCGCTACGAAAAGCGGCAATAGCTTTTTCATCGCCGGCCTTAGCTCGCTCATATGCCTCTTCAGGGGTATTTGTATTTGCCATAGCCGAAATCGCAGCCGAAGAAGTTAGAGCCTCAACACAACCTCGAGTGCCACAACCGCAAACTGGGCCATCTGGTGCGACAACTTGATGTGCAATCTCGCCAGCACCGCGCGTTGCTCCCTCATGAACTTTGCCATCTATTACTAAACCGCCACCAACGCCGGTTCCCATAACAATACAAGCTACAAAACGATGGCCTCGTCCTGCACCTAACGTTGATTCGGCAAGACAGAATGCTCGCGCATCATTTATTAGTGCAATTGATTTTCCGGTCGCCTCGGATAATTTCTTAGTGAAAGGAAAGTTCTCCCAAGCTCCAGGAAGATTCGGAAATAAGTGAATTTCGCCGGTGTCGTGATTGAAGATTCCGGGAACCGCTACCGCTACGCCAGCAATCGGCATCTCGCCATCGATTCGTTTAATCAAGTTACTGATTCGATCAGTTACATGTTCTGGGCCGTTTTTCGCCTCAGTAGCAATCTGATCCTTTACAACTTCCTTTATATGGCTGCCATCAATTTCAATAACCGCAAATTTGATATTGGTGCCACCGAGATCGACGCCAAGGAATCTCTTCAATCAATCACCAAACCTTTGGGAATATTCATCAAGCATCGCGCTGGTAGTGGTTGCACCACTTCGCTCAATACCTGCATCTAACATTTCGATTAACGCATCTAACGTTCGCACGCCGCCTGCGCTCTTGACCTTCACTTTAGGCGAGACGGCGGCGCGCATCAACTTAACGTCTGCGACAGTTGCTCCCGTAGGGGCGTAACCCGAAGATGTCTTCACATAATGTGCTCCAGCCTGCTCACAGAGTTGGCATGCAGTGATTTTTTCTTGTTCAGTTAAGTAGGCATTCTCAAGTATCACCTTGACCATCTTTCCACCGGCTGCTTGAACCACAGCAGCGATATCAGATTTAACATCGTCGTATAAGCCAGATTTCAATAATCCGATATTTAGAACCATATCTATCTCAGTCGCACCGTCGGCAATTGCCTGCTTGGTTTCAAAAACTTTTGTAGAGGTAGCGCTTGAGCCATGTGGAAATCCGACGACGGTTCCTATCTCAACTTCTGTGCCTTTGAGAATTTCGGCGCAGAATGCAACATCAGATGGCTTGCAACAGACGGAAGCAACATCATATTTCTTGGCAATCTCACAACCTTGACGGACTTCATCGCGAGTCATCTCTGGTTTCAAAAGAGAGTGATCAATTGTCTTTGCAATCTTCTTTTTCGAATATTTTGGATGTGCCATTTTTATTCCTTCCAGAGTCAGATTTCTTTTACCGAACTCCAACCGCCATCGACTGTAACGATTTCACCCGTCACAGGGTTGTCGATTAGATAGAGATATGCGGGGACGAGATCGGTTGCCGGAATTTGTCCACCAGTAAGTGGCTGTTTCCGCTTTATGTATTCCTGAATCGTTGGGTCTTCCGCAGCTCGTTTTGCCATGGGAGTTAACACTAAACCCGGACGAACCGCGTTAACTCGAATTCCTGAATCCAAATAGGTTGTTGCTGCAATCCGCACCATGCCTTCAATCGCAGCTTTACTAGTGGCATAAGCATGAGTTGTGAAGTGTTCTGTAACTGGATAATTCGCCAAGACTGAACCCGTCAGCGTGATTGAGCCGCCAGAACTCTTGAGAAGTTTTATGCCTTCGCGAAGGGTTAGGAAAGTTGTTGTTAAATTTAGCGCAAGAGTCTCATTCCAAGCTGAGAGCGTTATTTCGTCGAATTTACCATCGCCAAATTTACGACCAGAACCTCCGACTATGGCAATAACATCAGTAACCTCTCCTAACTTCTTTCCGGCTAATTCAAATGCGTCCGTACTCTGTGCTTCATCTCTTAAATCAATATCTAAAAATCCAATCACGTTTTTAGATTCGTTCATTAGATTTTGGGAATCAGATGCGGTGCCGCCAACGATAAAGACTTGATCTTCGCGTTTCGCTAATACGCGAATTAGCTCAGCAGCAATACCGCTGCTTCCAGTAACAATCACGCGTTTCGACATATCCACGAGGATAATCATTACCAACCTAAATGTCTATACAATCAAAATCATGGTTTGATTAGGTCATGAATTCGCAAGTGCGACCATGGGGTAGCTTTGAAATACTTCAAGAAAGCGCCGTCCATAAAGTTAAATTAATCATCGTGGAACCTGGCAAACGCATCTCTTATCAACGCCACGAAAAGCGCGCTGAACATTGGTTTGTCGTCAGCGGAGAAGCAGAAGTTACGATTGATGGTGAGGTAAGTCGAATGGCTTCCGGAAATTCAATCGATATTGGAATCGGTGTTGCGCATCGCATATCAAACATTGGAGCTAACGAACTCAAGTTTATTGAAGTTCAAACCGGAACTTATTTTGGCGAAGATGACATTATCCGTTTGGAAGATGATTATGGAAGAGCTGGAAAATGAGCGGCCAGATTATTCAGAGTGAAATTGCTGAGATTCCAGAGGTTTTTTCACGAATAATTTCACAGCAAAAAATCTTTGAAAATGCGGTGGCTCTAATTAAAACCCGAGAAATAAATAACGTGGTAATCGTTGCTCGCGGCACATCGGCTCACGCAGGCCTTTTCTTAAAGACTCTCATTGAAACTGAGATGGGTATTCCAGTTGGATTAGCTTTTCCATCCGCAGTCTCAATTAATGGCGCCAAGTTGAATTATCGAAATTCGCTTGTGATAGGAATAAGCCAGAGCGGCCAATCTCCAGATCTACTTAGTTATTTAAAGGCTGCGGCTGATGGTGGGGCTTTGGTAATTACTATGACAAATGATGCAAACTCTCCGATGGCCAAATCAGCCAAGCTCCACCTTGATCTCCAAGCTAAACCAGAAAAAGCGCTAGCTGCCACCAAGAGTTATTCAGCTCAATTACTAACGTCGCTTCTTTTAGTTAGAACTTGGAATGTAGACAATAGAGATATAACTTCGATATCAAGTTACGCATCAGAAATCTTGAAGCGAAATGAAATTTCAGAGAGTTTGATTAAGGATATAAATAGTCGAGCTAACTTAATTTTTGTGGGCCGCGGATTTGGTTTAGCTAACGCTCGCGAAGGCGCCTTAAAAATTCAAGAAACTTCATTTAAATTTATCCAAGGATATTCTGCAGCGGATTACATCCACGGCCCAATGGCCGCAGTCGATAAGGATTGCATCGTAATTTTTCTTGCACCAAAGGCAAGTGCAATTAACGGTTTAGAGAAGGCGGCAACTGAGACTCGGCAGCGTGGCGCGAAAGCTATCTGGTTAGGGAGTGGAGGCGCACCAATATCTGGAGAGACGGTAGTTCGCGGAAGTCAGAGTGAAGATGAAGCTTTAAATTGTGTCGTTGATGCAACCTTAATTCAGATTCTAGCTGTGAAATTATCGCTAAGCCTTGGACATAATCCAGATACCTCAAGAGGTTTAAATAAAGTTACTCTTACACATTAATTTGCTTTAATTCGCTCGCGATAATAATGCGCACTACTTTTGGGAATCCGTTTTTGAGTTGCATAATCCACGTAAACCAATCCAAATCTCTTTCCGTACCCATATCCCCACTCAAAGTTATCTAACAAACTCCAGGCAAAATATCCATTTACTGGAACTCCGTTGGCCTTCGCGGCAAAGAGAGCTTCTAGGTGTCGCTCTAAGTAGCTAACCCGTTCTTTATCCTCAACTTTTCCATCTACTACTCGATCATCCCAAGCCGAACCATTTTCGGTAATAAAGATTTCTTTAGGTTTGTATTCAGTGGAAAAACGAATCAAGAGATCAGTAAGTGTGGGGGCGTGAACTTCCCATCCCATGAATGTGCGCTCTACATTAGGTGTAACTTGTCGGTACTTAAGTGGTGTAGCCGCTTCATCTAATTCGACGGTCTGGCGAAAATAAAAATTCATCCCGAGAAAATCAGTTGGGGTACTAATTACCGATAAATCATCACCGATTATTGGAATATCAATTCCAAATTCCTCGACAATATCTTTTGGATAACTTGCTTTATAGATGGGATCGGCAAACCAACGGTTATCAAAACCATCAGCAAGTTGCGCAGCTAATAGATCTTCCTTGCTATCCGTTGCTGGAATTGCTGGCGTAAAATTAAGAACTACGCCAACCTTTACATTGTTATTGACTTCTTTAATGGCGCGGGCTGTACGGCCATGTCCAAGCAATAAATGATGAGAGGCAGCAATTGCACTCTTCAGATCCTTTACTCCGGGAGCCATAATTCCGGTTAAATGACCGAGCCAAGCGCTACAGAATGGTTCATTTATAGTCATCCAATTCTTAACTCGATCGGAAAAACGTTCAGCCATCTGGTGTGAATACTCAGCAAACCAATCAGCGCTCTCTCGGACCATCCAACCACCACGATCTTGGAGAGCTTGTGGCAAGTCCCAGTGATAAAGAGTTGGCCAAGGTTCTATCCCGCGTTCTAAAGCGCCATCAATTAATCGGTCGTAAAAATCAATTCCCTTTTGATTTATCGGACCAACCCCATTTGGAATTACTCTCGGCCAGGAAATTGAAAAACGATATGCAGTTACACCGAGCCATTTCATCAAATCAAGATCTTCTCTATAACGATGGTAGTGATCGCAAGCAATATCTCCATTATCGCCATTGATTATTGCTCCTGGAACTCTTGTGAAGGTATCCCATATCGAGGCAGCGCGACCATCTTCAAAAGCAGCGCCTTCAATTTGATAGGCAGATGTAGCAGCGCCCCAGGTAAACATCGCTCCTCGCTTTCGACTATGGCGAGTGTAATCCGCCCCCATTAGAGTTGACAGGTGCGTGTGCTTGTAAGTGGCGCCGGTGCGCCGGGAGGAATCGGTTTTGCAATCGCAAAATCATTTATCGAGAGCGGCGCTAGCGTATTTATTACCTCAACTACTGATCGAATCCACTCAAGAGCCAGAGAGTTAGGCATAACTGGATTTATCGCTGATTTAACTAAGCCAGATCAATGTCAATCACTGATCGAGTCAATCGGAGATTTAGATGTACTTGTTAATAACGCAGGCATGACCAGCATTAATTCTCCATTAAGTAAAGATGAAGCATCCGATCTCACTAGCGTTACGCCTCAAGCATGGCGCCGCGGAATTGAGCGAAATTTAGATACGGCTTTTAATCTTACAAAAGCTGCTTTGCCAACAATTAGAAAATCTAAAACTGGCCGGATAATAATGATTGGCAGTGTTACCGGTGGTTTGATGGCAATGCGAGAGCAACCGGTATATGCAGCTGCAAAGGCTGCTCTAGTTGGTTTAACTAAAGCAATTGCACTTGACGAAGCAAAATACGGGATCACCTGTAATTCGATTCTGCCGGGCTGGATAGCAACTGATACCCAAAGCGAACATGAAAAGAACCAGGGATTTAATACACCACTTAGACGTAGTGGAACTCCCGAGGAAGTTGCGAGCTTAGTTTTATATTTAGCTTCAGATAGCGCTGGATATCTAACTGGCCAAGCGCTGGTGGTAGATGGTGGAAATTCAATTGCAGAGGAGCGAAATTGATTCGGCCAGCAGTTAAGGAAGATGCTCCAATAATTCTCCAATTAATCAAAGAGTTAGCCGAGTACGAGAAAGCTCCAAATGAAGTAATCGCCACCGTAAAAGATATCGAAGCCACAATCTTTGCTGAGGATCCAAAAGTATTCTGCGAATTGGTTGAAATCGATGGAAATGTAGTTGGTATGGCGATTTGGTTTTTAAACTACTCGACCTGGCAAGGCCGACATGGAATTTATCTTGAAGATTTATACATCAAGCCAGAATTTCGTGGAAAAGGTTTCGGTAAGGCCTTATTGCAACATCTTGCACGAATTTGTAGTGAGCGAGGCTACGGAAGATTCCAATGGTGGGTTCTCGATTGGAATTCACCGGCGATCGAGTTTTATCACTCGATAGGCGCTGTTCCAATGTCGGAGTGGACTGTCTTTCGAGTATCAGGCGAACCACTTAAAAAATTGGCCGATTAATTCTTGGCGTAATAACCCCAAGCTAACGAAGCAGCTGTTGCAACCCAGATTTGATATGGAAGTAACGCTAACCCGATTCCAATAGATGCGCGAAATGTAAGAATCAACATCGGAATTGTTAGTAATGCTGTGGCGCTTAATGAGAGCGAGGCGATTTGCAATTGATGAGGAACATAAAAGTGATATGCCCAAGATAAGGCGAAGAGAACGGATACCGCGAAAGCGCCAAGCCAGATCATTACTTCATTTCTAGAGAGCGAATTAGCCACTCTCACCGATGCAATTCCTAGAACAATAAAGTTATACGGCCAAATTAATCCAAATACAAAATCAGGAGGCTGCCATGATGGGCGATTAAGAGAGCCATACCAACCCGGGGAGTTATTTACCCAGAATCCAGAGCCGATTGCATATATCAGTACAAGAACTATTCCGATTCCAGCGGCTACGGATTTGAACTCCATTGATAGAGATTAGCCTTATCTAGTGGCGCGTAACCTAATAAGTATCGAAAAAGTATCGAAATCATTCGATCTTGCGCTCCTTGATCAAGTCTCACTCGGCATCTCAGAGGGGGAACGGGTTGGAATTGTGGGAAGAAATGGTGGCGGCAAGTCGACGCTCCTCAAGTTAATTGCCGGAGTAGATGATCCAGATGCGGGACGAATCACTCGCGCTAATTGGGCAAAGCTTGGGATTCTCCATCAAGTTGATAGTTCATTTACTGGATTGGTAAGAGAGTTTGTGGTTGGCAGCAAGAAAGTTCATGAATGGGCAAGTGATGCTGGTGTTAGAGAAATTTTTTCCGGACTCTTTGGCGGGCATTCCAGTGAAATTCTGGATCGTTCATATAACTCGCTTTCAGGAGGCGAGAAGCGCCGCGTAGGCCTTGCAAAATTACTAATTGATCCACTTGATCTAATTCTTCTTGACGAGCCAACTAACCACTTAGATATCGAAGGGGTGGCTTGGCTAGCTAGTCATTTACGTAAGCGACGTGAATTAGCAGTTGTAGTTGTAACCCATGATCGCTGGTTCTTAGATGAGATCGCAGATCAAATCTGGGAAGTTGTCCAAGGAGAGGTTCTCCAATATGAAGGAGGCTACTCGGCATATGTTCTCTCAAAAGCTGAGAGAGCGCGGCATCAAGCTGCGGAAGATTCTCGCCGAAATAATCTAATTAGAAAGGAGTTGGCTTGGTTACGACGAGGGGCGCCAGCGCGAACTACCAAACCGAAATTTCGAGTTGATGCGGCAAATCAATTAATTTCAACCGAACCTGAGCCGCGCAATCAAGCTGAATTACTCAATTTTGCAACCAATAGATTAGGTAACAAAGTAATTGAAATTCATAAGGCGCGTTTAACCATCGGTGAAAACTGTTTAATAGATTCTCTCGATTGGAATATCGCTCCAGGTGATCGCATCGCAATCATCGGATTTAATGGCTCGGGAAAGACAACTCTAATGCGAGCTCTTGCTGGCGAATACCGATTCAGTGCGGGCAAAATGCAAGTTGGGATAACGGTCAAGCGCGCATTTCTTTCACAGCATCTCGAGGAATTAGATCCGAATTGGCGCGTTCTCGAAGCTGTTGAACGAATCGCTCTCCAAGTTGAGCTGGGTGGTGGCCGTGAATTGAGCGCATCTCAACTCTGTGAACGACTTGGATTTGATTTTGGTGGACAACAACGAATGATTCGAGATTTATCAGGCGGTGAAAAACGAAGGCTCCAATTAACACGCTTATTAATGGGAAGCCCAAATGTACTGTTACTAGATGAGCCCACAAATGATTTAGATGTAGAGACGCTCGCTGCGCTAGAGGATTTGCTCGATTCTTTCGCTGGAGTCCTAATTGTTATTTCCCATGATCGGTATTTTCTTGAACGAACTTGTGATCGCTTCTATGCATTACTTGGTGATGAAGAGCTAAGGGATCTACCCCGTGGCGTCGACCAGTATCTTGAGAAACGTGAAACTATGCGGCTTAGCGTTGCGCAAATCGCCACCAAAGAAATTTCAAGTGCAGCCGAGGCTAGATTAATTAAGAAGGAGTTAGCAAAAGTCGAGCGGCAAATAATAAAAGTCACAGAAGAAGAAGCTAACTTGAAAATAGAGGAGTCGAGCGCCGCCTTTGATCACCAACGCTTATTAGAGATTTCCTCGAAATTAGAAGAGGTAATATCGCGCCGGTGTGCGTTAGAGAACGAGTGGTTGGAGTTAAGTGAGAAACTGGCAAAGTAAATATCGACTCGATGCGCTCGCAGCCGTTTCGGGAGTAATGATTGCGCTCCAAGCTCGTGCTAATGGTGAACTCTCGCTGCGATTAGATAATGCTCCACAAGCAGCGCTAATTTCCTTTTCCTCCGGGCTCTTTTTTATCGGAATTTATGCAGCTTTCAGCGCTAGAGTGAAAACTGGATTACGCCAGCTACGTATCTCGGTAAATCGAAGAGAGATTCCTAGATGGCGCTTACTTGCTGGCGCCTTGGGAGGATGTTTTGTTGCCTTGCAAACCAGCATCGTTCCTTTAATTGGAGTTGCGCTTTACTCAGTAGCATCAATTGCGGGCCAGACCGCAACCTCTTTAATTGTTGATCGAATTGGTTTAACCGGTGGTGGACCAAAATCTATCTCACTTCGGCGCGTGAGCGCGGCCTTAATGACAATTATTGCTGTGCTCATATCTGTTTGGGATAAATTAGCTGGGATTGATTTCTCACATCTCGCGGTTGTATTCGCAGTTTTAGCTGGCGCATTTGTGGGCGTACAACGCGCACTAAATGGACAGATTAATGAATTTTCAGGTGAGAGTTATGCGACTTCGCTCTTAAATTTCATAACCGGAACCTCATTTCTCGCAATCTTTGTCGCGCTCTTAGTGGTTCTAGGTCGGATCGAGCTGCAAAGACTTCCTGCTGGACCTTGGTGGATCTACACCGGTGGCATCATCGGCGTCATTTACATTGCATTTACATCACTTATTGTGCAACATCTTGGAGTTCTAACATTTACTCTAATCAGCGTAGGTGGCCAACTCGTTGGTTCGTTACTTCTAGATCTTTATGCCCCAAGTGAGGGAATCTCAGTCAGCGGCTACTTGGTTACGGGAATTCTTATGACTTACTTAGGTGTGATCATTGGCGGCGCAAATCAATCACGACGAGCGCGGATATAGTTACGTATCGTTAGGACAATAGTTAACACGACAAAAAATACGGCAATAGCGCGCGCCGAACCTTTTAAAGCTGGGATGGAAGCGGCATAAAAACCAAGTAGCGTGATGCCGACTCCCCAAAGTAACGCTCCTAGTGCATTTGCGGCAAGGAACTTGTAGTAGTTCATCTTCGCAATGCCGGCAATTGGCGGCATAAAGGTGCGGATCCAAGGGTAGAAGCGGGCGAGTATTACCGCGCTCCAACCGTATTTATCGTAGAAACTTTCGGCGCGCGCAACCATTTTTCTTATCCGAGGCGTATCTCTTCGCTCTAAATAAGAACGTCCATATTTTCGCCCTAAAACATAGCCAAATTGATCACCGATAAATGCGCCTAAGAAGATAACAAAAATAAGAAAGACGATATTCACATCATCTCGAGTGCCAGCAATCAAGCCGGCCGCAAAAAGAATCGAATCACCTGGAAGAAAAAACGCAATCAAAATTCCAGTTTCGATGAAGATAATCAATCCCATTGCTAGGTAAATCAAAAACGGCCCGGAAGCGCTTAAATACTGCTCAATCCAATCTGCCAGACTCAAGAACGTTCCTTGACCGCCGCAGCGACAGCTTTCACCACGTTCTGGTCGAAGACGCTCGGCACAATAAAAGAGGCGTTTAGTTGAGCATCGCTGACACATCCAGCAATCGCTTCAGCGCAAGCTACAAGAAGTTCGTCGGTGATTTTTTTAGCTCCGGCATCGAGTAATCCACGGAAGATTCCGGGAAAAGCAAGCACATTATTGATTTGATTGGGCTGGTCACTTCTTCCGGTTGCAACTACCGCAGCATGTTTGCGCGCAAGTACTGGATCAATCTCGGGATCTGGATTTGCTAAAGCAAAGACAATCGAGCCTTTTGCCATTGATGCAACATCAGCCTCAGTTAAAACATTTGGAGCACTTACACCGATAAAGACATCCGCGCCCTTCATTGCATCAGATAACGAACCGTCAAATTGGCTCTTATTACATGTTTCAATAAACCATTTACGCATTTCATTGTCCGCAGGCCGTTTATTATTAATCACACCTCGACTATCAAATCCAATTATCTCCTTAGCACCAGCCAGTACCAATAGACGCGCAATTGCAGTACCAGCCGCTCCAGCGCCATTGATAATGATGGTGCAATCCTTCATATTCTTCTTAACTAATTTGAGCGCGTTGCGCAGCGCTGCTAGCACCACGACAGCAGTGCCATGTTGATCATCGTGAAATACCGGAATATCGAGCAGTTTTCTCAATCTTGCTTCAACTTCAAAACAGCGAGGCGCTGAAATATCTTCTAAGTTAATTCCGCCATAAACAGGTGCGATCAACTGAACGGTGCGGACAATCTCATCTACATCTTGAGTAGCTAAACACACTGGCCAAGCATCAACATCGGCAAACCTTTTAAAGAGCGCAGCTTTACCTTCCATCACAGGAAGCGCTGCTTCTGGACCTAGATTACCTAGGCCAAGAACCGCAGATCCATCGGTAACTACCGCAACGGTATTTCGCTTAATGGTTAGACGCCTAGCATCACTTGGATCTTTTGCAATCGCTTGGCAGATACGCGCGACTCCAGGAGTGTATGCACGTGAGAGATCATCTCGAGTTTTTAGTGGAACTTTAGATTGCACCTCTAATTTCCCGCCAAGGTGTAATAAGAAAGTCCTATCGGAAACTTTTCGCACTTTTAAAATCGGCGAAGCAGAGAGCGCGGCGGTTATTTTGTCGGCATGTTCTTGATCAATTGCATCACACGTTACATCTATAACAACATTATCGAGTTGCGAATCCGCAACATCGAGCGCAGTAATCATGGCGCCCTCACGAGTAATTATCGTGGTGATCTCAGCAACCGGTTGGAATTCAGGTTTTCCTTCAACGCGGATCGTGATTCCGTAACCTGGAGAAGTGCTGGCCATCAGACCACTCCGTAAAGTCGGTCTCCAGCATCGCCCAGTCCCGGAACGATGTATCCATGTTCATTTAATTTCTCATCTAAAGCTCCGGTGACGATGGTTATTGGAAAAGTGGATTTCTCAAAAGCGCGCTCGACTGTTTTCACGCCTTCCGGGGCTGCTAATAGACAGATTGCAGTTATATCTTTGGCGCCGCGTTCAATTAAATAATTAAATGCTGCAACCAAGGTTCCACCAGTTGCCAACATTGGATCGAGTATGTAGCACTGGCGACCGCTTAAATTTTCCGGCAAGCGATTAGCGTAAGTTGATGCCTGTAAGGTTTTTTCATCACGAACCATGCCAAGAAATCCAACATCTGCACTTGGTAGAACTCGCATCATGCCCTCGAGCATTCCCAATCCAGCGCGGAGAATCGGCACAACGACTGGTCTTGGAGTAGCAAGCATCGCGCCCTTCATAGGAGCTACCGGCGTGACAATTTCGACGGGATGAATCTTGACTTCACGCGTTGCCTCATAGGCAAGGAGCGTGACTAGCTCTTCTACGAGATGGCGGAATACTTGAGAGTTGGTCTCTTTATCGCGTAAGACAGTGAGTTTGTGCGTGATAAGCGGATGATTGGCTACCAGCACTTTCATGGAGGCACTTTACTACCTTGCATAACGGTGGAACTATGAGGTGCTTCATTTCTTCTGCGCGGGAGGTGTGAGATGGCAAACGAAACCCTCGAGTTTGCGCTCTTAGCCTGGAGAGAAGATGGAAGTTGGAGCGCATCACGATTACCAGATGATGCAACTCAAGATATTGGAATTGCGCTTGATGCATTACGCGTTCAACAAGTAGATGGCGGCGCAATTGCGATGCTAGCTATTGATGATTCTTTCTTCATAATTATTCGCCAAGTTGGTGAAGATATGAGGATGATGATGAGTGATGCGCTCGCGGCACTTGAATACGAAATCGCCTCAGAAGTTTTAGAGTTATTGGATATCGACTCTCCCGAAGAAGATGATGCTGACGAACCTGCTGGCGATCTAAATTTATTAAGTGATTTAGGGCTAGATGCTATGGATTTGCAAATGATCTGTGATGATAGCGAGAAGTATCCGGATGAACAGTTAGAATCAATTGCCCGCCAAGTTGGCTTCGGTGATAAATTTCTGGAGATTGTCGAGAATTTATAAATGAATTATGAAAGCGCAATGCGCGCGGCAATTGAGCGCGCCAAATTTGGCGCTACCGCAAGTAGCGATGTTCCGGTTGGCGCAGTTATGTTAAATAAATCTGGAGAGATTATTGCCCTTGGCGTTAATCAACGTGAATTGCTCCGCGATCCAGTTGGACATGCCGAAATTGTGGTCATCCGTTCAGCAGCTCGTTCACTTGGAACTTGGCGACTTGATGAATGCACTTTGGTGGTTACGTTAGAACCTTGTGCGATGTGCGCAGGTGCCATCATGCAATCTCGAATTCCGCGCGTTGTCTTTGGAGCGTGGGACGAGAAAGCCGGAGCAGCTGGATCAACTTGCGATTTATTGAGAGACCCGAGAGCGCTTCATAAAGTGGAAGTGATCTCAGATGTTTTGAAGGATGAATGCTCTGCGTTATTAACTGAATTCTTTTCCGCTCAACGCCCTCGCGTATAGTCACCCTCGGTGGCGTGTCCGAGCGGCCTAAGGAGCGCGCCTCGAAAGCGCGTGTTGGGGAAACTCAACCGTGGGTTCAAATCCCACCGCCACCGCCAATTCTTTTTAATCCCCAAGCTGTAACTCGTAACATCGCTTCAAAAACAATAGCGCGTGAAATCTTACTTTTCCCAAATTCTCTTTCACGGAAAATTATTGGTACTTCAATTATTTCAGCGCCAATCCTTCGCGCTGCTCTCACCATCTCTATTTGAAAGGTATATCCCTCACTTTTAATTGATTGAAAATCAATACGTCGAAGTAGATTAGAGCTGTAAACGCGAAACCCACCAGTAGCATCTGCAATATCAAGTCGGAGCATGAATTGAACATATTTATTGGCAAATCTTGAGAGCAATTCGCGAGATTTTGACCAGTTTTCAATACCGCCACCATTTACCCAGCGACTTCCGATAACAAGATCCGTCTCTACTTCCAACAATCTTGATAGATC
>JBMTVF010000015.1:0-25946 GCA_049451055.1 Candidatus Nanopelagicaceae bacterium | reverse complement strand
GTTGATTCGCCAATTAATTGTTCAATCCAATCTCCTAACCCTGGAAATGAATCTGCATCGTAAAATTCAGGATATTTCGTACTAGCCAAAGTTGAGGCCACTTTGATTGGCTCCGAATTTGGAACTACAAAGCTCTTCGCTGCAGTTTCTGCGTCATCCAAAAGTTCTGAGACATCTATACCCAAAAGTGCGGCGGGCACCAATCCGAAGGCGCTAAGAGCGCTAAATCTTCCGCCAACTTTAGGATTAGCAAGCACAACTCTTAAACCAAGAGTATTGCCGAGTGCCTCAAGTTCGCTCCCTGGATCAGTGACACAAATTAAATGATCCTTTGGTTGATTTCCTAACTTCTTTAATTCTTCATAAAAAAACAGAAACTGCGATTTTGTCTCAATTGTTGTTCCGGATTTACTGGAAACAATGATGCAGGATTTACTGAGACCATCATTAAGAACGCCAGCAATCTGCTCGGGGTCTGTTGAATCTAATACTTCAAGTTCCTTTAAGTAATGGGCTGCGATTACCTCAGGGGCTAGGGAAGAGCCACCCATTCCGCAGAGAATAAAGCGTTCATGACCAAGTTCGCGAGACCAGGCAGATAGTGAATCCAATTCGGGGAGGAGTTGGCGAGAGGATTTTGGTAGATCGACCCAGTCAAGACGTTGCGCAGCTTCATTTTCGGCTAGCTCGCCCCAAAGAGTTTTATCTTTCAACTCCAAACGGGGAGCAATGGAATTAAGGATTTCCCAGTTTTTTGAATCTTGATCAAAGCCCCGAGTACTAATCAATTGGTAACCTTTTCAACTGCAGATATGAGGCTAAGCCAAGGTTTGATGAATTTATCAATACCTTCTTCTTCGAGTTTAGTTGCGACTTTCTCGATATCTATCCCAATCTGATTGAGGTTGGCGAGAATTTCTTCTGATTCTCCATAATTTTCTCTTATCGATAATCCTTTGAAATTCTGGGATTCGGCAGCTGCCTCAAGCGTGGCTTCAGGCATAGTGTTCACAGTTAGTGGTGCAATCAATTCGTTCACATACATAGCTGGGTCATAATTCGGATCTTTTACTCCAGTTGAGGCCCAGAGCGGGCGCTGTATAGCGGCACCGCCAATCTCCAATTTCTTCCAATCTATAGAAGTTCGGACTGCGTTAAAATGTTGGTAAGCCAATCGAGCATTAGCGATTGCGCTTTTGCCAAGCAACTCTTCTTTTTTCAGTACTTTTAATTGGGGGTCTATTTCCGTATCTACTCGACTTACAAAGAATGATGCCACGGAATGGATTCCCGATGTTGCTAAGCCTGCATTTGCGCGATCGCTCAATCCTGCGATAAATGAATCCAATACCTCTTTGTATCTCGTAACAGAGAAGATAATCGTTACGTTAACGCTAATTCCCTCACGAATCAGTTGTCGTATTGCAGGCAGGCCTTCTTTAGTCGCAGGAACTTTAATAAGCAAATTAGGCATATCCACTTTGCTCCAGAGAGCACGAGCTTGTTTAATCGTGCCCTCCGTATCTCTTGCTAACCGCGGATCAACCTCGATACTCACTCGGCCATCGACACCTTCAGATAGCTCAAAAGTTTTTTGGAAGAGCTCGCATGCACTTCTCACATCGCTGCAAGTTAATTCGGTAATGATTTCCTCAGTATCTAAACCTGCTTTTCGAAATTTGAGAATATCTTCCTTGTACAACTCTGAACCTGAGATTGCGCTTGAAAAAATTGCGGGATTTGTGGTCACGCCAACTACATAGCTTTGAGAAATCAGTTCCGATAGATGTTTCGCCCGGCCGCCAGGAATAAGTCGTTCGCGAGATAGATCATCGAGCCAGATTGATACTCCAGCTTTGGAAATTTTTGAAAGCGACATTAACGTGTCTTTGCTAGTGATTTCTGCGCTGCAGCTACCACTCGTGAGACTGTGAAGCCAAATTCTTCGAAAAGCTTTATGTGAGATGCAGATGCCCCAAAGTGCTCAATCGATATGCATTCGCCAAGTTCTCCAACGAAATCACGCCATCCTTGTGCAATCCCAGCCTCAATGCTGACGCGAGCTTTAACTCCAGGGGGCCATACTCTCTCTCGGTACTCCAAAGGTTGTTCTTTGAACCACTCTAAGCATGGTGCGCTAACTACTTGAACTCTCTCTCCTTGAGCATTGAGTTGAGCAGCAGATGCAAGTGCAAGTGATACTTCGGAGCCTGTTGCAATCATTAACAAAGTTGGTTCTTTCGCCTCTTGCAAGATATACGCACCTTTGGAAACACCTTCTGCGCTTCCCAATTCTTTTCTATCCAGCACAGGGAGATTCTGACGAGAAAGAACGATCCCAGTAGGAGTTTTACGTCGAAGGATTTCGCGCCACGCGATTGTTACCTCATTGGCATCTGCTGGGCGGACCACATT
Organism: Candidatus Nanopelagicaceae bacterium; assembly: GCA_049451055.1. GTDB lineage: Bacteria > Actinomycetota > Actinomycetes > Nanopelagicales > Nanopelagicaceae > MAG-120802. The sequence continues at coordinate 23,531 of JBMTVF010000015.1, read as the reverse complement.
AAGTTCAGGAATCGCACGTAATGCAGCGAGATGCTCTATCGGCTGATGAGTTGGACCATCCTCGCCAAGTCCAATCGAATCATGAGTCCATATATAAATGACAGGCAATTTCATAAGTGAGCTGAGACGGACCGCACCTCTCATATAGTCGCTAAATACTAAGAAAGTTCCACCAAAAGGTATGAGACCTCCATGAAGCGCCATTCCATTCAAGATTGCGCCCATCGCATGTTCGCGAATGCCAAAAAAGATATTTCTTCCGTACGGGTTTGCATCTTTCATCGACGATCCTGCCGGTAAGAATGAGCCGCCCGCTTCGATGAGAGTATTATTACTCTCTGCTAAATCTGCTGAACCACCTATTAACTCCGGCAAAATCCGAGCCAATCTATTGATTACCTCGCCGGAAGCTTTTCGAGTAGCAATCTCCTTACCTGATTCGAAAATGGGAAGTACGGAATCGAGCTCTTTAGGTAATGTCTGATTCTGCAATCGATTGAGGAGCTGTGATTTATCTGGATTCACCTCTCTCCAGCTCTCAAACTTTGATTCCCAAATCTTCCTATATTCAGAATTTCTTACCATCACGTTTTGAACATGGTTATGAACTTCATTCGGATAGTAAAACTTCTCATCTGGAAGACCTAAAGCTTTTTTTGTGGCAATTACTTCTTCATCGCCTAGAGCAGAACCGTGAGATTTTGCTGTGTTTTTCGCATTTGGGGCGGGCCATGCAATAACGCTTTTTAATCGAATCAGCGTTGGGCGCTTGTGCTCTTCGCATGCAATTGCCATTGCCTTTTCCAAGGAGTCTCGATCAACATTTCCATCGTTTAATGCGGCTACTTCCAAAACATTCCAACCATAGGCTCGATATCGCCCGCTGACATCCTCGGTAAATGCATTGTGTGTATCGCCATCAATGGAAATTCGATTATCATCATAAATAACTTTTAAAGATCCGAGTTGCTGGGTTCCAGCAAGCGATGAGGCTTCAGCGCTCACACCTTCTTGAATATCTCCATCGCTGCAGATAACCCAAATATTATGGTCGAACGGACTCTCTCCAATTTCCTCTTTTGGATCTAGTAGGCCGCGCTTGAATCGAGCGGCCATTGCAAGTCCAACTGCATTTGCTATGCCTTGACCAAGTGGACCAGTAGTTGTCTCTACGCCAGGGGTATGTCCGTATTCGGGGTGACCGGGAGTTTGCGACCCCCAAGTTCTAAATGATTTTAGATCGTCGAGAGTTAGCCCATATCCGCTAAAGAGCAATTGGATATATAAAGTAAGTGAAGAGTGGCCACATGAGAGAACAAATCGGTCACGCCCTAACCAATTAGGATCTTTTGGATCGTGGCGAAGAAATCTTTGGAAGAGCGTGTAGGCCACTGGAGCCAAAGACATCGCAGTGCCGGGATGGCCATTTCCCACTTTCTGTACCGCATCCATGGCAAGCGCTCTTGCTACGGCAACAGCCTTCTCATCTAGCTCTTGCCATGCAGGTGGCTTTGGCGGCATCACAGTCATCGGAGAATCCGTACGTTACCCGTTATCGCCAGATTCCAAGCGGAAAGCCACACGAGTACTGAGCCGAGAATATGAAATGCGACAAGGAGCTCGGGCAGACCTGTGAAGTATTGGGTATAGCCAATCGCACCTTGAAGCACTGACGCTAAAAGAAATACCTTAATCCGCTTCTCAAGCAACGCTCGAGCAGCACCACTCTCACCGACCTTAATTGAAATCAAAAGTGCAATTGCAATTCCTAGGAGGGCAATCACTAAATCAGCGTGGATCCAGGAGACGGTACGAGCATCAAGCGGAAATCTTTCGGCAGTGGAATCGCCCGCGTGTGGCCCACTTCCGGTCACAATGGTTCCGGCGACTAAAACCAAGAATGTGAGGATAACGAGAATTCGCGCCAAAGTTCGAGTTAGTTTTGATGTAATTAAATTGGTTGGAGAATGGCGATAAATGCGCTGCCTTAGTGATAAAGCAGCCGCAATTAAGATAATTGAGAGAATAAAATGTCCCGCAACCGTTGCGGGATTGAGCCCGGTCAAAACTGTGATTCCACCCAAAACTGCTTGCGCCAGAATTCCCAATATTTGGATAGCCCCTAATCCGAACAGTTCCCTTCGATTTCTAAGAATTGAAATTAAAAGAACTAACGCATTTAGAAAAAGTACAAACGTTAGAAGGCGATTTCCAAATTCAATCCATGCATGAAGCGGCGCCTCAGGCTGATCTGGAGTGGGAGTGTATGAACCTGGAGTGCATTCGGGCCACGTCGAACAACCTAATCCGGATCCAGTCAATCGAACTAAGGCGCCAGTTATGACTATCGCTGATTGAGTAATCACCATTAACGTGGCGACTCGTCTCAGGAATTTGGGAACTCTCTCTGATTTATTGTCGCCGACCACAGGGAGAGCCTACGGATGGTCAGCTTGCCGAGTGGCGTCACCCTCGGATTTACGCAACAATATCGTTGTGAAAACAGCCACTCGAACTCAGGACTCTCGCACGCGTGATCAGGTCGCGCGAACCATTCTTGAGACCGGACCCTCGACCGCGGTGGTCTTGGCTCAACGCCTCCGCCTCACCCCAGCTGGAATCCGGCGCCATCTCGATGCCTTGATTGAGGAAGGCTTATTGGAAGAGCGAGAGCCGTATTCAAGAAGTGCGCGCACAAGAGGTCGCCCCTCAAAGGTTTTTGTGATGAGCGATAGAGGACGTGAACTTTTTGAACATTCATATGATGATTTAGCGGTCTCTGCACTTAAATATCTAGCGTCGGCGGGCGGGGAGCATCATCTTTCCGGTTTTGCTAAACAACGTGCTGAGGAAATTGTTCGCAAAGGATTAAATCGATTAAAGCCAGATAGCTCAGCACGCGAGAAGTCTCGTCAGCTGGCTAAATTTCTGACAGATGAGGGATATGCAGCAAGTTCACATGCGAAGGGAATTGGGGTTGAAATATGTCAGCATCATTGCCCGATCGCTCATGTTGCAGCAGAGTTTCCTCAATTGTGCGAGGAGGAGACCAAGGCGTTCTCCACACTTATGGGTTCCCATGTGCAACGATTAGCAACAATCGCAGATGGCGATGGCGTCTGTACGACATTCATCCCAGAACCAAGCTTGGCCAATAAAAATATCGAACGAAAGAATAGAAAAGGAAAACGATGACTCAGATCGCGCACCCCGAATTAGAAGGTCTCGGAAAATACCAGTATGGCTGGGCTGATAAAGATGTCGCTGGAGAGACCAGCAAACGTGGCTTGAGTGAGGCTGTCGTTCGAGATATCTCAAGCAAGAAGAATGAACCGGCTTGGATGCTTGATCTACGGCTTAAGGGACTTTCATTATTCGATAAGAAGCCGATGCCAACTTGGGGTTCAGATCTATCAACAATCGATTTTGATAACATCAAGTACTTTGTCCGATCAACAGAGAAGCAGGCTAAATCCTGGGAGGAGTTGCCTGAAGATATAAAGAATACTTATGACAAGTTGGGTATCCCTGAAGCGGAACGACAACGTTTAGTCGCAGGAGTTGCCGCTCAATATGAATCTGAAGTTGTTTATCACTCAATTCGAGAAGATCTTGAGAAACAAGGAGTGCTCTTTCTCGATACCGATAGCGGTCTAAAGCAGCACGAAGAGCTCTTCAAAGAGTATTTCGGAACGGTAATTCCAGTTGGTGACAATAAGTTTGCTGCGCTAAATACGGCGGTCTGGTCGGGAGGCTCTTTCATTTACGTGCCAAAGGGCGTTCATGTAGAAATTCCACTCCAAGCATATTTCCGTATCAACACTGAAAATATGGGGCAGTTCGAGCGAACATTGATTATTGCAGATGAAGGTTCTTATGTTCACTATGTTGAAGGATGTACGGCTCCAATCTATTCAACGGATTCACTTCACTCAGCAGTTGTCGAAATCATTGTTAAGAAGAATGCTCGAGTTCGCTACACCACCATTCAAAATTGGTCTAACAATGTATATAACCTGGTCACCAAACGAGCTACCTGTGCTGAAGGTGCGACCATGGAGTGGATTGATGGAAATATCGGCTCCAAGGTAACGATGAAGTATCCGGCGGTTTTCATGATGGGACCTCATGCCAAAGGTGAAACGCTTTCGATTGCTTTTGCCGGAGAAGGGCAACATCAAGATGCCGGCGCGAAGATGGTTCATGCGGCGCCACATACCTCGTCGACAATCATCTCTAAATCGGTAGCGAGAGGCGGCGGTCGCACCTCATATCGGGGATTAGTCCAGATTCAAGAGGGAGCTCATCATTCGAAGAGCACAGTTAAATGTGACGCGCTCTTAGTCGATACGATTTCTAGATCTGATACTTACCCATATGTAGATGTTCGCGAAGATGATGTTGCCATGGGTCATGAGGCAACGGTTTCAAAGATAAGCGATGACCAACTCTTCTATTTGATGTCACGCGGCCTCACCGAAGATGAAGCGATGGCCATGATTGTAAGAGGTTTTATTGAGCCAATTGCGCGCGAACTTCCCATGGAGTATGCGCTAGAACTCAACCGATTGATAGAACTTCAAATGGAAGGTGCGGTTGGTTGATGAGCGCCCTCTCAACAAATTACTTAACCCCAAGTGGGCGTGAAGAGGCTTGGCGATTTACTCCGTTAAAGCGCCTGGCGGGACTCCATGATCTCGCAGTCCCAGTAAAGGACTTAATCTCAATAAATCTAGTTGGCCAAGCTCGAACTGGTTTTAAGTTGGAGACAATTGACTCAACGAAGATTGTGCCTATCTCAAAGACTGACGACGTTGTAGTCCAACGGGTGCGCGAGACAGCAACCAAAGTGGTTCATCTCCAAATTGATAAAGAAGCGGTTATTAGCGAACCAATCTTTCTCAAGCGCAACGCTTCGGGGGAGAAAGAATTTTCTCGAACTGTTATTACTGCTGCACCACACTCCAAAGCAACTGTCGTAGTTGAAAATGTCGGACATGCTCTACTTGGTGAAGAGATTGAAATCCGTGTCGAATCGGGAGCCAATCTGACTTTTATTACGCTTCAAGAGTGGAGTGGTGACTCCATACATTTAGGACGACACCATGCGATAGTAGGTCGAGATGCCAATTTCAATTCCATCACGATAACCATTGGGGGATCGCTGGTTAGATTACTGCCGACTGTTGAGTATTCTGATCAAGGCGGAACCGCCGAACTACTAGGTCTCTATTTTGCAACCGATGGTCAACATCTTGAGCATCGAGTTCATGTCGAACACGGAATTCCTAATGGAAAGTCGCGAGTGACCTACAAAGGAATATTGGCGGGTGCAGAAGCAAGGACTGTCTGGATTGGTGACGTCTTTATCCGTGGAAATGCCGAGGGTACAGATACCTACGAACTAAATAAGAATTTACTTTTAACTGATGGCGCTAGAGCTGATTCAGTTCCTAACTTAGAGATTGAAACTGGCCAAATTGTAGGAGCTGGTCACGCAAGCACAACGGGTCGCTTTGATGATGAGCAGCTCTTCTATTTGATGTCAAGAGGTATTCCGGTATCAGAAGCGCGCAAACTTGTCATACGTGGGTTCTTTGGCGAGATTGTAAGCAAGATTGGCATCCAAGAAGTTGAAGAGCGATTAATGGAAAGTATCGATTCTCAATTGGCCAAGGTTGGCGAATAGTGTCGACCCAGATCAAATTCTCAGAGTTAACGAATAGAAAGCCGGTAAAGGTTTCATTAGGCGAAAGTGAAGTCTGTGTAGTCCGCATCGAAGAAGATGTTTTCGCGGTGGCGGACACTTGCTCACATTCCGATGCATCCTTATCGGAAGGTGATGTCACTGAATACAAAATCGAGTGTTGGCTTCACGGGGCTGAATTTGACCTTCGTTCCGGCGAAGTCGTGACCCCACCAGCAACACAACCACTTAAAAAATATCAAGTTTTGCGTGACGGAGACACCATCACGATTACGGAACCAGGACGCTAGGAGCGAACGTGTCACAGTTAGTCATAAAGAATTTGCAGGTAGGAGTTGAAACTGATTCGGGTTTAACTGAAATTCTCAAAGGCGTTGATTTGACTATCAATTCTGGCGAAGTTCACGCAATCATGGGCCCTAATGGCTCGGGAAAGTCGACTCTTGCGTACTCCATAGCCGGACATCCCAAGTACACCGTAACCGGGGGTTCGGTAACCCTTGATGGAGCAGATGTTCTTGAGATGAGCGTTGATGAACGTGCCAAAGCCGGATTATTTCTAGCTATGCAATATCCGGTAGAAGTGCCGGGCGTATCCGTTGCTAACTTTTTGCGCACTGCAGCAACCGCCTTACGTGGCGAGGCTCCGAAAGTTAGAACTTGGGTGGGAGAAGTAAAAGATGCTATGAGCAAGTTGGCGATGGACCCAGCTTTCGCTGAACGCAGCGTCAACGAAGGTTTCTCAGGGGGAGAAAAGAAACGTCACGAAATTCTTCAGATGGAATTATTGAAACCAAAGATTGCGATTCTAGATGAGACCGATTCGGGGCTTGATGTAGATGCGCTTCGTGTTGTCTCCGAAGGAGTAAATCGCGTAAAGCAAGACCAGAATCTAGGAATCATGCTGATAACTCATTACACCCGAATCCTTAGATATATAAAACCTGATTTCGTACATGTATTTGCCGGCGGAAAGATTGTTGAAGAGGGCGGCCCAGAACTTGCAGATCGTTTGGAAGAGAAGGGCTACTCAGAATACGTGAAGGCATAGATGTCAGAAGCTCTAGATGTTGCGAGAATTAAGCGAGACTTTCCAATCTTTGAGCGGAAGGTTAATGATCACAAACTTGTCTATCTAGATAGTGCCGCTACATCTCAAAAACCGTTCACAGTTTTAGATGCAGAACGCGACTTCTACACCAAGCACAACGCGGCGGCTCATAGAGGTGCGCATCGCTTGGCCGAAGAGGCAACCGAATTCTTCGAAAACGCCCGTGCTAGCGTGGCAACATTCTTAAATGGTTTGGTTGATGAGATTATTTTTACCAAATCGGCTACTGAAGCCATAAATTTAGTTGCTTACTCATTAGGAAATGCAGATAAAAGCTCTCAATTTTACATTTCAGAAGGTGATGAAATTCTCGTATCCGAAATGGAGCACCATGCCAATCTTGTGCCGTGGCAAGAATTAGCGCGGAGAAGTGGTGCAAAATTGAAGTGGCTCAACGTAACCGATGAGGGGCGAATTGATCTAAGCGATATTGAATCTAAAATAAATAAACGAACCCGAGTTATTGCCCTAACGCACCAATCCAATGTTCTCGGCACTATCAATGATTTCTCTGAAATAAGTAAGCGAGCCCAGTCTGTCGGTGCGCTCCTTCTAATTGACGCCTGCCAATCAGCGCCTCACTTCAAAATTAATGTCGCGGAATTGGGATGTGATTTCTTAACTTTTTCTGGTCACAAGGCACTTGGACCAACTGGGATCGGTGTGCTGTGGGGTAAAAAGGCGCTATTAGATGCCATGCCGCCATTTCTAACTGGCGGCTCAATGATTGAAATGGTCACGATGGAGAGTTCTACCTACCTTCCCGCGCCGCGTAGATTCGAACCTGGAGTGCCCAATATGGCCCAAGCAATCGGCTTGGCCGCTGGGTTGAAGTATTTAACAGCAATTGGGTTGGAAAAAATTCATGACCATGAAATGGCACTCACTAAATCTGCTATTGAGGGACTAAAGAAAATTCCGGGAGTGAAAATTATTGGCCCAGAAGATTTAAAAAATCGCGGGGGAGTTGTCTCATTTGAATTAGATGGAATCCATCCGCACGACCTCGGTCAGGCGCTCGACCAATACGGAATTGCCGTTAGAACCGGGCATCACTGCGCATGGCCTTTGATGCGAAGATTCAACTCAGTCGCAACTACTAGGGCATCTTTTTATCTTTATAACGATTTAGAAGATATTGAGATTTTTATATCAGGTGTGCAGAAAGCGGAGAATTTCTTCAAAGGCTCGAAAAAAGGCCTCAAATAAATGGAGCTGGAAAATCTCTACCAAGAAGTAATTCTTGACCACTATAAACGTCCTAAAAATAAAGGGTTAAGACCAAATTCCATGGTTCAAGTCCATCATGTGAATACCAGCTGTGGCGATGAAATTACACTTAATCTATCACTGCGTGATGGAAGAGTTTCAGATCTCTCGTGGGATGGAGTTGGTTGTTCAATATCCCAAGCCAGCGCTTCTGTGATGAGTGAATTACTGAAGGGAAAAACGAGGTTAGAAGCAAGCGAACTTCTTGGAGAATTTCAAGAGATGCTCCAGAGTAAAGGGTTGATTCAAGGAGATGAATCTCGCCTTGAAGATGGAGTTGCATTTGCCGGTGTTGCGAAATTCCCAGCTCGTGTAAAATGTGCGCTGTTGGCCTGGATGGCTTATAAGGATGCAGTTTCTAGAATCGGGGATAAGCATGACTAACGCAACGCTCTCTGATGTAACGGAAGCTATGAAGGATGTAATTGATCCTGAGTTGGGTATTAATGTCGTCGACCTAGGCCTTATTTACGACATCACAATTGACAACGAAAATGTAGCTACGCTGGATATGACATTAACTTCCGCCGCTTGCCCGCTTCAGGATGTAATTGAAGATCAGACTCGGTCGGTATTGCAAGATTTAGTTAAGGAAGTGCGAATTAACTGGGTTTGGATGCCGCCATGGGGTCCAAACAAGATTACCGATGATGGCCGCGAGCAGCTTCGCGCTATCGGTTTTACCGTCTAACAAAGACGTAGTCGACTAGGGTTATTGGGTGTCCCAGTATGCGATGTGGATGTCCTTTAGATCGTTAACATCCGATCAGTCAGTAAAGGATCAACGACTCAAACCTGGGACTATTTCGCGAATCGCAAGGTATGCCAACCCTTATCGAATATCTTTAATTCTTTTCCTGGCCACAGTGATAATTGACGCCATTCTGGTTGTAACCTCTCCACTTCTACTTAAACGCCTAATTGACCAAGGCGTGGTTCCCAATAATCCAGGAATAGTTACGCAAATGGCGTTATTGGTGGGAGTAGTTGCTATTGCCGACGCAATATTTAGTTTAGTCGGTCGATGGTTTTCTTCCCGAATTGGCGAAGGCCTTATCTATGATTTACGAACTGAAGTATTCAGCCATGTTCAAAAGCAATCGTTAGCTTTTTTTACACGAACTCAGACTGGTTCGCTCATATCTAGATTGAATTCGGATGTCATAGGAGCCCAACAAGCTTTTACTAGCACTCTCTCCGGACTCTTGAGTAACACCTTAACTCTAATTTTGGTCATCGGAGCAATGCTGACACTTTCATGGGAAATAACTGCTCTCTCCTTAATTCTGCTCCCAGTTTTCCTTTGGCCGACAAAATGGGTGGGAAGAAAACTTGCGAGTTTAACGCGGGAATCATTTGGAGTTAACGCAGAAATGTCCACAACTATGACAGAGAGATTTAACGTTTCTGGAGCCCTCTTAGTCTCGCTCTATGGAGATCTTAAAGTTGAACATGATGAGTTTGCTAAAAGAGCCCGGAAAGTCGCTGATATTGGAATATCCATAGCGCTATTGCAGAGATTCTTCTTCATCGCCCTAACCTCTATTGCCGCAATTGCAACGGCATTGGCTTATGGAGTAGGCGGCCACTTAACCATCAATAAAGAGATAACTCTTGGGACATTGTTGGCAATTACGACGCTTTTAGTTCGACTTTACGGTCCCTTAACTGCACTATCAAATGTCAGGGTTGATGTAATGACTGCACTAGTATCTTTCGAAAGAGTCTTTGAAGTTCTAGATTTGAAACCGATGGTGCGAGATAAAGAAGGCGCTATCTCGCTTCCAAAGAAAGACCTTGCGGTTTCTTTTAATGATGTTCGATTCTCGTATCCACGTGCCGAGGAGATCTCGCTGGCATCACTTGAAGGAACGGCAAAAGCAGAAATAGTTGACTCTGGCGAGATCCTCAAAGGGATATCTTTCAAATGTGAACCCGGAACATTAACCGCGCTCGTTGGTCTTTCTGGCTCAGGAAAAACCACAATTGCTAGCTTGATCCCTAGGCTTTATGACGTAACGTCGGGTTCCATAAAAATAAATGAAATGGATGTTCGCGAAATCAAGTTATCAAGTCTTCGAGCAGGTATAGGTGTAGTTACCCAAGATGCGCATATGTTCCATCAATCAATTTCGGATAATTTAAAGTATGCAAAGAGTGATGCGACTGAGGAAGAGATGCGCTTGGCTTGCGAATCTGCCGCTATTTGGGATTTCATAAAGTCGCTGCCCAATGGCTTAGAAACTATCGTCGGCGATCGCGGCCACCGGCTTTCTGGGGGCGAAAAACAGAGATTAGCTATTGCACGACTATTGCTTAAATCGCCGAGAATTGTAATTCTCGATGAAGCAACAGCTCATTTGGATTCCGAAAATGAGGAGTTGGTCCAGAAAGCGCTAGGAAATGCTCTAATTGGGCGCACCAGTATCGTGATTGCTCATCGACTCTCGACAATCAAATCTGCAGATCAGATCATCGTTCTTGAATCTGGCGAAATCAAAGAAATAGGAAAACACGAGGAATTGGTTGCTAAGGGTGGGCTCTACTCAGATTTATACCAACGCCAAGTTCTTAATTAGTTTTTTGGCGATCTCTAAAATCTTCCCGTAGGACTAATCCGTAACCAAATATGACCAGAATCGCGAAAATTAACCACTGGAATGTGTAAGCAAGATGGGGTCCATCACTTAGCGGTGGTAACTGGGTGGGGAATTGCGGATCAAAATTACTAGCTTCGATTAAATCTAGATAGATATTCTCCGTTTTGATTTGACCTTCGTTATCCCATTTGCGTAACTCACTGGAACCGTCACCCCGTGGCATTGCAAAAAGCGTTCCTCCAACTTGACGGTCAATGCGATCCGTGTGAATCCTTCCGAGAATCGTCACCACGCTGTCATCAATTTCTTGAGTAATCGGTGGCGTCTTGGCATCTGGTCCTGCCTTAGCCCATCCTCTATCCACCCAGTAATTTTTTCCCGAGTCGGAGCGAAAGAGCGTTACTACTCCAAAGCCGTACTCACCATTCTGGTATCGATTTCGAACCAATAGTTCTGATTCAGGCCTAAAAGATCCGGTTAGTTTTATTTCACGCCATGAGAGATCCTTCTCATCCAAATTAGATATTTGACTCTCTAACAAGGGCGGACGATCTTTATTCGCTTCAATAAGTGAGTTATACGAACTACGTTGCACATGTCGGTCGTATTGCCATGAGGCAGCCTGTAGACAGATTGCAACCAAAAAGATGGCAAGTGCGGTCAACCCAATTAAACGTTTCATCTACCAATCTCGCGGCGGCGCGAGCGAAGCAATTTGGTTTCACCTCGAATAGTTTCTCGTCCAGCATTTGCAACAATTACCGAGATATAAGGCAGCGTGATTGCTCCAACAAGAAAGAACCACCGGAATGGACTTGGAGTGAATACGGCGAGCAAGAAGCAGACGGTTCTAACCATCATTGAATAAAAGTATCGTCGTTGTCTTCCCGGCAACTCTTCAGATAGCCCAACCTGAACATCAGTAATTTTATGTATTTCAGGTTTCATGCCCTAACGCTAGATGTTGTTAGCAGAAACCGCACTCCGGAGCGCTCGATTTTGTATCGTTCTTCCTTCGTTGTAGCCTAAGGCGGTTGGCCACCAGGCCATGAAGAAGTGGAGCTCGCCGCTCCCACCTACCTCGCTCTCATACGAGATGGTCAAGAAGTAGCGCGGCCTCCTTTCTTTTGTTTGAAACCGAAAGGGACCTTTATCAGCACAGCAGAACCGCGTATCAATGATCGTATTCGAGTATCCGAAGTACGTTTGATTGGTGCAGCAGGTGAGCAAGTTGGAGTCGTTGCGACCGATGTCGCATTAAGACTTGCAGAAGAAGCGGGATACGACCTCGTCGAAATCGCTCCAGAAGCTCAACCACCTGTATGCAAAATCATGGATTTTGGAAAATACAAGTACGAGATTGCCCAGAAGGCACGGGAAGCTCGTCAGAATCAAACTCACATAATTGTGAAAGAGATTCGACTTGGTCTAAAAATTGAAAATCATGATTACGAAACTAAGAAGAATCACATTGAAAAGTTTCTTCTAAGCGGGGATAAAGTTAAGGTGACGGTTCAATTTAAGGGAAGAGAGCAAACTCGACCTGAAATGGGTTTTCGACTACTACAGCGACTTGCTGAGGATGTTGCAAACACCGGTTTTGTGGAATTCGCTCCAAAACGCGAGGGCAGAAGCATGACGATGGTGCTTGGGCCATTGAAGAAGAAGAGCGAGGCGGTAGCCGAGGCAAAGCGCCGGGCAGCAGCCGTAAAGAGCGAGAAAAAGTAGGAAAGGGAGATACGAATGCCAAAGATGAAAACACATAGTGGAGCGAAGAAGACTTTTCGCGTTACTGGAAGCGGAAAAGTTATGCATGAACGTGCCGGAAAGCGCCACCTACTTGAGAGAAAATCATCCAGGCTAACCAGACGCCTCTCCAAGGATGCAACAGCAAATGATCGCAACACATTTTCCGCCAAGCGCTTGCTTGGTCTGAAGTAAGGGGTATAGACAATGGCGAGAGTAAAACGCGGCGTTCATGCCGCCAAAAAGCGTAGAACTATTCTCGAGCGCGCCAGCGGTTACCGTGGCCAACGTTCGCGCCTTTTTACCAAGGCAAAAGAACAAGTTACCCACTCGATGATTTATGCCTTCAATGATCGTAAGGATAAGAAAGGCGATTTTCGTCAGCTCTGGATTACTAGAATCAATGCAGCTGCTCGCGAAAATGGCATAACTTACAATCGATTGATTCAAGGACTTAAGAGCGCAGGAATCGAAATCGACCGCAGAGCTCTCTCGGATTTGGCAACAAATGATCCAAAAGCATTTGCAAATCTAGTTGAGGTCGCCAAGAAGAACGTAAAAGTCTCTTAAGCTTCATGATCACGAGCCTTCACTCCTCGCACGTCGAGAAAGTGAAGGCTCTTTTAGGTCCTCGTGGGTCCAAGGCGCGCGATGAGAAGAAAATGTATGTAGTCGAGGGTCCATCGAATGTTGCATCACTGATTCGCTCAAAACCAGATTTGATAGAGAGTATTTATCTTACCTCTGGTGGGCGCGAGAGACTCCAGGAGAGTTGGACCGGCGAGATAATTGAAGTTTCTGATCAGGTTATGAAAGCTATGTCAGATACCGTTACTCCACAAGGTGTGCTGGCACTGGTAAATCTAGAAGCACGTGGGCTTGACGCCTTTAAAGGGGTACCAAATCCTAAGCTTGCGTATTTTTGGCAGATTCAAGATCCAGGAAATGCCGGAACTGTAATTCGAACTGCAGATGCTTTTGGTTTCGATGGCGTAATTTTTTCCGACAATTCCGTCGATGTCTATAGCCCAAAAGTTATTCGCTCCACAGCAGGCTCGCTATGGCAGATACAAATAGCAACCGAAATAACTCTTGCCGCTATTGCTGAATTCGCAAAGCTCAATCAAATTGAAATCTTCACAACCTCAGCCAATGGATCTGTGGCTTTGGCCGATATCTCTGAGCGAGTGAGAGATCAGGGCTCGATTTGGATTTTCGGTAACGAGGCCAGAGGATTAAACGATGAAGCTTTTCGAAGTATTTCGGCGACGTCAGTCAGCATCCCAATGTCAGGTAGCGCGGAGAGTCTAAATCTTGCGACGGCTGCTTCTGTCGTCATGTATGCCGTGGCGAACGCCTGAATCGACCGCATGCGCTGAGCTCATCGGTAGAATCTCGGGGTGTCTTTAACCCCAAATCAGATAACAGAAATCAAGCAAGCGGCGCTCTCTGCCATTGAGTCCGCTGAAGATTTGGATGCGTTAAAAAATGTGAAAATTTCCCATGTTGGCGATCGATCGCCGATTGCGAAAGCAAACCAGATGCTAAGCCAGATTCCGATAGAAGAGCGGGCCACTCTTGGAAAGCTAATTGGATCCGCAAGAGCAGATATCAATCAAGCCCATGATGATCGAGAACGAAAACTTAAATCAGATCGAGACTCAATAACTTTAAATAGGGAAGGCGTCGATACATCAATCGCACCAAAAAGAACTGCCCAAGGCGCCCTGCACCCGCTTACGCAATTACGACATGAAATCGAGGATCTGTTCACGGGACTTGGATACGAAGTTGTGGAAGGTCCAGAACTTGAGTCCGGATGGCTGAACTTTGATGCGCTGAATATTCCCCTTAATCATCCAGCAAGGACTATGCAAGACACATTTTTCATTGAACCGCTTCAGTCCGATCTTGTCATGAGAACTCAAACTTCTCCGGTTCAAATACGAACTATGTTGGAGCGAAAACCTCCAATATTTGTAATCTGCCCGGGTCGCACATTTCGCTCAGATGCACTTGATGCCACACATTCTCCAGTATTCAATCAGGTGGAGGGTCTCGTAGTCGATAAAGGTATAACTATGGCTGATCTGAAAGGCACGCTCTCTCTTTTCGCAGCGCGAATTTTTGGGGAAGATGTAGAAACGCGCATTCGACCTTCATATTTTCCATTCACTGAACCGAGTGCGGAAGTTGACTTCTTCTACAACGGCAAATGGATTGAGTGGGGTGGCTGTGGCATGGTGAATCCGAAAGTATTGAAAGTCTGTGGAATAGATCCAGATACATACTCCGGTTTTGCATTTGGGATGGGGCTAGAAAGAACTCTCATGGTTCGCCATGGCATTACTGATATGCACGATATCGTAGAAGGCGATGTTCGGTTTTCGCGAAGTTTTGGACTAGGCATGAGATGAAACTTCCATTATCGTGGTTAGCAGAATTTGTAGTTATTCCTAAGAATGTCACTCCCGCGATGATTGCCGAAGCGTTTGTGAAAGTTGGATTTGAAGTCGAGGGTATCGATATTCCCGCAAGTCGCATAAAGGGGCCGCTGAAAATAGCCACAGTCCTTTCAATAAAAGAGTTGAAGGAGCATAAAAAGCCCATTAGATATGTCGGTCTTGATGTTGGCGAAAAGAAAACTCGCTTTGTTATTTGTGGTGCTACGAATTTCCAAGTAGGCGACAGAGTAGTCGTTGCCTTACCCGGAGCAACTCTGCCCGGTGATTTTCATATAAGCGCTCGAGAGACTTACGGTCATACCAGCGATGGAATGATTTGTTCAGCGCGCGAATTAGGCCTTGGTGATGACCACTCCGGAATTATTGTTATTGATAGCGCGCTAAAAAAGGTGCGAAACGGCAGCGAAGCACTAACAATTCTTGGTGCTAATGATCCCGTTTTTGATATTTCGATCAACCCTGATCGCGGCTATGCCATGTCCATTAGGGGAGCAGCGCGCGAATTGGCGATGGCAATGAATTTAAAGTTCACTGATATAGATCGCAAAGCAATTCTTAGCAAAATCCAAAGAGGCAAGAAACCCGGAAAGGTTCTCAGAGTTGCCATAATGGATAAAAAAGCTGCAGACTTGATTTTCTTAAGGAGCCTCTCGGGATTTAATCCAAATTCGAAGACACCCAATTGGATGGCGCGCAGAATTGCGCAAGCCGGAATGCGCCCGATTTCGCTAGCAGTTGATATTACAAATTACGTGATGCTTGAAATCGGTCAGCCCCTTCATGCATTCGATGCCGAAAAAATTGAAGGAAGGTTGCAAGTACAAAGAGCCGGTAGATATCAAGCACTCGTAACACTTGATGGCGAGAAGCGGAAATTGAATCCGGAAGACATCGTAATCGCGGACTTGAAAAAACCGCTCGCTCTCGGTGGCACAATGGGCGGCCGGGAAAGCGAAGTTTCGCAATCTACTACACGGTTAGCAATCGAGGCAGCACATTTTGCTTCCGAGGGTGTCGCTCGCCAATCTCGGAGCCATCAACTATCCACCGAAGCGTCAAGGCGCTTCGAAAGAGGTGTCGATCCTGCGCTAGCTGATTTGGCTTCAGCAAGAGCTGTTGAACTTTTAGTGGAATATGGCGGTGCCAAATATCACGGTTATTCGTCTCAAGGAACCATTACGCCAAATAAGAAATTCGCAATAAATCCCGAAAAAATATCTGCTCTTGTAGGTGCGAAGTATTCCCAAGCAGAAGTGAGTCAGGCGTTACTTAAAATCGGTTGTCAGATCAAACGAAGTTCTAAAACATGGACGATTACCCCACCCTCTTGGCGCCCTGATTTAGTACACCTTTCGGACGTAGCTGAAGAAGTAGCTCGTTACTATGGCTATGATCGAATTCCTGACTCTCTTCCAAAGCCACCTAGCGCAAATCAACAACGCGCCGGAATTTCGTACCTCTCGGTTCGACGCAGGGCGCTTTCAATAGCGCTTGCATCAAGAGGATTTGTCGAGATTCAAAATTTTCCATTTACTAATAAGGAAGAAATTGAATTATTTGGCTTTACTGGCGATAGATCGAAGGCTTTTAAGATTGCTAATCCAATTTCGGATAAGTTTCCTTTATTGAGAACCCATCTTTCTCCAGGGTTACTCAAGTCTGCAGCGCGCAATATGTCTCGTGGAGAAAAGTCGGTTGCGCTTTTCGAAACTGGATTGATTTTTAGAAATTTAGAAGCTCTACCAGTCCGACCGCAAGTTTCCACTCAAAAGAAACCTAGCGCTTCTGAGATTAAAAGAATCTACGAAAGTGTTCCCTTTCAATCTTTACATCTAGCTGCGGTAGTGGCTGGTGAGATCGAAAATTCTGGGTGGTGGGGCAAGGGACGTGTGGCCAGCTGGGAGGATGCCGTTGAAATCACCGATTCCTTGTTGCGCGAATTGGTTAGTGATTTTGAGATTGCCAATGTAAATCTTGCACCTTGGCATCCCGGTCGATGCGCTGAATTCAGAGTTAACGGTAAACCAGTTGCGCATGCTGGAGAGATTCATCCGCGAATAACGTCGGAATTAGAGTTGCCTTCTAGAACCATTTATTTTGGACTGGTGTTAGATGCTGCTGCGGAGCGAAAAAATGTAACGGCGAGCCCCGTAAACACCCTTCCGGCAACGATTCAAGATATCTCAATGTTTGTTGATAGCTCCGTGCCAGCAGCCCAAGTTGCCCGGGCGCTATATGAAGGTGGCGGTGCGCTCCTTGAAAAAGTGGAACTCTTCGATAGGTATCAAAAAGAAGGAGAAGGCCTGGTTTCGTTAGCTTTCACGCTCAGCTTTCGCGCTCCAGATCGCACCTTAACTAGCGAGGAGGTCTCCGTACTGCGAGAACGGGCCGGAGCCAATGCAGCAAGGAAATGCGGAGCAAAGATTCGCGCATAAATATGCATAAATTTGCATGATTATGCAATAACCGATATTCTCTCTAAATGCGAGTGGGAGTCGTTGGCGCTAGCGGGTATGCGGGCGGTGAGTTGTTGCGCCTCCTTGCTCAACATCCTAAATTTGAAGTTTCTTTAATCGCGGCTGGAAGTAGCGCTGGTGAACGAATAACTTCGATTCATCCACATCTGACTACATACCAAGACCAGAACTTTCAATCAACGGCGCCGGAGGAGATGGGCGAGCTGGATCTGGTATTCGTAGCCTTGCCGCATGGAGAGTCATCGAAAATTGTTTCCCAGATTCCGAAACAAGTAAGAATCGTTGATCTGGGTGCTGATTTTAGATTGACCAGTCCCAGCGCATGGGAAAAATATTACGGAAGCGAACATCCCGGCAAATGGGTTTATGGTCTTCCCGAACTGCCCAACTCTCGAGAAAATATTGCTGCAGCAAATCGCGTCGCTAACCCAGGCTGTTATGCAACAGCAATAGTAATTTCGATTGCCCCGATTCTAGATTTGATTGATGGCAGCGATGTAGTAGCAGTAGCCGCATCTGGCACAACAGGGGCTGGCAGGAGTGGAAAGATATCTCTAAGCGCAAGTGAAGTTGCAAATTCTCTAACATCCTACAAGTTTGGCGGGATTCATCAGCATACGCCGGAAATCGAAGAGGCGCTTTCTGGGGTTGCTAAACAGGCAATCGCTATATCTTTTACGCCAATCCTCGCGCCTATCCCGAGAGGAATTTTGTCTACTGTAACAGCCAGGACTAATTTTTCAGAAAAAAAAATCAGGGCTGCATTCCAAGAGTTCACTAAGAATGAAAACTTTATAACGTTGCTTTCTTCCGGAGATATGCCAAAAACGGCATCTGTTATTGGATCAAACTCCGTTCATCTGCAATGCGCAGTTGATGTTCATACTTCAAGAGTTGTGGTGTCTGCAGCAATCGATAATTTAGGTAAAGGAGCAGCCGGCCAAGCGATCCAGAATGCAAATTTAATGTTTGGCTTTGACGAATCCATGGGCTTAAGTTCTATTGGTATTGGGCAATGAATACACCGCGTTTCCCGAGAGGATTTATCGGAGGGGCGGTCGCCGCCGGAATCAAGAAGTCAGGTTTGGATTTGGCATTAATTGTTAATGAAGGACCAACAAATTTTGCAACAGGGGTTTTTACCTCAAACCAGATTTTGGCCGCTCCAGTCACTTGGACCCAGAAAGCCATTAGGGGAGGGCGGCTCGATGCAGTACTCCTAAACAGCGGAGGTGCCAATGCCTGTACTGGGGAAGCTGGCGAATTAGCTGTAACCCGCTCTGCGGAAAAAGTTTCAATGGGTTTAAATACCAATCCGCTTCATATTGGCATCTGTTCAACCGGAATGATCGGTGTGCAGTTGCCTTTGGAGTCTCTCTTAAGTGGAATTGAAAAAAATTTAAAAAATTTGAGTGGAGAATCCTTGGTCGATTGCGCGACGGCAATTATGACTACTGATTCTCATCCAAAGATTTCGAACATTAATTCTGGCAACGTCAACTTTACCGGTATTGCTAAAGGCGCCGGAATGCTAGCGCCGGCTCTTGCCACGATGCTCTCTGTCGTAATGACTGATGCGATAGTAGACGAGAGAGAGGCGGCGACCATCTTCGAAGAGGTTTGTGAACGAACTTTTAATCGGATTGATTCTGATGGATGTATGTCAACAAACGATACAGTTCTGTTTCTTGCCTCTGGCGCCTCGGGAGAAAAGATTGAATCAAGCCAGTTACGAGCATCATTAACCGAGGTTTGCGGTAATTTGGCCCACCAATTAATTTCCGATGCAGAAGGCCACACCAAGATAATTTCGATCAAAACTCTCGGCGCTCGCAGCGAACGAGATGCGGTAGAAGTTGGACGTGCTTGCGCCAGAAATAATTTATTAAAGTGCGCTCTTTTTGGTGAGGATCCAAATTGGGGACGAGTTCTAGCTGCTATCGGGACGACTAAAGCCATAATGGACCCAAAAAAAGTTGATGTGACAATTAATGGAGTGCGAGTATGTGTGAACAGCGCACCTGGCGAACCAAGAGAATTGGTAAATCTCAAAGATAAGCAGATTTCAATTGAAATTGATCTGAAAACAGGCGATTATTCGGCGGTAATTCTGACAAACGATTTAAGCGTTGAGTACGTGCACGAGAATTCGGCTTATTCAACATGAAGGTAATCAAACTTGGCGGCCACGCAATGAGCGGAAATGCGGGTTGGAGTAAGCCCATTGTTGCCGCTTGGAAAGCAGGGGAAGACTTTGTTGTAGTGCATGGTGGTGGTCCACAAATTGATAAGGCTCTAACTTCCCAGGGTATCGCTGCGGAATTTTGCGACGGATTGCGCGTAACTACCGAAGCGACCATGGATATCGTAGAAAAGACCCTAACCGGCGAGGTCTTGCGCAAAGTAGTAAAGGATTTGGTCGCAAATGGCGCAAATTCTGTTGGCCTGACCGGTTTAGATGGCAAGTTAATCCAGGCGAAATTAATGGATTTCAGTAAGTACGGTTTTGTGGGTGAAATTACGGCGATTTCTCCTGGGTTATTAGAACTTTTATTAAGCAAAAAATTCTTACCCGTGATTTCACCTATCGGTGTAGATGAATCAGGAAAATCATTAAATATTAATGCCGATACCGCCGCTGGCGCCATAGCTGGCGCTATGAAGGCTGATGAAATAATTTTTATGACAGACGTTCCTGGAATCTATCGAAATTGGCCGGATAAAACTTCGCTGATACGCCAGACATCGGTTTCCGAGCTAGAAAACTTAAAATTTGAAGGAGGTATGGCTCCAAAAGTTGCCGCGGTTATAAATGCAATCACTTCTGGTGCGAAGGCAGCACGTGTGATTGATGGTAATGAGCCGGCATCACTTGACGCGGCTCTAACTGGAGTTGGCGGAACGTTGGTATTGCCATGATAAAAACCAATAATGAAGCTGCACGTAAATGGAAAGAATCAATTCAGCAAACTTACGCAACTCCAACTATAGCTCTTCGACGCGGTCGAGGTGTAATCGTAGAAGATTTTGATGGCAAGAAATATCTCGATCTGATCGGAGGCATCGCCACCAACCTGCTTGGCCATGCTCATCCTTCGGTGATTAAAGCAATTTCTAAACAAGCCAAAACACTTAGCCACACCTCAAATCTTTATGCCCATGAACCTGGTCTTAAACTCGCTAAGAGATTAATTAAAATGACCGGGGAAAAATCCGCGAGAGTCTATTTTTGTAATTCTGGAGCAGAGGCAATCGAGGCGGCAATTAAGCTATCGAGATTAACTGGTAAGAAGCGCTTGGTTTCTGCGATTGGCTCCTTCCACGGTAGAACATCGGGCGCTCTTTCGCTTACGGGCCAGAGCGGAAAGCGCAATCAATTTGAACCGCTACTGCCCAAGGTGAGCTATTTGAAGTTTGGCGATTTTAAAGAGGTAAAACGCAAAATAACGAAACGCACCGCCATGGTCTTTATTGAACCGATAATGGGAGAGGCTGGAGTTGTAGTGCCGCCAAGTGGTTATTTAAGAGAGATTCGCAAGCGATGCGATGCAGTTGGCGCACTTTTGGCAATTGACTGCATCCAAACCGGAATGGGTCGAACCGGGGAGTGGTTTGGATATGAAAGCGAAGGGATTAGACCAGATGTAATTACTGTTGCAAAAGGCATAGGTGGCGGGTTACCCCTCGGAGCCATGATCGCTATCGGCGATTGTGCTGATCTATTTACTCCCGGCAGCCACGGGTCCACATTTGGAGGTAATCCAATTTCATGTGCTGCGGCAAATGCAGTTCTGGACGAGATTGAGAAGAGAAATTTGCTTCTTGGCAACAGTAAGAAGGGCGAGCTCTTCCACAAATTAGCAGTGGCCATTCCTGGGGTTGTTGAGATAAGAGGTCGCGGACTTCTAATTGGGATTCAATTCGAAGGAAATCGTGCGAAGGAGATTACTAAAGAACTTCAAAACAAGGGATTTCTTGTAAACAGCGCAAATGAAGAGGTGATCCGAATCGCCCCGAGCTATTTACTCTCTGAAAATCAGATAAAGCTATTCGTTACTGCCTTGAAGAAGATATGCGAGAAGATCTATGCCTAAACCTAAAAAACTAACTACAACGGCGAGAAGAACACTAGTTCAAGAGATTGTAAGTAACGTATTGATTCAATCTCAGGAGGAATTAGTTAAAGCGCTTCGAAAAGAGGGAGTGCAGGTAACTCAAGCCACCGCTAGCCGTGATCTTGAAGAATTGGGCGCCGTTCGAGGTCCTGACTCAAAAGGTACAGTGCGTTATCAAATTCCAATTACTTCTACCCCAGATATCGGTCGAGTATCTACTCAACTTTTTTTGTCTGTTCGTTCGGCAGGAAATCAGATTGTGATTCGAACTCCAGCAGGTGGGGCACAACTTTTGGCAGGCTCGATCGATCGAGCTACAGCGCGCGGGGATTTGCCGAATGTCTTGGGGACTATTGCAGGTGACGATACGGTATTGATTATCTGCGAGAGTGAGAATCAATCAGAGCTGGTTATTGCGCGAGTCAACGATCTATTTGCCGGTGGGTCATTACCTTTAGCCAAAGGGAAAAAACGAAGGGGAACGAAATGAGCGGTCTTTGGGGAGGCAGGTTTCAGCAATCCGCAGATGACGTGATGTTTAGACTCTCCAAGAGTACTGATCTAGATTGGCGATTAGCTCCCTACGATATCGCTGGCTCTCGCGCTCATCTCAAGGCGCTGACCAAGGGCGGATTGATTGATAAGAAAGAGTCGCAGTTAATTGAACATGCTTTAACCGAATTACTTAGCGAGGTACTTTCAGGGAAATTTTTACCCGAAGCTGGCGATGAAGATGTTCACTCTGCTTTAGAGCGAGGGCTTACTGCCAAGTTAGGAGATGCGGGGGGTTTAATCCGAGCCGGAAGATCTAGAAACGATCAAGTTGCAACTGATTTAAAACTCTTCATGATGGATAGTTTCGCCGGTTTAACCGAACTGTTATTGGATCTCTCCGATGCGCTCATTGAGAAATCAGAAACATACATCGATCTTGTCGCTCCAGGATTTACCCACTTACAACATGCCCAGCCAGTTTCATTTGGACACGAATTAGCTAAGCATGCGGTCGCGCTAGCTAGAGATTTGGATCGAATCAGAGATTGGTATAAAAGAACGAATCTCTCACCCCTTGGATCAGGAGCCCTCTCTGGAAGTTCGCTTCCAATAGATCCAGTCGCTACAGCTCGCGATCTAGGTTTTACAGATATTGCACCCAACAGTATTGATGCAGTCTCCGATCGCGATTTTGTTGCCGAGGGTTTATTTATTTTGGCCCTAATTGGCGTTCATCTCTCTCGTATTGGTGAAGAGTGGACGATTTGGGCCTCTCCGGAATTTGGATGGGCGAAATTGGCAGATCAATTCTCCACCGGTTCCTCAATAATGCCGCAGAAAAAAAATCCCGATATCGCCGAGCTGGCTCGTGGCAAATCCGGTCCACTCGTAGGAAATCTAACTTCAATCTTGGTCACAATGAAGGGCTTGCCGTTTGCCTATAACCGAGACCTCCAAGAAGATAAAGCAGTTACTTTCTCTTCAATCGACCACCTAATCTTGCTACTACCAGCACTGACTGGCATGGTTAGCTCAACCGAATTCAATCGCGAAAAAATTGCTGGAAATGCTGTTTCCGGTTTCTCGCTTGCAACTGAAATCGCTGATTTCCTAGTCAAACGGAACTTGCCATTTCCATTAGCTCATGAAATCGCAGGCAAATACGTTCAAATTTGCGAAGCAGAGAATATTGAGCTTGATGAATTGGATGAAACCAAAATGAAGCAACTCCATCCGTTACTCAATAAAGATCTCTTCGAAGCGCTCGATGCTAAACGAGCCATCACGGCTAGAGCGACGCCAAATGGAACCGCGCCTAGTTCGGTATCGGCGCAGGTTAGAAAAATCCGCGCGGAAAACGATGTAGTCCGAGCTTGGATATCCGACGTAAGAAAACGCTTTTCCGGCATGATGGGTCAGTGACTCGCCAACTACTTTCAGACCTGCAATGGCGTGGCTCTATTGCTCAAACAACCGATCGCAGCGATCTCGAGAAATTTTTAGAAGGTGGCAGCGAGAGCCTCTATCTAGGTATAGATCCAACTGC
>JBMTVF010000014.1:0-27890 GCA_049451055.1 Candidatus Nanopelagicaceae bacterium | reverse complement strand
CAATTGCAAGAATTCGAGAGCAGGCCGCAATCGCTTCTTCAGACATTCCAGCACCTTCTTGGCCAAAGAGAAGCACGCATTCTCTCGGTAATTTGGCGCTCTCTAAATCAGTCGACCCATCAACATTGTCGATACCAATAATTTCAATTCTTTTCTCATCAAACCAGTTCTTAAAGTCAGCAATATCTGGGTGATGAATTACCTCTAAATATCTATCGGTAACCATAGCGCCGCGCTTATTCCAATCACGTTTTCCAACGATATGAACACTTGCCACATTAAAGGCATTTGCAGTTCGAACAATTGAGCCGATATTTAAATCGTGTTGCCAATTTTCAATAGCGATGCGAAGTGGATTACGTTTCTTATTTAAATCAGCGACAATTGCAGCGACGCTCCAATAGCGATATTTATCGAGCACATTTCGTCGATCGCCTTTTTCTAGAAGTTCGGGATCAAAGTGATCTCCGATGGGCCAAGGCTTTGGATGTGGACCTACACCAACTACAGGATAGAACTCACCGGGGCCGATCTCTGCGCTGGGCATCTTGAGATTAGCCTAGGAGTGGCGATTTGCTGAGGTCAATTTCCAAGATGGAGTTAGTACGCTTCCACGGTGCGTCGAGTACTAATTGCGTTAGTGATTTCTTCTTTGCTCATTTCAGCGCAACCAGTATCTGCTCTACATACCCTTGAGAAATATGTAAACGCATCTCAATTAAGCAAACCTGGGCTATTAATCCTTAACCCAGATGGAACAGTTTTGGCGGAGAACGAGCCGGATTCACCAAGAGCTCCTGCTTCAGTCTTGAAATTACTATCGATGGCCGTTGTTTTAACGAATCTAGATGCGAGTTCGCGTTATGTGACTACGGTTTGGGGGACTGGGAAGAAACGTGAATTTGTGATTAGAGGATCGCTAGATCCATTCCTTACTGTCAACCGCAGCGTCTCGGATAAATATGGCCATGGATATTTAATGGGTCTACTAAGCAGGGCCGGAGTTCTTGATAGCAAGAAGGTCACAATTCACTACACCGGGCTTTATCCAGGAGATATAAAAGGATTGAAGGTTGCGTTTAAGCAACGCAAAATTAGAGCGGTTCTCAAGAAAGTTAATGCAATTAAGGCCACCGAGATAGGCGTTGAGGAACTCTCAACTCTAACTTCAAAACCACTTAGCAAGATGGTTTCTCATGTGATTCTCTGGAGCGATAACGCAGTTGCTGATCGACTTGCAAAAGCGGTTACTCGACAACTCGGAAATCCTGCGAACCCAAAGGGTTTAACAAAGACATTTAAGAGTGAATTAGCGAAATTGAATGTAAATACCAGCGGTTTAGCAATTAAAGATGGCAGCGGACTCTCGCGAGAGAATCGAATCTCAGCAAGAACCATCGTTGAATTATTAAGAGCTATTCGCAATGATCCTAGATATGTTGCAATCTATGAAGGTCTTCCGATTTCTGGAAAGACTGGAACTCTAGTGAACCGGTTCGAAAAAGCTCCAGCTGCGATTAATCACGTTCATGCTAAAACCGGTTGGATAAATCGGAGTGTAACTATGGCTGGTTATGCTGAGAGTGGTAATCAAGAATATGCATTTGCAATTCTCGCAGATGGCATAACGCCGAATCTTCGATCGCGAAATGCAGCGCGAAGAACAATGGATAAGTTGTTAGAAGTGGTTGTTAAAGGGAGTCATCAAACACCTTAATTGAGCCGCCATAACAAGCAACCCAGACCCGCCTATTTTGGGGTTCATAAGTCACTCCAATTGGCTCATTACAAACTCTTCGCTTCTCTAAAATTTCAAGATCGCTAACTCTCAACTTTGCAATGGTATCGCTTGTGTAATTAACAACATAAAGCGTGGTGCCATCACTTGAGATATCTAAGCTTCGGGCTGCGTTTCCTGTTCTTACTGTCTTAATTAATCTATTGGCATCTAAATCAAAAGCTGCGACTCGACCTGATTTATTTAGCGTCAGATAAAGCTTCTTGTTATCTGGAGAAAGAACTAGGGCTCTGGGATTCGAGCCGACTTCTAAGCGCGTTCTTTGCCAAGTTCCTAAATCAATTTTATGTACAACGGAGCCGCCCATTTGGGCAACATAAGCGAACTTAGAATCATTTGAAATAGCAATACCGCGTGGATAGGCGCCAATCGGAAGCGTTTTCACGACCTTCTGGTCTGCGGTCGAAACAACTGATAAGTCATAAGAGCACCAGTTGGTAACTAAAACATATTTATTATCGGGAGAAACTTGAACGACTTTTGGTACTACGCCAACCCTATATGCCGCATCAATATTCCAAGTAGTGGTATCGATGCGATAGAGAAATGATCGATCGTAATTATTTGCGGGGCGACAAATATCGGTACCTTCTCTATTAAAGCCTTTTCCATACATCGCATAATTAGTTACATATAAATATTTACCGTCAGGTGAAAATGCTCCCTCAACCGGCGCTCCGCGGTGGGTGCCGGAGTAACCAGTAAAGCCAAGTTGATTTAAATCAACGCGATCTGAAATGGTCTCGACTAAGTTCATCTCGCTAGCGTCATAAATTGTTACTGAGTGGCGATACATCATGTTATGTGCTGAGACAAAACCAGTTCCGGAAGCGCGAACTGATTTCGGCGCGATATTGCCGGTAATTGTGGTTATAAGACGCATTTTTGTATCTGCAGAAGTGGTTTGCGCCTCAACTGGGGGAATGGTGAGAAAAGTTGCGATGAGGATTACAAAGAAGCGAGAGCGCATCCACCTAATCTACCCGGTAACCTCGCCATGTGATTTCGCCCTACCTCGCATTGATGAAATTGCGAGTGGTCGAATTGTTGCTAGTAACAACTCTGCCTGCGTTATTTCTATCCTCTGATGGAATTCCTGATTTATCAATAACTATTGCGACTTTAATCGGTGGAACGCTCGCAGCTGGCGCAGCCAATGCTTTCAATATGGTGATTGAGAGTGATATTGATCGGATGATGACGAGGACATCTAAGCGCCCAATCGTTAACGAATTAATTAGCGAAGATCGCGCATTGATTTTCGCCTATTTAATCGCAATTATCTCTCTAGTTATATTTTGGGTATTTACCAATCCCCTCGCTACTGGTTTAACCGTTGCCGCGATTGCTTTTTATGTTTTTGGATATACCGTCGGACTTAAGCGTCGCACTTCACAAAATATTGTCTGGGGTGGAATTGCGGGATGTCTGCCAGTTCTAATTGGATGGGCCGCGGTCACGAATTCGCTCTCTTGGACCGCTTTCTGGTTCTTCCTAGTCATCTTCTTCTGGACTCCGCCACATTTCTGGGCGCTAGCAATCAAATATCGCGATGATTATGCCGCCGCAGGGATTCCAATGCTCCCGGTGGTTGCTACCAAAGAAGAGGTGGCGAAACATAGTTGGTTTCATACCGTTGCGATGATTATTACCTCGCTTTTAACTCTCTATAGCGCTGGTTTTCCGATTTGGAGTTACATTCTGACCTTAATTATGGGCATTGTCTTTGCCTGGCAGCTTCGCGATATGGAAAAAAATGCCGGTCGAATCTTCAATGGATCAATTTCTTATCTAAGTCTTTACTCAATCCTTCTTGTTATCGGAGTCTTCGTTTGAGAAAGTTTGTTTTCCTCTTGGCTATGGCATTAGTTTTACCGAGCGCTAGCGCTTCTGCTTCAGTTGATATTTGGAAAAAGGTCGCCAAGCAAGAATCAAAAGGTTATGTATTGCTACTTCGCCACGCTATTGCTCCTGGGGTCGGAGATCCAGAAAAGTTTAAAATCGGTGATTGCGCAACGCAACGTAATCTCTCGGAAGAAGGCAAGGCGCAAGCTGAGAGAATTGGAAATTGGATTAGATCGAAAAAGCTACCAATCACCAGAATCGAGTCAAGTAGATGGTGTCGCGCAATTGATACCGCCACGCTAATGAATATCGGTAAAGTTACTCAAAATTCAAATCTTGATTCACTCTTTCAAGATGATAATCCAGAGAAAGATTTAAGAACTTCCGCAACATTGGAACAAATCAAGAAACATAGAAAAACTGCAGGGCTCTTAGTTCTTGTTTTCCACCAAGTTAATATCACCGCGTTAACTGGAATAGCGCCGGCATCAGGAGAGGGAATTCTGGTCCGTGCCAAAAAGGGCAAGATCGAAGTGATTGGTCGCACCCCAACCCTTTGATTTATTGAAATTTTCAGGAAAATTTGAGGAACTATCCGGGGCAAATCCCGAGAAAATTCCACTCTGTCCTTTACCCTATTTATTAGTAACTGACCCCCATTTCCCCAGGGAGCCAACGAGTGATAACTACGCAACGCCGCTTTACCGCGCTTCTTTTAGTTTCACTCTTCACGATTTCAGCAAACGCTCCCGCTATTGCCAATCCTAAGAAACCGAGTCTGGCTCAAATTGCCGAGGCTAAAAAGATTGAGGAAGTGAAGAAGAAAGCAGCTGATGCGGCCGCCGCTAAGTTGGCAAAGGCAAATTTAACTCTTAGACAATTAATTTCAGTGGCTGAAAGCGCGCGCCGCAAATATGAAGCGGCGAAAGCAGAACTTGCAAAAGCCACAAAGGAAGCAGAAGCAGCTGCTGAGGCCTACATCGCAGCAGTTGGACAAGTTAAAGCAGCTCACGATGCAATTGGTCGCCTTGCCACAAACGCCTACATCATGGGCGGTGGTTTTACTGATTTAGATTCCGTACTACAGGCCGATGGCCCACAAGATTTAATGGATCGATTATCGGTTTTGGATTCTCTTGGTGAACAAAATACCCAAGCGCTATTTCGATTCAAACGAGCCGAAGTAATTGCAAAAGAAGCCAAGCAGGCTGCCGATGAAGCAAAAGAGCGACAGCGAATTGCAACAGAAAAAGTTGCTGCAGCCAAAGCAGAAGCTGATGCTGCAAAGGATGCCCAACAGAAAGAAGTAGATCGGCTTCAGAAGATTCAAGATCAAGTCTTAAAGGAATTGAATGCCGCTCGCAAGAAGCGCGTAACACTGGAACAGCAACGACAACTTGCTTTACTTGAAGAGGCTAATGCTTCGATTGCGCAAGGAACAGCGATTTACACCAAAGTCTGGCCAGATATTGGTTTCCGTGGCCGAACAACTTTTAGATCTGATCAAGCAATGCGCGATAGAGCTGTTGAATTTGCCAAACGCCAAGTACAGGCCCGCAAACCATATATATGGGGAGATGAGGGACCAAATTCATTTGATTGTTCAGGACTTGTATATGCGGCCTATCGAAGCGCTGGACTTGGCTGGCCAAATTGGGATCGACTCAACTCATCGCTTTATTTCTCTTACACCAAGCATGTTCCACTTAATCAATTACTCCCGGGCGACTTACTTTTCTATTCTTATAAAGGAACAGTCAACACGATTCATCACATAACCATTTATGCTGGAAACGGGATGATGTGGGAAGCAAATTCGAAAGGAAAAGGACTGCTTTACTCGAATATCTATAGCATCAAGGGCTTGATGCCGTATGGAGGTCGCGTCTAGATATAACTACGCTCTGCTGCTATGGCAGAAGCAACCCCGCTCTATCGATTGCGGTTAGCGGTTCGAGAAGAACTCTCTGATCTATCGGCGGGAAATCGAATTCTGGTGGGAGTTTCTGGAGGTGCGGATTCACTTGCGCTAGCGGCGGCGCTTTTGAAAGAAGTTAAAGAGCTAGCTATCGAATGTATTCCAGTAATAATTGATCATCAATTACAGAGTAACTCGGGAGAAGTCGCAGCTAATACAAGCGCAACTCTTAAGAACTTAGGTTATGAAAGAGTTGAGATTCGCCGCGTTACGGTCACGCAAGTTGATGGACCGGAAGCCTCGGCACGTCGCGCTAGATATGAAGCGCTTGGAAAGCTAGCCGAGGAATTAGATGCAAAAGCTATTTTTCTCGGACACACTAAAGATGATCAAGCAGAAACAGTTTTGTTGGGACTCGCAAGAGGTTCAGGCACTCGCTCACTTTCTGGGATGGCGAAACGAGTCGATATTTATCGAAGGCCGCTCTTGAGTAATACTCGTGCTGAAACGCAGGCAACTTGTCAGGAATTAGGAATCGAATATTGGAGCGATCCGCATAATAAAGATTTGGAATATAAACGCGTTAGAGTGCGAGAGAAAGTTCTTCCATTATTAGAGAGTGAGCTTGGCCCGGGGGTTTCTGATGCGCTTTATCGATCCGCGAAATTACTTCGCGACGATGCTGATGCTCTCGATGATTGGGCCAATAAAATTTTTGTGACGCTTAATCCTAAAAGTTTGGATATCGAAGAATTAGCGAAACTTCCGAGAGCTATACGATCGCGAGTTGTCAGATTGGCGATTCACAACGCCGGCGCCCCGATCGGCTCGCTTTCATCCGAACATCTTGAGCCGGTTGAGGCCCTCATCACAGCGTGGAAGGGGCAGGGAGCGGTATCGCTTCCGGGCGGTGTGACCGTAGCGCGAATTTCGGGCAGACTTTCGCTCTCTTAACGCCCCCACGAAAGGTCGCAGGTGGATCTCGAATCAGTAAAGAGTGAAATTGAGAAAGTAATCATTACTGAAGCGCAATTGCAGACTCGGTTGAAGGAGATTGCAAAGCAAATTGATAATGATTATGTCGGCAAAGAACTCTTACTTATTGGCGTTCTAAAGGGCGCTGTGATGGTGATGGCTGATCTAACTCGCCATATGAATCGCCATGTTGAGATCGATTGGATGGCGGTTTCTTCCTATGGCTCAGGAACTAAATCTTCCGGCGTAGTTCGAATCTTGAAGGATCTCGATCGAGACATCACCGGCAAAAATGTTTTAATCATTGAGGACATTGTTGATACCGGACTAACACTCGACTGGCTTAGCAACAATTTGAAATCAAGAGGCGCAGGTTCTGTTGAAATTATGACGGTACTACGCAAGCCGGAATCAGCCGTTGTCAAAGTAGATGTCAAATACGTTGGCTTTGATATTCCCAAAGATTTTGTCATTGGTTACGGTCTAGATTTCAATGAGAAGTATCGAAATCTCCCATTCATCGCAGTCCTAGCGAAACATATGTACGAGTAACTATGGCGGATAAGAAACCAAGTAAGAAGTTCCAGATCAAACGACCGAAATTGCCGGTCAAACCTGGCAAGACGCAACAGCCGTTAACTCGTCGCCCGCTCTTCTGGATTCTCTTAGCGATTGTGGTTGTGACCTTTGTTGGCCAGATCTCATCTGGCGGTAATCAATTCACCAAAGTTGAAACATCCCAGGTCATGAGCGCAATTACTCGAGGCGATGTCGAGCAAGCCACAATTGTCGATCGTCAACAAGTAATTCGATTAGTTTTGAAACCTGGTAGCGCAATTGAAGGCGCAACCAATGTTGAAGCTTCATATGTAAGCGGTCAAGAACCAATCCTTGTTGATTTACTAAGTGCAACTCCACCTCCAAAAGAGTGGAATGTTGAAGTACCTCGCACAAATATATTTGTCTCGATACTTTTCACACTTGGCCCAATACTTCTTATCTTCTTCCTATTACTCTTCTTCTTAGGAAGATCTCAAGGCGGCTCTCGAGTATTCTCCTTTGGTCGTTCACGTGCAAAATTACATTCCAATGAAGTTCCACAAGTAACTTTTGCTGATGTTGCCGGAGCCGATGAAGCTATCGAGGAGTTCCGTGAGATAAAGGATTTTCTCGCTGATTCGAAGAAATATCAGGAAATCGGCGCAAAGATTCCCAAGGGCGTATTGCTCTTTGGCCCTCCAGGAACGGGTAAGACTCTGCTTGCAAGGGCGGTTGCTGGTGAAGCCAAAGTTCCGTTTTACACAATTTCTGGCTCAGACTTCGTAGAGATGTTTGTTGGAGTCGGCGCTTCACGCGTTCGAGATTTATTTAACCAAGCAAAACAGAATGCGCCATCAATCATCTTCGTCGATGAAATTGATGCAGTCGGTAGACATCGTGGCGCCGGTCTTGGTGGCGGCCATGATGAACGAGAACAAACTTTGAACCAACTATTAGTTGAGATGGATGGATTTGAACCACATGATCAAGTTATTTTGATTGCGGCAACCAATCGCCCAGATATTTTGGATCCAGCCTTACTTCGCCCCGGTCGATTTGATCGCCAGATTGCGCTCGATCGCCCGGATGTAAAGGGGCGCGAAGCGATTATGAAAGTTCATGCAAAAAATAAACCGCTAGAAAAGGATTTGGATTTAAAGGCGTTGGCGCGTAGAACTCCAGGATTTACCGGGGCTGATCTTGCAAATGTGTTAAATGAAGCAGCACTTCTTACTGCACGCCAGAATCGTAAAGTTATCTCTCGCGACGATATTGATGAAGCAATTGATCGCGTCATGGCTGGACCCCAACGTAAATCTCGTTTAATGAGCGAAGAAGAGCGACGTGTAACGGCTTACCATGAAGGCGGTCATGCCTTAGTTGCGCATGCGCTTCCACATACCGATCCAGTTCATAAAATTACAATCATGCCGCGCGGGCATGCGCTTGGTTACACCATGGTGCTACCTGATGAAGATAAGTACTCAACTACTCGAAATCAGATGCTTGACCAATTGGCGTACACGATGGGTGGGCGTGCGGCGGAAGAATTGGTATTTCATGATCCAACCACCGGCGCCTCTAACGATATTGAAAAAGCCACAACATTGGCGCGCGCCATGGTTACTCAATATGGCATGACTGAAAAACTCGGCGCCATCAAACTTGGCACAAGTGAATCGGCTCCATTCTTAGGTCGCGATTACGGACACCAAAGAGATTACTCAGAACATCTTGCAAGCGTGGTCGATAGCGAAATTCGCGCACTTATCGAGAATGCCCACCAAGAGGCATATGAGATCCTTGTTGAAAATCGATCAATTCTTGATGCGTTAGTCGAAGAGTTGTTAGAGAAAGAGACGATCCAAAAGGAAGAGATTGAAGTAATTTTCAAGCGTGTTGCCGCTCGGCCAAAACGTCCAGCTTGGACCGGGTCGCCGATGCGCGCGCCCTCTCGAATTCCGCCGGTTCCATTAAAGCCAAAAGTAGAACCCACCCCAGAACCCGAACCAATAAAGCGTCGTAAGAAAACCACCTAATGAGCGCTAAGTTCGATGAAGAACGCATTGCGCGTGCGATTCGAGAGATTCTAATTGGAATTGGTGAAGATCCAGATCGCGATGGTTTGAAAGAAACGCCATCCCGAGTAGCGCGTGCGATGCGGGAGAATTTTCAAGGAATCTTCCAAGAGCCAAAAGATATTTTTACGACATCATTTGATTTAGGACATGAAGAGCTAGTTATCGTAAAAGATATCGAAGTCTTCTCGCACTGCGAACATCACCTAACGCCATTTCACGGCAAAGCCCACATTGGTTATATCCCAGGTGCAAGCGGTCGAGTTACTGGAATTTCAAAATTAGCGCGCTTAGTGGATCTATTTGCAAGACGCCCTCAAGTGCAAGAGCGATTAACAACGCAAATCGCCGACGCTTTAGTCGAAGCGCTAGAGCCAGGTGGCGTTATCGTGATTGTGGATTGCGTACATCTCTGTATGTCGATGCGTGGCGTAAAGAAATCAGAAGCGCGTACGGTAACGAGCGCAGTTCGAGGAATGCTCCGTGATCCAGCAACTCGCGCCGAAGCTATGTCTTTAATAACCACAAAATAATGCGCACTTTAGTTATGGGGATCTTAAATGTAACCCCAGATTCATTTGCTGATGGCGGTCGCCATTTCACAACAGATGCTGCAATCTCGCGAGCCAAAATCATGATTGAAGAGGGCGTCGACATCATCGATATCGGCGGCGAATCCACAAAACCCGGCGCCGAACGAGTAAGCGAGGACGAGGAATTAGCGCGGGTAATGCCGGTCTTGGAAGAAGTTGTGACTTATGGCGTTCCAGTCTCAATCGATACTATGCGTAGCGAGGTTGCCAAGGCTGCCATAAAGATAGGCGTTAAATATGTAAATGATGTAAGTGGTGGATTGGCGGATGAAAAGATGTATGAATTGATCTCCAAAAATCGCGAGATTCAATATGTAATCATGCATTGGCGGAGCCACTCTAAAACTATGGAAGAACATGCGCTCTATAATGATGTTGTAAAAGAAGTTCGCGAGGAGTTAGAGGAGCGGATTAATTCTGCGATTGAAGCAGGGGTAGATCCGGAACAATTGATTATCGATCCGGGAATCGGATTTGCTAAAACTAGCGAACATAATTGGGAGCTCCTTAAGAATTTAGATCGACTTGCGCTACTTGGTTATCCAATATTGGTAGGCGCCTCTCGCAAGCGCTTTCTTGGAGAATTAGTTGGTGGCGAGCCGGACCAGCGCGAGTCAGCCAGCATCGCGTTAACCGCAGCGCTTGCTAAACAGAGCATCTGGGGCGTGCGAACTCATTCGGTAAAACCACATCGTGATGCAATCGCTATAGTCGAAGCGCTCGCTAAAAGATAAACTAAAAATATGAGCGAGAAGATCTCGATAATTGGAATTTCGGGACGCGGAAAACATGGGGTAAACCCCTCTGAGAAAATTGAAGAACAAGACTTTATTGTAGATATAACCTTAAAGGCAAAGTTATTAAAAGCTGCAAAGAGTGACGCGCTTGAAGAAACGATTGATTATGCTGAAATCGCAAAGTTGGTTCACCGAGTTATTACCGGGCCATCCGTTAATTTAATTGAGAAATTGGCTAAAGAAATTGGAGATTTAATTCTCGATACTTTTCCCAAAGTAGAGTCCGCAGAAGTCACAGTTCATAAACCACAAGCTCCAATTCCAACTCCTTTTAAGCATGTTTCGGTAACCATTAAGAGCGAGCGATGAAGGCGGTAATTGCGCTGGGGGCAAATCTCGGAGATCCTCGTCGCCAAATCTCAGAGGCAATAGATGAGATTCGAGATCGAATAAAGATAACTGCGGTCTCCAAATTGATTGAGACCGAACCAGTTGGCGTTGCGGATAAGCAACCCAATTACATCAATGCGGTATTAATTGGCGAGAGTGAGTTAAAGCCACTTGATCTCATGAATGCACTCTTTGATATTGAGAATAAACTTGGGAGATTTCGCAGCTTTCCAAATGCGGCTCGCACTATAGATATAGACATCATTGATTACGGCGGACTCTTTATGGAGAGCGCGGCATTGACGCTGCCTCATCCGCGGGCTCATCAAAGGTTCTTTGTGCTCGCGCCCTGGTTAGAAATCGATCCAGATGGCGTGCTCGCTGGCCACGGGCCCATCCGCCAACTTCTCGCAAATCTAGAAGCGAAGTAGAATTAAGGCGCCTGGTACCCCAAGCGGACTGGAGCTAGAAAATGAAGATTCAACGCGCAATACCGAGCGCCTGCGCCTTTGTCCCAACCATGGGCGCACTTCATGCTGGCCACCAATCTTTAATAAAAATTGCCCGCCAATATTGTGACGATGTCGCAATCTCAGTTTTTATCAATCCGCTGCAATTTGAGAATAAAGATGACTATGAAAAGTATCCAAAGACCCCGGATCTAGATGAGGCGCTAGCGCGTGATGCAGGAGCCACAATCTTGTGGCGACCTGAAGTAACTGATCTTTATCCAGATTCACCAAAGCGAATTAGCTCGGGAGAATTAGGAAAACTGTATGAAGGGGCAAGTCGACCGGGCCATTTCGACGGTGTGCTCACAGTCGTAAATCGTTTGTTTGAACTAGTAAAACCTAAATTCGCAATCTTTGGTGAGAAAGATATTCAACAACTCTTTCTTATAAAAGAGATGGCTGCGAGATTGCATCCAGAAATTAATATTGTTGCAGCGCCCACAATCCGTGAAGAGTCGGGGCTAGCCATGTCCTCTCGAAATGTCAGACTTACTAATCTGGGGCGAAGTGATGCGCAGATTATCTCGAAAGCTCTGCGCGCCGCAGATAAAAAAGATTCAATAAGTAAAGCTCGCCAAGAATTACGTAATGAACTTAGCAATTCTAATTTTAAGATTGATTACGCCGAGATTATCGATAGCGAGACCTTTGCAGTAGCCGAAGAGAGCACAACCAAGCCACGCGCGATAGTCGCCGGCTGGATTGAGGATATTCGACTCATTGATAACGCATCTCTAACTTTGAGCCGAAATGAAAACTTGGTGCGGCTATGAGATTGCGCGCCCCACTTCCTGGTTGGAGTACATCGGCCGATGTTGTGGTAATTGGTTCTGGTGTGGCTGGCCTTACTACAGCCTTACAAATTCGCGCACATAATCTTTCAGTAATACTTATTACCAAGTCATATGTTGATGAGGGATCTACCAAATGGGCTCAAGGTGGTATCGCTGCCGCACTTGGCCCAGGTGATTCTCCGGAACAACATGAACGAGACACCCTGGTTGCTGGCGCAGGTTTATGTGATTTACCAGCAGTAAAAGTATTGGTAAGTGAAGGACCGGAAGCGGTTAGGAAACTAATTGCTCGTGGCGCTGTTTTTGATAAATCTGAGACAGGTGAGATCGCATTAACGCGCGAGGGTGGCCACTTAAGAAATCGCATCCTGCACGCAGGCGGAGATGCGACCGGCGCTGAAGTTTCGCGCGCCCTTCTTGCTGCAGTCTCTCGAGATCAAGGTATTGAAGTTATCGAACATGCACTCGTATTAGATGCGCTTAAAAGTGAGAACGGACGAGTATGTGGTGTAACGCTCCATGTTATTGGTGAAGGTAGCCGTGATGGTGTCGGCCAAATTATGGCGCGCGCAGTTGTTCTTGCTACCGGCGGACTAGGCCAGGTTTACTCGCAAACTACAAATCCATCGGTTTCAACCGGTGATGGCGTTGCGCTAGCGCTTCGCGCAGGTGCAGATGTGGCTGATGTGGAATTTATCCAATTTCATCCAACCGTGCTTTATATGGGTGAGAATTCTCGAGGACAACAACCGTTAATTAGCGAAGCAGTTCGTGGTGAGGGTGCATTTCTCGTAAATGATCGTGGCGAACGATTTATGAAATCAGTTCACCCACTCGCTGATTTAGCGCCACGCGATATTGTTGCGAAAGAAATTTCGCGCCAGATGTCAAAGAGTGGTTCGAAACATGTCTGGCTTGATGCAAGATCAATAATTGATTTTCAAGATAGATTTCCAACAATTCATGCTTCATGTTCACAACTTGGTATCGATCCAAGTAAAGATTTAATTCCAGTAGCGCCAGCATCTCATTATGCATCGGGCGGAATTCGCACCGATTTAAATGGCCACTCCTCAGTTCCTGGTCTTTATGCTGTCGGTGAGACTGCTTGCACCGGAGCGCATGGCGCAAATCGCCTCGCTTCAAACTCACTACTTGAGGGTTTAGTTTTCGGCGCTCGAATTGCAGAAGATATCGCTAAGAACTTAGCGACTTGGGAAGAACCTATAGCTAGCGATCCGATTGAGATTTTGATTTCGCCATCAGTTCGCGGCGAGATGCAACGCGCGATGTCGCGCGGCGCTTCGGTGGTGCGAACTAAAGAATCCCTTACTAAAACTCTAGAAACTTTAAGTCGCTTGAAGGATGCCACAACTATCTATGCAAATGTAGATGCTTGGGAAACTACAAATCTTTATCTTTTAGCTACCGCAATCACACGTTCTGCATTGGAGCGAACTGAATCGCGTGGCTCGCATACTCGAGATGATTTTCCAAATACCTCTGGCGCTTGGCTGAAGCGGATCCACCAGTCGATAGATGAGATTGGAAATTGGCGATCAACATATGAGGAGGTCTTCAATGATCTCAGCATCGTTAACTGAGCGCCTTAAAGCGCAAGGGTTAGACCCAGTCGCGCTTATAGATCTAATACAACGGGCGCTTGCTGAAGATTTTGCAAGCGAGGATAAGACGACGCTCGCCACAATCGATAACGCCCAGACTTCGAGCGCAACTTTAAGAAGTAGAAGTGCGGGAGTAGTTGCTGGTGTCAATGTAGCTGCTGCAGTTTTTGAGAATTCTGGAGTTACTGAGATTGAATTTACGAAGAAGTGCGGTGAGAGCCTGGTATCCGGCGAAACTATTCTTACGATTTCTGGCAAAACTCGTGCAATATTAAGCGGCGAGCGCGTCGCACTTAATCTGATTAGCCATCTCTCTGGGATTGCCACAACTACCAAGATTTGGGTGGATCGGATTTCGGGAACCGGAGCAGTAATTCGGGATACGAGAAAAACAACGCCGGGGCTAAGAGAGTTAGAAAAGTTTGCGGTTCGTATTGGCGGTGGCGAGAACCATCGCATGAACCTCGCAGATAGCGCCCTAATCAAAGATAATCACATCGCCGCCGCTGGCTCGATTACAGATGCAATCGCCAAAGTACGTCGCCAATATCCGGGACTATCACTCGAAGTAGAGGTTGATTCAATCGAGCAATTAGAAGAAGCGCTTAAGAGTTCACCAGAAATGATTCTCTTAGACAACATGTCGACTCAAGATACTAAACGAGCTGTGGAGCTCACCAAAGGGAGCAAGACGCTTTTGGAATCTTCTGGCGGTTTAACACTTGAGACGGTTAGAAGTTACGCCGAGTGCGGCGTGGATTACTTGGCTGTTGGAGCGATAACCCATTCGGCTCCAATTTTAGATATCGGATTGGACTTCTAAATGTTACTAACAATTGATATCGGAAACACCAACACCGTTCTAGGAATCTTTGATGGTGAAGAGCTTGTAGATAGTTGGCGGGTCAAGACTGATGCGCGAGATACTGCGGATGAACTCTGGATACTCTGGCGCTCACTTATTACTGATTACACAGTTTCTGGTGTATCAATATGTTCAACTGTGCCCGCAGTACTCCGCGAAGCGCGTTCGATGGTCGATTCATATTTCCGCGAGGTAAGGACCACAATCATCGAACCCGGTGTAAAAACTGGCGTGCCATTACTTGTAGATAATCCAAAAGAGATTGGAGCCGATCGAATTGTAAATACTTTAGCGGCCCATCATCTTTATGGAGAAGATGGCGCAGCGATTGTGGTTGATTTTGGTACCTCCACAAACCTCGATGTGGTCTCACCAAAAGGAGAATTCTTAGGTGGCGCCCTCGCTCCCGGTATTGAGATTTCAGTAGATGCGCTAGCTGCGCGCGCTGCCCAACTTCGTAAAGTTGAGTTGGTAAAACCGAGATCGGTAATTGGAAAGAACACAGTGGAAGCGCTGCAATCTGGAACTATCTTTGGTTTTGCGGGCCAGGTTGATGGTTTAGTTGAGCGGATTAGCGATGAGTTAGCTGAGCTATATCCAAATAATAAGAAGATTTCAGTTATTGCAACGGGTGGTTTGGCGCCGCTCGTACTTGGCATAAGCGAGACGCTGGATTTTCATGAACCAGATTTAACGTTGATTGGCTTACGCCTTGTGCATGAGCGCAATGGTTAGACTGCCGATATGGCGGAGAATGACCTTCCAGAACAGTTAAGGATTCGGCGCGAAAAGCGCGATGCCTTGCTGGCCAGCGGCCAAACTCCATATCCAGTTCAAGTTCCTCGGACCGCAACTCTAAAAGAGATTCGCGAGCGATTTAAAGACCTGGCTACCGACTCAGCTTCTGGAATTACTGAGAGCGTTACGGGTCGCGTTATTTTCAAACGTGATACCGGCAAACTCTGTTTTGCAATGTTACGAGAAGGTGATGGCACTGAACTTCAAGTGATGCTCTCCTTCGACAAAGTTGGCGATGCGATACTCGAATCTTGGAAGAGCGATATTGATATCGGCGATATCGTTAGCGTTACTGGTGAAGTAATTACCTCAAAACGCGGTGAACTCTCAATCTTTACCGAGCGCTACCAAATTGCCGCCAAGGCGCTCCGGCCACTTCCCAACGAACATAATCCGTTAAATGAAGAGACGCGCGTACGCCAACGTTATGTTGATCTAGTTGTTCGCCCGGAAGCTCGCGAGATTGCGCGAGTTCGACCAGCGGTTATGAAATCGCTGCGCAGCACTTTAGATTCCGCTGGTTTTCTAGAGGTAGAGACCCCGATGCTCCAAGTAATGCATGGTGGCGCAACTGCCCGCCCCTTTAAGACTCTCTCTAATGCTTATGACATGGAACTATTCCTGAGGATTGCCCCGGAATTATTCTTAAAGCGATGTGTAGTTGGCGGTATTGAAAAAGTATTTGAAATCAATCGCAATTTCCGTAACGAAGGCGCTGATTCAAGCCACTCCCCGGAATTTGCGATGCTAGAGATGTACTGGGCCTACGCTGATTGGCGCGATATGAAGGATTTGACGCGAGAACTTGTCCAGAATTCTGCAAAGGCAATCTTTGGCTCTCATAAAGTTACACATCAAGATGGAACCACCCACGATTTGAGTGGAAATTGGAGTGAGATTGATTTCTACCAGACCATATCTGATGAACTAGGAAAGAGCGTTTCCCCAGAAACAAAGTATGAAGAACTTAAGAAAATCGCCCATGAAATTGGCCTAAAAGTCGACCCGAAATGGATTCACGGCAAATTGGCCGAAGAGATATTCGAGGCGCTCTACAAAGAGAAATTGAAGAAACCGACCTTTGTTATGGGCTATCCAGTCGACACTTCTCCATTAGTGCGCGAACACCGTGAAGTAAAAGGTATCGCTGAGAAATGGGATCTCTATATTGATGGCTTTGAACTTGCAACTGGTTACTCCGAATTAATTGATCCAGTTATCCAACGAGAGCGGCTAGTTGAACAAGCGAAGTTAGTCGCAAAAGGTGATTTAGAAGCGATGCAGGTCGATGAAGATTTCTTACGGGCTATGGAACACGGTATGCCGCCAACAGGTGGGGTTGGAATGGGAATCGATCGTTTGCTGATGGCGCTAACCGGGCTCGGCATTCGCGAAACAATTCTCTTCCCGCTGGTGAAGCCGGAATGATCCGTCCAGCTCGCACCTCAGATATCAAAGCGATTCGAAAAATTATAGATCTCTACACTTTGCAACGTCGCTTACTCACGAAAGAGACTGTAACCCTCTACGAAGATGTTCAGGAATTTGTCGTCGCAGAGGAAAACGGAGAAGTCATTGGATGTGGTGCGCTCCACGTTCTTTGGGAAGATCTTGGCGAAGTAAGAACCGTTGCCGTACTTGAGGAATTTCGCCGTAAGAAAATTGGCCACCAGCTTATGGAAGCGATAATTGCAAGAGCGCGCACCCTTGGTTTAAAACGATTATTCTGTTTAACTTTTGAAACTGAATTCTTTTCTCGTTATGGATTTAAAGAGATAACTGGCGCACCGGTCGAACCTGAGGTTTATCAACAACTACTCCGCTCTTACGACGAAGGTATCGCCGAATTCCTTGATCTTGAGAGCGTGAAGCCCAACACCCTGGGAAATACCCGAATGTTGTTGGTTCTGGAATAGCTCCCCACCCCCGGGCATAAAACCCCAAATCTTGCGGTTACCCTCGCTAGATCACGCCATATATTGGCCTGGCTTATTGATGTCGCCCCGTTCGGCTACCTCTTATACGCTAGGGCGAAAGTTAGGAGAGATTAATGTTCGAGCGCTTTACCGATAGAGCCCGCCGAGTCGTCGTACTCGCCCAGGAAGAAGCTCGCATGCTCAACCACAATTACATCGGTACCGAACATATCCTCCTTGGACTCATCCACGAAGGCGAAGGCGTCGCCGCCAAAGGTTTAGAAGCACTTGGAATTTCTCTAGAAGGCGTCCGCTCACAAGTCGAAGAGATTATCGGCCAAGGACAACAGGCCCCATCCGGACATATACCTTTTACTCCGCGCGCTAAAAAAGTTTTAGAACTATCACTTCGCGAGGCGCTCCAACTTGGACACTCGTATATTGGAACTGAACATATTCTTCTTGGACTAATCCGTGAGGGTGAAGGCGTTGCCGCTCAAGTTCTTGTAAAACTTGGCGCCGATCTAAATCGCGTTCGCCAACAGGTAATTCAACTTCTCTCTGGTTACCAAGGAAAAGAAGCGGTTACTTCTGGGGCTCCGGAAGGTACTCCTGCTACCTCATTAGTTCTAGATCAATTTGGAAGAAACTTAACTTCGGCAGCTCGCGAAGGAAAATTAGATCCAGTTATTGGTCGTGAAAAAGAGATTGAGCGCGTAATGCAGATTCTCTCTCGCCGTACTAAGAACAACCCAGTCCTTATCGGAGAACCTGGTGTTGGAAAGACCGCTGTTGTTGAAGGTTTAGCGCAAGCAATCATCAAAGGCGATGTCCCTGAAACTTTGAAGAATAAACAGCTCTACTCACTAGATCTTGGCGCACTTGTTGCTGGATCGCGTTACCGCGGTGATTTCGAAGAGCGTTTGAAGAAAGTATTAAAAGAGATCCGCACTCGCGGCGACATTATTCTTTTTATCGATGAGATTCATACTCTGGTTGGCGCTGGAGCAGCCGAAGGCGCGATTGATGCTGCATCAATTTTGAAACCGATGCTCGCTCGCGGTGAACTCCAGACAATTGGCGCAACCACGCTTGATGAATATCGCAAGCACCTTGAGAAAGATGCTGCGTTAGAGCGTCGCTTCCAACCAATTCAAGTTGCTGAGCCATCTGTTGCCCACACCATTGAAATCCTCAAGGGACTTCGGGATCGCTACGAAACTCATCACAAAGTTTCAATTAGCGATGATGCGGTAGTTGCCGCCGCAACTCTTGCTGATCGCTATATCTCAGATCGCTTCCTTCCAGATAAAGCAATTGATCTTCTTGATGAGGCCGGCTCACGACTTCGTATCCGCAGAATGACAGCGCCACCTGAACTTCGCGAGATGGATGACAAGATCGCCCAAGTTCGCCAAGAGAAAGAATCAGCAATTGACGGCCAAGATTTCGAAAAGGCCGCATCGCTTCGCGATAAAGAGAAGAGTTTGATCCAAGAGAAGGCTGATCGCGAAAAGACTTGGAAAGCAGGCGACCTTGATGTCGTTGCTGAAGTTGATGAAGAGTTAATTGCACAAGTTCTCTCTACTGCAACCGGTATCCCAGTCTTCAAATTAACTGAAGCGGAAACTTCGAGATTGCTCCGGATGGAAGAAGAGCTTCATAAGCGAATCATCGGACAAGAGCAAGCCATCAAAGCGCTCTCCCAAGCAATTCGTCGTACTCGCGCCGGGCTTAAGGATCCACGCCGTCCGGGTGGTTCATTTATCTTTGCTGGTCCATCTGGCGTTGGTAAGACGGAACTTTCCCGCACACTCGCCCAATTCCTCTTTGGTGATGAAGATGCGTTAATTCAATTAGATATGTCTGAGTACTCCGAGAAGCACACCGCTTCTAGATTATTTGGCGCTCCCCCCGGTTATGTTGGTTATGACGAGGGCGGACAATTAACTGAGAAAGTTCGTCGCCGTCCATTCTCGGTAGTTCTTTTCGATGAAATCGAAAAAGCTCACCCAGATATCTTCAACTCACTACTTCAAGTACTTGAAGAAGGCCGATTGACCGATGCCCAAGGTCGCCAAGTTGATTTCAAGAACACCATAATCATCATGACCACAAACCTTGGAACTCGCGATATCTCTAAGGCGCTCTCACTTGGTTTTGCTAACTCCAGCGATGCTCTTGGAAATTACGAGCGGATGAAAAACAAGGTATCTGATGAATTGAAGACCCACTTCCGCCCTGAGTTCTTAAACCGTATCGATGATGTCATCGTCTTCCACCAGCTCTCAGAGAGCGAGATCATCCAGATCGTAGATTTGATGATTACAAATCTCGAAACTCGTTTGAAAGAGAAGAACATGGGTATCGAGCTCACCGCTGCTGCTAAATCTATTCTCGCTAAACGCGGTTATGACCCAGCGCTAGGTGCACGTCCACTTCGCCGAACCATTCAACGAGAAATCGAAGATGCGCTATCCGAAAAAATTCTCTTCGGAGATATTAAGGCTGGCCAGATCGTTTTGATTGATGTCGAGGGTGAAGAGGGTAAAGAGACGTTTACCTTTAAAGGAACTGCGCGCGAAACTCTTCCGGATACCCCAGAAGATCTCGCCGAAGCGCCCACTAGCTAAAGCGAAACTAGCTCACTTTTTTGGCTAGTTCGATCAACTACAAGCATTGAACCATTAGGTAGCTCGCTCCAACCTGCTTGGTTCCAACCGCTTGAGCCGACTATTACGTTGCCATCACGCTCGGTGTATTTAAGGCGGTAATAATCATTTTGGTCTTTAAAGCGATCAGGGATTTTATCTTGGTTATAAATACAAGCTGCGATAAAAGTTTCCTTATTCATAATCATGCAGTTAATTGAGGAATAGACGGTATTTTCCTTTATGTATTTCAGAGCCAATTTAACGCCCTCGATAAAGCCGCGCTTCTCAATTTCACTAATCACAAACCAGAAATAACGCTCAGAATCGGTATCGCCAACAATCTTTGCTTTTAGATGTGCGGGAATCTTTGAATCTAATTGGTCGCCTGGCAAGAGCGCGCCATTATGAATAAATGAGATATCACCATAGGTAAATGGGTGAGTATTCTTTTCAGCGACTGGAAGTCCGGGCGTTGCCCAACGAAGATGGAGAAGTGCACCGGAGGATTTATGTTTTGCTATTTT
This sequence comes from Candidatus Nanopelagicaceae bacterium, assembly GCA_049451055.1. Classification (GTDB taxonomy): domain Bacteria; phylum Actinomycetota; class Actinomycetes; order Nanopelagicales; family Nanopelagicaceae; genus MAG-120802. The sequence goes on along the minus strand of JBMTVF010000014.1, from coordinate 7,328 downwards.
ATCTTTAAAGTGCGAGCTCTTGGTAGCAGCAACTGGCTCTCGATATAAATCGCTGGAATTAGATGCGATACCCCAACCATCGCAATGATCATCAGCAAGCTTTACAAACTCTTGAAAATCGGGGCCGATAACTTGATCAAATGAGGCAGGTTTATTTGATGAGTATCCAAGTAACCGGCACATCACCTCACCTCCTATCTTCACTTATAAAAACGAGAACCCCCGGTTATGTTACCGGGGGTTCTCGCTACTTCAGTTACTAGTTGTGGCCCTTGATTGCCGCTTGCTCTTCAGGTGAAAGCACTAGGCGCTTTCTTCCAAAGAGTGCGAACAAGAGAAGTCCAACAGCATAAACAATCGCAATTGCGATAATTGCGCTGCGGTATCCCTCATTTAGTGCTTGGCCGATAAAGATAACTAGCGCGAGAATTCCTGCAACAAGCGCGCCACCGACACCAACTGGTGACTTATATGGGCGATTGAGATTTGGGAACTTACGCTTTAGCAATATGTAAGAGATCATCTGGAGTAGGTATGCAAGAACAGCGCCCCAAACGGCGATATTCAATACAACTGCACCAGCAGTCGCTCCACCATATTGCGCCCAAATTAGGGCGATATAACCAACGATTGCGCCAACGATAAGCGCTCGATATGGAGTCTTTCGTGATCCAGTTTCAGAGAGCCACTTTGGATAGTAGCCAGCGCGCGATAGCGAGTAGATGCTTCGGCCGTAGGCAAACATAATTCCTTGTAGCGATGCAAAGAGTCCGATGAGCGCAAATGCTGCAAGGAGCGCTGCGACATCAGAGTTTGGCAATAGCGCTCTAAATCCATCAAGTAGCGGCTCGCCAGATTCCTTTAGTGCATCTGAACCAGTAATACCTGGATTCAAAATCAAAACCAGAGTTGCAGTTACAACGAGAGTCAAAAGTCCGCGGATTCCAGCTTTTGGAATATCGCGTGATGGATTCTCGGATTCTTCAGCTGCGAGAGGAAGTTCTTCAATACCTAGGAAGAACCACATCGCAAATGGCATCGCTGCAACGATTGCCCAAGCACCGAATGGAAGGAATTCAGTATTTCCAGCGGTAGGAACAATGTCGAAGAGATTATCTACTGAGAACTTGCCACTGAAGATCGCCATGACTGCGAAGACAGCCAATACGAGTAGAGAGGCAACTGCGACAATCTGGGAGAACTTAAATGAAGCCTTTACGCCTGAGATGTTAACAGCTAGGAAGATTGCATAAAGGATGATCCACCAGACCCAAACAGGCATCGATAGACCAAAGAGTTCCTGGGTAATTCCATCGGCGTAGCTCGCGGAGAAGAAAACAATAACTCCGGTAGTCGCTACATACTCAATTGTTTCAGCAAAGCCTGTGACGAATCCGCCCCATGGTCCCATCGCTGAACGCGCGAATGAATAAGCACCACCGGTATGCGGTAGCGCAGCAGCCATTTCGCCGATGCTAAAAATCATTCCAAAATACATAACAACGACGAGCAGTGTTGCGATTAATAGACCGCCCCAACCTGCTTCGCCGATTCCGAAGTTCCAACCTGAGAAATCACCGGAAATAACTGCTGCGACTCCAAGCGCCCACAATCCAAATAGACCTGCGTGGCGTTGCAGTCCTCGTTTTTCAAAGTAATCGTGAGATACATCTTTATAACTCACACCTTGAACGTTTTTGTTTGACAAAGGTATCCCTTCTCTTTCTCTCCGGCTCCATCGAATATCCGTGAGAACGATGGATGCGCTAAGAAAGGGTAGACCTCCGAATATGGCTTGTGAAAGGGCTTACGGGCTCGTGTTGCCCGTTTTCAGCACTATTAGCGCCCAATTATGCTTACGCCCTGACTAGCAAGGGGAGTGAAATGGGTTCGGCAAATAAATCGCAACCACCATTGACTTTAGATGAATTAAAGAAGCTAGTTAAAGATGGCGAGATCGATACTGTCGTTGTTGTTATGACCGATATGCAAGGTCGCCTTGTTGGAAAACGAATTCATGGCTCTTTCTTTATTGATGAAATTGCTGATCATGGAACTGAAGGTTGTAACTATCTTTTAGCTGTCGATGTCGATATGAATACAGTTCCGGGTTATGCGATGTCATCTTGGGATAAGGGATATTCCGACTTCGCACTCATCCCAGATTTCAGCACACTTCGTCGAATTACTTGGCAACCCGGCGCTGTAATGATCACCGCAGATGTTCAATGGTTAGATGGAAGTGATGTTGTTGCATCGCCTCGCCAAATCTTGAAGAAACAAGTTGCCGCTCTTGAGAAGCATGGCTTTAAAGCACTTGTTGGAACTGAACTTGAATTTATTGTCTTTAACGATACTTATGAAGAGGCGTGGCAGAAAGGCTATAAGAATTTAAATCCATCTAATCTTTATAACGTCGATTATTCAATCCTTGGTGGCTCGCGCCTCGAACCACTCCTTCGATCAATTCGCCTCCATATGGCTGGGGCGGGCATGAATGTGGAATCGGTAAAGGGCGAGTGCAATTTGGGCCAGCACGAGATCGCTTTCAAATATGACGAAGCGTTAACTACCTGCGATAACACCGTTATATATAAAAATGGTGCAAAAGAGATTGCCTCCGATATGGGTTACGCACTTACCTTTATGGCTAAGTTCAATGAGCGCGAAGGAAACTCTTCCCATATCCATCTCTCATTCCGCGGACTTAAAGATGAATTGGTAATGGCTGATGAGAAAGACCCACAAGGCTTAAGTGAGATCGGCAAGCAATTTATCGCTGGCCAACTCGCACATGCTCGTGAACTAACACTTCTCTTTGCGCCAAACATTAATTCCTATAAGAGATTCGTTCCCGGATCATTTGCACCAACTGCAATCCGTTGGGGACGCGATAATCGAACCTGTGCCTTCCGCTTAGTTGGCCACGGCAAGAGTTTGCGCCTTGAGAATCGCATTCCAGGCGGCGATGTAAATCCATATCTCGCTGTTGCCGGAATTATGGCCGCAGGTCTTGATGGAATAAGTAAGAAGATGAAATTAGAGCCAATTTTTGAAGGAAATGCCTACGTCTCTGATTCACCACGTGTTCCAAGCTCGATGTTGGAAGCTCGCAATCTCTGGGCCGAGAGCGCTTGGGTTCGCGAAACCTTCGGTAAAGAAGTTCAAGATCACTACACCAACTTTGCTGATGTTGAAATCGCAGCCTTCGGTAAAGCAGTTACCGATTGGGAACTCTTCCGAAACTTCGAGAGGTTTTAAAGTAAGTGTCAAACGTTTATCAAGTAATTAACCCTGCCACCGAAACCATCGTTACCGATGTCGATCTTGCTGATCTTGCTGCCGTAGATGCCGCAATTGATAAAGCCGAGCGCGCATTTAAAACCTGGCGCACTATCGCTCCGGGCGAACGCGCAAAATTACTAAGAGCTTTCGCACAAGAAGTAACCAACCATCGCCAAGAACTTGCCCAACTTGAAGTTACAAACTCCGGCCACACCATCTCTAATGCGCTCTGGGAAGCTGACAATGTCGCGAATGTTCTTAATTATTACTCGGCTGCTCCCGAACGACTCTTTGGCCGCCAGATCCCAGTTCCAAATGGCATCGATATAACTTTCAAAGAACCGCTCGGCGTTGTTGGAATTATCGTTCCATGGAACTTCCCGATGCCAATTGCTGGTTGGGGATTTGCACCCGCACTTGCTGCTGGAAATACCGTTGTATTGAAACCAGCCGAATACACCCCACTTACCGCAATCAAACTCGGTGAGATCGCACTTAAAGCTGGTATCCCAGAAGGTGTCTTCACTGTAATTCCTGGAAAAGGTTCAATTGTTGGAAATAGATTTGTTACTCATCCAAAGGTAAGAAAGATTGTATTTACCGGCTCAACTGAAGTTGGTAAATCAATCATGGCTGGTTGCGCCGATCAAGTTAAGCGAGTAACTCTCGAACTTGGCGGAAAGAGCGCCAATATTATTTTCGCCGATAGCGATCTTGAAAAAGCCGCCGCCGCAGCACCCGGCGCAGTCTTTGATAACGCTGGCCAAGATTGCTGCGCACGCTCAAGACTCCTTGTTGAGAAGAAAGCTTTCGATAAATTTATGGAGCTCTTTGAGAGCGCGGTTAAGAAATTCCGCGTTGAAGATCCCTCGCTAGCTACCGCTGAGATGGGCCCACTAATTAGTAAGAAGCAATTTGAAAGCGTCCAGAACTATCTAAATGAACCGATTGCATTTAAAGGAAATGCCCCAACTGGTAAAGGTTTCTGGATGGCCCCAACCGTTCTGCAACCAAAATCCACCGATAGCAAAGCTTGGCGCGAAGAGATCTTCGGTCCAGTCGTAAGCGTGCTTGCCTTCGAAGATGAAGCTGATGCGATCGCAAAAGCTAATGACACAGAATTTGGACTCTCTGGATCGATTTGGACAAGAGATTCTGCAAAAGCAATCCGCGTAGCACGCGCTGTTGAAAGCGGAAATCTCTCGGTTAACTCAAACTCTTCAGTCCGTTACTGGACTCCATTTGGTGGCTACAAACAATCTGGTCTTGGCCGCGAACTTGGCCCGGATGCACTTGATTCATTTACCGAAATTAAAAACGTATTTATCAACACCGATTAAGGAGGCAACATGGCAGAACGATTAGCAGGTCGAGTCGCCGTCATCACCGGCGCAGGTAGCGGTATCGGTTATGCAACGGCAAAACGCCTCGCAGCCGAAGGCGCAAAGGTTGTCGCCGTCGATACCAATGATGAGACCGGCAAGAAAGTCGCTAACGAAGTCGGCGGTATTTATGTAAAAGCTGATGTCACCAGCGAAGCTGAAGTTGCCAATATGTACAAAGTTGCCTTCGATACATATGGCCGAATCGATATCGCCTTTAACAACGCGGGTATCTCACCACCAGATGATGACTCAATTCTTATCACCGGACTCGATGCCTGGGAGCGAGTATTAAAAGTAAATACCACTTCGGTATTTCATTGCTGCAAAGCAGTAATTCCTTATATGCAAAAACAAAAAAAGGGTTCGATCATCAACACCGCATCCTTCGTTGCAACTATGGGAGCTGCTACTTCACAGATCGCATACACCGCATCTAAAGGCGGCGTCCTTGCGATGAGCCGCGAACTCGGAGTGCAGTTTGCTCGCGAAGGAATTCGCGTCAACGCGCTCTCACCCGGACCCGTTAATACTCCGCTTTTGCAGGAGCTCTTCGCTAAAGATAAAGAACGCGCCGCTCGTCGCCTCGTTCATATCCCGATGGGACGCTTCGCTGATGCAAGTGAAATTGCCGCAGCCGTCGCATTCCTTGCTAGCGATGACTCCAGCTTCATTACCGCATCAAACTTCTTAGTTGATGGCGGTATCTCAGGAGCTTACGTAACTCCGTTAGATAACTAAATTAGCGCGCTTTAATCGCTTTATTTAGATCTTGGTATTCCGGGCAAGCGGTACCGCAGAGTCGCTTTAACTTTGCCAAGTTCCGCTTCGCCGCCTTTATCTTCTTTGTTTTAACAAAGAGCTCGCCTTGATACTCCAAAGCCCCAAGATGATTGGGATCAATCCGCAGCGCCTTTTGATAATAAATAGCTGACTGGGGATATTGACCAAGATTTCGCGCCGCAAAACCCAAAAGATTATTCACTTCAGCGTTATTTGGAAATTCTCGATCCAATTCAATTAAATCACTCAACGCTTTATTGAAATTACTCGCTTTCAATAGCGTATTCACAGCAGCTAATTCACTTACCAAATTCTTCGCTGTGACCGTTGGCGTAGGAGTTGGGGATGGAGTTTCTGAAGGAGTAGCCACCGGCGCCGGAGCGCTCCCGCCACCGCCACCAGATGGCGCTGCGCTAGCAGAAATCGGTAGTGATATTAAAAGTAGAAAAGATAAAAATAATTTCATTTATTTTTCCTAAAAATAAACCAATACCAGAGAAACAAAAGCGCTGGAATCGTAAGCAATGCCAAGATTTCCATAGGAACTCCCTCTTCGAGCCCTAAGAGTAGTTCAAGAGGCTGAGTTCACAACCGGAGAGCTAGCAACACGGTTCAAGAACTTCTCTACCAATTCATCAGTGCGTTTTTCAGATGAAGCTGCCTCAGCCTTCGTACGCGCTCGTAACTCTTCAACATTTACGCCTTCACTCTCAACCTCAGCGCAACCACCATCCATAGCAAGCCACTCTTCTAAAACTTCCGGATCAATCTCAGGATGAAATTGCAGCCCCAAAGTTCTTCCCATAACAAAAGCCTGGGTTGCAATCGCACTTCGCGCAATCTCTTTAGCACCAGGTGGGTTCTGCCATCTATCCCAGTGATACTCAAACCACGGCCCCTTAGAAATCAAAGTTGGATCATCGCTTTCAATTTCATACCAACCCAACTCCGCCTTCGGTGAGCGCGCAACCGAACCACCCAACGCTCGAGCCATAACTTGGCCGCCAAAACAGATACCAAGAATTGGAATCCCAGCATTATGTGCGTCTCGCAACTTATTTATCTCAGGCAATAACCAATTACCAATTCGCTCATCTTCATAAGCGCCATATGGCGCTCCCATCGGAACAATCACATCGAACTTATTGAAATCCGGAAACTCCACCACAACATTTGGCGTGTGGTACTTATCTTTAGGAACGATTAAAAACCGCTCAATCTCATAGCCCCGCTTCTCAAAGGCTCGCCAAACTGGACCACCTAAAGAGACATAATCATGCTCAATAAAGAGAGCGCGCTTAGTCAAAGTTGAATCACCTTGCTACTAACAATCAAATCATGAACTGTTCGTCGATCTTCGCGGAATATAAATAGCGAATCCACGACCCAAGTAATTCCATTAGATGCCGACGAAGCAATACCACCAGCAAATGCTTTAACTACGCCTTCTCTCAATAACATCTGGACAAAAGTAAATGGCTGTTCGGTCTTAGTGCTAACCACAACCTGTTTCATCAATCGCTTTGCAGGAGTCTGGCCGTATTGCCAAGTAAAGAAGGACCAGATCAACCATCCAATAAACAGAGTCACTATCGCAAGGCCAATATCAACCAAATATGCACCAAGGCGTGCTTGCGGCGAAGCCAGTGGCTTGACCATCGAAAAAGTTTCCGTCTCTTCCATACCTAAATCCTAGTAGAAGTTAACGACAAAACATTATCGAGAATGTTTTACCCTTTACACATGCGCCGGCTCTTACTCGCCACACTCACAGCGTTACTTACGCTCACCTTTGCGCCAACCCACGCCAACATAACCATCACCTCAATTACCGACGGTGACACGATAAAACTTAGTGATGGCACCTCGGTTCGACTT
>JBMTVF010000013.1:0-28367 GCA_049451055.1 Candidatus Nanopelagicaceae bacterium | reverse complement strand
CGCCATCCTTCTTAGCATTTGCAACTTGAGCTGTTACTGGCTTATCAAGTGCTCCAGCTTGTGTTTGTGTGAACTGTTGAATCGACTTAATAGTTCCACCAAGCTCTGTGTAGCGAGTTTCGAATGCATCGCATTGTGAAGTTGTGTATGCGATGGACATATCTTTGAACAAAGTTGCGGTCTTGCCTAGTGCTTCGAATGCATACTCAGCCATGATTGCAGCTTCGCCTGGTACTGCAGATCCCATTGAGTAACCGAGATCAAGTCCATTATCAGGACCCATTGCGGTTGAACCAACGCATGGAGCTACAACTAGTACGCCAGCATCATTTGCTACCTGAGAAGACTTCGCATTGATGTCATAGTCGCAAGTAACTAATAGCAACTTTGCACCTTTAGCAATCAAATCAGTTGCGATTTGTTGTCCCTTGTCAGGATTTGTTTCAGTGTCAACTGCTTCAAGGACTACCTGGCAGCCATTGATGCCGCCTTCGGCATTGATCTTATCTACGGCAATTTGTGCGGTAGTTAGAGCCGGTGCATCAAATGGCGACATAAATCCTGTCTGTGCCATCGCTGCGCCAATTAAAATCGGCTCAGTACAGTCAATTGCTTCTTCGCTGCTATTAGATGAGCAACCAGTAAGACCTGCGAGTACAAGCAGTAACGCAGAGATCTTGATTGCGAATCTCTTACTCTCTTTCATCTACTCTCCTTCGAGTTAGTTAAACGCACAAATAAGCGCGCTCCGTACGGACCGCTACGGAGTTTCTGGCTCCTGGCGGATGCCTTATCTTCGCCCTTGAGCGCCATCCGGTCAATGTTGCCTAGAGGTGATTCTTCGGCGCTGCTTGGTTCTAGGTTGTAGCAAATCGTTGAAGTATTCTGACGCTATGTCATATGGCGCAGATCAAATACTGACGGGTAAGGGCAATAGCGATTACGAGCGATATATAAGGACTGTCGATTTACTTAAGCTGCAACCAGAGCCCGAGAACTGGAAGCATCGGGACGAACTATTGTTCACAATTGTTCATCAATCCTCCGAACTTTGGTTGAAGTTAGCAGTCGCAGAATGTGATGAAATTGTTACAAAACTTAAGGCTGGAGATACTTTGGCGGCACTTCGTTTAATGCCTCGAATTCCACTATGTATAACAAATGCAACCGTGGCTTTGGATATGTTGGAACAGATGTCGCCCTGGGACTACCAACAGGTTCGTAGGGCGCTCGGACATGGATCAGGATTCGACTCTCCTGGTTTTAACGCAATCCGTAGAGCCATTCCTAAATTAGGAGTCGAATTCTTTAGGATATTAAGCGAAGGAAATCTCACGTTGCTTCAAATGTATGTAAATCATGAGAAGCACGATGAAATCTATAGACTTGCAGAATCCCTTGTTGAAATAGATGAACGATTAATTACCTGGAGGGCTAGACATTTCAAGGTTGTCGAGCGCTCTATCGGTCTTCATGTATCGGGAACTCAAGGCACACCTGTTGAAGTCATCGGAAAGTTAAGAGATAAAACATTCTTCCCGGAGCTTTGGGATGTTCGAACTGAGATTACAAACTACGCTCTCTCGCAAGAGAATAAGTAACTCTTAAGCTAGCGCGGCATCCAGCGTAATTGCGGCACTTGAAAAGAGCTTCGAGACTGGACAAGTCTTCTTAGCTTTCTCAGCATAGGAAACAAACTCATCACTAGAACATGATTGGTTCTTTCCTCGCGCAACTAAATGGACTTCGGTTATATAAAAGCCATCGCTTTTCTGTTCCAATGTAACTTTCGCTGAAGTTTCAATCGATCCAACATTTAAACCAGCATCCTCCAAGATGCTGGTGAGCGCCATGGAGAAACAACCAGCATGAGCTGCACCCAACATCTCTTCCGGGTTTGTTCCGGCATTTTCCTCAGTTCGAGATTTGAGTGAGAACGGAATTGTGGTTCCGTTTCGGCCAAGCGTCATCGATCCAGTTCCTGTGGGTACCGGTCCGTTCCAAATCGCGCTAGCGTTGCGAAGTATCTTCATATGCCGACCTTTCGAAAGGAGCTCTCATGGAGCCTGGAGTTGTTTATACCTCCCAAACCTTAGCAAAGGATCGAATCAAGCGTCGCGGTGACGCAACTTGTTACGAAATCGTCAAAACAGATTTTTATGTAGAAGCTATAAGCGCAATTGACTTACACCTTTCAGGAAGTACACCGCCTGTTAAAGCTGATAAATCTGATGTTCTTATTTTTGCTAGAGAAGGAAACGGAGTACTCAAAACGGGTAGTGAGATTGTTGAACTCTCAAGAGGCGCAGCAGTACAAATAAAAAGTGGTGAGAGTTTTCAATACGAAAATGGAAATAATCTAAAACTGATCGAGGTGTATATTCCAGATGCAAGTGGGCCATTCGGAAAAAGATTAACGTCACCGACTTCTGGATTTGTTCGCTCGGTTCAGCAAGGAATTTCTTCAAAAGGTAGCGCAACCGGCAATCGAGAATTCGAAGTTTTATTTGACGCTGAAAGAGGTTGTGCCAGCGCAACTATGTTTGTTGGATTTATTCCAACTTCAGGAGCGCCTGCTCACTTTCATCTTTATGATGAAATCTGCCAAATAATTTCAGGTCAAGGACAACTGGAAACTTATGGCAAAGTACAAGACTTAATTCCCGGTTCTACTTTTGCAGTAGTGCCTCGAATGTTGCACTCTCTTATAAACAATCGTGATGAAGATCTTTGGGTGCTCGGAGTATTTCGCCCCCAGGGCTCCCCAGCCGCCGCCTATTACCCCGATGGCAGGCCTGCCCCCGGTTATACCGAGGTTTAGGACGTTCCCAGGCTTCGCTCATATTGCTGCTTAATTAATCACATTGATTCCCAGGCTGATTTACGGCACGATAATCCACAATCCCTACACGAAAGGAACTTCTACGTGAAGCTTTTCTCCAAGCTCAGCGCAGTCGTGGCTTCTAGTGCACTAGCACTTACAGGCCTCGTTGCGATTGCAACTCCCGCTAAAGCGGCGGACTGCACCGGAACTATCGCCATCATGGCGCCACTAACCGGTGGAGTTGCGTTTATTGGTAAAGAACAATCAGGTTTTGCACAAGTTGCAATTGCTGATGTCAATGCCAAGAATGGTTCAAAGATTGATTTTAAAGAATACGACACCCAGCTTGATGCTGCTCAAGCAGCCACACAAGCGCCAAACATCGTTGCAAATAAAGATGTAATCGGAGTTGTCGGTCCAGCAGGTAGCCAGGAAGTTCTAGCTGTCGGCGGTCTTTTCGGCGCAAATAACATTGCCGTTGTAAGCCCATCAGCAACTCGTACCAACCTCACTGCAGGAACTTATCCTTCATTCTTCCGTCCAATTCCGAACGATAGCTTGCAAGGTCCTGGTAACGCTCGTTACATGGTCCAGAAGTTAAAGGCTAAAGAAGTTGTAGTCATCGAAGAGAAGACTGCATACGGAACTGGTCTTGCTAAGGAAACTATGGATGAATTGAAGAAACTCAGAGTCAAGGCAACAAATTACGCAGTTAACGAGAAGAATGCAGATTATGCAGCTGTCGTGACTCGTATTTCAAAGACTGCTGATTTCGTGTTCGTAACCTTCCAGGATGCAGCGAAGTCACAGCAAGTTGCACAGGAATTGATTAAGCAGAAAAAGAAGGCAGTTGTATTTGGCTCTGATGGATCTGATCAACCAACCTTCAAGACTCCAGGAACATATGTTTCAGGATTCGCACCTGATGTAAGCGGCCTTAAGGTTGCTGCATCCGCTGTTGCTGCATACAAGGCAAAGACTGGCGCGACCAGCATCACCACATTCGGACCACCGGCTTATGTTGCAGCTCAAGTTATCGCTGAAGCTGCAGTTCGTGCATGTGCTGCTGGCAAGACTGGCGATCGTGAAACCGTTCTAGCGGAAATCAAGAAGACCAAGATTAAGAAGACAATCTTGGGTAACGCTCTCAAATTCACCGCTACTGGCGATGTGAAGGGTGGACGTTTCTACATCTTCCAGACTCAGAAAGATGGTTCACGCAAGTCAATTGGCTAGTCGCTAATTGAATAAGTAATGAACTAGGAGGCGGCAGTCTTGAATTGCCACCTCCTAGTTCTTTTAGCGAAAGAAAGCGGATGGATTACCTCGGTCAACAATTAATCAATGGGTTAACGCTCGGTGGCGTGTACGCGCTTATCGCGCTGGGCTATACCTTGGTTTACGGGGTACTTCAGATTTTGAATTTTGCCCACGGCGATGTTTATATGATCGGGGCATTTCTTGGATTCTTTGCAATGACTTGGCTGGGCGGACCACTTGCCCCAACGGTACCGGTGGCGCTGATGCTCTTAGTTATGTTCTTAATAGCAATGCTGGGTACCGGATTATTGGGAATAGTCATAGAGCGATTCGCCTATCGACCGTTAAGAAATTCCACTCGTATCGCCCCGCTTATTAGCGCTCTCGGAGTTTCCATCTTGCTTCAAAATGGCGCGCTTCTAATTTTCTCGCCAAGTATTAGAACGTATGACACCTCTTCTTATATACCCTCGACAGCTGGTATCTCTGTTGGAGAGATAACTCTTGATTCCGTTAGGTTCGGCGTACTTGCTCTATCTGCGCTCTTGATGATCCTTCTTACTAAATGGGTAAATGGAACCCAAGTTGGTCGCGCTATGCGAGCTATCGCTTACGATAAAGATGCCGCGGTAATGATGGGAATTGATGTAGATCGAGTGATCCGCTGGACGTTCTTTGTTGGCGCCGCCCTCGCTGGAGCTGCGGGGGTAATGAATGGACTTCTTCTACGTGGCGTATCTAGCGGTATGGGCTTAATACCTGGGCTAAAAGGATTTACCGCTGCGGTGATTGGAGGCATTGGTTCGGTACCTGGTGCGATGCTCGGCGGTTTACTGCTTGGCGTAATTGAGAGCTTGGCTCAAGGTTATCTATCTACAAACTTTGCCGACACTATTACTTTCATCTTGTTAATCACCTTTATGCTCTTTAGACCAAATGGAATATTGGGACGCCCGATGATGGTGAAGGTATGAGTAACTTAGGAATTGGAACGGATGAATGGGTCGCCCAACACGAAGAGCGCCTAGCTAGACAATCTCCACTCAAGAAGTTATTTGCTCGAATTCCACTCCCGGCAAAATGGGCATCATTCTTCGCGATTGCTTTTATCTTTGGAGCGCTCTCAGATAACCAATACTTGCTCCGTGTAGGTGTAAATCTGGCTCTCTTTATAATGCTGTCTTACGGATTAAATATTGTGGTTGGTTACGCAGGAATTTTAGATCTGGGATATGTCGCTTTTTATGGTTTTGGTGCCTATGGATATGCACTACTTTCCTCAGAACAACTCGGCCAGCATTGGCCCACATATATAACAGTTCCATTTATCACAATTTTGACGGCGCTACTTGGATACCTTATTTCCCTCCCGTCGCGCCGCCTATTTGGTGATTATCTAGCGATCGTAACCCTCTTTTTCGGCCAAGTTTTTGTTCAACTTGTCTTAGCTTCAGACAACATCACATTTCCGTGGGCTGATGATTATATTGATATAACTGCAGGATCTAATGGAATTCCTGGATTAGATACTTTTAATCTCTTTGGATTTGTCTTTGATGATATTAAAGATTATTACTGGCTGCTTATGGCTATTGTCCTATTACTAACAATTGCAATCCATCGAGTGAGTGCGACGCGAATCGGACGAGCTTGGCGAACTGTCCGCGAAGATGCATTGGTCTCCGAAGTCATGGGAGTTAGCGTCAATCGAGTTAAAACTATTGCATTTATTGCAGGTGCAACAATTGCTGGATTTGCGGGAACTATTTTTGCTGGTATGCAGGCTTCAGTTTTCATAAACGGCTTCGACCTACCGCTAATGATTATGATTTATGCCGCTGTAATTCTGGGCGGTAGCGGCAGCCTTGCTGGTGCGCTAATTGGTGCGATCATCATGACTATTCTTCCTGAATTACTACGTGTTCCTAATTACGGCGCAATATTGTTCTTTGTTGCTTTGACATTGACTTTCTTTGTAATTAGCAAGAAATTCTCACGCTTCTTAATTAATATAGCCTCGATTATTGCGATAGGTTTCGTATTCCAATTCTTAATGAAAGCAATAAATCTAACTCCGGCAAACGCGGAAGATTGGGTGGTTGGATTTACTGGAAACTTAATTAAGAATTGGTTATTTGTTCCGGAGAATAGAATCCTTTGGGGTAATTTTGCTTTTGTAGTTTTACTTACTCTGGTTGCAATCTTTTCAATCTCTAAACCTATCTGGAAGAAATTGCTTCTGCCATTTATCGGCTTCGCCGCGATTTTCTTATGGGAAGTAAGGCTTATCGCTGATGTAAGCACCACGCGTCAGCTCATCATTGGAGCAATGTTGGTCGTCCTTATGATTCTGCGCCCACAAGGTCTATTCGGACAGACAAGAGTGGAAATCCTCTGATGTTGAAATTATCAAACATTTCTATGGAGTTTGGGGCGCTAAAGACTCTAAATGAATTAAGTATTGAATTGAAAGAGAGAGAAATAGTTAGCGTAATTGGGCCAAATGGCGCTGGAAAAACTACCTTATTCAATGTCATTACCGGGTTGTACAAACCGACTAGCGGCAGCGTTCAACTTGATTCTAAAGAGATTCTGGGGCTTTCGCCGGCTGAGATTAATCGCGCGGGAATTGCTCGAACTTTCCAAAATGTACGGCTTTTCTTAAATATGTCTGTCTTAGAGAACGTTATGTCCGCGACCTTTGGTAGAACCCGATCCGGCATATTCTCAACTGCTCTGGGCTTGAAGCGAAGCAGACGTGAGGAATCTGAAGTAAGAGAGAAGGCCCAGGAATTATTGAAGTTTTTTGGCACCCGACTTACTGGCTACCGTTGGGATCAACCTGCTTACTCACTTTCCTACGCAAATCGACGTCGCCTTGAAATTGCAAGGGCGCTTGCGACTGATCCAAAAGTTTTACTTTTAGATGAACCAGCCGCCGGTATGAATCCTAAAGAGACTCAAGAGATAACCGAGATTGTGGGAAGTCTTAGAGCCGAAAGAGGATTAACGATTTTAATTATTGAGCACGATATGCACGTTGTTGAGGGCGTTAGCGATCGCGTGGTTGCCTTAGATTACGGTGTAAAGATAGCTGAAGGAGATTTTGATCAGGTAGCAACGCATCCGGCTGTCGTAGAGGCATATCTAGGAAAAGGGAGTACCGCTACGAAATGAGTGAATCATTATTAAAGATGGAAAATGTCGATACTTTCTATGGAGCTATCCATATTCTCCAGAAAGTAAATCTAGAAGTTGGAACCGGCGAGCTCGTTTGTCTCTTAGGAGGTAACGCTTGCGGCAAATCAACCACACTTAAAACCATTCTTGGAATAGTGAAACCAAAATCTGGAACCATCACATTTGCAGGCGAAGATGTCACAAAAGTAGGCACCCCCGGAAGAGTGAAATTGGGTATGGCAGTAGTCCCTGAAAATAGAAGGCTCTTCGCCCCAATGACAGTCCTTGAGAATTTAAAGTTAGGCGCATACGTTCGAGGCGAAGCAGACCCTGCTGATCTAGAGAGAGTCTTCGAACTATTTCCAAAACTTCGCGACCGCCAGAGTCAATTAGCAGGAACTCTATCTGGCGGCGAACAGCAGATGGTTGCGGTCGGTCGCGCTTTGATGTCTAGACCAAAATTAATTCTTATGGATGAGCCCTCGATGGGATTGGCGCCTAAATTCGTTGAACAGAGTTTTGAGATGATCTCAAATCTTCATAAGAGCGGTGTCTCGATGTTGGTAGTCGAACAGAATGCAAATATGGCGTTAGCGATTGCCGATCGCGGTTATGTCCTACAGACCGGGCGAGTAGTATTGACGGGAAGTGCGAAAGAGTTATCTGGCCACGAAGAGTTACGAAAGGCATACCTTGGACGTTAAGACTGATTTGTCGGTCAAATACCGAGTGGATTTTCCGGTATTTGAACATGTTACTTATTTAAACTCTTGTTCCCAAGGAGCAATATCTAAATCAGTCCGCCAGAGTTTTACGACATATTTAAATTCATTAGAGCTTCATGGTTCCACCTGGGGTGATTGGGCGGGACAACAAGAAAAAGTACGCGGGCTTCTCGCTAAGTTGTTTAATGTAACTCCCGGCGAAATGGCAGTAACCACCTCTACTTCGGCAGCAGTTAGTTCGCTTGCTTCCGCGCTCGATTTTTCAACTAAACGAAATCGAATAGTTACAACGGATAATGAGTTCCCCGCAATTGGCCAGATCTGGCATGCGCAAGAACGTCGTGGCGCAAGAGTTACTCATGTGCCGAGCCGAGGCGATAACACAGTTGATGTAGAAGCAATCTTAAAAGAAATCAATGAAGAAACACTTCTCGTATCAATCACTCTAGTCTGCTTCCGAAATGGCGCTCTCACCGATATCGCTCCTATCATTGAAGCTGCAAAACGCGTTGGCGCTCTGGTACTCCTCGACTCTTATCAAGGTGCTGGCGCTATGAATCTTGACCTCTCAAAAATAGGCGCTGACTTTGTCGTAGGTGGAGTCCTCAAATACATGTTAGGCGCCCCGGGAGTTGGATACATGTACACAAAAGCTGAAACCACAAAGAATTTAATTCCAACTTCTACTGGATGGTTTGCCGCAAAAGATATTTTTAAAATGGGAATTCATGAATACGATCCTGCGCTAGATGCGAGACGTTTTGAGAGCGGAACTCCCCCTATTCCAAGTCTGTACCCAGCTGTTGCCGGCCTCGAATACCTCTTACAGGTTGGAATGGAAGAGATTGTGGATTATGTAAGCCATCTTCACGAAGCGCTTAGGTCTGGAATCGAAGAGTTAGGTGGTTCCATAGCAACTCCCGCACATGCCCATGCTGCAATGTTGGCTGTTAGATCTACAGATGAGAACGCACTTGTTGCAGCTATGGAGACTGAAAAAATCATCACCTCTTGTAGAGATGGAAATCTTCGAATCTCACCTCACTTCTATAACAATATGGAAGATATAGATCTCACGATTAAAGCTTTAGGAAAATATAAGTCCCTGCTCAAAACTCCTTAATTAGAGGCGACACGAATTTATATTGCTTACCAGAATTCCCTTTGCGCCTAATTGCCACAGTTTGTCCATAGCAGAGTTCACTTCTTTGCGTTTAACCATCGCTCTAACGGCAACCCATTCTGAATTTTGTAGAGGTGAAATAGTTGGGGATTCAATTCCTGGAGTGATAGCACAGGCTTTCTCTAAATCCTTCTTTAAGACGTCATAGTCCACTAGAACGTACTGGCGAGCTATAACAACCCCAGAGAGTCTTCTTACTAGTGTATCTACGGAGCTCTGATCAACTTTGCTATTTCCCTGAATTAGAACCGCCTCGGAATTAGTGATTACATCTCCAAAACTCTCTAGGTTTGCGGCGCGCAGAGTGCTGCCAGTTGAGACTACATCCGCTATTAGGTCGGCAACACCGAGGGCAATGGCACTCTCGACCGCTCCATCTAGTTCAACGATTGAAGCCTCGATCTTCTTTTCTTCCAGATAGTTCTTAAGTAAACTTGGGTAAGCTGTTGCAATTCTCTTGGTTGCGACATCTTTAAGCTGAAGATTCTTACCTTGAGGTCCAGCAAATCTAAATGTCGATTTACCAAAGTCTAAATCTAGAATTACACGAGCTTGGGCTCCGCTATCGAGTAATAAATCTCGGCCAGTGATTCCAAGGTTTAACTCACCATTTCCGACATAAATTGCGATATCTCGTGGTCGCAAATAGTAAAACTCAACGTCATTTTCATTATCGATTAGTGATAAATCTCGATCATCATTTCGCTGTCTATATCCAGATTCCCTCAAGATTTGGGCAGCAGCTTCTGCGAGACTCCCTTTATTGGGAAGAGCAATTTTCAATCTCATCTAAAGCTCCTTATAAATGTCATCTAATGAAAGTCCCCGAGAGAGCATTAGGACCTGGAGATGGTAGAGCAACTGAGAGATCTCCTTGGCTAACTCTTCTTTAGATTCATGTTCGGCTGCTAACCAGACTTCGCCCGCCTCTTCAATAATCTTTTTACCAATTTCATGCACGCCCGAATCGAGCTCGGAAACGGTTCGTGAACCGCTAGGGCGTTCTTGCGACGTCTTAACGAGTTGTTCCCATAACTGGTCAAAAGATTTCATAGTTAAGTTTACCGCAAGGAATATTTTTATGAGTCAGAGAATTTTTTCTTCAAAACAGGTAATAGTCCCGTTGTGGCAAGCCGGTCCTGCTGGGTCAACCAAATAAAGTAGTGAATCACCATCACAGTCAAGCTTTATATTGATGATGCGCTGATAATTTCCGGACTCCTCGCCCTTGATCCAAATCCTATTTCTGCTTCTGCTCCAAAAGGTGGCATTTCCAGATTTTATGGATTTCTCGAGCGCTTCCTGATTTGCCCAAGCAACCATTAGAACATCCTTTGTGGAATTATCTTGAACCACAACGTTAATTAATTCGCCGGCCTTAAATCGCTGAATCAGAGACTCGGGAATCATTTCTGTATCCTCTCATTAACTATCCAATCTTTTCCATTCGGACTGGAATTCCCCCTTTATAAAGCGCATCTTTTACTTCATTTATTCGAATTTCACCAAAGTGAAAAATTGATGCAGCAAGTAGAGCATTGGCACCAGCTGAAAGCGCTTCTGAAAAATGGTTTAATGATCCGGCTCCGCCACTTGCGATTATCGGTAGATTTGAATGTGCCCGAGCAACTCGAATCATTTCAAGGTCATAACCAGATTTAACTCCATCTCTATCCATCGAATTTAAAAGTATTTCACCAGCGCCTCGGACTTCGATTTCCTCTATCCAAGAGCGCATATCTAGACCACTGCTATTTCTGCCACCGTGGGTGGTCACTTCAAACTCTCCGCCTTTCGTCCGGCGTGCGTCAATGGACAATACAAGAACTTGGTTACCAAAGCGCTCACTGATTTGATTAATCAAATCGGGATTTGAAATTGCGGCAGTATTGATTGAGACTTTATCGGCGCCGGCACGCAATAGCGCATCAACTTGAGCCACAGAACTTATTCCGCCGCCGACAGTTAGCGGAATAAAAATTTCTTCGGCACATTTCTTAACGACTTCTAGTGTGGTTGAGCGGCCATCGGCCGAAGCTGAGATATCTAGAAACGTCAGTTCGTCTGCGCCTTCGGATTGATACTTCCTCGCCATCTCAACTGGATCTCCGGCATCAACGAGATTGATGAAATTAATTCCCTTAACCACGCGCCCGGCATCTACATCAAGACACGGGATAATTCTTGTTGCCAAGCTCATACTATTTGTCTCCATTAGCAACTATTAGAGCGTCACGTAAAGTAAAGGCTCCTGAATACAGAGCTTTTCCAATAATTACACCCTCTACTCCCGAATCTCGCAGTTCAGAAACTTTCTTCACATCTTCAATCGAAGAAATTCCACCGCTTGCAATTATCGGAGTGCTGGTGAATTTAGTTATTTCACTTAGTAAATCCAAGTTAGGTCCGGTTAAGGTCCCATCTCTTGAGATGTCGGTGACCACATAACGCGAGCAGCCAGCTCGGTCTAGGCGCTCGATAGTTTCAAAGAGTTCGCCTGCGATTTTGGTCCAACCTCGGCTAGATAGTTCGCGATTTTTCACATCTAAGCCCACAGCTACTTTATCTCCAAAACGAGATATTACATCCGCAGTCCATTCAGGATCCTCTAGCGCTGCCGTTCCAAGATTGACTCGCCGGCAACCAGTTGATAGCGCTCTAATTAATGAATCTTCATTTCTAATTCCGCCCGATAATTCAATGTTGAGATTAACACTTTCTATAACTTTCTTAATGAGAGAAAAATTCTCACTTTGGCCAAAGGCGGCATCAAGATCCACTAAATGAATCCATCTAGCTCCTTCGCGGGCAAATTCTTCAGCTACTTGTACCGGTTCGCCATATTGTGTTTCTGCAGATAGTTCACCGCGAACGAGACGAACGGCCTTGCCGCCCTTAACATCTATCGCCGGAAGAATTTCAAATTTGTTCATAGGCTTTCAACCCAATTCTTTATCAATTTTAGGCCGGCAGCTCCAGATTTTTCAGGATGGAATTGAACGGCTGACACCAATTCAGTTTCTACCGCACAAATAAAATTACCCTCATAATCAGTATAAGAATTTACAGCGCCTTCTACGGGCGAGAGAGTCCCATAGCTATGAACAAAATAAAATCTCTCATTTTCAATCCCCCGAAATAAATTAGATTTCTCATTTACTTTTACCTGGTTCCAGCCGATATGAGGAAGTATTTTTGCAGGCAAAATTTCCACTTCGCCTTTCAGTATGCCAAGGCCATTGCTAATCTCTTTTTCAAATCCTTTGGTGAAAAGAATCTGCATTCCGACACAGATTCCAAGTATCATTTTTCCAGATGAGATATGTTTTTGAATAATTTTCTCGCCATCAATAGCACGAAGTTGATTCATACAGGATGCAAACGCTCCTACTCCCGGAATTACCAACCCATCGGCAGATTCACAGACTTTTGGATCAGAGGTAACTATTACCTCTTGAGACGTAGTTGCGAATGCACGTTCAGCTGAGCGAATATTTCCTGAGCCGTAATCAAGGATTGCTATCAAAGAGAGCCCTTAGTTGAAGGTATCCCACCTACTCGAGAATCTAAGGACACGGCCTCTTTTAGAGCACGCGCGACAGCTTTGAATTGGGCTTCATAAACATGGTGAGCATTTCTACCTTCAAGAACTCTTATATGTAGAGCAATACGGGCCTCGGCCACAAACGATTCCCAGATGTGGCGACCTAGAGTCGTATCGAAAGTTCCAATTAACTCAACAATATTTGGTTCTTGGTGGACTAGATATGGGCGACCGGATAGATCTACTGCGGCTTGGACCAATACTTCATCGAGAGGAACGAGGGCATCACCAAATCTTCGAATTCCTGATTTATCTCCGAGTGCTTCTCTTAGAGCTTGTCCTAATGCGAGCGAAGTATCTTCAACGCTATGGTGTGAATCAACTTCTATATCTCCTACAGTTTTAATCTCAAGATCAAAACTCGCATGCTTGCCGAGTTGGCTCAACATGTGATCAAAAAACGGTTCTCCGGTAGAGATCTCGATTTTTCCAGTACCGTCAAGATTCAATTTGACCGAGACGTCAGACTCTTTAGTGGTTCTCTTTACTGACGCTATTCTCATATGTCTCCTAAGTGAGGTGCGCAATTCTAGCGTAGCGAGGTTTTGATGGCGTTAAGAAATTGCTCATTCTCCTCAGGTGTGCCGATTGTTACTCGAAGATAACCTTCAATTCCCACATCTCTTATCAAGATTCCCTTATCCAATATTTCTTGCCAAAGCGCCTGGCTCTTGAGCCGAAATCCGGTGAAGAAAAGGAAATTCGCTCCGCTATCTATCACCTTTAGGCCAAGCTTTACCAGTTCATCTCGCAATCGAACTCGCTCGGCGACTATCAATTGGATCTCAGATTGCATGACTTTTACATTTCTTAGCGCAACTAAAGCTGCTGCTTGGGTGAGAGCACTTAGGTGGTACGGAAGCCGAACAATCTTTAAACTTGAGATAACGTTTGAATCCGCAACTAGATATCCAACTCTGGCTCCAGCAAATGCAAAAGCTTTACTCATAGTCCGAACCACAGCTACTTGAGGATGTTTTCTAATTAATTCGATAGCTGATTTTTCATCCGAAAATTCGGCATACGCCTCATCAACAATTAATAGCATGCTTCTTCCCTCAATAAATTCTGCAATTCTTTCGAGTTGATTAAACGCAACTACTCCACCGGTTGGATTGTTGGGAGAAGTGATGAAAACGAGAGATGGATTTATTTCGTCGATTCTTTTAAATAGAGCGGATAAATCAATCGTAAAATCTTCCATTAGAGAAAGCGAAATCCATTCAGCACTGGTTATTTTGGCAATCAATGGATGCACAGAATAAGAGGGTGAGAGACCGATACAACTAGAGCGTGCAAACGCCAAGAATATTTGCTGCAGGATTTCGTTACTGCCGTTTGCAGCCCAAATATTTTCTCCCGTTAAATGATTAATTGACAGGTAATTAGCAAGAGCAGTTCTTAGCTGAATTGCATCTCGATCGGGATATCGGTTTAGATTGCCAGCGATTAATTCAATTTCTCGAGTAAGTTCCGTTACGACAGATTTGGGAAGTGGATAAGGATTTTCATTCGTATTTAATTTTGTTACATCTTCGAGTTGTGGCGCACCATAAATTTGGCTATCCCGAAGGGAGTCCTTGATGGGCAACCAGCTAGGCCAATTTGGCATCTGTGCTCTCCAATCAAGTCTGCGCTTCTGGGGCCAATGTTGCTCCATCCACGCCCCATGCGCCATCAATCCTAGACAATAAATATTCCATCCAATATGCCTTGCCGTCATTTCCAGTCACTTTTACGCCGAAGACGAAGTAATCTTCACTTGAATCACAAGAGTAAATCTCAAATTTCTCAAGATCGAGCAACATTGAGTATTGATTAGTAATTATCGAGGCGAATTGATCAATTGAGTTAGAGGCGCGAAAATCAGAAGATGCAAATCCATAAGCAACCTTCGGATCCGGATCGCTAAAGGCATTTAACTGACCTTTGATCCACCGAGATCCCTCTTCAAAATAATTTTGATCGCAATTGTTCTGGAGCTCTAGGGTTAAACTATCTTCAACCTCGGTCGGCTCCTTAGCATCGTTTGAACATCCAACCGCAAAAATTAGAATCGAAAATAATATTGAGAAGAGTTTTATTCGACTGTTGGCAATCAATTTATTTATCTATGAAGTGAGTAAACGACCAACCCCATAACCAGGCAAAGGTGAAGACGCCCAAGATATAGAGAATGTCCATTGCTGAAATATCCATAACGGAAGAGTAGTCGGCTAGACAGTTAGTGGCTTGCTAGACGGTTCGATTGGCGATGGGAGTTGGGTCCGACCCATTAGGTAGTGATCTACAGCAGCCGCAGCGCTACGGCCCTCAGCTATCGCCCAGACGATAAGTGACTGGCCACGACCGGCATCACCGCAGACATATATATTTTCAATATTGGTTGCAAAATCTTTATCTCGTTTAATTGCGCCACGCTCATCGAGTGCGAGTTCAAGATCTAGTACTAATTTATTCTGCTCCGGACCGGTAAATCCAAGGGCAAGTAAAACTAAATCAGCATCGAGTATTCGCTCAGTTCCGGGGACTGGCTCGAACTTGCCATTTTCATATTTGGTTTCAACTATTTTCAATCCAGTTAGATTGCCTTCTTTATCCTTTATAAATTCCTGGGTTGAGATTGAATACAGACGCTCTCCCGCTTCTTCATGGGCGCTGCTAACTCGATAAACGGCTGGGTAAGTTGGCCATGGTTGAGAGGAAGGTCTTTCATCAGATGGTCTAGGTAAAATTTCAATTTGAGTAATCTCAGCTGCACCTTGGCGAATAGCTGTACCAAGACAATCGGCACCGGTATCGCCAC
Organism: Candidatus Nanopelagicaceae bacterium; assembly: GCA_049451055.1. Taxonomy (GTDB): domain Bacteria; phylum Actinomycetota; class Actinomycetes; order Nanopelagicales; family Nanopelagicaceae; genus MAG-120802. Next base: position 12,785 of record JBMTVF010000013.1, on the reverse strand, counting down.
CTCCCAAAATAATTACACGCTTACCTTTTGCAGAGATTTTCGGCTCCTCTTTCAACTCTCCGAGCGCTTGCTTATTTCCCCATGGGAGATATTCCATAGATTGATAAACGCCCCTCGCATCTCTCCCTGGGATATTTATTTCGCGAGCTTGGGTAGCACCAACTGCAAGTACAACGGCGTCATATCTAGTTTTTAGATCTGATGCAGTTAAATCAATACCGACATTTACACCGGCTCGAAATTGTGTGCCTTCTTGCTTCATTTGATTTAGCCGACGATCAAGTACGGATTTTTCCATCTTAAATTCAGGTATTCCGTACCTCAGTAACCCGCCGATTTTGTCAGCTCGCTCGTAAACAACAACGGTATGGCCAGCTCGAGTTAGTTGTTGCGCGGCTGCAAGCCCAGCTGGACCAGAACCAATAACGGCGACGGTCTTTCCGGTGATTCGATCTGGGGGAAGTGGGCGAACGGTGCCTGATTGAAAGGCCTCTTCGATTGTGCGTAGTTCGATCTGTTTGATGGTTACTGGATCTTGGTTGATACCAAGTACACATGCGGTCTCACAAGGAGCTGGGCAGAGTCTTCCCGTAAATTCTGGAAAATTGTTTGTTGCATGGAGACGGTTAATTGCTTCAAATTTTTCATTCCGCCAAATTAGGTCATTCCACTCCGGGATGAGATTGCCAAGTGGACAGCCTTGATGGCAGAAGGGAATTCCACAATCCATGCATCTTCCAGCTTGATTTCGAAGCGCGCCAAACTCTTGCTCTTCGTAAACCTCTTTCCAATCTCGAATTCGCACATCTACCGGTCGGCGCTTTGGCGTCTCGCGATCGAATCGTAAGAAACCTTTGGGATCAGCCATTAAGCACCTCGATTATCGCGGTATCAACCGATTTACCTGAACTCTTTGCGCTAGAAATTACCTTCAAGATTCGAGCGTAATCTCGCGGCATTACTCTTGTGAAACGTGCCAAGGATTTTTGCCAATCTTTCATTAGTGACTCAGCAACTTTTGAGCCAGTTTCAGCAAAGAATCTCGAAACTATTGCCAAGAGCCGATCGCTATCTTCAGCCGGAACCGGTTGCAAATCAACCAATTCGGCATTAACTAATCGCGCATCAAGATCGAGTAGATACGCAACTCCTCCAGACATTCCAGCTGCAAAATTTCTACCTGTTTTCCCAAGAACCACGACGGTTCCACCCGTCATATATTCGCAACCGTGATCACCCGTGCCTTCCACAACTGCTGTGGCGCCCGAATTTCTTACACAGAAGCGCTCACCAACGATTCCACGAACAAAAATTTCGCCGCTCGTTGCGCCATAGCCGATCACATTTCCAGCGATTATGTTCTTTTCAGAATCTAATTTGGCCTTTTCATCAGGCCGAACAATCAATCTACCTCCGGAGATTCCTTTTCCAAGGTGATCATTAACATCTCCATAGAGGCGGATAGTCAAACCGCGTGGAATAAATGCACCTAAAGACTGGCCCGCAGACCCATGAAGAGTCACCTCAATCGTGTCTTCAGGAAGGCCTTCGCCGCCATAACGCTTAGTTATTTCAGATCCGAGAATTGTTCCCACAGTTCGATTTCTATTGGTAATAGGCATCGAAATTGTTGTGTGTTTACCTGATTCTAAAGCGGGTTTAGCTAGCTCTAGTAGTTCGAAATCAAGGGCACTTGCTAATCCATGGTCTTGAGATTTTTCGCGCTTTCGGGCGGGGAATTTACTCTCACTTGGAAATTCCAAAATTGGAGAAAGATCAAGCCCAGAGGCTTTCCAGTGATCAATCGCTTTCTTGGTATCTAATAATTCAACTTGGCCGATAGCCTCATCTAAAGTGCGGAAACCTAATTTAGCCAGCCACTCACGTACTTCTTCCGCAATATATTCGAAGAAGGTCTCAACAAATTCAGGTTTTCCGGTAAATCGCTTACGTAATTCTGGATTTTGAGTTGCAACGCCTACCGGGCAAGTATCGAGATGACAGACGCGCATCATGACGCACCCTGATACGACAAGCGGAGCTGTTGCAAAGCCATATTCTTCGGCGCCAAGCAGGGCCGCAATAACTACGTCTCTTCCGGTCTTCATCTGGCCATCGGTTTGAACCACAATGCGATCACGTAATCCATTGAGAATTAAAGTCTGTTGAGTTTCGGCTAATCCCAACTCCCAGGGTGCGCCAGCATGCTTAAGTGAAGTAAGAGGTGAAGCGCCAGTTCCACCATCATGTCCAGAAATTAAAACCACATCTGCATGAGCCTTACTTACTCCGGCAGCTACAGTTCCAACTCCGACTTGTGCCACTAATTTCACATGAATTCTTGCGTCACGATTTGAATTCTTTAGATCGTGAATTAATTGGGCCAAATCTTCGATGGAATAAATATCGTGATGCGGCGGCGGCGATATCAATCCAACTCCGGGAGTTGAATGACGCGTTTTAGCTATCCATGGGTAAACCTTATTTCCAGGTAATTGTCCACCTTCACCAGGCTTTGCACCTTGCGCCATCTTGATCTGTAAATCATCAGCATTAACTAGATATTCACTTGTGACACCAAACCGAGCTGATGCGACTTGCTTGATTGCAGAGCGCTTGGAGTCTCCATTGGGCAGTTTGGTATAGCGCTCAGGATCTTCGCCACCTTCTCCAGTATTTGATTTACCACCGAGACGATTCATCGCAATTGCCAACGTTTCGTGAGCTTCTTGCGAGATTGATCCATAAGACATAGCGCCGGTAGAGAACCGCTTTACGATAGAACTAATAGGTTCAACTTCTTCGATTGAAATTGGCTTGCGAATACCTTCTTTAAAGGTAAATAGACCTCTTAAGGTCATTAAAGACTTGGCCTGTTCATCAACGCGCGAGGTGTAGCGGCGGAAAATGTCGTAGCGTTTTGCTCGAGTTGCGTGCTGTAGAGCGAATACGGTCTCCGGATCAAATAAATGCGGTTCGCCATCGCGTCGCCATTGATATTCGCCACCAATCTGAAGGCGCATCGTGTTGGGAATTTCGCCACCAGGTGGATAAGCGATGTGGTGGCGCTTAATTGTCTCTTCCGCAATCACATCAATACCTACTCCACCCAACCTGGAAGTGGTGCCGGTGAAATATTCATCGATTATTTCTTGCGAAAGTCCTAGCGCTTCGAAGGTTTGAGCTCCGGTGTAAGAAGCAATCGTCGAGATACCCATCTTGGACATAACTTTCAATACTCCCTTACCGAGAGATTTAATTAAGTTGTAGACCGCAGCTTCCGGGGTCACATCAGTAATTACACCTTGGAGAACTAAATCTTCCGCACTTTCCATAGCGAGATATGGATTTACCGCAGCTGCGCCATAGCCAACCAATAGCGCAACGTGGTGAACTTCCCTAACTTCACCAGACTCGACAACTAAACCAACCTGGGTTCTCGTCTTTTCGCGAATTAAATGATGATGTACTGCAGCAGTTAAGAGCAAGGAAGGTATTGGGGCATTTTCCGCATCTCCATCGCGATCCGATAGAACAATGATGTGCGCACCTTCCCGAATCGCTTGGGAAACTTCACTTCGAATCTCTTCAATACGATTCTTTAAACCTTCGCCTCCTTCAGCGATTGGGAAAAGGCCTTTAACTTTGTAAGCAGTTAAACCTGGTCGATTTCCATCAGCATTTATATGGATAATTTTTGCTAGCTGGTCGTTATCGATAACTGGAAAATCCAGGGTAATTTGGCGACAGGATTCTGGGCCAGGGTCAAGGAGATTGTGTTCTGGTCCAATTGAGCCACCGAGTGAAGTGACCAGCTCTTCTCGAATTGCATCTAGTGGTGGATTTGTTACTTGCGCAAATATTTGGCTGAAATAGTCAAAGAGCAATCTCGGTTTCTCAGAGAGTACAGCAACTGGAGTATCAGATCCCATAGAACCAATTGGCTCAGCGCCAGTTCTAGCCATCGGAGTGATGATTAAACGCAACTCTTCTTCTGTGTATCCAAATGCCCTTTGACGTCTTAGAACTGATGAATGCGGATAGAAGATATGTTCTCTCGTAGGAATATCTTTCAGGTCTACCAACCCATCCTTTAACCACTGGCCATACGGGGCCGCGCTCGCTAATTCATCTTTTATTTCATCATCTTCAATAACGCGTCCTGCTTCAAGATCAACCAAGAACATCTTTCCTGGCTGTAGTCGACCTTTGCGAATCACTCTATCTGGTGCAATATCCAAAACACCGACCTCGCTAGCGAGGACAACTAACCCATCATCTGTGACCCAGAATCGACTTGGGCGTAAACCGTTTCGATCCAGAACTGCACCAATAAATTGGCCATCGCTAAAAGTTATACAAGCCGGTCCATCCCATGGTTCCATCAATGAGGCATGGAACTTATAAAAATCTCTGCGTTCTTGTGACATGGTTGTATTTTTTTCCCATGCTTCCGGAATCATCATTAAAACTGAATGTGGAAGAGATCTACCTCCCAGATATAGCAATTCAAGAACTTCATCAAACGAGGATGAATCGCTACCTTCTGGGTTGACTATCGGGAATAAGCGTTTGATGTCCCCAGGTATCAAGTCACTTTCTAACAAAGCCTCTCTTGCTGCCATCCAATTTCTATTTCCTTTTAAGGTATTGATCTCGCCATTATGAGCGATGTACCTATAAGGATGGGCTAAGGGCCAAGATGGAAAAGTATTAGTAGAAAATCTTGAGTGCACTAATGCAAACGGAGAGGCAAATATTGGATCGTTTAAGTCAGAAAAAAAGTCAGAAAGTTGATAAGTAGTCAACATTCCCTTATAAACTAAAGTACGAGTTGATAATCCTGTGAAATATATTGGCAGGGCATGTTCAACTCGCTTTCGGAAAACAAAAGCGCGGCGATCTAATTCAATACCGCCATCATTTGTCAGGCTGGAGAGGAATATTTGCTTGAAATCCGGCATAACCGAAAGCGCCGTTTCGCCCAGACTTGAGGAGTCAACTGGTACATCTCGCCAGCCAAGAACTTTAAGTCCTTCTTCAGAAGCAAACTTTGCTAAAGCTGCTAATTCACCAAAATTTTTAGGAACAAATGCGATTCCAGTCGCATAACTTCCCGCGGCTGGTAAATTAAATTTAACGTTTGCGCGAAGGAATTCATCAGGAATCCGCACCATAATTCCGGCGCCATCTCCACTATTTGGTTCAGCTCCCGAAGCACCGCGATGGTTTAGATTTCGAAGAGCTTGGAGTCCTTGTTGCACAATTTCATGGCTGGCTTTTTTATTTAAAGTTGCGACCATGGCAACGCCGCAGGCATCATGCTCAAAAGAAGGATCATAAAGACCGCTTCGTTCCGGCAGAGTGCTGAAAAGGCGATTTTGCTTTGCCATCGTTCTCCATCTCGAAATTTTCAGAGTAACTACATTGGGACGACGATGGCCCTTGAGGAGCGAAAACTTACCAAATTACCTGGGTGCAGGCATCCGGGGCTAAGCCTCGAATCGAGCGGTAATCGCCTCACCGTGCGCTGGCAGATTCTCGGCCTCAGCCAGTTTGACCACCTGAGCCGCAATTTCTGAGAGCGCCTGCTTGTTGTAATCGATCTGGGAAACATTTTTGAGAAAGGTGTTCACAGATAGAGCACTTGAGTGGCAAGCGCAGCCGCCAGTCGGGAGAACGTGATTTGAACCAGCTGCATAGTCTCCCAATGAAACCGGTGAATAAGTTCCGAGGAATATCGCTCCTGCATTGCGCACTTTGGTTGATTGAGTCTCAGGATCATCTATAAGTAACTCTAAATGTTCTGGGGCATAAGCATTTATGACTGCGAAGCCATCATCTAAAGAGTCAACCAGCACTATTCCAGATTGGGAACCGCTAAGCGCAGTTTGGACTCGCTTGGCATGCTTGGTTGCAGCAGACCTCTTCGCAACTATTTCTTGAACCTTATTGCATAAATTCTCGGAGTTGGTTACGAGAATTGCGGCTGCGAGTTCATCGTGTTCTGCTTGGCTAATTAAATCTGCTGCGACGTGATTTGGATTTGCTTCTTCATCGGCTAAAACCATAATTTCAGTAGGGCCAGCTTCAGAATCTATTCCAATTAATCCTCGCAATGCGCGTTTTGCGGCCGCTACATAAATATTTCCTGGCCCAGTTACGATATCAACGCTCTCGCATAATCCTGGAACGCCATATGCAAACATGGCAACAGCTTGCGCCCCACCAATTGCAAAAACTTCTTCAACGCCAAGTAACCGGCATGTGGCTAAGACAACCTCATCGGGCAGCCCACCGTTATTCTTTTGTGGCGGCGAGGCGACGGCAATGCTAGCTACGCCCGCAATTTGGGCTGGGACTACATTCATAATTACCGAGCTGGGATAGGTGGCTAGACCCCCAGGAGCATAAGTTCCAACTCGATCAACCGGAATCCATCTTCGAGTTACATTTCCACCTTCTACAACTTCAATTGACTTCAAATTCGGCAATTGATCGGCGTGAACTTTTCTCACTCGGCGGATACTCTCTTCTAAAGCTTGCCTGAGATTGATGTCCAACTTTTTAAGTGCTAAATCCAAAGCTTCGCTAGTAACTCTAATTGAGTTTGGTCTAACTCCATCGAACTCTTGGCAGATATCTAGAAGGTCATTTTCACTAGCATTTGCTACGCGTTGCAGAATTGGATCTATCTTCTTGAGTGCATCGGAAATAGAAAAATTTCCTCGTGGTAAAGCTCGTTTGAGTTCAGATTTACTTAACTTTTTTCCACGGAAATCGAGTTGGCGCATCAACACCTCGCAAGTCTAATCTCTTAAAACTTTTAAGGCAGATTTGTTTCTTACCAGGGAACTATTTCCCGATCTTCCCAAAGAACTCCGGTGGTATCGCCAGCGCTAAATTCTCTTGTTGCTAGCCAGATTGCGGTTTCGGCGCCCTCGGCCGCACTCCGAGGCGCGTCAGGACCTCCCATATCTGTGCGGCTATGGTTTGGACAGATTGCATCTACTAAGAATCCACGACTTCCGTGGCCGGTCTCGTGAGCGAGATTTCGCACCAATGCATTTACACCAGCTTTAGAAATTCGATAAGGGGCTAAACCGCCGGCATTTCCTGGTCCAGACATTCTTCCTAGACAGGCTGAAAAAATGATGATTCGCCCCTTTCGAGCCTCCGCCATCTTTGAGCCAAATACATTTACTAGGGTAAATGTGGAATTTAAATTTATATTCATTACGCGATTCCATTCGGAATCTGTTGTTCGCAATGTCTTTGCCATCTTCTCACTCATTACGCCATGGGCCAGTATCACGATATCCGGTACGCCATATTTCGCAAGCATATTCTCCGCAATTGAACGTGATTGAGATTGAATTTCTAAATCAACAATTTCAAAATCACAACCGATTTCCTTTGCCGTTGCAGCAGCTCTATCTTTATCTTTACTGACGATAACTACTTTATCTCCGCGTTTTGCAAGCGCAAACGCGACCTCTTTACCTAGGCCTCGGCTTCCGCCGGTAACAAATGCAAGTGGCATGCTGATTAGTCTAGGTTATTTTACGACATCAGATAGCGGCGACATTTCAGAATGAAGTCTGCATGCCGCACGAATAATCGGAATACTCAAAATTGCTCCAGTGCCTTCCCCTAATCTAAGTTCTAAATCTAGAATTGGTTCTAATTGCAACTTGCCAGCCGCAATTTTGCTGGCAGGCTCAGAAGAGATATGACCTAAAAGAATTGCACTTCGGACTTCTGGTTTGAATGCAACAGCAAGAAGCGCCGCTGCTAACGTCGAAACTCCATCCAAAACTACAGGAACATTAAGACTAGCTGATCTAAGAATTAAACCGACCATCGCCGCTATTTCATAACCTCCAAAACTACAAAGTAATATCAGCGGATCATCTTTCGAAACTAATTTACTTATCTGGTCTGAGACGACACGTAATTTAGATTCAAAAACTTCATCTGGTATCCCAGAGCCCCTACCGGTAACTTCAGCAGCCGATACTCCACATAATTTGGCAATTAAAATTGCAGATGCAGTTGTATTACCAATTCCTACCTCACCGACACAAATACTCCTTGAGCCTCCAGCAATTAATCGCTCAGCCGTCATTGCACCTGTTTCGAGCGCTTGATAAAGCTGTGATTCAGACATGGCTGGTCCATTTCGGAAATCTAAAGTTCCAGGTGAGATATTTTCATTTCTAACTTTCGGCGAATTTGTATCCGATGTAGTCCCTAAATTAATCACCTCAAGGTACACATCTGAATTTCTAGCAATTACGGAGACACCTGCACTTCCATCGACAATCAAATCGGCCATGTTCGCTGTAATTGCTTGAGGCCAAGGAGTTACAGAGTTATCAGCTGCTATTCCGTGGTCTGCGACAAATATTGCAGCTCCCGCAGGATCAATCCTCGGAACATCTCCCGTAATATTTGAAATCTGAATAGCTAATTCTTCAAGCCTCCCTAATGACCCTTTTGGCTTAGCGCGACTATCAAGATGTAACCGAACTTGATCAGCAACATCGGGAAAAATCTTAATTTTCTTACCTAATCCTCGTTGCCATGCCGAGTCTGAAGAAATTTCATAATCTAGAAAAGATTCTCTAATGTCTCTTGAAGTGAATAAGAATTTCATACCAGCTGCTTTTGCAGCAAGTCGATCAATTTCATTATCGCCTACATATAACACATTTTCACTTTCTATGTTCATTTTTTCCAAAGCAACTCTTAGCGGTTTAGGTGATGGCTTTTCTTCCCCTACGTCAAGACTAGATACAAAGACCTCGAAGTATTCTGAAATTCCAGATTCTTTCAATTTATTTTTGATACTAGATGAGTCAAAAACCTTAGAATTTGAAACCACGCCGAGTCGATATTTCCCTTGTAATTCTCTAAGCAATTCAGCGACACCGGAGAGCAGTGAAACTTTTGTTTTATCAGAATCATAAAACCTCTGTTCTAAAAGAGTGTTTCCTACATCGAAGATAATGGCCTCAAATTTGCTCAAATTGCCCATGGAATCTCTCCAACTATCCCGAGCTGTGCTACAAAAAATAGCAAAATTATGGTTTCACTGATTTGCTCTCCAGCTCCAAATGCGTCACCGAGCATTCCACCAATTTTTCGAATTACCCAAAGAGTAAATAATGTCATGCCTAAAAAGGTAATCATTAGTAATGCAATAAGGTTAAATCCCATTAAGGGAGACAAAATAAAAATGGTAATTAAAGATCCAAATAATGGCTCCCTAAAACCTATTTCTCGCGAGATGCTTGCGCCCATTCCTTCATGGCCCGATGTTGCCGGTATCAGCATTAGAAAAATGGGTACTAATCGAGCGAGGGTGTGCAAAACAATCAATGTTATGAGCCCATCGCGAGGTGAAAGCGCAGATAAAAGAGAAACTTGTAGAATTAATTGGAGAGAAATTGCAACTACTCCATAAGTTCCGTGGCGAGAATCCTTTAGTATCTTCAATCTCTCTTCTCGATTCCAGCCGCCAATTAATCCATCACAGATATCTGCTAACCCGTCTAAATGGAAAGCTCCAGTAATTGCTACTGTTGCTAATATGGAGAATGCAGCCGAAGCCAACGCTGGCAGAATTAAGGATGCCAAATAGAAAACCGTCCCACCAATAAGTCCAATTAACGAACCCACTAAAGGGAAAAAAGCGGCACTTTTTCGTAAACTTATCTGAGGTCCATGATTTATGGGAATTCTAGTCAAAAAGGCCACGGCAACTTTTAGGTCATTTAACATCGATTAAGCCTTGCTTTAAAACCATGGGAATACCAAACTTCATCGAAATGACCTGATCACATTGATTAGCAAAAAAGACATTCATACGCCCTGAAAGATCCCTAAACTTCCTTGAAATCGGATGCATGGGCACGATGCCTTCACCAGTTTCATTTGTAACAAAAATTACGGAGGCGCCGAGAGACTTACTTGAACTTATTACTTCATCAAAGTTAGGTTCGACATCTTCTTGCATGAGATTGGATAACCAGAGCGTCAAACAATCCACAATAATAAATTCGTATTCATATGATTTCCTAAGCACACCGGCAAGTTCAAGCGGTTCCTCTATTAGATGAAATTCTCGTCTACGTTCTAATTTATGTGTAGCAATGCGCTCGGCCATTTCATCGTCGGAGGCAACTGCTGTGGCGATAAACAGCGCTTTTTTTCCCGATTCGATAGCGCTATCGCCAAGCGAGAGAGCGAAAGAACTCTTACCGCTTCTAGCGCCACCTCCAATTAAAGTTAGCATTAAATCTCTTCAAGTCTCATTTTATTTGCGACTATAACTGTGTGACCATCTTCGAGTGTATGCACACTAATTCCATGATCAAATGCACTCTTTAACTCTTCAGAGTGGATTACTGATGAAGCATTACCATCGAGCAATACCTGGCCTTCGCGCATCAAGATTATACGTTCTGCGTACATTGCTCCAAGTGTTATGTCATGCATTGTAGAAAGCACGGTTACGCCTTCTCTTTTCAAAAGTTCAATCTGATTTAATGTTGATATTTGATGATGAAGATCTAATGCGCTTGTTGGCTCGTCCATGAGAATGATTTGCGGCTCTTGAACAATAGCTCTAGCAATCAATACCCTCTGCAACTCACCACCGGATATTCGCGTAACTTGTTTATCCTGTAGACCGATAAGTTGCATTGCTTCTAGAGTGGAAAAAACCCGAGCCTTACCTTCACGACGCTCTCTACCCCAACCGTCTTTTTTTGCCCGGCCTAATGTCACATATTCCCGTACTGTCATTCCGAGTGGTACCTGTGGTCTCTGTGGAACATAAGCGACATTTCTCTTTAAATCTTGAAATGCTTCAATGTCACCAAATCTTATTGAGCCCGAATATGGATTCATGCCCAATAAAGAGGTGAGGAACGTTGTCTTTCCAGCTCCGTTTGGTCCAATTATTGATGTCCAAGTGCCGGTAGGGATTTCCAGGGATATGGAGTCAAGGACAGTTTTATCACCATAATTAACTGTGAGGTTTTCAACTTTGATCATCTATTTCGACTCCTTGTTCGAAGTATGAAGAGAAAAAACGGTGCACCTATGAATGCAGTTATTACTCCGATTGGAACTTCCGCAGGAGAAATAAGTGTGCGCGCTCCTAGATCTGCAAGCACTAGAAATGCGGCTCCAAATAGCGCTATCGCCATAAGTGATCTATTTGTCGCCTTCTTCGTTAGACGCTTAATAATATGAGGAACCACAATTCCAACGAAACCAATAAGCCCACTTACTGATACTGCTGTGGCCGTTGCTAGCGTGGCCGCGCAAACTGCAATAATTCTAATTCGATTTGGTGATACACCAAGTGAGAATGCCTCTTCGTCACTTAGCATAAGGGCGTCCAATACTTTAGATAAACTAAATAAAATTCCAAGAGCAACCGCGATATATAGCGCTGCCCACCGGACACTCGTCCAATCAGCAACAGTTAGCTCTCCAAGAATCCAAGAGTAAACCGGTCTTAGCACTTCGCTGTTTCGTTGTTGTAGGAAAGTTTGGACTGCAGTTGCAAAGGACCCTATGGCAATACCTGAAAGCAATAGCGAACCCGGATCTGAGTAGAGTCGACCGGCAACAAGAAATGTCGCAATCACAGCAAGAATTCCTCCCATGAATGCGAATATCGGTAGTGACGGATAGAAATCGGAACGAGCAAAAGTTATTGCAATAGTTGCACCTAACCCGGCACCTGCAGCCGCGCCAAGTAAATATGGATCGGCCAGTGGATTGCGAAATACAGTTTGATAAACCGCACCACTTGTCGCCAAAGCGGCGCCAACCAAGGCAGCTAGCGCGACTCGAGGAAATCTTATGTCAATTAAGAGTGAGCGTTCTTGGTCACTCAATGATGATGCGCGTCCAAGCAGGGTATCTAAAACGTCTGCAGAATTTATTTGAACTGGTCCAATAGTTATAGAGATAGCGCAGACTAGAAGCAGAAACAATCCAGCTAATAAATTCCACTGCCATCGCCAAATTGGCTTCAATTGCGTTTCACTCATTTGATTGCTTTCGCCACCAATTCATAGAAATCTACAATGCGCGGGCCCCACCGAGATGGAATATCTGCAGGAAGTTCAATAATTCGACCCCTCTTAACGGCATCAATTGATTGCCAACCTGATCGTGCTTTAACAGTCGATGCATTCTCTCCATATTGCGCATCTGCTAGAAAAATAATTTCCGGGTTACTTTGAATTAGGAATTCGGCGCTAAGTTGAGGATACCCGGATGAATCAGCGCCACTTGCTGCATCAGCCACATTGATTAAGCTCAAATCGCGATAAACAGTCCCAATAAACGTTTTCGAGGTCGCGGTATATAAAGTGTTGTCCAGTTCATGGAAAATTCTCTGGCTCTTAACTTTCTTACTGGACTTAACAACGGTCTTAATTCGCTTTTTCATACTTGCAATTAACTTCGTTGAACTCGATTGACGGTCGACCACTCTGCCAATCAACGCAATCTCGCTATACACATCATTGAGATTTCTAGCAGCTGCCTCCATCATTACCGGAATCCCTAAATTAGTGAGAGATTTGTGTATTGCATCTGATTTTGTTGAATCCTTATTTAGAATTACGAAATCTGGCTTTAGTGCCACAATGGCTTCCAGGTTTGGAGAAAAACCACTTAAAGCACTTCTAGGCACTTCTAATGGATAATTTGAATTATCATCCACCGCAAGCACTTGTGGGCCGGCTTTGATTGCA
>JBMTVF010000012.1:0-31800 GCA_049451055.1 Candidatus Nanopelagicaceae bacterium | reverse complement strand
GCCGATAAGGAAATTTCCCACTCCTTAACTGAACTTATCCCCTTATTGCGCAACTTCTAAGTTTAGTGACCATGTCGGCTGGGTCAGGTGATTTATAGACAACTGAGCCTGCTACAAAAGTGTCTGCGCCGGCAACACAGGCCTCTCTTATTGTGGTTTCGTTGATTCCGCCATCAACTTGAATCCACGTTTCGTCAAGACCGTTTTCAGTTAGCCATTTTCTTGCCTGAGTCACCTTAGGCAACATTTCAGCGATAAATTTCTGCCCTCCTAATCCTGGTTCAACAGTCATTACGAGAATCATGTCTAGATCTTGCAAATACGGTTGAACAGATTCAATTGAAGTGGCTGGCTTAATTGCCAGTGCGGCCCGCTTGCCATTTTCTCTGATTAGTCGAAGAGTCGCGCGAGGGTCGGTGAGCGCTTCTAAGTGGACCGAAATGCTAACCGCATTCATTTTTACGTAGGGCAATACTTTCGAATCTGCCTCCGAAATCATCAGATGAAGATCCACGGGTAGCGGCGAACTATCAATGATCTCTTTTGTCCAATTCAAATCAAATGTTGTGTTGGGAACAAATATTCCATCCATGATATCGAGATGTAATAGATCCGCAGAATGAGCTACCTTAGCAATTTCATTCGGCAGATCTTCAAAATTCGCATTTAGAATACTTGGGCAGATCCGTATCATTGCAACAGTCTACGACTCTTTTCTAAGCAACGATAAATACATGCAATCTGTATCGTCTTTATAGGTCCATAACTGCATATCCCCATCTTCGTCACTATCTTTTGCGACCGCTATTCGCTTGAAGTTTGGATGACGCTTTAAGAAGTCACGAATTTGCCACTTAGTTTCGGCAAGGTGCGGGCTACAGGTCGCATAACCGATAATTCCCCCAATTCTCAATCGGCTCGCAGCTGAATCCAATAACTTAGCTTGTAGGTTCACTAATTCTTGTAAATTTGATGGATTACGACGCCATCTTATTTCTGGCCTTCTCCTAAGGGCGCCAATACCTGTGCATGGGGCATCAATCAAGATGCGATCAAATTGACCGACATTTTCCGGTATTTGAGTCCCATCAAAAGTAGAAACCTTTCCTTTTTGAACTACTTGTTGGACTAATCTGGCGCGTTCAATAGAAATTTCATTAGCTATGAATTCTCCATCTTCGATTAGCGAATCCAAATAAGCAGCTTTGCCGCCAGGGCCGGCGCACAAATCAAGCCATCGGAGATTTCCAGTGTTGGTTTCAAAGAATCTTTCGACAACTAATTGAGACCCAATTTCTTGTACGCCAGCCCTCCGTTCTCTAACCGGAGCGAGAGTTCCCGGGTTGCCATTGAAGCGAACCGCAGACACACCTCGATCTAACTTCTCGCCTCCTAAATTGATTAACTCCTCAACCGTTGATCTGCCGGGCCAGGCTATAAGGGTTGCGCTTTGAGATTTGTTATCAGCCGTCAATTGTGCATGCACCTTTAGATCATCTTTTAGCGCGTCTTTAAAGGCATTTATTATCCAATTTGGATGTGAGTATTCCTCCTCTAATCCTTCATAAAAATCCTTTTTCAATTCTAGGATCCGTCGGCTAACAGCATTGACAAAACCAGCGGTGCTTTTTCCTGCAACTGTCTTTGCTAATTCAACACTTTCATTCACTGCAGCATGTGCCGGAGAATCTAGAAAGAGTATTTGATATGCGGTCATGCGAAGTACTACAAGTACCTTTGGGTCGATTTCATCGATCGAGCGCTCCGAAGTCCTTCGAATTGCTCCATCGCATCTTCCTCGATTTCGTAACGTTCCATATACCAATTCGGTAACGAAGCTGCGATCTCGTTCGCTCAAATCAACATCTCTCAAGATTCTAGAAAGCAGGAGATTGCTGTATTGATTATTGAAATCAACCTCATACAAAACCTCGAAAGCTATTTGTCTAGCGCTGGAATTTCTCAATCGAATTTCGCTCCCGGTGAAATTCTGGCGCCGCGAATCCATTCCGCGGCCGTCATAGACCTAGAGCCTTCCGGTCTCACATTTAAGATTTCAAGTGCTCCTGATTTACAGGCAATGAGTAGCGGATTTATCTCCAAGATACTCCCTGGTATCCCGGACCCGTTAGAGATATGCGCGCCTTCGATCCTAATTCGCTTACCGTTAATAGAGCTCCAAGCTCCTGGCTTTGGCGTAAGCGCCCTGATATGTCTTTGAATATGTTCCGCTTCGCCTGACCAATCTATTTGAGTTTCCTCCTTCGATATCTTGGGTGCGAGTGAAAAAGATCCACTTTGGGGACTGGGTAACACTTGGTTAGCAATATCTTCAATCACCGCCGGGAACTCTTTTGCTCCTTCTTTTGCAAACTTTGTCAAAATCTCCCCAGTATTGAGATCAGAAATATCAAATTCCTTGCACATATACACCGGTCCTGTATCCATGCCAGCATCTAATTTGAATATGGTAAATCCGCTCTTTGTCTCTCCCGCAAGAATTGCGCGCTGCACCGGGGCCGCACCGCGATACGCGGGCAAACATGAAAAATGGAGATTCAACCAACCATATTTGGGTGCTGATAGAACAGGTTCCTTAATTAATCTTCCATACGAAATCGCGATGACTAATTCAAAACCATTGTTCTCAATAAAACGGGCTAATTCTCTATCTCCATCATGAAAAATTACCGGGATGCCAAGCTCAATCGCTCGCTTTTCAATCGCGTTGATCTTCTCAGACTTGCCTCTGCCAGAAACCTTTCGCGGCTTGGTGATTAATGAGATGGAGTGGCCTTGATCAAGTAACAATTCAAGGGTTGGAATTGCAAGGTTTGAGGTACTTGCAATGCATATCTTCAAATTAAAGTAGCTTTCCCGATTGTTTATGAGGCGAAAACCTTAATTGGGGAGCATTTCCCATCTCAGCTGCTTCTATGAACCACTCGGAATCTCGAATTTCTTTCATCGCCTGCTTTCGCAACTCTTTTGGTAATCGATCTATAAATACGATTCCATCTAGATGATCTGTTTCATGCTGAATTGCTCTTGCCAATAATTCGCTTCCTTCAATCTTGACCTCTTCGCCATACATATTGAAGCCCTTTGCTACGACTCGCATTGCGCGTGGCGTATTGAACTGTAGATTTGGAAAAGAAAGACATCCTTCTTCTCCTTCCTGTAATTCAGAAGATAGATCCAAGACAGGATTTACTAGGTGACCAATCGCCTCATCAACATCCCAAACGAAAACTCGAACCGGAACTCCAATCTGTGGAGCGGCCAATCCAGCCCCGGGAGCTGCCTGCATAGTTTCTATCAAATCCGCTACTAGGCTCCGAAGCTCTTTATCAAAATCAACTATCGGTTGCGCAGGGGTTGTTAGAACCGGATCGCCAAATAATCGAATTGGCTGGATTGTCATACCAATATTCTACCCGCTACAACTTATAAGGATCGATTTCTAATTTGAGAAGCGGTTTGCGAGATAAGGAACGATAAATCTGTAACAACTTGATCGATTTGACGAGTTGCCCAGTTTGTGAAACCTCGGTACGTAGCATTGCGACTCTGGAGCTCTCATAGGAGACGAGGACATTGGGATGCTCTGAAACAAGTCCGCTAATTGCGCTAGAGACTCCTTCGCACTCTATTCGCACAATTCTCCAATTCGGTGGCAATCTTGCTTCCGATCTTTCAGCTAACTCACTGAAGTAGGAATTCTCTGGTGAATCTAAAGAAATGGCCTTGCTCAAACGATTGTTTGCCGGAAGGTTTAAGAAGATCACACCACCTTCGACAAGATTGTTTAGAAGGGAAAAGAGTTGCGTGCGTAATTTTTCTTCAGCTCGTAACTCAGGGATATTTTGCAAAAAAAGAGTATCTAGCGAGATGATTCCACCGAACATGCCAATAGGTTCCATTCCACTTGTCGCAATCACGATAGACTTTTCAGGAACTTTCAAAATTTCTCGTTCTGATGTTGAGCTGTAGATTGGAATATTTGGAAAACTCTTTCTAAATTCTTCCTTCAATCTTTGAGCGCCTTTGCCAATCAAGTTGTATTTTGTGCTCCCACATTCTAAACATTTCCATGACTTCGATTCTTTACATATCGTGCATTTAAGAAGGCTCTTTGGCGTAGGTAAAAGTACTCCGCCACATTCGCAGCGTGGCGCACTTGAGCACTTCGAGCATGCGAACGCTTTTACATAGTCTTTCCCAGCAACCGTAACTAGGACTGTACCCTTCTCAAGACCAAACCGAATCGCTTTATGTATAGAGTCGTTGTTGAAAAAAATTCTTCTATCTGGCCTCCTTTTAGAACTACCTCTCTCATTTTTTATGTAACCGATTTCATAAAGCCGCCATAATTCTAAACTCGGACAAACCGACAAAAATCGCAATTCGAAATCTTCATTTTGATATCTGATGAGGGCAACATCCCGAGTATTCCACTTGGGGCTGCGCCGTTCCCAGTGATGTTCTGAGTTCTCGTCCACAATCCAAATAGCTTCCAAGTTGTTAATCTGAGCAAAAATTGCACTGCGCAAGCCGAGAAAAACTCCCCCCAGCTCAGGTCCATTGCTTTTCTTACGTAGATCTCTATACCCAATTCCGGTTGTTGTTAATCTTTCAGCTAAGCGTTCCAAATCACGGTTAGTTGGAAAGATTATTAGCAACGATTTGTAACTAGTAATTCGTTCGCTCTCTTCCCCAATCCAATCACCGCGAAGCGATTTAAAAGATAAGCTTTTTTGGGGGCTATTCTTTGAATTGCTCAACTCCCCGACAGGTACTGGATCAATCATTCTCAAGATATCGCTTAGGCGACAGATATACCTTTCGGCAATTGCACGGGCAGAATCAATTAATTGTGGCTCTATCTTTTCCTTGCCTACCGCATCTATTGGCTTCACCGGAGATTGGTTTGAAGTCGAGATACTCAACACGAAGCCATCACAAATATCATTTCGAAATGGCACCCGAACTTTAGAGCCTATTTGTACTAATGAACCTAATTCATTGGGGATTCCATAGCTATATGTTTCAGGTAAATGGAATGGCAATCCTTCAATACAAACTTCAGCGCTAAACTCAAATGTTCTAGCTTTGGCGCTTGTTACTCCGCGTTGGCGCTTTAGAGTAAGCGGTTTAACCGCCATTTATCCCTTCAAATTCTTTTGAAGAGATTCAACCCGATCCAATTTTTCCCAGGTGAATTCAGGCAATTCTCTACCGAAATGACCGTAAGCACTAGTTTTGCCATATATAGGTCTCAGAAGATTGAGATCTCGGATAATCGCGGCTGGCCGAAGATCAAAGGTTCGCAAGACTGCTTCGGATATTTGGGTCAAGGGAATCTTTTCAGTTCCAAACGTTTCAATGAATAGTCCTACAGGCTGAGCTTTGCCAATTGCATAGGCAACTTGCACCTCGCATCTATCTGCAAGACCTGCTCCGACAATATTCTTGGCGACCCAGCGCATTGCATATGCCGCTGAACGATCTACCTTTGATGGATCTTTACCGGAAAAGGCGCCCCCGCCATGGCGAGCCATTCCACCATAAGAATCAACGATAATTTTTCGTCCGGTGAGGCCGGCATCTCCCATAGGCCCTCCTATAACGAAGCGCCCAGTTGGATTTATAAATATCTTTACACCCTCAGAGGAAATATCGAAGCTCTTAAGGACCGGCTTTATCACATTTTCAATAATTCCAGGATTCAATTCTTTCTCAAGATTCACTTCAGGAGAATGCTGGGAAGAGATAACTATGGTGTCTATTCGAACCGGCTTATCACCTTCATACTCAATTGTTACTTGAGTCTTACCATCAGGACGTAAAAATGCCAGCGCTTCACTCTTTCGAACTGAGGTCAATCTCTCAGCCAAACGATGCGCAATAGCGATTGGTAGCGGCATCAACTCAGCAGTTTCTCTGGAGGCGTAACCAAACATAAGCCCCTGATCTCCGGCACCTTGCAGATCCATGGGATCTGAGGAATTTGATGTTCTGTTTTCAAGCGCCTTATCAACGCCCATCGCTATATCTTGACTTTGCGATCCTATTGAAACTGAGATTCCGCAAGAGTTTCCGTCGAAACCCTTATCTGAATGGTCGTAACCAATGTTCAGGACAGTTTCCCGAACTAAATTCATAACGTCTGCGAAACCGTTAGTGGTGACTTCCCCGGCCACATGGACTTGACCTGTAGTAACTAAAGTTTCGCATGCAACACGGCTCAAAGGATCTTGAGTGAGAAGCGAATCCAAAACCGCATCAGAAATCGCATCTGCAATCTTATCTGGATGTCCTTCTGTTACCGATTCAGAGGTAAAAAGGCGCTTACTCATTAGCCGTTTCCAATTCTCGAAAACCTTCAGCCAATCTATCGATAATTTCTGTAGCAACGTCGCGCTTAGGTGCATTATCAAAATTCCATGATTTGCCGTGCTTGGAAAGCAGGATCCCAGAAGTAGTTAACTCTCCAAAAACTTTTCCATTAGATACGTCGGTAACATATAAATAGTCAACACCCTTATTGTGAAGTTTCTGCAGGCCTTTAATCGCCAGTTCACCTTCAGTCTCAGCCGCAAAACCCACGAAGAGTTGATTGGATCGCTTTCGCTTAGCCGCCTCGGCTAAGAGATCTGGATTTCGCTCAAGAACTATCTCCATTAGATTTTCCTTGGAAATCTTCGCTTCGGAACGCTCTTTAGGTCTGGCATCAGCGACCGCAGCCGACATAATTAGAGCGTCATTATCATTTATTTCCGTATCCATTACGGTCTGCATCTCCTGCGCGGATTTAACATCTATCCTTCTTACTCCAGGTAGATCGAATTCCTCGGTGTTTGCAGCGATTAAAGTAACCTGCGCGCCTTCACTTCGAGCGCAGTAAGCGATTTCCAACCCCTGGCGCCCGCTAGATTTATTACCGATGAATCGAACCGGATCAATCGCTTCAACTGTTCCTCCTGCAGTCACCAAAATTCTCTTGTTCGGTAATTTATAGCTAGAAGTAATCAGCTTATTAATCTCGTCTAATATCGCGGAAGTATCAGGAAACCTACCAATGCCTTCATCACCGCTTGTTAATTTTCCGACAGCCGGTTCCATAACTGAGAAACCGCGTTCTCTTAAGAGCGCGATGTTCGCTTGAGTCGCTTGGTTAAGGTACATCTCAGGATGCATCGCAGGAACAATCAGGATTGGCGCGGTTGAAGCGAGAATAGTTGTTGTTAAAAGATCATCTGCTCTTCCGCCTGCAATTCGAGCTATTAAGTCGGCAGTTGCGGGCGCAACTACGATTAGATCGGCAATTTTCGCAGCCTCAACATGCGCAACGCCTCCGCCGGAATCCCACAATTCGCTAGGTGCGGACTTTCCGGATAGCGCTTCCCAAGTAGTTCTACCCACGAAATTCAAACTACTCGGGGTTGGAATTACCGTCGTCGAATGTCCAAGATCAATGAGTCGTCTGAGTAAGTCACATGATTTATAAGCCGCAATTCCGGCTCCTACACCCAGTATGACCTCTCTCCCGCGAGGGAAGCTAATCATTATTTCTCCGTCAGCGGCTCTAGATTCTCAATTGTTAGAAGATTGTCATTAATTTCGCGAAGTGCTATCGAAAGCGGTTTTTCGTGAACATTAGTTTCAACAAGTGGTCCCACATACTCAAGTAAACCTTCACCTAATTGGGAATAGTATGCATTTATTTGGCGAGCTCGCTTAGCGGCATATAAAACTAAGCTGTATTTAGAACCACTCTTATCCAAAAGATCATCTATCGGCGGATTAGTAATTCCGTCTAGGTTAGCCACAGGAACTCCTCTTTAACAACTATCGAGCCGCTAAGGCTACCAGTGCCTTCACAACTTCATCGACATGGTGGTTTATGATGACTTCATCGAACTCACTAGAGGCCGCCATCTCTTCCCTGGCCAGTTCTAAACGAGCCATTATCCGGTCCTCGGACTCAGTGGCTCTTCCCCTGATACGTGCCTCGAGTGCTTGAAAATCCGGGGGTTTAAGAAATACCAATTTTGCATCAGGTCGCAGCTTTCGCACTTGTCTCGCGCCTTCTATCTCTATCTCCAATAAGACGTTTAAATTTGATTGCAAGGCTAGATCTACAGGCTCACTCGGCGTGCCATATCTTGCCCCCGCGAAACTCGCCCATTCCAAAAATTTTCCGGCTTCAATCATTTTGTCGAATTCCTTATCGCTGACAAAATTGTATGCAACGCCATCAATCTCACCATTTCTTGGAGCTCGCGTTGTAGCCGAAACGGAGAAATAGAAATTAGGAAATTTCTTTAACTCAGCCACTATCGTGCTTTTTCCAACTCCGCCAGGACCTGAGAGGACGATAAGTTTTCCGGTCATCGATTCGCTAACTCTCTTAGAAGTTCATTCTTTTGGCGCGAACCAAGTCCTTGAATCCGTCTTGCATGAGATATTCCGATTGAATCTAATAGGTTAGTCACTCTGATTTCACCCAATTTCGGAATGCTTTCCAGAAGTTCCTTTACTCTCATCTTCATAATCGCTTCATCATTGCTATCTAGGGCTTGATACCACCTTATTTGGCCAGACCGAACTTTAGATTTGAAATCGGCTCGACGCTTTCTAGACTCTCGAGCTATTTGCAGGGCTCGTCCGCGATCCTCAGAGGAGAGCAAAGGAGGTTGTGCCATAGCCATATCTAACCGATTAGCGAAGGGAAGCGAAAATCTCAGCAGCTGCCTGCTTCGGATCGTTAGCTCCAGTTATCGGTCGGCCAATCACCAGATAATCGGCGCCAGCTGCTAAAGCTTCTCGAGGAGTTGCCGTTCGCGCTTGATCATCGCTAACTTGCGCAGGACGCACCCCCGGAGTGATGAGTTTGATTTCTGAAGAAAATCGCGATCTTAGTTGAGCAACTTCCATGGGCGAAGTCACGATAGCTTGCGCCCCAGCAGCTACCGAGAGATCTGCAAGCGAGGCAACGAGATCGGCAGCTGACGGAAGTCCCATTTCAGCGAGTGCTTGATTTTCAAGTGAAGTTAGAACCGTTACAGCAGTTATCGCTGTTTCCGGAAGTTGGGCGACTGCACTCTTGATCATCTCTTTGCCACCACTTGCATGAACGGTAAGGAATTTAGGTTTTAGGAAACTTATAGCTCGGGATGCGCCTGAAATCGTATTGGGAATATCGTGTAATTTCAGATCGAGAAAAAGTTCAAAGCCTCCAACGCTTTCTTGCAGCTTAGAAACGCCGTTAGCTCCATTCTGGTTAAAAAACTCCAACCCCAATTTATAAATCGATACATAATCCTTGGTATCCATAATCAATTTTCTACATAAATTAAGATCAGTTGAGTCCAGCGCTAAAATTATTGGTGAATCAGCCATGTGCTACCCCAACAGCTTCCTCCAGGCTAGTAAAACCTTTTTCTCTTAAGAGTTCTTCCAACTCGGCCTTTATGCGCATTGCGGCTGTCGGATTACCGAATGTTGCAGTGCCCACAGATACCCCGCTAGCTCCTGCGTAAATGAGTTCCAGCGCATCGCGTCCACTTGCAACGCCACCCATACCTAAAATCGGAGTGCTTCTCAATGCGCTATGAACTTGATAAATCGCACGTACCGCGATCGGGCGGATTGCCGGCCCTGAGAGTCCGCCCGTAATCCCCGCCAGTTTAGGACGTTTACCTTCAATATCAATGACCATTCCAAGAACTGTATTTATAAGAGCAAGAGCGTCAGCGCCTGCAGAAACTACCTCTCGCGCAATTGCGACTATATCGGTTACATCTGGCGACAATTTAACAATCATTGGGAAATCGCCTCCCATATTTCTTCTTACTGATTCAACTACAGCGCGCGAAGCCTGCGGATCGCACGCAAAAACCAACCCACGATTCTCTACATTCGGACAAGATATATTTACCTCAACACCACTTAAACCAGTAATTCCTCGTAGCCGCCTTGCCAATGAGGCATATTCTTCAACGGTTTCACCAGATATTGAAACAATGATTCTTGCGCCTTTGCTGACTAACCAAGGAATATCATTTTCAAGGAACTGATCTATACCGGGACCTTGTAGACCAATCGAGTTAAGCATTCCTGATGGTGTTTCTGCCATTCTCGGGGTAGCGCGTCCACTTCTCGCCTTGACCGCAATTGATTTTGTGACGATAGCGCCTAATTCCGTTAGATCAAAAAAGTTCGACAATTCTTTTCCAGAACCGGCGCAACCACTCGCAGTGAAGATCGGATTCGGAAAATATCGATTCCCAAATTTAGTTCTGAAATCAAATGCACGTTCTATCATTAAGAAGCCCCTAGAGTTCCTTCGGGGATTGTTCTCGGTTCGCTCCAAATAACGCTTGATCCATCAACAACTGGACCTTCGATACAACTTCTACTCATGCGAATCTGTCCATCTGCGCTTCTGAGTGGAATTACACATGTCATACAAACACCAATCCCGCAGGCCATTGATTCTTCAACGGCGCACTGATGAACAATCTGAAGTTTCTCGGTGATGTTATTGACCGCTTTCAGCATAGCCATCGGTCCACACGAATAAACGACTTCAACCTGAAATTTTTCGATTATTTCTGGTAGAAAATCGGTGACCTTTCCGCGCGAACCAGCGCTACCATCCTCCGTAGTTACGGTCATCGTCGTAACAGAGCGTTTCCCGTCTAATGGCGCGTAGATCTTTCCGGCTGTTGAAGCGCCGACAACTACATCTACCCGGCAAAGTCTAGATTTAAGTACTTCAGCGAGACCAAAAAGTGGCGCCGAGCCATATCCCCCGCCAACTAATAAAGTATTTACGGGCTCTGTTGGGATCCCAAAGCTGGTACCTAGAGGTCCTACTAGGTCTACTTTCTCTCCGATGGATCTCTCGCTCAGCCAACGGCTCCCTGAACCGTGAGCGGCAACAACTAGTTCAAGAGTTCCGCCAGATGAACTCTTCTCATTTACGCGATAAATCGCAAAGGCCCTTCTAAGAATCATCGAAGAATTCGCGCCACCGACAGCTATTGCAACAAAGTTTCCCGGGCGGGCATATTGTGCGATATCTCCAACTACAAACACCATATGGTTATAAGCCCCGATTTTTTTATTTGAAATGATTTCTGATTGAATCTGTCGGGCTCTCGGATTGATATTCACGAATTAGTCCAATCCTGAAGCGATTTAACTTTTATATGGTTTCCTTGCAACGACTTTATCCCTGAGACTGCCGCTCTTAATCCCGGGATTGTTGTTATACAAGAAATTCCGCGCGATACCGCTGCGCTTCGTATTAGCCAACCATCTTGGCGAGTATCCCGACCGAAAGGTGTGTTAATAACTAGGGATATATCGCCACTTTCTATTAAAGCCACCGCATCCATTTCAGTTCCACTACCGGCCTCATAATGTTTACGCACCCAACGAGAAAGAATCTGATTTTCAGCTAGGAATCTTGCAGTCCCTTCTGTGGCAAAGAGCTCAAATCCTATGTTGTAGAGCGCTCGGACTGATTCGAGCGACTGGCCTTTATCTTTATCCGCCAAAGAGATAAATATTTTGCCACTTCTTGGAAGTGGGCCGAATGAGGCGATCTGACTCTTTGCAAAGGCGCTGCCAAAATCATTTGCAATCCCCATCACTTCGCCTGTTGATTTCATTTCAGGTCCTAAAACCGAATCAACATTCTTTCCGTCAGCTCGTCTAAATCTATTCCAAGGAAGTACCGCTTCTTTAACGGCAATTCCTCGACTTTCGCCAGATGTTGATTGGGGCAATTTTCCTTCGGAACGTAACATGGAAATCGACTCCCCCACGGCGATCAAAGCGGCAGCTTTCGCTACCGAAACGCCGGTGGCTTTACTGACAAAAGGCACGGTTCTTGATGCCCTTGGATTCGCCTCGAGAACATAAAGGCGATTATCTGAAATTGCATACTGAATATTGATCAGTCCAATAACCCCAATTGAGCGAGCTAAGCGCTCGGTAGCTTTGAATATGTCACGCACCATTCCATCAGAAATTGATTGAGGCGGAATTACGCAAGCTGAATCACCCGAATGGATACCCGCTTCCTCTATATGTTCCATTATTCCGGCGAGGTATAACTCGTTTCCATCAAAAAGGGCGTCAACATCAACCTCAATCGCGCTATCTAGAAATCGATCAATCAAAACCGGATGCTCTGGATTTATTTCGGTTGCTTTAGTGATGAACTCTGATAATTGTGTTCTGTCGTAAACGATCTCCATACCCCTGCCACCCAATACAAAAGAGGGTCGGACAAGAACTGGATAGCCCACTCTCTCCGCGATAATTTCAGCTTCCGTAAAAGTCTTTCCAGTTCCAAATTCTGGAGCTAGTAAATTTTCATTTGTGAGAATCTCACCAAATGCTCTTCTATCCTCGGCCCGGTGAATAGCTTCATGCGGCGTACCTAGAATTTTTACTCCTTGAGCGGCAAGACCTGCGGCAAGACTTAGAGGTGTTTGTCCACCAAGTTGTGTAATCACACCCAAAACCGGTCCAGCTGCGCTCTCAGCATCTACAACTTCAAGAACATCCTCCAATGTGAGAGGTTCAAAATAGAGACGGTCTGAGGTGTCGTAATCCGTTGAAACTGTTTCTGGATTGCAATTAATCATTATGGTTTCATAACCCGCATCCTTTAATGCAAAAGCGGCGTGCACGCATGAATAATCAAACTCAATTCCCTGACCGATGCGATTTGGTCCACTTCCCAGGATTATCACCGCTGGTTTACTTCTTGGCTTTACTTCTGAAACTTGGTCATATGCGGAGTAGTGATAGGGCGTAAGCGCCTCAAATTCACCGGCGCAGGTATCAACCGTTTTGTAAACCGGCCGAACTCCATTTTTTACGCGAAATGAACGGATCTCTTCCTGGCTTAAATTCCTTAGATCAGAGACTTGCTTATCCGAGAATCCGGCTCGCTTAGCGTTTCTTAACTCATCAACTGTTAATTCCGGTAATTGTTGAAGGTTTTTTGCGATCTCGTTGAGCTGGGAAAGTTGCGCTAAGAACCACGGATCTATTCCGGTTATTTTGAATATTTCGTTTTCTGATGCGCCCAAGAACAATGCCTGTTGGCAGTATTTCAAACGGTTTTCAGTCGGCGTTTTGATTGCTTCAAGCAATTGCTCTTTACTCAATGTGGGACGCCAATCAAATTCGCAGCCCCGTTTGTCAATCGAACGCATGGCTTTCTGGAGCGCCTCCAGGAATGATCTTCCAATTGCCATTGATTCGCCAACACTTTTCATTGTGGTTGTGAGGCGAGGATCTGCTTCAGGGAATTTCTCGAATGCGAATCTTGGTATCTTTACTACGATGTAATCCAAGGTTGGCTCAAAAGATGCTGGCGTCTTCTTAGTGATGTCATTTGGAATTTCATCCAAGGAATATCCGATGGCAAGTTTGGAAGCAATTTTTGCGATAGGAAAACCAGTCGCTTTTGACGCAAGAGCACTGCTCCTAGAGACTCTCGGGTTCATCTCTATGACAATAATCCTTCCGGTACGAGGATTTACAGCAAACTGAATATTGCACCCTCCTGTGGCGACTCCAACTTCACGGATTATCGATATTGAAAGATCTCGCAATTTTTGAAATTCAACATCTGTGAGGGTAAGTGCCGGAGCAACGGTAATTGAGTCGCCCGTGTGAACGCCCATCGGATCTAAATTCTCAATACTACAAACTATTACAACGTTATCTTTATGGTCTCGCATTACTTCAAGCTCGAACTCTTTCCAACCAATTATCGACTCTTCTAGAAGAACTTCACTCACAGGGCTATATTGCAAACCTGCGCCCGCAATGAGCCTCAATTCATCTTCGTCCTTGGCTATTCCGCTACCTAATCCGCCCATAGTGAACGATGGTCTTACGACGACTGGATAGTTCAATTCTTTTGCTGCAGCAAAGCACTCCTCCAAAGTATGACAAATTCGAGATTTGGCAGATTCACCACCTACTTTCTCGACAATTGATCTAAATTCTTCGCGATTTTCACCGCGCTTAATAGCTGGGATATCGGCGCCAATTAGTCGAACCTGATATTTCTCAAGGATTCCCAATTCATCCAATTTCATTGCTGCATTCAATGCTGTCTGGCCACCTAGAGTTGCAAGAAGTGCATCTGGTCTTTCTTTCGAAATTATGTCTTCCAAATATTCTGGGGTGATAGGTTCGATGTAAGTTGCATCAGCGAATTCTGGGTCGGTCATGATTGTGGCTGGGTTGCTATTAACCAGAACGACTCGAATACCTTCGGAGCGCAGAACTCGGCAGGCTTGCGTGCCTGAATAATCAAATTCGCAGGCCTGACCGATAACAATTGGACCGCTTCCAATCACCATCACGCTCTTTATTGTTAAATCTCTAGGCATTTTTACGTAAAATTTCTAGGAAGTCATCGAATAGATAATTGGCATCATGTGGGCCGCCTGCGGCCTCCGGGTGATACTGAACAGAAAATGCAGGAACATCTTTCATGAAGATGCCTTCTACAACGCCATCATTAAGATTTGTGTGAGAAACCATTCCGCCACCAAAAACTGTTGCAAAGTCACCATCAATTGGGGCATCAACAGCAAATCCATGATTATGCGCGGTAATTTCAACTCGATCCTTAATACGATTGTAGACGGGTTGATTAATTCCACGATGGCCAAAGCGAAGTTTGTAGGTATCAAATCCAAGCGCACGACCTAAAATTTGGTGACCAAAACAAATTCCAAAAATAGGCATTCCCGCGGAAAGCGCTTTGCGAATGGTTTCTACAGTCTCATTCATGGTTGAAGGATCGCCCGGTCCATTCGAAAGAAATATTCCATCAAAGCCTTGACTTTCGATCTCTTCAAACTTTGTGTCAAACGGAAGGACGTGGGTTTCGATTCCCCTACGTGAAAAATTTGCCGGAGTTGCGGCTTTTATTCCCAGATCAAAGGCAGCCACTCTAAAATCTAGAGACTTACCACTCGATATAACAATTTCATCTTTTGTGGATACCTCATCGACTAGATATGCGCCCGTCATTGGTGCGGTCTTTCTTACTTTGGTAACCATATCTTCCCTGGATAAATCAACCCCCGAGAAGATTCCGGTGCGCAAGGCTCCTCGTTCCCGGATGTGAAGTGTGATTGCACGCGTGTCAACACCAGATATTCCGACGATTCCGTTACTCTTCAAATCATCTTCAAGAGTTCTTTTCGATCTCCAGTTTGAGGCAATCGGTGATGGGTCTCGAACTACAAATCCACTCACCCAAATCCTCTTCGACTCCATATCTTCATCATTCATACCGGTATTGCCGACATGTGGAGCGGTCATTACAACTATCTGGTTTAGATATGAAGGGTCGGTAAGAGTTTCTTGATAGCCGGTCATGCCGGTTGTAAAGACAATCTCACCGAAACTCTCGCCGGTTGCTCCCCAAGATTGACCTTCAAAAATCAAGCCATCATCAAGAACCAGATATGCCTTACTCATTATTGCTATAAACCTTTCTGCCTCGCAGAAAAGTGGATTGGACGACCAGGGGCAGGTTCATGCCGTGATATGGATCGTTGTTGCTCTTACTCATTCGAGGCTTGGCTACCCAGCTCTTCTCTAAATTGACAAGCGCAAAATTCGCCGGTTTACCAATCTCAATAGAACCATGGTCACGATAACCAGCAATTTCAGCGGGGCGTGAACTCATCTTATTGATTAGCTCGGCAAATGAGATTAATTTTGAAGCGACCATGGCCTTGAAGGATACCGAGAGTGCGCTCTCTAATCCGAGCATTCCAAAGGCTGCGTTAGCCCACTCACACTCCTTACGCTCAACGGGATGCGGCGCATGATCAGTTGCAATCACATCAATTGTTCCGTCCGCGAGTCCGGCGCGGAGAGCTTCCACGTCACGTTGCGTTCGAAGTGGCGGATTCACTTTGAAAACTGGATTGTAATTTTCAACCAACTCTTCAGTTAGCAGTAAATGATGCGGCGTAACTTCGGCGGTTACTTGAATTCCCCGCGCCTTCGCCCATCTAATTATTTCAACACTTCCCGCAGTACTTACATGACAGATATGTAGACGACTTTTAACGTGTTCGGCAAGTAGAACATCTCTTGCGATGATTGCTTCCTCAGCGACTGCTGGCCAGCCCTTTAAACCTAGACGTGAAGAGATTGCGCCTTCATTTACCTGGGAATCCACAGTCAATTCAGGATCTTGAGCATGTTGCGCGATGATTCCATCAAAACCTTTAACGTATTCAAGGGCTCGTCTCATCAAGATCGCACTTGATAAGCAATTGCCATCATCGCTAAATATTCTTGTTTGAGCTGCTGAGGAGTTCATAGCGCGCAACTCTGCGAGTTGCTCTCCTCGCGACCCAACAGTGATCGCGCCAATTGGATATACATCACAGATTTCGTGTGCCTTACCTAAGCGGTAAATTTGCTCTACGACTCCAGCGGTATCTGCTATTGGATTCGTATTTGGCATTGCCGAAACTGCAGTAAATCCACCTGCTGCCGCTGCATTGGAGCCTGTGAGAATTGTTTCCGAATCCTCATACCCTGGTTCGCGAAGATGAGTATGTAAGTCAACTAGTCCCGGAATAATCGTTAATCCTGAGCAGTCTTCAACTTTGGCTTCCGAGTTCTCCCCAGAAGAAAAAACGCCGTTTTCTATCGCGATCGTCACCTCTTCACCCTTGAGGTTTCTTAACTTTGTCAATCTCAACGAATTACTCAAATTTGCTCACCACTTAATAACAAGTACAAAACTGCCATCCGCACTAATACGCCATTTTTAACTTGATC
This sequence comes from Candidatus Nanopelagicaceae bacterium, assembly GCA_049451055.1. Taxonomy (GTDB): domain Bacteria; phylum Actinomycetota; class Actinomycetes; order Nanopelagicales; family Nanopelagicaceae; genus MAG-120802. The sequence continues at coordinate 14,940 of JBMTVF010000012.1, read as the reverse complement.
TGGAATTACCGAATTCACACTATCGGCCGCATCCGCAGAAATTTCCAATCCTCTATTCATTGGCCCAGGATGCATTACTAGTGCGCCTTTTTTTAGCTTTGATAATCTCTCGGAATTCAATCCATAGATTCTGCTGTATTCCCGTTCATTTGGAAAGAAAGATTCCACCATTCTTTCGCGTTGAACACGAAGCATCATTACGACATCAAAGGTTGATATTTCTCGATCGAAATCTAGCGAAATATTGACATCCCAGTCTTCAATCTTTACCGGTAGCAATGTAGCCGGAGCTATCAAATTGACATCTGCGCCAAGCAACTTTAAGAGAAGAACATTGCTTCTAGCTACTCTTGAATGAAGAATGTCACCTACGATGGCTACTCGAACACCCCTCAAATCACCTGTCATTCCTAATCGCTCTCTTATAGTGAAAGCGTCCAGCAGCGCTTGTGTTGGATGTTCGTGAGTTCCGTCTCCAGCATTTATCACGCTTCCACTCATCCACTTTTGATCAGCTAATCTTTTAGGTGCGCCCGAGGCGGGATGCCTAATAACAACTCCATCGGCGCCCATTGCCTGCAGTGTTATCGCCGTATCTTTAAGGCTCTCGCCCTTGCTGAGCGAAGATCCTTTCGCAGAGAAATTTATTACATCAGCTGACAATCTTTTAGCAGCAGCCTCAAACGAAATTCTGGTTCTAGTTGAATCCTCAAAAAATAAGTTGACAATCGTTCTCCCTCGTAAAGTTGGGAGTTTCTTTACAGTCGTTTCAGTTGCCTTAGCAAGAACCGTTGCCGTATCTAAGATATGTAACGCTGACTCTTGGTCAAGGTCTGAAATTGATAATAGATGTTGGCTCATTTGTTACCTTCAATAACCACTTCATCAACACCATCTACCTCCAGAAGTCTCACTTTTACTCGCTCGCTTCGACTCGTCGGTAAGTTCTTTCCTACAAAATCAGCTCTAATAGGTAGCTCCCGGTGCCCTCTATCTACTAAGACGGCGAGTTGTACGGTTTTGGGTCGACCGAATTCAGATAATGCATCTAAACCGGCACGGATAGTTCTGCCTGAGAATAAAACATCATCCACCAGGACAACATTCTTCTCCGTGATTCCTTCATTTGGGATTTCGGTAGGAAGTAACCCCCTGGGGCTTTGTAGTCGAAGGTCATCTCGATACAGCGTGGTATCAAGAGTTCCAAGGGAGCATTCTTCTCCCTCGATATCGCTTATTAGACTGGCTAATCGTTTAGCCAACGTAGCGCCACGGGTAGGAATTCCAAGCAGAACTACTGAATCAGAACCGTTATTTCGCTCTAATATTTCGTGAGCTATGCGACGAAGCGCCCGAGATATGTCGCTATCGGACATGATGGTAGACATCTAGTTCTCCTTTGCCGCCTCACGGGACGGTTCATTAAAGGTTGGCAAAAGATACCATCCAAGAGGGTTGATTGTGGATTTCGCCGAGATCAAAATATTTCGCATAGCTTGTGCCCCTAATGTCTGAATTGGGTTATGAATATAGAGACGCACTAATTCGATTACGCCAGGTACGTGAGCGCGCCGGATTGACCTTGAAGCAGGTGGAGTCGATGAGCAATGGGCGCTGGAAAGCTGGAGCAGTTGGCTGCTACGAACGTGGAACCCGGTTCTTGACACTCGAGCGCGCGATTGAATTACTCGATTTTTATGGTGCTCAGATTTCAGTCTTGGCGCCTCTGCCTGAAAAGGGAGATTCTCGAATTATTATTAACTTAAGAAATTTGAGGAATATCGACCAGTCAGATTATTTGACTCGCGCTATAAAGAATCTAATCCAGAATGTAAAGCTATCGCGAGGAGACTGGAATTCTGAGCTGATTACCCTCAGAGAGAGTGATTTTCAAAATTTAAGAGCAGTCACAGGGTACGTGGACGATTCCTTCCTTGTAGCGCTTGAAATAAGAGGGTTGTTGCTATCCACAAAACGTCAATGAACGACATCATCTTTTACTTCGTAAATTGCTCCAAGCACACCGTTTATATATTCTGAAGAATCTTCAGTAGAGAGAGATTTCGCCAGTTCTACGGCCTCATCAATGACCACAGAGTGTGGAGTATTTTTATCAAAAAGTAGTTCATGAGTTGCAAGTCTCAAGATATTTCGATCAACAACCGGCATTCGATCTATCGCCCAACCCTTGGCACGCATAAGGATAATCTCGTCTATTCGATCCCGGTTGCTAGCAACTCCAGTCACGAGACTCTTTGTGAATTCGCGGATTAAGAATTCAATACCTTGCTCTCGCTCCGTTAGTACTTTTAAGGGTGAGATATTTCGGATATCGCTCTCGTAGAGAATATCGAGCGCAGCCTTTCGAGCTTTAGATCTAGTGCTCACTTAGTTTGCGCGACCAAGATAATCACCAGTTCTTGTGTCAACTAAAACAACTTCATCTTGTTTAATGAATAGCGGAACCTGAATATTAATTCCGGTCTCTAAAGTTGCAGGCTTGCTGCCAGCTGAGGATCTATCGCCTTGTAGACCTGGCTCTGTGTAAGTGATTCGTAACGGAACTGAAGGCGGCATTTCAACATAGAGTGGATTGCCTTCATGGATCGCTACGATAACTTCCATATTTTCGAGCAGATAATTTGCACTCTCGCCTACAGTTTCCTCAGGAATTGTGACTTGATCAAACGTAGTGTTGTCCATAAAAATATAACCGGCGCTATCTTTATACAAAAACTGCATCTCTCGCTTTTCTAAAATTGCAACCTCAACCTTTACGCCAGCGTTGAAAGTTTTTTCAACGACTTTTTCCGAGAGAACGTTCTTCAATTTGGTTCTCACAAAGGCGGGACCTTTACCCGGTTTTACATGTTGGAATTCGACAACATTCCAAAGCTGTCCATCTAAATCAAGCGTCATGCCATTCTTAATATCGTTTGTCGTTGCCATGTTCGCAGATTACCTTCCGTAGTCAAAAAACTTAAATTGAGAGGCTATTTTGAAGAGATACCAATAAGCGCACGCAGGGCGAGTCGGTACGAGTCGATTCCAAAACCAGCGATAGTTCCGTTCACAACTCCCGAAGCTACAGAAGTATGGCGAAATTCTTCCCTGGCTAAAGGATTTGATAAATGTACTTCAATTTTAGGTGTGGCAACCATCGCAAGCGCGTCTCGTATTGCATAGGAATAGTGGGTGAAAGCCGCCGGATTGATTATTACCGCTAAATTCTTATCGCTAGCCTCATGAAGCCAACCGATAATTGTTGCTTCATCGTCGCTCTGTCTGACTTCTACATCTAGCGAAAGCTCTCTTGCGGTTTTTGAGATTTCTTTAGAAAGCTCATCGTAAGTGAAATTACCGTAGATATTCTTCTCACGTAAATCAAGCCGAGAGAGGTTAGGACCATTGATTACAAGAGCTTTCATTGTCCCTCCCCTATTGGCTCATCTCTCGATATACCTCACTAAGGATACCCTCTGGAGCGCTCTTTCGATCAGTAATTCCGATGCCGTTAATAGTGACAAATCGAATTTCTCCAGCCCTACGTTTTTTGTCCTTACCCATTAACTCATAAAGTTTTGGCCAGGCGGCTTGCTCATATTGGATTGGCAAATTTAAGCTTTGCAAGATTTCTATATGTCGATCAACGACCTGCTTGTTAAGTCCAAACCGATGTGACAACTTAGCTGCAAATACTAATCCGATTGAGATGGCCTCGCCATGCCTCAATGAATAATCAGAATGTCGCTCTATGGCATGTCCCAGAGTGTGGCCGTAATTCAATATCTCTCGTTCGCCACTCTCCCTAAAATCCACGGAAACGACGTCGGCTTTAACTTGGATTGATCGTTCGATAATTTCACGGATATTGTCCCGTGTGTTTGATTCAATCAATTGAAGAATCTTTTCGTCACGGATAAATCCACATTTAACTGACTCAGCAAGTCCGGCGGCTATATCTCTCATACTTAGAGTTTCGAGCCAAGATGTATCCACAATCACTCGAATCGGAGAATTGAATGCGCCAAAGAGATTTTTACCAGAAGCTAGATTTATCCCGGTTTTACCACCGATTGCAGCATCAACCATGCCCGCTACGGTTGTAGGAAGCGCCACCCAATCAATTCCGCGAAGATAACCAGCTGCAAGGAATCCGGTTAGATCCGTAGTGGCTCCGCCACCGACTGCGATAAGTAGCGTTTCTCTACTTGCACCAAGGGCTGCCAGTTTTTCCGCTAAATCCTGGAGCGTCTCAAAACTCTTCTGTTTCTCTCCATCTGGAACAGAGAGAATTTTTTCTTGCGGAATTCTTTCCGAAAGCTCACTGGCTAATCTCTGTGGAGTAACAACGAAGGATTCGCGCGATTGCATCAAACTTAAAACTTCAGATTGCCAACTATCACAGATATCAACTTGATAAGTGCGCTCTGCTCTTACTTTGATGGATTTCATGAGATAAATTCTAAAATCTCTTCAACGACCAACTTAGGTTTCTTATTATCAGTCGACACTCTAAATCTTCCTAAAGACTCATAAATATCCCTACGTTGCTCAAAGAGTCGCAGCCATTGTTGTCTTGGATTCGCTACTAGAAGCGGTCGATCTGTATTAAATCCAACTCTTGGAGCTGCATTCGAAATTGAAACTTCGAGATAAACAACGTTTTTCTCGTTCTCTAATTTTTTCGACACTTCACCATCTAAGATCGAACCGCCACCTAATGAAATCACGGCAGAATCTAGCTCTAAGCTCTGCAAGACGACTTCACGCTCAATTTTTCGGAAACCTGACTCTCCATCCTCAAGAAAAATATCAGAAATCTTGCGACCGGTCTTAGTTTCAATCTCTTGATCCGTATCCACATGGATAAGGTTCTTCTTCTTCGCCAAGAGTTTTCCGATACTCGTTTTTCCGCTACCTGGAGGCCCGATTAAAATCACCTTCATCTTCACTTCCGCAAATTATTCAAATATGACGCCACATTTTGTTTAGTTTCTTCAATACTATCGCCGCCAAATTTTTCAAGTACTGCTTCAGCGAGAACTAGAGCAACCATAGATTCAGCGATTACTCCCGCGGCAGGAACGGCGCAAACATCAGATCTCTGATTAATTGCTTTCGCCGGTTCACCAGTTGCAATATCTACCGTATCAAGGGCCCTTGGCACGGTAGAAATGGGCTTCATCGCAGCTCGAACTCTGATCAATTCTCCGTTAGAAATTCCACCTTCTGTTCCCCCTGCACGATCCGTTCTTCTTCGGATCTCCCCGATTTCATTTTTTTCAATTTCATCATGAGCTTCTGAGCCTCTTCTGGCAGCTGTACGGAATCCATCGCCAACCTCGACACCTTTTATCGCTTGTATTCCCATTAGCGCAGCCGCAAGTTTGCTATCTAGGCGACGATCCCAATGAACGTGAGAACCCAAACCTGGAATTACGCCAAATGCAATTACTTCAACAACGCCACCAAGCGTATCTCCCGCCTTCTTAGCGGATTCAATCTCCTCGATCATCTGCTTTTCTGCGGTCTTGTCGAAGCATCTGACCGGGCTCTCATCGATTGCGATTAAATCATTAGGTTTTGGTAAAACGGCGTCGTCAGAGACGTTAATCGGGCCAATAGAAACTACGTGGCTGATTATTTCAATTCCAACAGATTGCTTAAGAAATGCTCGCGCTACAGAACCCAAAGCAACACGAGTTGCAGTCTCTCGAGCAGATGCTCGCTCAAGAATTGGTCTGGCGTCAGTAAATCCATATTTCTGCATACCGGCAAGATCTGCATGACCAGGCCTTGGTCTAGTTAGTGGCGCATTCCTCGCTAATTCAGCTAACTCCGATTCAGAGATCGGCGATGCTGACATTACTTTCTCCCATTTTGGCCACTCGGTATTAGCAATTTCAATCGCTATCGGTCCCCCTTGAGTTAAGCCATGCCTTACTCCACCTAATACGCGAATTTCATCAACTTCAAATTGTTGTCTGGCGCCGCGGCCAAAGCCAAGTCGACGCCGTGCTAGTTGGGTCGAAATCTGTTCAGGAGTTATTTCCACGCGCGCCGGAATGCCCTCAATAATTCCAATCAATGCAGGACCGTGAGATTCACCAGCTGTCAACCAACGCATAGGCCGATTATCGCAGGTTAGTTAGTTAACTCGCTTGAAATATGACCGATAGCGTTAAAAAAGGAGCGAAAGGCAGCGATTTTTGCCGCTTCCGCCATCGCAGTAATAGCCATATTCCAGCGAAAAACCAAGCAAGAATTAAAAGCTCGGTGCATTTCAAAGCAGATTCAGTAGTCAGAGCTGCGACTGGAGAAAGCCTTACATCTCCATACCCCACAGAGTATTTTGTGAAGCGCCGAATAGTAGAGAAAAAGAGAAAAACCAGGATCGCGATCGGTATGCGACTTGGGTTAGAAAGCGAGAGAAATATCAGCAAGGTGATCGTAGAGATCTTCGGAATCCTGCGAAATTTGATATCCGTCACTGACAGCAATAAGAGAACGATGATGCTGAACATTCATATGAACTTACTGGTATGCGAAAGGCGGAATTAGAGCTTGTGGATATTAGATGGCGGCCCTAAGAAGAGAGAATATCTCACCTCTTGCAATCACCCGTCCGCTAAAAAGTTCAATTTGGCGTAGCGCTTGAGCAACTAGTAAATCCTTACCGCTGAGGTAGTTAGAGTCCTGAGTTTTGGATAAAAGCGTGGGCCATGGGTAGTACAACGCATCTATCAATAAATTTACCGGGCGAGTGTAACTACTAAGAGTCGCAACTCCATCAGCCGGTAACGCATTTATAAGAATATTCGAATTAAAGGCGTTAGATACTTGATCCCAATCAATAATAATAGCCCGCGGGTTGGCCCTTCTTATCGAACTATCTCTGCTTTGATTTCTTCTATATACCTTTATCTCGCCACTGAAATTATCAAGTGCAACCAAAGCCGCTCTCGCCGTGCCTCCTGCGCCCAAAATGGATACTGACTCTCTTCCATCTTGAAATACGTTGAAAGTTTCGAAAAGGTAGCGAAAGCCAAAGACATCAGTATTTAAACCTTGCCAATTTTGCCCATCTGAAAGTAGCGTATTTACAGCGGAAGCAGACCTTGACTCATTATCCAAATTAGAAATAAGTTGAAATGCCTCTTCTTTAAGCGGCATGGTGAGTGAGAACCCTCGCCATGTTTCGGGATGATGCGAATTCAAAAATCCTTCAAGATTTCCCGACTCCACGTCGAAACTCTCGTATTTCGCATTAACACCTAAACGTGAATAGGCAAGATTGTGCAACTTCGGCGAGAGACTATGTCCAATCGGAGAACCTAAAACAGCCAGCTTTTTCTCTTCAGATATCATTCGAATTTCCCAGCAGCGAAATTTCTTTTGTATTCTGCTTTAAAACGTAGAAATTCTTCATAATCCTCCGTGAATTTAGTTTGTTTTGGCAAAACAGTTACAAAGTACAACCACGGTCCCGATTCCGGGTTAAGGGTAGCCTCAATTGCTGCTCTTGTAGGGCTTCCTATTGGACCCGGAGGTAATCCTCGATTCTGGAAAGTGTTATATGGATTCTTTACTTGAGTATCTTTAAGTGATAACTGAATCTCGCCGCGCCGATCAAATATGTAGTGTACTGTTGAATCAAATTGAAGCGGCATACCTAAGCGAAGTCGGTTATAAATTACTTGGGCCACTTTCGGAAAATCAATTGGGATACCTTCGGACTCAACTAAAGAAGCAATTGTCAATAACTCGTATGGTTTGAAATCTCGATATTCCCATACTAGATCCTGAGTGCTTGCCTCGAAGCGATTGACCATGCTTTGCAACAATGACTTGGCAGTATCAGTTTTTGATTTGGAATAGAAGGCAGGGTACAACAGACCCTCTAGCTTCTTTTCGTTAAAGGGCGCTTGAACTCTTATCTCGGTAAGCGCTGATTTAATTTGCTCATTCGTAAAGCCGACATCTTTTAATGCGGATAGCACTTCGGTTAAACGAGAGCCATCACGAATCCGAATTAGGTTCAAAATTCGATCTGGCTCAAGGAGCTGTTCAAGGGCTTCGCGGGCGGAAATTTTAGTATCAACTCTATGTTCACCAGGAGCAATCCTGGCGCTTCTTTCATCTGAAACAGCTACTCGGAAAAATGCTAGTGATGAGGCAATTACTCCTTTCTCATATAGCAGGCTGGCCACTTCTGAGCCAGTAGCACCTGCAGGTATCTCTAAAATGATTTCTGGACCTCTTTCACTTCCGCTGAAATCGGCTGCCGCTTTCGGAGAAGGAGCAATTTCGCGAAGCGATAAAGTTAATAGCATCACAAAGATGGCAGCGAGAGTAAGTCTCCTTATTTCAAACTTCGATAACACTTCCGAAAATCTTTCCCAAGTTTTTCTCGCCAGATAAGGCGAAGTCTAAAATTTCACAGGCCGCAATAGCATCCACACCGTAGCGTTTAATTGCTTCAGAATTATCGCTCGCGCTCTTAGTAGTTAATCTTTCATCGACAAGCGAGGTTGGAATCTGAAACGTTTTCGCAATTCTTTTAGCTAAATCTCTAGCGGCAATTGCGGATGCGCCCTCAACTCCTGAGAGATGAATCGGAAGCCCGATGTAGATGGCGCCTATTGAATATTTCTCAAGAATTTCGCTTAACTTCTCTTCAAGTTGAGCCGAATCGTAGGTTCCAATTGGAGCAGCTAATAGGCAAGATTCATCCGAGATTGCTATTCCAATTCGTTCCGCGCCAGGATCTAGCGCTAATCGCCGTCCGTTTGTTACCGGGCCGGTCATTTGTTTAGGCGATCTGAAATAGCGGTCATCGCCTCACTTATCTTCGAAATTTTGGGACCACCACCTTGAGCAAAATCATCTTTTCCGCCACCGCCACCACCAAGAATTGTGGAAGCAATCTTGGCTAGCTCGCCTGCTTTAATTCCCAGATTTCGTGCCTTGTCATCGATTGCGACAACCAGGATTACTCGCTCACCCTCTAGAGCCGAAAGCGCAACAACCGAATTTTGCTTTTTAGTTTTCTCTTTAAGAGCCAAAGATCGGAGTTCTTCACTGCCCAGTTCTACTCTGAAGTGATGTGCTAAGAAGTTAAGGTCCTTGACTCTTGATACTTGCACGTTGTCTAGTTCAGCACTACTTTGATTGGTACGCTGGATACGGATCTCTTTCTCCAACTCTTTTATTCGATTCAAAAGTGAATTGATGCGTTCAGGCAATTCCTCACTACGAGCGCCTTTAATTATTTCCAAAATCGAATTCATGATTACATGTTCTCGAGAGAGGAAATCAAATGCGTCCACTCCAACTAAGGCTTCTACTCGACGCACGCCCGCCCCAATTGACGATTCTGAGATTAACTTAATTAAGCCGAGCTGACCGGAACGTTTTACGTGGGTGCCACCGCAAAGTTCTTTTGCCCATTCACCAACACTTACAACTCGAACTCGTTCACCATATTTCTCGCCGAAAAGAGCCATAGCGCCTATCTCGCGCGCCTGGGTCTGTGTCATTTCAACAGCCGTCACTTCTAAATCTTCTTCCAAGAGATAGTTAACTTTCGCCTCAACATCTTCAAGAACCGCCTTTGGAACTGCGCCAGTTGCGGGAAAGTCGAATCTAAACCGGCCCGGAGCATTTTCAGAACCAGCCTGGGTCGCAGTCTCGCCCAGTATTTCGCGGAATGCTTTATGCACCATATGGGTAGCGGTATGGGCTCTTGATATTCCATTTCTTCTTTCAACATCTATTGCAGCAAGAACTGACTCACCATGCACCACTTCACCTTCACGAACCATTCCGCGATGCACAAATAGGCCAGCTATAGGAGTTTGAACATCCTCAATCTCTATAACTGCGCCATTAGAGCTAGTTATCAGACCGTGATCAGATAACTGGCCGCCGCCTTCAGCATAAAAAGGCGTCCGCTCAAGAATAATCTCAACTTCTTCGCCTGACTTAGCAGATTTCGCCGTTTTGCCAGAACGCAGGAGTCCTACCACAGAGCTTTCAGCGCTCTGTTGTTCATAACCTACAAACTCTAAACGCTTTGCATTATCCGCGATGCTCCGATACTCGCCCAAATCTGCATGACCCGTTTTCTTCGTCTTGGCGTCATTTTTGGCTCGCTCTTTCTGCTCCTTCATGAGTTTTTCAAATGCAGCTCTATCAATATCTAAACCTTTTTCAGCCGCCATCTCTAATGTTAAGTCAATTGGAAACCCGTAAGTATCATGTAATTTGAAGGCATCTTCTCCCGAGAAGATTCGTTCCTTCTTGGATTTTGCCCGCTCCGCCGCGGTATCAAAAATCATTGTTCCGCTCTTTAAAGTAGCAAGAAAGATCTCTTCCTCATTTTGAGATATCTTTGTGATTCGATCTCTTTCTTCCCTTAATTCTGGATAGTGTGGTGACATCGCTTCTATTGAGGCTTGTATCAACTCAGCGATATTTGAATCTGGGGCGCCTAATAAGCGCATATTTCGAATACTTCTTCTCATCATGCGGCGTAAGACGTAGCCTCGTCCTTCGTTTCCAGGAGTAACTCCGTCGCCAATCAACATGGTTGCAGTTCTTGCATGATCGGCTACTACCCGCAATGAAATATCCTTGTCGGGATCGCTACCGTATTTCACGCCAGATATTTCAGAGGCTTTATTTAGGATTATCGCCGTCGTATCTATTTCATAAATATTGTCTACACCCTGAAGTAGCGCTGCGGTTCTCTCGAGTCCCATTCCGGTATCGATATTTTTTGCGGGTAACTCACCTAGGATTGGAAAATCATCTTTTCCAGCGCCTGGTCCGCGCAAATTTTGCATGAATACGAGATTCCAGATTTCAAGATAACGATCCTCATCAGCAATGGGTCCACCTTCACGTCCATAGGCCGCTCCTCGATCGAAATAGATTTCAGAACAGGGCCCGCATGGTCCTGGGACTCCCATTGACCAGAAGTTGTCAGACATTCCCCTTCTTTGGATTTTCTCTTTCGGAACCCCTATTTTCTTCTCCCAGATATTCGCCGCTTCATCATCGTCATGGAAAACTGTTACCCATAGCCGATTCTCATCAAAACCAAAACCCCCGTCTTTTTGGGGTTTGGTCAATAGCTCCCAAGCAAGTTCAATTGCACCTTCTTTGAAATAATCTCCGAAGGAGAAATTTCCGCACATTTGAAAGAATGATGCATGTCTCGTTGTTTTTCCCACCTCGTCAATATCTAAAGTTCTTACGCATTTTTGAATTGAAGTTGCTCTTGCATAAGGCGGCGGAACTTCTCCAAGAAAATAGGGCTTGAACGGAACCATTCCTGCATTAACGAGTAAGAGATTTGGATCGTTGAGAATTAAGGATGCAGAAGGGACGACGACGTGGTTTAGCTTTGCAGAATTTCCATCTTTAAAGAAATTAAGCCATCGATTTCGAATCTCAATTGATTTCACGGAGCTTAAAACTCCTCATCATCGACAAAGCGTGTTTCTTGATTTTTGCTGCGACGCTTTTTCTTCTTACCCTTCTTTCGGAGTTGCGCTGCAGTTAGAACTGCTCCCGCGGCTTTCATAGCCACCTGATTCTTATCTAAAAATGTAGTTGCAGACGCAGCAACTTTTGTGCTCAGTTCGTCAATAGTGCGAGTCACTCTATTAATACTCTGTAACGGACCATTAACAAGTTCAACGGTAGTTGTGACCTCAGAGAGAAGTGGCGTCGTTTCATCCTTTATTTCTTTTACCGCGGCGCCAACCTCGTCGATGGCGCGGCCCAGCCGAATTACCGCATATGAAATTGCAAGTGCAATGCAAAGTAACGCTGAAGCTGCGATTATTGCTGCGATGCCACCGGCGCTCATATGGATACTTTATCCAAATATTGGTAACGGAAGATCAGGTTTACGGTGCTCCTTATGGGCCTGTAGGGCAGATTGGTGATACTCCTCAAGTTTGGCCAAATTCGTGGGCTCGAAATAAACCGCCCCGTTGATCACATCGCCAGTTCTACCTTCAATTACAGCATGCACATCGTTGCCAGATAAGGTTTTATAAGTTTCAAGGGCATGAGCTACTGCGAGGATATGTTTTCGATTCTCCATGAGTAGAGATTCCGCGCGCGCCAAGAGAGCGCCTAAATTATCTTCTATTCGATCCGAGAGAGCTCTGCGCATCTCTTCTTTCGGATCGCGCCCCTTTGCGCCTCCCGGCGCCCCTAACTCCATCCTTCTGCTGGAAGCGTAGGAAGAGACCGTCGATCCCATCCCCCAATAACCTTCCATCAGGCCTGCAATTGTCGTTGCCGATTCAAGATCCCCAGAAACCCCAGAAGAATTATCTCCATCAAAGAACATTCGTTCGCCAGCAAGTGAAGCCAGAGAAACCAAGATATCTGATTCATACTCGCTCTTCCAATGAGTGAATTGATCATCTGGTGGAATAGAAGCCACCATGCCCAAATACTCAGCGCCCTTTTCAATAGTAGCAATATCAATTTCAAGATGCTTTCTTGTTTGATAAGCCATCACCGCATGACAAGCTTCGTGAATTGCCGTTGCATGCCTCTCCCGTTCAATATATTCCACATCTTCTGACGGGCCCAATTGTTTTAATTGCTTGGCTTTCAATACATCATTCCAAGTAACACTAGTTCTTGAATTTCGAATAGCCATAATTAAAGACTCATTAACTAGATCCTTAATTGTGGCACCAGTTGCATACGGAGTAATAATCGCAAGCTTCTCCATATCCTCGGCCGTTAAATTATGTGAAATCTTGTCGAAATAACCTTGATAGGTGCGGATGCGTCCGGCTTTGCTGGGATAGCCAACTCGATACATTCGGTCAATTCGTCCCGGACGAAGCAGCGCCTCATCCAGCGATTCAGGCATATTGGTTGCCATCACAACCAAGATTCGATACTTAGGTGGATTCTTCGGTCTCATTCCGAGAGTTCTTCGGACGACTCGATTGAAGAAGCCTCGAGGTTTTTTTAATCCAGAGAGTTCAGTTAAAAGCGCTTGCAAAGTTCCCATGCCAGCGCCACCACCTGCTCCCGCACCCATAACAAAACGATTTATTAGATTCTCCGGGCCTGAGAGTTCGCTCGATAGAACTTCAGGCTTCGTCAATTGATTTCGCCAAATGGCTCCAAGAGTCTCTTCCGAGACATAATTAGTGCCGTGACAACTCTGTGAATATGCACCTGGTCCTCTATTCGTCATAATGCCACGGTTTCCAAGTGCATCAGCCTCATCGAAGAAGACCACAACTCCGCCATAGCGAAGCGCTAACTTACGTAATTTTCTAAAAAGCATTTTTACTTTCAAGATTCCAATACCAAAGAACATGTTGTTGAATGCGCCCGGATCAACGAAAACGAATGGTCTGCCAGTTTCACCAGCCATCGATTCGGCCATCAAAGTCTTGCCAGTACCCGGAGGACCCCAAAGCAAAATTCCTCCTGGAACATAACCCCCGAGCTTTTCAATGCTTTCAGGATTCTCAAGGAAGACTAAGTTCTCCTTAATTCGTGCCAACACGTGATCCTGGCCCCAAACATCGCTAAATCTTGTCTTTATATCGTCTGGGAAATAAGTATCGATTCCGCCACGACTTAGAAACCAAAAAATCGCAACGAATTGAATAATCACAAAAACTACGGCGAATGCTAACTGTGCAATTACGGGAAGCGCGCTCCAAAGAGCTTTTGGTGCAAAGAAGAGAGCTCTTACGGGAGTCTCTTTGTAAATAGCTCCTAGAACTATGGATAGCAGAGTTATGAATACTAACCATTTGATTACTCTGGATAATCTAAATCTTGTCCAGTCACTTAATCGATGAAGTTGTCGATCAACAAAACCAAAGTAGCTCTGCCAAAATCCATGGTACGGGGAGGCCAACTCAGCAATTAAAAAGTGCGTCTGTCGAATAAGTTCGATAGCGACTAATGGAAAAATCCACCATCGCTGAGTGGCGCTCTGTTGGGTTGCTTCAGCAAAACCTAGGCCGTCTTCTCCTGCCATATCAGCCCAAACCAGAACGAAGAAAACAATCGAGAAAAAGAGTAAAAACTTAATCCGATCATAGAAAGAGATATGGATTCGAGTCTTTCTATCCGAGTCGCGTGGACGCGAGGGAGAGGAAATACTTGATTCGGTCATAACTTGGCTTCCGGCTTGAAATCGACACCGCTCTCACGTCTTTGCGCATCTGTGATTGCAGTTGGTGCGCCAGTTAATGGATCGCCACCGCTAGCTGTCTTTGGAAAAGCAATAACCTCTCTTATCGACTCAGCGCCGGCTAAAAGCGCGCATAATCGATCTAAACCGAGCGCAATACCACCATGTGGCGGCGGACCATACCGAAATGCATCGAGCAGGAATCCAAATTTGCTCTCGGCCTCCGCTTCTGACAATCCGATTACTTTAAAGACTCTACTCTGGACATCAGATTTATGAATACGGATTGAGCCGCCACCAATTTCATTGCCATTTAAAACGATGTCGTACGCGTAAGCCAGCGCGCTTTCCGGATTAACATCAAAACTCTTCTCGAACTCTGGTTTAGGGCCAGTAAATGGGTGATGTACCGCAGTCCATCCACCATCTTCCAATTTCTCAAACATCGGAGCATCAACAACCCAGAGAAATTTCCATTCACCATCTGGGATCAGTTTCTTTCTAACGCCAATTTCAAGTCGGACTGCGCCCAAAAGACTTAAAGAAGGCGCCAATTCGCCGGCTGCAAAGAAGATCGCATCTCCAGGCTTGGCACCAACTTCGGCCGCAATATTTGCGCTCTCCTTCTCGGACAAGTTCTTAGCTACTGGTCCCCCAAGCGCTCCATCCGGTTGGACGAGTATGTAAGCCAAACCTTTGGCGCCACGCGCCTTTGCCCAATCTTGCCAAGCGTCAAGTTC
>JBMTVF010000011.1:0-31887 GCA_049451055.1 Candidatus Nanopelagicaceae bacterium | reverse complement strand
TCTACTTTGCACGCATCAACGAGTGGAGCGGCGAAAGTTGCGCCGCTACCGTTGAGTGATCCGGCATAGGCTGGTGAACCCACTAATAGAAGTGCTGCGGTGGCGATTGCAATTCTCGCCATTTTCTTTCTTGTCATTCTTCCCCCTTAAATTGTTAACAGATACAACGTGAGGGGAAAGTAATTAACAAATCATAAATCCAGAGATAGAACAGGGAAACTGGATGCAGACTTTAAGTTAACAGTTGGTGTATTAACCGAACCTGCCCGTAACATAATCTAGAGTGCGCTGATCCTTGGGTGTAGAGAAAATATCTGAGGTGCTGCCCATTTCAATTAGCTTCCCGGGGCCACCATCGGATAAGAAAAAGCCCGTGTAATCAGAAACTCGAGCTGCCTGCTGCATATTATGAGTAACAATTACGATACTGATACTTTCAGACAGTTCCCTGATGGTTTCCTCAATTCTCAAAGTTGATCCGGGGTCTAGAGCTGAACAAGGTTCATCCATTAACAAAACTTTTGGATTCACTGCTAAGGAACGTGCAATACAGAGTCTTTGCTGTTGGCCGCCTGAGAGCGCACCACCATACTCGTCTAGTCGATCTTTAACCTCGTCCCAGAGCCCAGCCCTGACTAAACAGTTTTCCAATAACTCATCTTGATTTTCAATTTTTAGTTGAGCTAACCGAATACCGGAAAGGACATTTTCTCGGATTGTCATTGATGGGAATGGATTTGGTTTCTGGAAGACCATTCCGATCTTTAATCTGATTTTCGTTACATCCACTCCTGAACCATAAATATCCTTACCGCCAAGAAAAACATCTCCGGCCAAAGCCGCTGTTGGAATAAACTCATGCATACGATTGAGAATTCTTATAAAGGTTGACTTCCCACATCCAGAAGGTCCAATTAGGGCTGTTACAGTTCCGGAGGCAAAATCCATCGAAATATCCTCAAGGACCAGTTTCTTGCCAAACCAAGCATAAATATTTCGCGCTTCCAGGCCGATTCCGTCCTTTACATCTGGCCTCGTGGGATTTGATGAATGGGAGGCAGCAACGCTTGCCAGCGAAGATGGAGTTACTTGCTTTGCGTCACTCTTCTGACTTGCTCTTAGATTCATCGTTGACATCTCGCCTATCTCCTTGTTTGTGTTGTTATCCGAATTCATCTCTGTGCCCCTTTTGCTCGTCCAAAGTACCTGGCCAAGGAGAAGAAGATAAACACCATAATCATTAGAACTATTACACCTAACCAGGCTCGCTGAATAGATTCTGGATTGCCTAACGAATAGTTCTTCCAAACGTAAAATGGCAGTGCTGAACTGTTTCCCTCTAATGGATTGAGATTTAAGGCATCAGCGCCACCGATTGTTAAAAGTAGCGGGGCAGTTTCGCCAGCAACTCGGGCGATTCCGAGAATTACTGAAGTCACTAAACCACTCTTGGCGGCCGGAAGGATAATCATGGCAATTGTTCGCCATTGTGTTGCGCCTAAAGCTAATCCCGCCTCTCTCAGATCATTCGGAATCAATTTGAGAACTTCTTCCGAAGTCCTTGCTACGGTTGGAATCATCAAGATTGCAAGCGCGCCTGCGCCTGCCATTACGTTGTAACTATTGCCAAGACCAATCATCCAAACCGCATAGATAAAGAGGCCTGCAACAATGGATGGAACGCCACTCATAGCCTGGACGAAAAATCGTACGAGCGCTGCAAATCTGCCTTTAACTTCAACAATATAAAGAGATGCTAGGAACCCAATCGGTGTGCTTATTATCGTAGCCAGCGCAACCACGTAAAGCGTTCCGACTACTGCATGCAGTAAACCTCCTTCGGTTAGAGGTGAATCCGCAGAAGCTAGAGACATATCACGAGTAAAAATTCCCCACGAAAGTCCGCCAATACCCTTTCGTACGATTTCAAAGAGTAAAGATGCGAGCGGAATAATCACAAAGGCTGCGGCAACATATACAAAAACCGTACTAACGCTATTTAGCGCAGCCTTACGATCGCGACGCAACCAACTTATGGATGCTGAGGTAATAATTGCCATCGCAATTAGCGATATGGAAAATCCCAGTCTTCCTTTAAGCGGTGTAATAGCGACAATCGCCAACGTCGAAAAGGCAGTGAAGAAAGCGCCAAAAATTTCAGGCGCTAAATTTTTGAGTCTAGGCCGCCATGGTTTAGCGGGCTTTACCAGAGTACTCATTAGCCCTTCCTAGCGGTTCTATTGATAATGATATTTGCGATGAAATTGACGATTAACGTTACGACGAATAGGACAAAGCCGGCTGCCATCAACGCTTGTAATTCGACAGCATCCGCTTCTCCGAATTTATTGACAATCATTGATGCGACCGAGCCGCCAGCGCTTAACAATATTTCAATTCGGATGTCATAAACCAAATTCAAAACCGTATAGACAGCAACCGTTTCTCCTAGAGCTCGCCCAAGTCCAAGCATGGCTCCACCAATTACTCCACCGATGCCATAAGGAAAAACAACCGCTTTGATCATTGTCCATTTAGTTGCGCCTAATGCGTAGGCCGCTTGAATTCGATCCGGAGGTGTTTGTGCAAAAACTTCGCGGGATATTGACGCAACGATTGGAATAATCATGATGGCCAAAACTAAACCGGCGATGAATGGGGAGCGCGAGTAAGCCGGAGCCGGCATATCAAAGATTGGAATAAATCCTAAATACTTGTGAATCAACTTCGCCCAATATTCAGCATGCGGCATGAGAATGAAATATCCCCACAGTCCAAAAACAACAGAGGGAATAGCAGCCATGACATCGATTACGACGACCATTGGACGTTTGATCCACTCCGGTGCGTAGTAAGAGAGAAATAG
The DNA here is from genome assembly GCA_049451055.1 of Candidatus Nanopelagicaceae bacterium. Taxonomy (GTDB): domain Bacteria; phylum Actinomycetota; class Actinomycetes; order Nanopelagicales; family Nanopelagicaceae; genus MAG-120802. The sequence goes on along the minus strand of JBMTVF010000011.1, from coordinate 29,021 downwards.
CGCGGCGCCGACAGCAACAGGAACTCCAAAAATTACTGCAAGAATTCCAATGACGAGCGTTCCGTAAAGCATTGCGCCGATTCCATACTGGGCAACAATTCCCTCTTCAGGAATTGCATCCATCCAATCAAAACCTGTGAGAAAGCGAAGTCCCTCGCTGCGCATAACTTCAAATCCATTAAAAACTAGAAAGAAAGCTATTAAGGCAAGGATCGCTAGAGTAGATAATCCACCGGTCGTCACAATCCCGCGAAATACGCGGTCAGAGCGCCTTGGTACTGTCGTAATTTCGCGCGGCTGTGGAAGTGTTTTTGGCTTCTCCAGGGTTTCGCTCACGGCGACATCATTGGCGCACGCGGCGGAAAAAGGGGGTATTCAAGGTTAAGAGAAGGTGAACGAAGGGTGAAGATTGAGGCCTCAATAGACTTATCTATATGGGCAGCGACTTACCATTCCTGGTCTGGGTCGATTGCGAGATGACCGGCCTTGATACCGAGCGAGATGCGCTAGTTGAAATAGCGGTTTTGATTACAGATGCCCAACTAAATGTGATTGGTGAAGGTGTCGACAAAGTCATCCGCTGTGATCAAGCCAAACTGGATAATATGAATGATGTAGTTCGCAACATGCATCAAGAATCTGGATTACTCTCGGAAATTCCAAATGGTTGTACATTAGAAGAAGCCGATCAAGCGATTTACGATTATCTCTCAAGGTATGAAGTTGCGCCTGGAAAATCGCCGTTAGCAGGAAACTCGGTTTACATGGATCGAATGTTCATCGCTCGCGACCTTCCTAAACTCAACTCCTTTCTCCACTATCGCACCATAGATGTATCAACAATCAAGGAGCTGGCTCGTCGCTGGTATCCGAAAACTTATTTTGCAGCGCCAGCAAAAGAGGGAAATCATCGCGCACTTGGCGATATCCGAGATTCAATTGATGAATTGGATTATTACCGTTCTACAATCTTTCAGAAATCACAATGAAGCCACTAAAGATTGATCGCTCCAAACGGGAATCTCATTTTCCAGCAATTGAAAAGCGATATGGCGAGCCGATGAGTTACTGGTTTTCACAGATGAAGAAAGTTAAGGATAAGAAATACCCAGAACAAATTGCATTTCTAAAAGAGAATCATGGATTTAGCCAAGCGCATGCAAATGCTCTCGTTATGTTTACGAGGGGCTCCAAGTCTTCCCGGCGATTTGAAACTCCTAAGGAACTTTTTGACTATATTGACAAATCTCAAGCGAAAAAAGCGAGAGAAATATTTGCTGCAATCAAGAGCAGCCATCCAAAGTTGAAGCTTGTCGTGGCCTGGAATCAACCTATGTTGAAAGAAGGCGACGAGTATGTATTTGGGCTGAGCTTCGCTAAGAATCACATTCTGATAGCTCCCTGGAACTCAAAAGTAATCTCAAAATTAAAGAGTCAATTGAAAGATTATGAGGTAAATAAGAAAACTATACGTATCCCAAATGATTGGAAAGTGGATAAAAAACTCTTAAAAGATATGGTCTCTGAAACTTTAAAAAATTTAAAAAGTTAGATTTCACCACGTCGACGCTTTGCGAGGCGCCAGTGAAAAAGATATAACGGCGCCGCAACTAGAAATGTGGCAGCTGAGGTGACAATCGATTTGAATGCTTGTCTTCGGTTTTGTTCGATGTAACCCTCTTTAATTTGCTCGGGAGTCAATCCGCTTGTGTTTTGGTTGGCTGGTGCATAAGGATCGAAATATCCTGGATCTGGCCAAGCCGCATCTAGGGCGCCGCGAACTACCGCGACTAGTGAGAATAGGCATATCAAAATTGCAATTAGTGAGACTGCGTAAATGTATAGCGAGTACCAGTCAATACCATCATGTCTTAAAGGTGGAGTTACCGACTTAGCTGGTGTCTTTCGCTTACTTGCCACCGACCAAGCATCTCACTTTCTCAATTAGAATTGGAATATGAGCCTGCCGAAAATAATCCTTTATTACGGTTTCGCACCAGTTGCCGACCCAGAAGCATTGAAGCTCTGGCAGATTACGCTCTGTGAATCGCTGAACCTTAAGGGTCGAATTCTGATCTCAAAGCATGGAATAAACGGCACGCTCGGCGGCGATATGGATGATTTAAAGAAGTACGTGCGCCAAACGAAACAGTATCCAGGGTTTAAAAAAATAGACTTTAAATGGTCTGAGGGCTCAGGCGCTGATTTTCCAAGATTAAGTGTCAAAGTACGTGAGGAATTAGTGGCATTCGGTGTCGCAGATGAAATTACCGTTAATGAAAAGGGTGTGGTTGGAGGAGGAAAGCATTTATCGCCAGAAGAAGTTCATCAGTTAGTTGAAACAAGAGGTGATGATGTCGTTTTCTTTGATGGACGAAATGCTTATGAAGCAAAGGTCGGGCGCTTTAAAAACGCGGTTGTTCCCAATGTTAAGACTACGCATGATTTTGTCTCTGAAATAGAGAGTGGAAAGTACGATTCCCTTAAGGAAAAACCAATAGTCACTTACTGTACGGGTGGCATCCGATGCGAAATCCTCTCGACCGTGATGAAAAATCGTGGCTTCAAAGAGGTCTACCAGATTGCGGGAGGCATCGTTCGATATGGCGAGGCTTATGGAGATACTGGATATTGGGAAGGCTCCCTCTATACCTTCGATGGTCGCATGACTGTTGATTTCACTGAAAGAGCAAACATGATTGGGGAATGCGATCTTTGTGGCAGTCCCACTAAGAAGTTTCAGAATTGCGCCGAACCATCTTGTCATCATCTCTATCTTCTCTGTGAGAAATGCGTTGACCGCGCTAACGAAATTGAATGTAACCACGTAAATGCCTCGTAGAAAATTAGCTGATTTTGACAATAAATATTCTCGAGGAGTAATCGGAATAGCCGCCGGATCTAAGAAATTTCCTGGTGCCGCAGTTTTGGCTGTAGGCGGTGCGCGAAGAGGTAACGCTGGCTACGTTAAATTTTTATCTAAAGATTCCAAGTTAATTGACTTAGTGATTAGCAAGTTTCCTGATGTAGTTCCCATTCAGACTCTAGATAATGAAAGAGTTGATGTATTAGTCGTAGGACCAGGCGCCAGTCGCTGGTCTGTTATTCCCGTCGATCTTCCGTTAGTTCTAGATGGCGAGATGATTGCTTTTGTCACAACTTCCCAATTTAGGAAACGGAAGGCTTACTCCGTTGTAACGCCACACGATGGTGAATTAAGATATTTTGGCAAAGATTTTTCAAATCTAATAAATAAAATCGGTCGAGAAGGCGTCGCTCGAGAAATTGCAAATAAATTCGATGTGATTGTGGTTCTAAAAGGTCATCAAACTGTAATTGCTAAACCTGGTAATGTTTCAAAAGTTGATCGGTTAGGTGGGCCAGAACTGGCAACTGCCGGAACTGGAGATGTCTTGGCGGGACTTATTGGTTCTTTTCTGGTCGCAAACGATGGAGACCCCCTTGAACTGGTTTGTGATGCAGTTGACATGCATTCTCAGGCCGGCAAGGAAGCTAGTAAACGTTACACATCGGTTACCGCCGTTGAAGTCTTGGAGCAATTAGCGCAAGTTTGAGAGCGGCAAAAGTAAGTGATTAGATTGCGGCATGACAGATTCTGCTCGAGGTAAAGAGGTCTTTGATCTCGATCGTAAATACGTCTTTCACTCTTGGTCGGCGCAATCCCAAATCTCTCCCCTTCCTGTAGCTGGTGGAAAAGGATCTTATTTTTGGGATTTTGATGGCAAGCGCTATTTAGATTTCTCTTGCCAATTAGTTTTTACAAATATCGGTTTCCAACATCCAAAAGTAATTGATGCCATCAAAAAACAGGCCGATACCTTGGCAACAATTGCACCTCAAGTCGCAAATGATGTAAGAAGCGAAGCGGCCCAAAGAATTGTTGGACTAGCAGGCTCGAAGTTCTCGAAAGTTTTCTTTACAAATGGCGGCGCCGACGGTATCGAAAATGCAATTCGAATGGCCAGACTCCATACCAATCGCCATAAAATTCTCTCTTTCTATCGCTCCTATCATGGCAATACCTCTTCCGCGATTTCAGCAACTGGTGATCCTCGGCGATGGCCAAATGAATTCGCCTTCGGCCATGTTCACTTTTTCGGGCCATATCAATATCGCAGCGCTTTCTGGGCTAAGAATGAGGAAGAAGAATGCCAACGCGCTCTCGAACATCTTGAGAATGTAATAATTTTCGAGGGGCCAAAAACTATCGCCGCAATCTTGATTGAGTCAGTAGTTGGAACTGCCGGAGTCTTGATGCCTCCGAAAGGTTATCTGGAGGGAGTGCGTGCCCTCTGCGACAAATACGGAATTCTCTGGATTGCAGATGAGGTTATGGCGGGTTTTGGTCGCACCGGTAAATGGTTTGCATATCAACACGCTTCGGTGGAGCCAGACTTAATTGTCTTCGCCAAAGGCGTTAACTCTGGATATGTCCCACTAGGTGGAGTCGTGATTTCCACTCCGGTAAGTGAGACTTTTAATGACCGAGTTTTCCCAGGCGGTCTTACATATTCGGGACATCCGTTAGCTTGCGCTGCAGCTGTTGCCACTATCGATGTAATGAAGGAAGAGAAGATCGTGGAACACGCTGCCCAGATTGGCGAGCAAGTAATTGGACCTGCGCTGCGCGAGCTTGCAAAGAAACATAAAATAATTGGAGAAGTTCGCGGTCAAGGCGTCTTCTGGGCTCTAGATCTGGTTTCTGATCAAGCAACTAAAGCTCCGCTAGCTCCATATGGTGGCACCAGCCCGGCGATGACCGAGATTGTTACCGAATGCAAAAAGCGTGGACTGATGCCTTTCAACAATTTCAATCGTATTCACGTTGTACCTCCTTGCAACGTGAGCAAAGAAGAAGTTTTGGAAGGAATAAAAATCTTGGATGAAGCGCTCGCAATTGCGGGCAAGTACTACGAAGGTAAGGAGTAACGTGACTGCGAAGCGAATCACTCATTTCATCAATGGTGCAGCATGGAGTGGAACCGCCAGCCGTACCGGTGATGTTTATAACCCCGCAACTGGAGAAATCACGGGAAAAGTTGATTTTGCTGATAACTCTGTCGTAGATCAAGCTGTTGTCGCGGCCAGCGAAGCTGCAAAAGAATGGCGTAAGGCCTCGCTTGCAAAGCGCGCGCAGGTGCTATTTGCATTTCGCGAAATTGCCAATGCCCGCAAAGAGGAACTAGCTAAAGCAATAACTGCCGAACATGGAAAAGTCTTTTCAGATGCGCTCGGAGAAGTAACTCGCGGACTTGAAGTAGTCGAATTTGCATGTGGAATTCCACATCTATTAAAGGGTTCTTATAGCGAAAATGTCTCTACTAGCATCGATGTCTATTCGATTCGCCAGCCGCTTGGGGTCTGCGCGATTATCTCTCCATTTAACTTTCCAGCAATGGTCCCAATGTGGTTCTTTCCAATCGCAATCGGTGCCGGTAATGCGGTAATTGTAAAACCCAGCGAAAAGGATCCATCGACTTCAATTTTGACGGCACAGTATTTGAAGGAAGCCGGTTTACCTGATGGTGTATTCAATGTTGTTCACGGCGACAAAGTTGCAGTTGATCGGATTTTGGAACATCCAGATATCGCCTCCGTTTCATTTGTCGGCTCAACTCCGATAGCGAAATACATTTACGAGAATGGCACTAAAGCCGGAAAACGAGTTCAAGCACTCGGTGGCGCAAAGAACCATATGTTGGTACTTCCGGATGCTGATTTAGATCTTGCCGCTGATGCCGCCGTTAATGCTGGTTTTGGTTCGGCAGGTGAACGCTGTATGGCTATCTCGGCGCTCGTTGCCGTAGAACCCGTAGCCGATGAATTAATCAAGAAGATTACGGAACGTATGGCCAAGTTAAAGACGGGCGATGGCACTAAAGGTAGCGATATGGGTCCACTTGTAACTGCGGTTCATCGCGACAAGGTCGCTTCATATATTGAAGCCGGCGTAAACGAAGGCGCCAAACTAGTAATCGATGGACGAAATCCCCAGGTAGATGGGGCGCCAAATGGTTTCTGGTTAGGACCAACTCTCTTCGATCAAGTTACGCCAAAAATGTCTATTTATATAGATGAAATTTTTGGTCCAGTTCTATCGGTAGTGCGTGTGAAAAGTTATGAAGAGGGTCTTGAATTAATTAATTCACATCGTTACGGCAACGGAACTGCAATCTTTACCAATGACGGAGGAGCAGCTAGACGATTCCAAAATGAAGTCAATGTCGGAATGATTGGAATTAACGTGCCAATTCCTGTTCCGACCGCCTACTACTCTTTCGGCGGATGGAAGAGTTCACTATTTGGTGATACGCACGCACATGGAACAGAAGGCGTTCACTTCTTTACTAGAGGCAAGGTCGTGACTAGCCGTTGGCTAGATCCAAGCCACGGCGGAATTAACCTCGGCTTCCCTCAGAATCGTTAACCAACAGCGTCATAAATTCATCAACTGGGGTTTGGCTCAACTTCTCATAATTTAATGTGAGATCGAGAATTGCTTGTTGTTTATCTTTTGAATAAATACGTGCCAAATTAGTTCGGTACTTCTCAAGTAAAAGTGGAATCCCATCTTTACGGCGTCGTTTATGTCCAATTGGGTATTCAATTGCGACCTCATCTAATTTGGAACCATCTTTCAGATAGACGGTCAGTGCATTTGCGATTGAGCGTTTTTCTGGATCGTGGTAATCCTTGGTGAATTGTGGATCCTCTACACAAGTAATCTTTTCTCGAAGAGCATCTATTCTCGGATCAGCGGCAATATCGTCTTCATAATCTCTAGCGGTTAAGCGACCAAATATTAAGGGAACTGCGACCATATATTGAATTGTGTGATCACGATCAGCAGGATTGCGAAGCGGTCCTTTTTTATCAATTATCCGAATACATGCTTCATGCGTTCGGATTTGAATTCTTTCAATATCATCACTTGTTTTACCGGATGCCTTCAATTGAGAGTGAATAGCCATCGCAGCTTCAACGGCTGTTTGGGAGTGAAATTCTGCGGGATAGGAAATTTTGAACAGAATGTTTTCCATGACATAACTGCCGTAAGGTCGCTGAAATTTAAATTTTTCGCCTTTAAAAGAAACATCATAGAAACCCCAAGTTTTTGCCGATAAAACAGTGGGATAACCCATCTCGCCACTCTTTGCGATTAAAGCGAGACGTACTGCGCGCGAAGTCGCATCCCCGGCTGCCCAAGACTTACGGGAGCCGGCATTTGGAAAATGACGATATGTTCTAAGTGATTGTCCATCTACCCAGGCGAGAGAGATGGCATTTAGGATTTGGTCGCGACTCAAGCCAAGTAATTTCCCAGCTACTGCCGTCGATGCAACTTTTACCAAAATAACATGATCAAGCCCTACTTTATTGAATGAATTTTCAAGCGCGATGCAGCCTTGAATTTCATGGGCTTGAATCATTGCAGTTAAAAGTTCTGAGACCAGAATTGGTTTACCGCCGGTTAATCTAGATTGGCGCGATACCCAATCGGATACGGCCAGTATTGCTCCAAGATTATCTGAAGGGTGTCCCCACTCGGCGGCCAGCCAAGTGTCATTGAAATCTAACCAACGAATTGCAGCGCCAATATTGAATGCAGCTTGAACTGGATCCAATTCAATATTTGTGCCTGGGACTCTAGCGCCACCTGGTAATTCACCGCCGGGTGTTATTGGTCCGAGCAATTTTCGACAGGCTGGATACTCCAAAGCTTCGAGTCCGCAACCAATAGTGTCCAAAAGACAATACCAAGCAGTCTCTTTTGCTAACGTTGAATCAATTTTGTAATTAAGAACATAATCAGCGATATCAATTATTTCTTGATCGAAAGGCAGATTAGAGTTGTAAGTACCGGACATTAGCGCGCCTCAATCGGAACGAATGGTCGATCTTCTGGACCAGTGTAATTTGCAGCAGGGCGAATAATTTTGTTGTCGTGGCGTTGTTCCAAAACATGTCCTGACCATCCGGTTATTCGTGCGAAGATAAAGATTGGTGTGAAGAAACTTGTTGGGATTCCCATTTCTTTATAAGCAACTGCGGAAAACCAGTCTAGATTTGGAAACATCTTCTTTATTTCCCACATAACGCTTTCGATTCGTTCTGCGATTGAATATAAGAGTGGAGAGCTATTTTCTGAGGATAGCTGGTGGGCAACTTCCTTAATGATCGGATTTCGCGGGTCCGATATTGTGTACACCGGATGCCCGAATCCAATTATTACTTCCTTGTTTGCAACCCTAGTTCGGATATCTGATTCTGCAGAATCTGGGGATTGGTACCGCTCCTGAATTTCAAGGGCAACTTCATTTGCGCCACCATGCTTTGGGCCTCTCAGTGCGCCAATTGCGCCGGTGATTGAGGAATAGATATCTGAGCCAGTTCCTGCAATTACTCGACCAGTAAAAGTAGAGGCGTTGAATTCATGTTCTGCGTAAAGTATTAACGAGATCTGCATGGCCTTAATCCATGATTCGCGTGGTTTTTCTTGGTGTAACAATGTGAGGAAATGCTCTCCTATGGAATCCGCACCGGTATTCAAATCAATGCGCTTTGCGTTATGTGTGAAGTGATACCAATAAAGCAACATAGATGGCGTGCACGAAATAAGTCGATCGGCAATTGACCTTGCGCCTGCGTCATCATGGGAATCGGATTCCGGTAAGTGGCAGCCAAGCGCAGATACCCCAGTCCTAATTACATCCATAGGATGAGTATTTTTCGGAAGATTTTCTAGAATTGTTTTTACTTGAGATGGCAAATCTCTTAAGTTTGCTAATCGATTCTTATACTCGGCCAATTTTGATTTTGATGGTAATTCACCATAGAGAATCAAATAAGCCACTTCTTCAAATTCGCAATTTTTTGCAAGATCATGAATATCGTAACCTCGATAGTGAAGATCGTTTCCACTTCGGCCTACTGTTGAGAGCGCTGTGTCGCCAGCAGTAACTCCAGAGAGTGCTACAGATTTCTTTGGCTTGAATTCACTCATGATTCTCGATTCTCGCTTTGAAATTTATCTAAAGCCTGTTCGTACTGGTGATAATTTATTGATTTATAAAGCTCTTCTCGAGTCTGCATTCTCTCAAGCATAGATTTTTGAGTTCCAAGCCCTTTTATAGCTTGGAAAACTTCAGAAGCCGCTTTATTCATAGCTCTAAAAGCCGAGAGTGGATATAACGCCATTCCTACATTGACAGATTTAAGTTGCTCAATTGTGAAGAGTGGAGTCATGCCAAACTCAGTTAAGTTAGCCAAGACTGGAACGGAGAGTTCAGAAGTAAATTTCTTGTACTGGTCTAAATCGGTAACCGCTTCTGCGAAAATGGCATCTGCACCAGCTCTAACGTAAGCCTTGGCTCGATTGATTGCCGAATCAATACCTTCGATTGCCAAGGAATCCGTTCGAGCAATTAAGTAGAAGGGATCCGACCCGCGAGCGCTTGCCGCCGCAGTAATTCGATCAACCATCTCTTCGAGAGTTACAACCTCTTTATTGGGGCGATGACCACAACGTTTAGCTGAAATTTGATCTTCAATTTGAGCTGCAGCCGCGCCGGCTGAAATCAGAGACTTTATCGTTCGCTCAATATTAAATGCAGAGGGACCAAAGCCAGTATCGATATCCACGAGAATTGGGAGATCACAAACTGCGGCAATTCTCCTTACATCTACCAAAACATCTTCGAGAGTAAGAATTCCTAAATCAGGCATGCCGAGAGAACCCGCCGAGACGCCGCCGCCAGAGAGATAAATAGCTTTGAAACCTGCGGCTTTTGCTAGAAGAGCATGATTTGCATTTATTGTTCCCACGATCTGAAGCGGAGATTCTGCGGCGAGCGCCTCACGAAACCGCTTTCCAGCCGAAATCACTATGCGAATCTACCATCCAAATGTCGATGAAGTCTAAGTAGCTCGAGCGCAGCAATCGCGCTGTCATAACCCTTATCTTCTTTACTTCCAGGACCACCCGATCGTGCAATTGCTTGTTCGATATTTTCAACTGTTAGAACACCGAATCCAATTGGCTTTCCCAGATCAAGAGAAACTTTCATGATTCCATCGGTTACACCTTTACAGACATAATCAAAGTGAGGAGTTTCACCTCTAACTACAACGCCAACTACTACTGCGAAATCTGCGCCATTCTCGAGAGCGAACTTGGCTGCGAGTGGCAACTCGAATGAACCTGGAACTTCAAGCACTGATATATCTGAGATTTTAGATTTGGTAATTGCGCGTTTGGCGCCATCTACTAATAGATCACATATTTCGCCATGCCACCGAGCAGAAATAATTGCAGCACGAGCGCCACTTAATTCTTTGACCATAATCTTTGGAGATTTACCTGACATTTACTTAGTCCTATCGGTTGCGTTGTTTTCCAGAAGTATGTGCCCAAGACGATCTCGCTTAGTTTTGAGATAAGCAAGATTATGGGGGTTTGATTTGGTTGGCAAAGGTCTAGAATGAGTTTTAATTTCAGAACTTTCGAATGCTGCTAATTTATCGGGATTATTTGTTAAAAGCGTGATTTCATTAATTTTTAGAGATTTAATAATTTCAACTGCATCTATAAAATCCCGTTCATCGATTTCATGTCCTAGAGCTAAATTTGCCTCTACAGTATCTAGACCTTCGTCCTGCAATTGATAAGCACGCATTTTCTCTTCTAAACCAATTCCGCGACCCTCTTGTTCGCGGAGATAGATAACTAAACCCGAGCCGGAATTTTCGATTAACTTAAAGGATTCTTCGAGTTGTGCACCGCAATCGCAACGAAGTGAACCCAATACGTCTCCAGTTAAGCATTCCGAATGAACTCTCACTAGTTGTGGGCCTTCCTCAATATTTCCTAGGGAGCATACGGCGTGGAGAACTCCTCCTTTCCCAGTAAATGTAGCAATCCGCCATTCCCCACCTGGTCTAGGAAGTCGCGCCCATTTTGTAATTTTTTGTATTGCTGACTTTGGTTGGGTAGCTTGCTTGGCAAGCTCTTCAATCGTAATTATTGGAATGTCGTGGGAGCTAGCGAATTTTTTGAGATCTTCTCCGCGCATCATCGAACCATCTTCGTTAACGAGCTCACAAATTACGCCAACTAACTCTTGATTTGCACGTCGACAGATCTCAATTATGGCTTCAGTATGGCCACGACGACTTGAAAGGCCACCTTCGTGTGCAATTAAAGGGAATATATGGCCCGGTCTTATGAAATCTTCGGCCGTAGATTCCTTACTAGCTAACGCTCTAATCGTATTTGCGCGTTCTTCTGCACTTATGCCCGTAGATATACCGTGTTTAACATCAACGGTTACGGTAAATGCGGTGCGTTTTGTATCCTGATTGTGCTTCACCATTAGCGGTAGATGTAATTCTCTTGAGCGTGCTTCTGTCATGGCTACACATAAAACACCTGATGTGTACCGGATCATGAATCCAATTTTCTCGGTTGAGGCTGCGCTGGCTAACAGAAATAAATCACCTTCATTTTCGCGATTTGTATCATCAGTAACAATGAGAAATTCGCCTAGTCCAAAGCGTCTAATGGCATCTTCTAGATAACTAGACAAATTACTCCCCCACATTCATGAGGCGTTCTACATATTTAGCTAATAGATCTACCTCAATATTAATTTTTGATCCAATTCTTTTTGAACCCAGATTCGTTTTTGCAAGCGTTTCAGGTATGAGCCAAAGAGTCACAAGATTTCCGCTGATTTCACCAACGGTTAAAGAGACTCCATCTACGGCAATTGATCCTTGATTGACAACATACTTGGCGAGGTTTTCCGGAATCCGAATGACTAGCTTGTTCCACTTTTCGCCAATAGAGTTCTCTTCCACAAGGGCGACGCCATCTATATGACCTTGGACAATATGCCCGCCCATACGCGAGCCACTTAACAGCGCTAATTCAAGGTTTACCTGGTCTCCAACAGCAAGATCTGCGAGAGAGGTTAGTCGCAGGGTTTGAACCATCACATCGGCTGTGAAGGAAACGGCAGAAATTGCTCGGGCGGTGAGGCAGATGCCATTAACGCTTATTGAATCCCCCAAATTAATCTGGGAGGCAAGCACTGTCTTTATCTCAATTTCGGCAGATTCGGCGCCAAGTTGAATTGAGGTAACGGTTCCGCAGTCTTGGATTAATCCCGTAAACATCAGGCGCTCTTTACCAATAATTGAATTCGTAGATTTTCCATCTCGCCCGGGATCCGCTTAACATCAAAGAAATCAAACTGTTTTCCAGATACTAAATTCTCTACTCCGATATCCTCGATTGCTGTGTTGGAACCGCCAAGAAATGTGGGAGCTAAATAAATCAATACCTCATCGACCAAATCTAGCTCTAAGAATGCGCTTGATAATTTAGGACCAGCTTCAACTAATATTCGATTCCAACCTCTTTCCATAGCTAAATCCATGAATTGTGAGAGATTTTTACTTTTTATTTCTATGGTTTCAGCCTCGTCATTAAAGACTTGTAAATCCTTAGAAAGCGCTCGAGATCCCAAAATTACACGTACTGGTGCAAACTTCATATCAATTCGATTGATTCCACGAACAGATAGCCTTGGATTGTCGGCGAGAACTGTGCCGGTTCCCGTAACGATAGCGTCACATTCACTTCTCAAATGAGCAACATCTTGACGAGATTGAGGAGTGGTAATCCACTTTGAATTTCCATCCGAAGCTGCTGATCTTCCGTCCACGCTAGTAGCCATTTTTAGAGTCACGAATGGCCTTCCCGTCTTTACCTTCTTAAGCCATGCACGATTGGAAAATTCAGCTTCTTTCTTTAAGACGCCTGAAACAACTTCGATGCCAGCAGCCTTTAATTTCTCTGATCCACCAGCCGCAATTGGATTGGGATCTGTTACAGAGTAAACAACTTTCTTAATGCCGGATTCAATGATTGCTGCAACGCATGGCGGTGTCTTTCCAGAATGGCTACATGGCTCCAGTGTCACAACCAAAGTAGCGCCGACAGATTTCGAACCTGCTGCTCTTAGAGCGAGAATTTCAGCATGTTCACTTCCAGCAATCTTATGGAAACCCTCTGCAATAACGCCACCGGATTCATCAATCACTACAGCGCCAACAATTGGATTAGGGGAAGTTAGCCCGAGAGCAGATTCAGATAGCACAATTGCTCGGCGCATTGCCGATTCTGTTGAATCCATCGCTCCCTCCGGAAGATTTCCGGGGTGCGCAAATAACCGCGCGCCAATCGCGCGATTGTTCCCTCTCATCCGGACTTTAACCGTCGGTCTTGGAATTTCACCAAGTCCACCGATAGCTGGCGGCTAGCGGGTCGCAGACTTTAACTGCCGGTTCGGAATTACACCGACCCCGGAAACAACCCCGTAAGTCTAACCGAATTACTCTGAGGGGTTTGCTAGCTCGAAGTTTCCGTTACCTATCTGGCCCCGCTTGCGATATTCCTCAAGGCGAGCTCTCGTATCTTCAATATCAAGATTACGCATAGTCAATTGCCCAATTCGATCTGTGGGACCGAAGGCAGCGCCTTCAGTTCGCTCCATAGAGAGTCGATCTGGTTGGTAAGAGAATCCTTCTCCCTCGGTATTAACGATGGAGTAGTCATCTCCGCGGCGCAGTCTCAATGTAACAGCGCCTGAGACGGTTGAAGCAACCCATCTCGTCAACGATTCTCTAAGCATTAAGGATTGTGGGTCAAACCACCTTCCCTCATAAAGCAGGCGACCTAACTTTCGCCCCTCTTGTCCGTAATTCGTCAGCGTATCTTCGTTATGAATAGCGGTAAGTAATCGCTCATATGCGATAAACAAAAGCGCCATACCTGGTGCCTCGTAAATTCCGCGCGATTTAGCTTCGATAATTCGATTTTCAATCTGGTCAGACATTCCAATGCCGTGGCGGCCACCAATTAAATTGGCCTCTTTGATTAGCGCAACCGCGTCGAGATCTTTTCCATTAATTGCAACCGGTCTTCCCGCTGAAAATGTTATTTTCACATCTTCAGTAGTTATGGAAGTCTTTGAATCCCAGAATTTAACTCCCATAATTGGCTCAACTATTTCAATTGAGCTCTCTAGTTTTTCGAGCTCCTTCGCTTCATGAGTAGCTCCAAGAATATTGGCATCAGTTGAATAGGCTTTCTCCGAACTATCTCGGTAAGGCAAATTTCGAGTAGTAAGCCATTTAGACATTTCGCTTCGACCGCCAAGTTCAGCAACGAAATCGCTATCGAGCCACGGTTTATAAATTCTTAAATTAGGGTTGGCGAGAAGTCCGTATCTATAGAAGCGTTCAATATCGTTACCTTTATATGTTGAACCATCGCCCCAAATATCCACCTTATCGGCAAGCATCGCCCTTACTAAAAGCGTTCCGGTTACAGCACGTCCTAGTGGAGTGGTGTTGAAATAGACCTTTCCACCAGTTCGAATATGGAACGCGCCACAAGCTAAAGCAGCAAACCCCTCTTCAACTAGAGTTGATTTGCAATCAATCAATCGAGCAAGTTCAGCGCCGTATGATTTAGCTCGATCTGGGATTGAGGCGATATCGGTTTCATCGTATTGGCCAAGGTCTGCGGTGTAGGTGCAAGGTACCGCTCCCTTTTCGCGCATCCACGCGACTGCAACCGAGGTATCTAGGCCGCCGGAGAATGCAATTCCAACTCGCTCACCTTTTGGAATTGCTGCCAATACTTTCTGGGACATAGGTATAAGCCTAACTGAGCGCGGTGCTTCGACGCGCTGCGATCTCGCTGGCAAGCTCGCGCTGTAGGTATGGCTTGATAGACCAGCGCTTAATTTGCTCTTGAAAATTATCAAAATCGGAGCGCTTGATAACGGAGTTGCTACGAACCGCCCTTATCATGAGATTTCTAGCGGTGTGGTCTAGTGAAACAAATTCGATGATATCCGCGCGATAACCCAGAAGGCGCAAAATTTCCGCGCGTAATGAGTCAGTCATTAGATCTGCAAATCTCTCTTTGGTAATTCCATGGCGTAGGAGTATCTTCCATGGATCATCAGGTGCAGAAATCTGCTGATTTAAATCATGGTGGCAACATGGTGAAACCAAGATGGCATTAGCTCCAGAACGCACTGCATACGCGAGAGCATCATCTGTAGCTGTATCACAAGCGTGAAGCGCTATAACCAACGACGTGGGCGTAATCGGCAAATCTGAAATACTAGAAGCAATAAATGAAACTGAATCCGAGATTCCGGCAGATTCTGCAATTTTAGAATTACGTTCTCTCGAATCTAAACGCGTATCTACGCCAGTAACTTTTACAGCCAAACCTTTGTGAGTCAAATACTTGTGAACTGCAAAAGTCAAATAGGCATTTCCACAACCTAAATCAATTATAGATATCTCGCCGCTACCAAGATCGGGAATTAGCTGGTCAATGATGCGAAGAAAGTCATCGACTTGATGAAATTTATCGCTTTGACGAGGTATTAGATTTCCATCTTTATCTGAGATACCTAAAACTTGAAAAATTGAATCACTAACCTCTAAACGTCTCTCCTTATTTCGATTATGACTTAAATCTACTTCTCGATGTGTTTCATGCGCTTCGCGATGGACTCTACATTTTCCTTTTTTAGTTATCTTAATATCAATATCTTCTGAGATTCTTTCTATTCTAATATTTGCATAGCCATCAGCTAAAATTTCTGAGATATTTAATTCTCCGGGTTTAACATTCCTTGTTTGGTCTCGCTTTCCATCGTGAGATACGAGTTGTAGATATAGCTCATCTCGAATTACGACTGGTCGTATATCAATTCTTTCAGACGCTGGATGGTGCGATTTACGTCGACCAGAGATGATCGCGCGATGAAGCGATTTAGCATCGGTTATCCAATCTTGGATTTCACCGATGTCATTCATCGCTCACCATTTCGTCTCGTAGCAGTTAAATCTCTCCATTAGTCTAGGGGCGTGAAGAACGGACGAGTAGTTCTCTGGGCGCTTGTGCCGATAACTTCCATTCTTTCAGTCGCCTCTATCTGGGCAACTTTTCATTATGGTCCGTTCGATAAGCCATCGCAAAGTGCTCTCCGTTGTGCAGAAGTTCGTGAGTTAATTCTTGACGAAGAAGTTGCCGGTAAAGCCCAATGGAACGTTTATCGCCAACAAGTAGAAGAGTTCAAAACTTTATCTGCGGATTCACCAGATCGAGGTATTGCCGTCTCCCAGATTTCTCTCTCTGTTATTGATGTCTTGGGCCACGATTTAACGATTTACCAAGCCCTTGAAGAGAATATTGGTTGTGTAAAGATGGATCGCCGCGAGGATGTTTCAGGATTGGTTTCTGAGACAGCATCCACCATTAATTATTTGAATGGAAGCGAACCAATTAATGGAGTCTTCTTTAATCCGGAACTTGGCTCTTGGAATGTAGATTTCTATTCGCAATATGCAAGCGCGCTTGATTTCTTAAAGGTCACTGCGGACGAATCAAGCGTCTAGAAAAGATTCAAATAGCTTTCCGTTTTCGAAGCGTATCTCGGTTGATTTGTTTAGAGCGCTCGTGTTTCTTACGAAGCTGAAGTTCAATAGTTTCGGCCGCCTCATCAAAAGCTGCTAAATCATTAAAAGCACTGGCTTGCGCTCGAACTAGAGGTCCGGCGCCATGAGAGGTAATAGTGACATGATGCGATGAATTCTTGCCGTGGTGCGGATTATTTTCATGAATGATTTCAACAACGACTCGTTCTATGGGAACATTAAAGCGAGATAGTCTCTCGATGCGTTCCCTTGCAATCTGTGAAAAATCTTCAGCGAGATTAACTCCGCGAGCATGAATTGTGATTTCCAATGTTTCCCCCAATCTCGAGGTGTTGGCTAAACGCTAGCCACTTGATGCAGGAAATTCAATAAGCGATCTAGATTGGGATTGCGACGAGAACTAGAGTTAATGCCGCGGCAAGTGCTGCGCTCTGAAGCAATATGCTGAGGGCGGTTTTGCGGTCCGCTTTTCTATCTTCAGCGCTCTGGACGCGAGACAAGTCGCCTAATTTGCCCAGATTAAAAGTTCCCATCAAACCGTAAGCTAAACAAAAACGTTTTCTTGATTGCACGAATCCGATTGAGAAGACTAGCAGCGGAATAAATAGGGAAAAACGTGCCGCTTGATTAGCTCCTGCGGCAACTAATCCGACAAAACTCGAGATCGTAAAGATGATTCCGAGTAATGCTACGAATTGGCGCCTTCGAATTTCTGCTTTTCCAAGATTGCAGGTACCCGGTACGTACGTATAAGTCATATCGCTTCTTCTAAATCTTCTTCGTCTGACCAATCAATTTCTTCCTGTTTTTCAAACCAGGTAAGAAAAGAGAGGATGCCGCGAATTGCAACAGCGATAATCGCTACTAGAGCCAGTATGCGGCGAATTAAGTTCATGGCGAGAGTCTAATTTATTTCTGCCAATCTCTCTAGTGCAGCCATTGCCGCATTGTGCCCGCTGATACCGCTAACCCCGCCACCTCTAACAGCTCCGGCGCCACCAATAAAAATTCTTGGTGATTTGGTTTCAACTCCCCATTTCCTGGGATCATCATTGGTTTTCCATGGGAATTGCAAATCTCCGTGGAAGATATTGCCTCTAGGCAATCCGATTTCTATCTCCAATTCTTGAGGTGTCTTGATTTCGATACATGGTTTTCCCGCTGAATCACGGGCAAGACAACTTTCGATTGGATCGATGAGGTACCTATTCAAGCCGGCTAGAACTCGATCCACAACCAGCGACTTGCGCTCATCATGATCATGGTCAAAGAGACTTGCTGGGGTATGAAGAACAAAGACCGTCAAGGTATGAGCACCGGACTCATGTAGTTCATCCGAAAGAATTGATGGATCGGTCAAAGTGTGACAGTACATTTCAGCGGGAATGACTGAGGGTATTTGACCAGCCTTTGCCTCAGAAAATGCATTCTCTAATTGTTGATAACTCTCATCGATATGAAAAGTTCCTGAAAATGCTATTTTGGGATCCATACCACTTTTTAGTCTTGGTAATTTAGTTAAGACCATATTCATTTTCAGCTGAGAACCGTCAAGAGATCGCGGAGGCTGGTCGCCAGTCAATTTAGCCAGTGAATGCGGAGAGCATCCGGCAATAACTACTTTCGACTGAAAACTCTTCGAGCCGGTTTCAACAATTACCTGCTCTCCAGTATCGATTATTTTGTCGATTTTCGTTTCAGGGAGCAGCGTGACACCAAGTGATTCCGATAGTGCAAGCAGCTCAGAGATGAGAACTCCCATTCCCCCAATTGGGACTTTCCATTCCCCAGTCCCATTTCCAATTAAATGATAAATAAAGCAGATATTGGCAGCCCTTTCAGTTGCGCTTGCGAAGGTACCTATCAAGCCATCTGTTAGAACAATTCCTTTAATAACATCGTCACTAAAGTATTTTTCTAAAGTTTTACTGAGAGGTTGTATGACAAATTCCTGCCATAGCTCCTCTCCTATCAAATCTTGAATTTGCGTTTCAGTTGGGAGTGGTCTCAGCATCGTTGGCGCAACTTTCTGCGCAAATTCCCCTATTCGGTTATAGAACTGTTGCCAGGAGTCGGCTTCCTTATTATTACCCGTGAAATTATTAATTGAAGCTTTCGATTCATCGTCGAAAATTCTATTAATCAAGATTCCAGAATTCCCAATTGGCGTATATGAAGATACTTTTCGGCTTAATGTTTTAAAGTTGAGATTCAAATCTGTAATAATCTGATTTGGAAGAAGTGCAACTAGGTATGAATATCTAGACAATTTGGCGGACACACCAGAAAATGCATAGACGCTCGCAGTAGCTCCTCCAAATTCAGAATTTTTTTCCAAGACAGCAACTCGTTTACCAGCCTTAGCTAGATAACAAGCAGCGACTAAACCATTATGTCCGCCGCCGACAATTATGGCGTCAAAACTATCTGCCATTGGTTTGTAAAATTCTTTCGAAAGCCTCAGTAATTATTTCTGGACTAGTTCCAAAATTTAATCTGACAAATGATGGATTTGAAGGACCATACATGTGACCTCCATTTACAGCCAACCTACCGCGATCCAATAGAACCTTGGCTGGGTCGTCTCCTAAATCTAGCGCTGCCAAGTCCAGCCAAGCTAAATAACCAAAATCTGGAATTCGATAATTAATTGAAGGTATCTTTGTATCGATAATATGTCTAATTAACATTCGATTTTTATCCAGGGTGAAAAGTACCCCAGCTAGCCATTCCCTTGATTCAGACATGGCTGCGGTTGCGGCTACTGCCCCAAAAAGCGAGGCTCTGTAAGCGACGGAGATTGGCATAGCGTTAATTTTTTCTTTTAGGAATTGATTTTCCGTAATAATCAAGGCGCACTTTAGACCGGCAAGATTAAATGTCTTACTGGCACTTGTTACGGCAATACCTATTTCCCGGGCAGCATCGGACACTCCCAAAAATGGGAGAAATTTCTTTTCTGAAAATGTTAATGGTGCGTGAATTTCATCGCTGATGATGATTACTTGATAGTGCTTGGCTAGTTCGGCTAATTTGAAAAGTGACTCTCGATCAAAGACCGTACCAACTGGATTATGTGGACTGCAAAGAAGATGGACCTTGATTCCGGTGCGGTATGCCGATTCAATAGCTTCAAAATCTAGTGAGTATTCAAGATCATTTCGCTTTAGCGGAACATCCACTAATTCGGCCCTTACTTCATTAATCCAACGCCACATGTTGTCGTAAATCGGAGAGTTAAGAAGGACTTTATCGCCCGGGTTTATCAAAGTGCGCATAACTTCGACAACTCCGACACCGACATCAGTCGCAGTTCGCATTTGGGTTACATCCGGGCTCCATCCCCATAATTCTTTAGAAAAATTCTGAAACGCTTCAAAAAGTTCTGGGAAAGGTCCAAGATAACCGGCATCTGAACGATTTATCATGTCTGCAAGAGCAGCTTTGATTGGTTCGGCGATGGGAAAATCCATTTCGGCAACTGGGAGCGGAAGTACATCCTCTTCGTAGAATCGCCATTTAACGCTTTTGCGTTTTCGCAACTCATCTAAAGAAAAAGCTTTGATTCCGTCGGTCATCTACCGCTCCATCAACCTTTAACGGAACCAGCAAGAAGTCCGCGAACGAAATATCGCTGTAAAGCAAAGAAGACTGCTACTGGGACGATAATTGAAACGAATGCCCCCGCGGTCAAAAGCTCCCAATCGCCGCCTCGAGTTCCTGTCATTTCAGCCAGTCGCACCATCAGTGGTGCGATCTCGCGCTTGCCACCACCAAATGTCAAAGCAACTAGTAGATCATTCCAAGTCCAAAGGAACTGGAATATGGCAAACGAAGCTATGGCCGGGATGCTAAGCGGTAGAACTATTTGTCGAAAAACTTTGAAATGATCAGCTCCATCTACTCGTGCGGCCTCAATAAGTTCTCTAGGAAGTTGTGCGATGAAATTATGTAATAGAAATATCGCTAGCGGTAAGCCAAACATTGTGTGCGCCAGCCAAATGGGAATAAATGTGCCGGTAATTCCAAAGCTTGGAATGATTGGAATCGTTCCAATATGTAAACCACCTGAGAATAGTTGAAGGAGTGGAATCAGTGACATTTGTAGCGGGATAACTTGTAGCGCAAATATTGTGAAGAAGAGGATATTTCTACCTTTGAAATCGAACCAAGCAATTGCATATGCAGCAAAAATAGCTATGGTTATCGGAATTATTGTTGAGGGAATGACAATTGCGAATGTATTTAGAAAATACTGACTTAGAGGAGGGGTCGCACCTCTGCCTTCAAATAGAACTCGGGAATAGTTGGTAAAGGTAAATTCAGGATTAGTGAATACTGTCCACCATCCAGAGGTATTTATGCCTTTACTTGGCCGAAATGAAGTCACAAATAGGCCTAGAGTAGGAATGGTCCAGACCAAAGCAAGAACTATCGCCGCAAAACTGGCCCACGGACTACTTAAGTGAGTTCTTACGTTCTTCATAGTCGCTCACTCTGCTCTCGTTTCAAATGCCAGACGTTGTAGATAACTAATGGCAATACTCCAAAGAAGAGAATTACTGCGAGTGCGCTACCTGTTCCATAATTAAGGGCTCGAAACGATTGGTTATACATCTCATTTGCGATAACACTTGTTTTGAAATTCCCACCAGTCATAGTTCGAATAATGTCAAAGACTTTGAGCGCCCCAATGGTGATCGTACTCAAAACGACAATTACGGTTCCTCTTATCATTGGGACGGTCACCCGAGAAAAACGCTTCCAACCACTCGCGCCATCAAGCATTGAAGCTTCTAGAATTTCATCTGGAATAGCCTTGATTGCGGCTGATAACACAACCATTGCGAAACCGGTTTGAATCCAGACAAAGACTACTATTAAAAGCAGAGTGTTTAGTGGAGTTTCTAGTAACCAATTAGAAGGTTCAAAACCAAGCCATTCGGTAATCTGACTCAATAAGCCAATCTCTGGAGATTTTTCATTCGGTTGAAATTGATAAACGAATTTCCAAATAATTCCGGCGCCGACAAATGAAATGGCCATTGGCATAAATATCAAAGACTTAACAAGACCAGGGCGCCTCATTCGATCAGTAAGGACGGCGATAGTTAATCCAAATCCTGTGGATGCAATCGGAGCCACTAACATCCAAATTCCAGTATTCTTTAGGACATCGAGTATTTCAGGCTGAGTGAAAGCCCAATGATAATTTTCCCATCCAATGAAACTATCGCCGCGCGCATCTCTAAAAGAGAGATAGATAGTGCGAAAAGCTGGTGCGACTAAACCTATAAATAAAAACGCAATTGCTGGGAAGAGAAAAATTAAATATTTGAGATAACGTTGAATCTTTTCGCTTGTGCGTTCTGCAAGTGAGAATGCGAGAAATACAAGAAGTGCAAAGATTGCAATAGTCAGCCCTAAACCGGTCAACTTGGAGACTGCTTGCTCCAATTGAGATTGACGAGCGGCTATTTCGATCATGCACTCTCCGATTTACAACAATTTAGGCGAAAGGGTGCGGCGCCTATCGGCTACCGCACCCTCCCACGATCAATTAGCTCTGATAACGAGAGTTATCAGGACTTTGGCCATGACTTCTCGATTGCATCAAGAACAGCCTTATCAGACTTGTTCTCTGCAACCCATGCGGTCATTTCCTTCCAGAATGAGCCAGCGCCTACTGCTGCTGGCATCGCATCAGATCCATCGAAACGGAATGTGGTTGCGCTCTTTAGAATCTCAACCGCATTCTTATTTACTGGATCTGCAACATTTGCGACATCAAGGCCCTTGTTTGCTGAGAACCAGCCACCAAGTGAGGCCTTCTTGTTATTCCATTCAGGAGATGTCAGATATAGCTGAACTGCAGCAACTTCTGGACGGTCTGCAAATGCGCCAACGAATTCGCCGCCACCTAGAGCAGGACGTTGGTCAGCAGTTACACCTGGGAAGTAGAAGGTGGTAATGCCGCCTTCTGTTGCAGTGTCATCTGGAGTAACGATTGTCGCACCATAATCTGCGGCGAGAATTCCGCCGATAAATGATGCTTGACGGTGCATCGCACATGAACCATCAACAAGACCCTTGCCACCCTCTTGGAATGTGGTGGTTGCAATCGCAGGTACGTTTCCAACGTACTTCTTGTTCTTTAGGATCTTTCCTGCTTCCTTAAGAACTGCTGCGACCTTTGGATCGTTAAATGGAATTGTGTGGTTTACCCACGCATCGTAAGTTTCTGCATCGTTAACACGAAGCATTAGGTCTTCCATCCAGTCAGTTCCGACCCAACCAGTTGCATCTCCAGATCCAAAGCCAACGCACCATGGTTGTACTTTGCCTTCAGCTGCAATTTTGTCTGAAAGCGCTAGTAATTCGCTCCAAGTTGTTGGGATAGACCAACCATTATCAGCGAAAGTCTTTGGTGAATACCAGACAAATGACTTTACGTTTGCACCAAGAGGTGCTGCATAAAAGACGCCATCAACAGTTCCATAAGCTTTCCAATCTGCACCGTAATATTCATCGGCTGCAGCAGATACAGCATCGGATGCTGGAATCATCTTTCCAGTCGCAACCATTGCCTTCAAAAGTCCAGGCTGTGGGAAAACGGCAATATCTGGAGCAGTTCCGCCTTCAACACGTACTGGAAGTTGTGCCTCAAATTCTGCGGTTCCATTCCAGTTGATAGTTATTCCAGTGCACTCTTCAAATTCAGCGAAGGATTCCTGGTAGATCTCTGCTTCTGGGCTTCGAATCGAAGAATAAATCTCTACTTCGGTTCCTTCAGCTCCTTGATAAGCAGCATACGCGTCACAGTTTGCGCCACTTGCAGAATCATCGGAGCTTCCGCATCCGGTGAGAACTAGGGCGAGCGCTGCAACAATTCCGGTCGTCAACGTTAGACGACGTCGCAATGATGCGGTCATTATTTCCCTTTCCAATTTTGCCTCCAACGGAGGTAACGCCCTTAGGGCCCTAAGGGCTTTGGGGATAGTTTTCTATTTAATGGCGTTAAGAGCAATACCATTTTTTACCTCAATAAGCGTGGTTTTTTAACAAATCTGTTATCTGACTTACATCGTAAGCCAACAGGTTGAGTCTTTTGCCAAGTGCAACTCGGTTCCGCTCAATTTTACTTCAGGGTTTGATCCGATTAGAAGTTTTGCTTGTATTTCTAATGGAATCAATAAATCTTGGTTGGTCGTGTTTGCAAATACGATTAGTCCAGGCTCTCTCTTAAATCCAATTACACCTGGTTGCGTTTCGAGCCATCCAATTTCTTGATTGGTAGATTTCTTTAAGGCTGGATGAGAGTTGCGAATTTCAAGACTTAAGCGATAAAGATTTAGCGAACTTTCCTCATCTTCCATTTGAGAAGTTACGGATTCACTCGAATTAAAAGTCATAGGTAACCAAGGTTTACCTCTTGTAAAACCAAAGCTCTCTTCATTGCTCCAAGGCATGGGAACTCTTGCCCCGTCTCTACCTTTATCTACTCCCTTGGTTCGAAAATAGACTGGATCTTGACGAGCTGAATCAGGAATTAAACCGTCGGAAAGTCCTAACTCTTCGCCCTGGTATATATAGCAACCACCAGGGAGTGCATGTGTTAGCAATGCAAAGGCACGGGCACGTCGCTTGCCAAGATCTCCGCCTCCTAATCGTGTAACCAATCGTGGAGAATCATGATTCGACAAAACCCATGTGGCTGGGGCGCCCACAGCGCCAACTTCAGAGAGGGTTCGCTTGATTGCCGAAATTAGAAATTCGCCATCCCAAGGTGCTATCAGAAAATCAAAGTTGAAAATCTGATGGAGTTCATCGCTTCTTACATATCTTGCTGCTCGCGAGCTGGGATGTACCCATGCTTCTGCTACGGCAATTCGCTCGCCTGGATAACTTTCAAATATCTCTCGCCAGTTACGATAAATTTCGTGAACACCTTCGCGGTCAAAAAAAGGAACGTTACTTAATAGTGCCGCTCTCTCACCTTCTGGCATATCAGTAACATCTAACCTGAGCGCTCTGGTGAGTCCTACTGGGTCTGGGTGATCTTTCATAATTTCATCTTTGGCTAGGCCATGAGCAACATCTATTCGAAATCCATCGACCCCTAAATCAAGCCAGAATCTCAATGTTTTTTCGAAATCGCTCCGCACTTCTTGGTTTTGCCAATTCAGATCGGCTTGAGTTGAGTCAAATAAGTGCAGGTACCACTGGGCGTCCGTTCCATCATTCAGACGTGTCCAGGCTGGTCCACCAAAAATGGAGTTCCAATTATTCGGTGGAATTTCGCCCTGCTTGCCACGGCCATCATAGAAGTGAAACCGCTTTCTCGCTTCGGAATTTTTTGGTGAACTTACTGCTTCTTTAAACCAAATATGATCAATCGAAAAATGATTTGGGACAACATCAACGATTATTTTCAGTCCTAAGTTATGTGTCTGCTTTATAAGTTCTTCAGCCGTAGCTAAGGTTCCGAATCGAAGATCAACATCTCTTGGGTCTGATACGTCGTAACCGCCATCTTTATTTGGAGACCTATAAAAAGGACTAAGCCAAATTGCATCAACACCGAGCCAACGAAGATACGAAAGTCTCTTGATTACACCACGAAGATCTCCTTCGCCATCGCCATCGGAATCCTGAAACGACCTTGGGTAAACCTGATAGATGGTCGCGTTACGCCACCAACCCTGGTCTAGATTTTTCATCACAAAATCAGCCTAGCGTTTACTATCCGGATATGGCAGTAATCAGTCTAGGAGAATCAAAGGAGATTGCAGAGAGAATAGTTTTACTAGAGCCGCGATTCCATGAAGTCGTCGCAAGATTTGGTCCATGCCCAATTGGTACGACTCGTTCAAGAGAGTCAAATTTTGCAGCTTTAGTTCAATCAATTCTTGGTCAACAACTCTCAATAAAAGCGGCTGAGACAATTATCGAGCGCGTTAAAAAACTTAGTAAGGGAAAACTTGATCCCCAAATACTCGGAAAAATTCCACCACAAAGGCTACGTAAAGCGGGATGTTCACAGCATAAAACCAGAGCCGTTCGCGAGCTGGCAGTTGCAATTACCTCAGGTCGACTGAATTTGAAATCAATCGGCAAAAAGTCAGAAGTTGAGATTTCTGAACTGCTACTACCTCTCCACGGTATCGGTAACTGGACGATTGAAATGTTTATGATTTTTCAGCTAGGCCGAATTGATATTTGGCCAGTTGGAGATTTGGGAGTTCGACGCGGGTGGGAGAAAATTCATCAAGTTAAAGGCGAGATAACGCCTCTAGAACTTAAAGAAGCTGGAGAAAAATTCCGTCCTTTTCGCAGTCATTTAGCCTGGTATTGCTGGCGAGCCCATTCAATCTACAAATAAGGCTATTGTTATTTCAATTTTTTGGTTTTAGTACTAGTGCGACTGAATTAATGCACCAACGTTGATCTGTTGGAACTGCATATCCTTCACCTTCAAATACATGTCCTAGATGTGAGCCACACTTTGCGCAGCGAACTTCAGTCCTTATTCGTGGCGCGAGAGAACGATCCTCTAACAGGATTACTGCATCATCTTCCGTTGGAGCGTAGAAGGAGGGCCAGCCACATCCAGAATGAAATTTGTGATCGCTTCTGAAAAGTTCTGCGCCACAGGCTTTACATTCATAAACACCGATAGTTTCACTCTCGTAATACTCTCCCGTGAAAGCAACTTCCGTTCCAGCCTTGCGAAGTACTTCAAATGATTTGGAATCAAGTTCGCTCTTAAGTTTTGCGTCATCTAATTGAACCTCGAAAGGTTTTCCAGTCAAAGGATTTATTTTCGGAAGAATCGAACCAGGCTCCATCATTAACTTTTTACCTTTGGAAATGGGATTCCTGTACTCGAATGACAATCGTAGCCATCAGGATTTTTCTCGAGATATCGCTGGTGATACTCCTCAGCCAGCCAATAAACATGTGGCTTAGCTTCTTGAATTTCTGTGACAATTTCGTCAAATCCTTTACTTGTAAGAAGTTCGTTGTAGATTTCTCGAGTATTTATAGCAGCAATCATCTGCTCTTCGGTGGTCGTAAAGATAGCGCTTCGATACTGGGTTCCAATATCGCCACCTTGTCGATTGAGTGAAGTGGGATCGTGCATTGTCCAGAATTCTTCAAGTAAGCGGACATATGAAATCTGTGTTGGATCAAATTCAACTTCTACGGTTTCCGCATGATTAGTGGATCCAGAACAAACTTCCTTGTAAGTTGGATTAGTTTTGTGACCGCCCATGTATCCAACCGAAGTTGAAATTACTCCCGGCAGATTCCAAAATCTTCGTTCGGCTCCCCAAAAACAACCAGTTGCAAAGAATGCTTTTTCAATCACCGCCGAATCTTGGCACGATTTTTCGCTGATAGTCTTCTCAAAGCTGGTCTGTTCCGGGGGTTGAACTCTGTTGAGGTGGGTTTCTTCAAAAATCTCATAAGCGCGACCCAACTCACCTTCGAAAACTCTTGAGTATCGAAGTAATACGCGAGAGAATTCATGCGCCCAATCGGGCAAGAATGCATTTGAACTGCGCTTAGGCGCGTAGGAGTTGCCATGGATCTGAATGCGGATTGGCGCCATAAGGCTGCCTGCCGCCACGTTGATCCAGAGCTCTTCTTCCCGGTTGGAAACACCGGGCCGGCGATCGCCCAGATTGAAGAAGCTAAGAAGGTCTGTGCGAAATGTGAAGTTCGCGAACCGTGCTTACAGTGGGCGCTTGAAAGTGGACAGGACTCCGGTGTTTGGGGTGGACTATCTGAAGATGAGAGAAGAGCTATGAAGCGTCGTGCAGCAAGACACCGAGCTCGACTCCTTGAGAGCCAGAACCAAATCCAATAATCAATTATTACGGGATTTGAAAAGAAATAATCACTTCCGTACCCGGACGAGAATTACTGAAGGTTAAAGCTCCACCTAATTCATTTTCCGTTAAAGTTTTTACGATTTCAAGTCCGAGATTTGAATTCTCTTTCAAATTAAAACCAATTGGAAGTCCAGAACCATCATCTCTTACTACGACCTTTACATCTCGATCTACTCGTTGCACTATTACATCTACCTTTGAACCTATTTCTGATAATCCGTGTTCGAGCGAATTTTGAATAAGCTCTGTAATGATTAATGCTAAAGGTGTGGCTAGAAGCGCTGGGATTGAGCCAAACTCCCCAGAATAATTGATTGAAATTTCTCCAGGCCTAGGACTCAATTCCACGGAATTCTTTACGATTTTCGAAAGTACTTCATCAAACGAGATTGAATCTCGGGAGCTATTTGAGAGCGTTTCGTGCACAAGCGCAATCGAACTTATCCTTCGAACCGCCTCCTCTAATGCCAATCTTGAATAATCATCATCGACACGACGGCTCTGGAGTCGTAGCAGCGCAGAAACGGATTGCAAATTGTTCTTAACTCGATGATGAATCTCTCGAATTGTCGCATCTTTACTTAATAAAGCTCGATCTCTTCTTCTCAATTCGGTTACGTTGTGAACTAAAACGACTGCTCCGAAATGTTTTCCGTCTTGCTTCAAAGGTGTCGCCAGTAGATCGAGAGTTCCGTTGTCGTTATCGAATTCTTCTCTCCTCGCAGAGCGACCATTCATAGTTAAGAGCCAACTCTCTTCTCTGGGCTCTTTGCTACTACTTAAATTTTCTAAGATTTCGCCGATTGACAAACCCTCCATATCTCGATTCCACCCAAGTCTGCTGAAAGCACTTCGAGCATTCGGACTTGCAAAAGTAATTAGTGAATCTACATCTAAGCGAATTAGGCCATCTCCAACTCGAGGGGCTGACTCGGATCGATAGGAGCTATCACGTATTGGAAATTCTCCAGTAACAACCATTCGATAAAGTAGATTTGCTATCTCTCGATAATTTAACTCAAGTTTTGATGGCGTTCTCATAGTTTCAATATTTCTATAGCGAGTAATAACCGCAATAGCTCTACCTTGGAAGTGAACTGGAACGTATTCTTGCTTAACATTAAATTCACCAAGACGCGTTGGATCCTGATCGCGAATCATTGATCCTGATACAAGCGCCTTGCTTATCTCAATCTCTTCTTCACCTGCAGCTTTGATACCTACAAGATCTTGAGTGAAAACGGTTGCCGAAGTCATGGGTCGAACCTGGGCGATTGCAATTAGTCCAGAATCTTTAGCATGAGCCCAAAGAACTAAATCGGCAAAAGAGAGATCGGCGAGCATCTGCCACTCACTTATTAACTCGGAGAGTCTGGAAACCTCCGAATCAGTAAGGCTAGTGTCATCACCTAGTTCTCTAATGGACATGGCGTCAGATTACTCAATGAATCGCTGGGCTACCTTGTTGAGCGCTTTTCTCATCTTTGAACGAGGTGCTACATCCACTAAAGCGCAATTATGTACGGAATTCGAATTATTGTGATGCGCCGTGGCAGCGCTTATATTTCTTAC
>JBMTVF010000010.1:0-33033 GCA_049451055.1 Candidatus Nanopelagicaceae bacterium | reverse complement strand
ATTAACTGGTTCTGGGGGATTGAAAAGGTAGGCTTCTCCCTAGGTGGGTTCGACGAAACATCCACAAATATGAGGAGATACTAAGTGGCAACAAAGAAGAAGTCGGCGGCGCGGAAGCGTCCAGCAAAGCGAGCTGCAGCGAAACGTCCAGCAAAGCGTGCCGTAAAGCGAACTGCGAAGAAGTCAGCGCGAAGCGCAAAGCGACCAGCAAAGAAGTCGGCAAAGCGAAGTGCAAAAACTGTAGATGTATCGAAATTGGTAATTCCACCAGCTCCGACTCGTGGCTCATCATCTTTTTCCTCAACTTCAAGTACTCCTAAGCCAGCAACCTCAGTTCCTTCTGCAAAGCCAGTTGTAAAGAAGAAAAATTCAAATGGCGTCTTCTTTTTGGTAATTGCGGGCGTTGTCTTATTAGCAATTTTCGCCCTCTCAAATTCATCAAATGATGACAACACAACTGCTGAACCAACTCCAACTGAATCTGTGACCGAAGAGCCAACTGCTGAGCCAACGGAAGAGCCTAGTGAAGAACCTGCCGGTGATTTAGTTTATGAAGCACCTTCAAAATTTGTTGCAATTACGAATGCTTCCGGAGGTGTAACTCTTCGTTGGGTTGCGCCAATGGCAACTGAAGGACTTACCGGATACTTGGTTTCAATTTCATATAACGCACGTGATTTCATCGAAGTAGCAACGGTCCCAGCAGATCAATTGAATCTTGATGTTGCTCGAGTCGGCGATGAAGGTGG
This sequence comes from Candidatus Nanopelagicaceae bacterium, assembly GCA_049451055.1. Taxonomy (GTDB): domain Bacteria; phylum Actinomycetota; class Actinomycetes; order Nanopelagicales; family Nanopelagicaceae; genus MAG-120802. The sequence continues at coordinate 32,284 of JBMTVF010000010.1, read as the reverse complement.
CACACAGTTCTTCATCCAGTCGGTTTACTCCGATGGAACGAAAGCTGATGGCGCAAAGTTTGCTCTTAAGGGTAAGTACGAGTAACTCGCACTTACCTCTTTAAAACTTCTAAGATTGCCGAGACGTAAGCGTTTACACCTGGCGGATTAAGGTGCACGCCATCGGAAGCAAAATATTCCGGGTGGTTCTCTGAGATTCGTTGCCAATCCACGATTGTGGTGTTTGGATATCGCGAAACAACTTTTGAAATTAATTCATTATTTTCATCGCGCCAACCTCTTGGAACAGCGGTATTAACGACAATGATGCGAGGCTGACCTTTAACAATCTCCATCAATTCCGTAACATCAGTTTCGCTCAACCGATTGTTGTTACCTAAATTGAGAACTACCGGTGAATCAGATACGAATTTCTGATCAGTTTGAGCTACTTCAATCAACTCGCCAATCTGGCGGCCAACGCGGGCGTTAATTAACTCAATTTTTTCGTAAGATGCCAGAACATTTCGAATACCTAGTATCACCGAATCTCCAGTTACCCAGAGTCCAGGAGTAGCGGCATCTGTAATCACTCCATCATCAGATGCGTTCTCGTTTGCGGCGGCCTGGGCAGCTTCTGCAGCCGCAATTTGGTCTGCGCGCTGTATTGCATTAATAGAGACTACGGAAGTTGCAGCAATCGTTATCACGACGACGGAAAGCGTCATAATTTTCTGGCGAATCTGTACTGACTTAGCCCGATATTTCATACCTCGGAACCAGAGCTCGAAATAACCTCTTCGAATCGGAACTTCGATGTAGCGCAGTGAAATATCGGCCAAAGCGAAAACAATTAAGATTCGAAGCGCATACAGCGCCCAATCGTCGCCAACTAAATCGATCGAAGGTCTGGTTAATTGAAAGACAATCCAATGCCAGATATATATTCCGTAGGAACGTTCACCAATCCAAAGCAGTGGCTTGGTGCTCAGAATTGGAGCAAAGCGAGATGCGGGATGGACAACAGAGGCAAGAGTCGCACAGGCGAAGAGCGCTGAAAGCGGAAAGGCGATTCGATAAAGCGTCGGATCGCTCTCTCGGATAAATAGAAAAGTGCTTAATAATCCAAGAAGACCAAAGACGCCAATCAAATCGATAAAATCTTGAGCTCGCTTAGTAATTTCGCGAGTTAAATTTTGGGGTTTCCAACTAACTGCTAAGGCGGAGCCAAGAAACAAACCGATCGAGTGGGTATCAGTTCCAAAGTAGACGTGACTTACTGCCGACTCCTTAATGTCGATTTGTATTGAATAAGCAAAGAGAGCTATTCCTGATGCCAACGCAATTCCTAGAGCAACAAATGAGATATTCCGTTTCCCTAAGAATCTAAGCACAAAGAGAAGAACCAAGGGCCAAATCAAGTAGAACTGAGCTTCGACGGCGAGGGACCAGGTGTGCTGAAGCAACGGCGGCCTTCCAATTGCCTCAAAATAATCCTGCTGACGATTAACTAAAGCCCAATTTATTGTTCCCGTAAAAACGTAAGGTAAATCTGCGAGGAATCTGCGGACAGTTTCCGGAGCGTAAACTCCTATGAAAAGAGTTGTAAATACCACCATCGCAACTAACGCTGGAAGTAATCTTCTGACACGGCTTAAATAAAACGCGCGTAAATCTAAACCGCCCGATCGTTCGATTGAGTCCAAAATTAATCCGGTAATAACGTAACCTGAAATAACGAAGAAAAGATCTACTCCAAGAAAACCTCCGGGTATCCAGCCAATCCCAAGGTGATAGAGCAGGACTGCGATTACAGCAACGGCTCGTAATCCGTCTACTGAATGGATATAACGATTGCTTGAATTTGACATCAACGACGACGTCGCGGCGCTGCCTTAGAGTTCTTCGACTTAGCGGCAGATTCTTTCTTTAAAGATTCTGAATTTGTCTTCTTGGCTTTTTCAGAAAGTCTTCCATCCGAATTTGCAACAGCATCAATTTGTCTTTGGAATTCATTTAATCGATTGAAGGCAGTTTCGAGTCGATCACGAGATTGACGAATCGCGCCTTCGGCTGCATCAAGAGACTGAGACTGGATTCGATAAAGTCTTTCCGCTTCTGAAATTACCTGATTAAGCCAACTCTTATAACCGACTATTTCGGTGGCAGCGCTCTGGACCAACCGCTCTGCTTCTCGTTTCGCACCACTCACAATTCCGCTCGCTTCGCGCTTGCGGGTTGATAGCAATTCCACACTCTCTTGTTCGGCCGCTGCTACTAATTCTGCGGCATCTGCCTCAGCCGCCTCTAAGTATTTCCGACCACGCGTCTCAGCAGAATTTAGAATTGAATTTGCTTTAGTTTGGGCGTTTTCCAGCGCGGCAGCAGCGCTTTTCTTACTTTCATTAATAATGCGATCTGCGATGGTATTTGCCTTAGATTCGCGTTGTTGCGCGGTCTTAATAATTGACATCGCAGTTTCAGTTGCGAGAATTTCAAATTCTTCTTTTGATAGCGCTGTTATATCTCTACGCGATCGAAGATCGGCTAATTGAGATTCAAGCTGTCTTATCCGTTCAAGCGGTTGCGAATTATCCGCTGCACCAGGTTTGGATTGTTCTTCACCTTTGAAACCAACCCATGAGAGGAAGTTTTTCTCAGCCATTTAGCGCTCCTGGTTCTATAAAAATTTATTAGGAGCGGCATCCTGCCACGAGTTACTAGCTGCTGGAAATGGGGTGATGGGTGCGGGAGGTGGGACTTGAACCCACACGTCCGAAGACACAGGTTCCTAAGACCTGCGTGTCTGCCATTTCACCACTCCCGCAAGAGTCGCTGAGAATACCGCAAAAAATTCTCTCTAAGTTGTGGCTGCGCCTCGCCTTGAGAAAGCATCTATCGAGGCGGAGATCAAAAGTACGGCGCCAGTCACCATGAACTTAATTCCTGCTGGATATCCCAAAAGTGCCATGCCATTGTCGATGACTGCAACTACTAATCCACCCAGAATTGCGTCACTTACTTTTCCTTTACCGCCGAAGAGACTTGTTCCTCCGATCACGGCAGCGCCAACTGCATAGAGAAGTGTCGAGCTTCCACCTGTCGTCGGCGAAATTGAATTAGCGCGAGATACAAAAATCATGCCAGCGATTGCAGCAAATCCAGAACAGATCATAAATGCTGAAATCCGGACCATTTTTACATTTATACCGGCGCGCCTTGCAGCTTCCGCATTTCCGCCTACCGCGTAAATATGTAATCCAAAAGATGTCTTCGTAAGAACAAAAGTTCCGCCAATCAAGAGAACTAATATGACTGGGACAACATATGGAATACCGCGCAAACTTACTAAATCTGGATTATTACTTCGCTCAACAGTTAGAGCGCTGGTTGCGGCAGCTCCAATTACAACCAAAGTAATTGCCTTAATCAACCAGAATTTAAATAAATTGTCGGAGAGTCCAGCCCTCTTTCTTCGGTAGAACTTCCAAATCCCCGATATTAAATAAGCTCCGGCTACCAAAATAAAGAATATCCAACTATTTGAAACCGATAAATTCTTATTCTCGACCGCAAGAATAACTGGGTCTTCAATTCTTATGGTGCCGCCTTCGCCGACAAGTAATAGCAAGAGACCTTGAAAGGCTAAGAAAGTTGCCAAAGTGACTACGAAAGAAGGAATTCGAAGTTCGGCAACTAGATAACCAATAAGTCCACCAAGCACAACTCCAACCAAAATACTTAGTGGAAATGCGATCCACCATTGATAATCTGATTCTGTAATTAGGATAACTAGTACTGCTCCACAGACACCCGCTGCGTAACCAGCAGATAGATCAATCTCGCCAAGCAAAAGTACAAATACCAGTCCCATCGCAATAACAATTACCGCGGCTGCTTGTGTGAGAAGATTTGCGAAATTGCCAGGTGTTAGAAAAACCGAACTCATAGATCCAAAAACCAGACAAAGTACAAGTAAGCCCAAAAGCGCAGGAAGCGCACCAGTTTGCCCAGCCTTTACTCGGCTCCACCAATCGCGCAACGACTTATCAATTGTGAGTTGTTCGCTCATTTGGAAGCTCCGCTCAAATTCTCGGCTCTTCCAGTTGTAATTAATTGAACTACATCATTCTGGGTAACTTTTGACTTCTCAACCTGTGCTGCCATAGAACCCAAATACATCGCAGCGATATTGTCTGCAACCTGAAAAACATCATTTAAATTATGTGAAATTACTATTACGGCTAATCCGTTATCAGCGAGTTGTCTAACTAGCTTCAATACTTGTTCAGTTTGGGCTACTCCGAGAGCTGCTGTTGGCTCATCCAGGATCACAACTTTGCTGTTCCAAAGCACAGCGCGTGCAATTGCAACGGTCTGGCGTTGACCACCGCTTAGAGAAGCAACCTGCTGGCGAATTGATTTAACGGTTCGAACGCTTAGTCCATCTAGCGTTTTCTTTGCCATCGCCTCCATCTTTGATTCATCAAGAGTTGGCCCGCTCTTCTCCTCGCGGCCAAGAAACATGTTATGGACGATATCGAGATTGTCGCAAAGGGCTAGATCTTGGTATACAACTTCGATACCAAGTTCCGTGGCATCTCGAGGTCCTCCAATGGAAACTTTTTTCTCATTGAAATATGTCTCTCCGCTATCTGCAATGTAAATGCCAGCGATACATTTAATTAGCGTGCTCTTTCCAGCGCCGTTATCGCCGACAAGAGCGGTGACCTTTCCAGAATACGCATCGAAATTTACATCTCTTAGAACGTGGACCGGGCCAAAAGACTTATTTATTCCACGCATGGAAAGGATTGGCTTACTCATCTTGGCTCCTAGTCAACCGGGTTTGGCGTCGAATTTTCAATATCTGGAAGGTAACTATTTTTCAAAAGAGCCCTGAAAAAAAAGAAACAGCCCGAGCGAACTCGGGCTGTTCTCATAACTACTAGCTAGCTATCAGCAATTAGATGCCGTTAGCTGTGCAGAGTTCTTCGATGCCTTCGCATACTGCTTCGCGAGTCTGGAAGCCATCTTCAATTACAACACTTACATTCTCTTTGGTGATTGCAACTGGTACGAGTAGAACTGATGGAACATCAACTGTTCCATTGTTTACTGAACCGGTTGCGGTTGTTGCTTCTTCACCCTTAAGAAGTGCAATTGCGAGTTCAGCAGCAGCGTTTGCTTCTGCCTTAATCGCCTTGTAAACGGTATTTGAAAGATCTCCGGTCAAAATTGCGCGGAGACCATCAACGGTTGCATCCTGTCCGGAAACGCAAACCTTGCCGTTCAAACCATTCTTCTTTAATACAGCGACTGCTGCGAGGCCTAGGCCTTCGTTAGCAGATACAACTGCATCGAGCTTGCCCTTTGCCTTAGCAAGTTGCTGCTCGAAAATGGTTCCGCCCTTGGCGTTATCCCAATCGGGAACAGCCTGGTCGTCGACGAGTGTGTAATCACCAGAATCGATCAACGGACGTAGGACGGAGTCGTATCCAGCCTTAAATAGCGTTGCGTTGTTATCGGTTGGTGAACCATTTAAATAAACGATACGTGCCTTGGTCTTGCCAGCAGCATCGAGGCAACCCTTGATGCCTTCACCCTGGAGACGGCCGACAGCTTCATTATCAAATGAAACATAGTAGGACGCTGAACCGTTCAAAGTTAGACGGTCATAGTCGATTGTTGGGACACCTTGCGCTGCAGCCTTATCTTGAACAGCCTTTGCAGATTCGGAGTCAAGGTTTACAAGAATTAGAACCTTGGCACCAGCTGAAAGCATCTGGTCAGCGATAGTCTGGAATGCAGCCTTGTCACCATTTGCATTCTGGATGTCAGCCTGCACACCTGCTTCATCAAATGCAGCTTGGAGGAAGCCGCGATCAGCGGTCTCCCAACGAGCTGAAGATGCAGCATCTGGAAGGATGACGCCAACAAAACCATCAGCAGCTTCATCTGATGAGCTTCCGCAACCGGTGAGAATCAAAGCGAACGCTGCAACAAGTGCAGAGATCGCCAAACGGCGCTTCTTCATATCTTTTCTACCCTTTCGAAAGTAGGTAATTGCGAACCAATGATCATCAATGATCTCAAGAGGCAGATGCCTCGGATTTGATTCGGGCGAAATCTAACCCATTTAGGTCGATAGGAGAAAGGAATGTGAGTCATTTGTAGGCGCAGCGCCACGCCTACAAAATAACGTTTAGGTAAAAATTTGAGCCTTCCCGCAACATTGACTCAGTACCCTTAGTTGGGTGTCGATATCACCTCAAAATGCTGTGGCCGAGGCCTTGGCTGAAGCGATTTCGGTTGCCATAAAAAATGGTGAATTAACGAGTGATATCGCAAAGAATCTCGCTGACAAGGTTTTGGCGATAGAAAATATTCCGCTTGAGCGTCCAAAGAATCGAGAACACGGAGATTACGCAAGCTCAATTGCATTAGCCCTTGCAAAGAATGAAGGTAAGGCGCCACGTGAAATCGCAACATTAATTCAATCCAAATTACTTTCCAATAACGCTATAGCAAAGATAGAAGTTGCTGGTCCGGGATTTATAAATATCACTTTAGATAAATCGAGCCAAGGTTCAATTGTTAACCGGATTCTCAAGGAGCGGGAAAATTTTGGAAAATCTAAATCGCTCGCTGGAATCTCTATTAATCTTGAATTCATCAGCGCCAATCCAACGGGCCCGCTTCACCTTGGACATACTCGATGGGCCGCCGTGGGAGATGCGCTAGCTCGAGTGCTGTCCGCAGCTGGCGCAAATGTAGTGCGAGAATTTTATATAAATGATCGCGGTAACCAGATGGATCTTTTTGGTGCATCTATTCGCGCCTCAGTCTTAGGCATTCCAAGACCAGAAGATGGTTACCAGGGGGATTACATCGAAGAGCTTGGTAAATTGATTGATGCACAGCGCCCTGAGTTAAAGCAATTACCTGAGTCTGAATCTATCGCAGAATTTCGAGAAGCTGGATATTCGCTGCAACTACAGCAACAAAAAGATGTCTTGGCCGAATTTGGCACACATTTCGATATCTGGTTTTCTGAACGAACACTGCATTCCGGGCAAGATTGGGAGAAAACACTCAACAAATTACGCGCTCAAGGACATGTTTTTGAATCAGAAGGTGCGATTTGGTTGCGCACCACAGACTTTGGCGACGATAAAGATCGAGTTCTTGTTAAATCTGGTGGTGAATTAACTTATTTTGCTTCGGATACCGCTTACTATTTAAACAAACGCGCCCGTGGTTTTGATATCTGTATTTATATGCTCGGAGCGGATCACCATGGTTACGTAGCACGTTTAAAAACAACGGCCGCTTGCTCTGGAGATAACCCTGAATTAAATATTGAAGTTCTGATTGGCCAAATGGTCAAAATAATTGAAGACGGCGAAGAGCTAAAACTCTCAAAGCGAGCTGGAACCATAATTACTCTGGAGGAATTGGTGGAAAAAGTTGGAGTTGATGCAGCTCGCTACACACTGATTCGTTACCCGACAGATACTCCGATGGTGATGGACTTGGATCTATTGAAGAAGCGGACCAATGAAAATCCGGTGTATTACGTTCAATACGCTTATGCTCGAATTGCTGCGCTATTGCGTAACGCCGAAGAGCTAAGCGTTCAATTTGGGTTGGACTCATATAACCCAGAATTACTAGGGCATCAACGTGAGCGCGAACTTCTCGGTGCACTTGCTGAATACCCTGAAATTGTTGCCCAGTCTGCTCGACTGCGCCAGCCACATCGGATCGCTCGATTTATCGAAGAGTTAGCAACTTTGTATCATGGTTTCTACAACGACTGTCGAGTGTTACCAATGGGCGAGGAAAAGGTGTCTGACTTGCATAACGCTAGAGCTTCACTCTGTGCGGCAACTGCCCAAACAATTAAGAATGGCCTATCGCTACTTGGCGTAAGCGCTCCGGAGCGGATGTGATCATGAGCGATTTAAATCCATTAATTTGGCCGAGCGGCGCTACTCGGGTTAACGGTGAGATCAATATTGGCGGTTGTGCGGTCACATCAATATCCACAAAATTTAATACGCCAATTTTTATATTGGATGAAACCGATTTAAAGGCTCGTGCAAAAATGTGGCAGCAAGCGTTACATGAAACGTTCCAAGATAGAGCCGGCGATGTCTTTTATGCGGCTAAAGCATTTGTCTCGGTTGAGGTTGCGAAGATTATTAAGGAGCTTGGTCTAAATATAGATGTTTGCACGAGCGGCGAACTTGCCGTTGTTGCTGCAGCTAAATTTCCCGGCGCAAGAATTGAGATGCATGGAAACAATAAATCCGAGTCTGAAATCACCGAAGCTCTTAATTATGGTGTTTCTACTATTGTGGTCGATTCGCTACAAGAGATAGAACGGGTCTCTCGTCTAGCGGGACTTCAGGGAAAAACTCAAAAGATAATCATCCGCCTTAATCCAGGCGTTGAAGCGCACACACACGAATACATAACTACCGCTATTGAAGATGTGAAATTTGGATTCTCGATAGCGAGTGGCGCGGCCTGGAACGCGGTAATGGAGATAGCCAAGTCTTCCAATTTAAATCTAGTTGGAGTCCATTCCCACATCGGTTCCCAGATATTTTCTAGCGAAGCATTTGATGCTACTGCGGTAAAACTCTTAGAGTTCTTGAAGAGATATAAAGATGAATTCAAAGTTGAGTTACCAGAACTAATAATTGGCGGCGGATTTGGTATCGCTTACATAGATTCTGATCAGCCCATCTCAGCCCAAATACTATTGCAGCAGATTTACAAAGTTGTTATTTCAAATTGTGAAAAATTAGGTTTGGCAGTTCCACGATTTTCGATTGAGCCGGGTAGGGCAATAATCGGACCGGCTATGGTCACTCTCTATACAGTTGGAACAACCAAAGAGGTAAAACTAATTGATGGAGCGACGCGACTTTATGTTGCAGTTGATGGCGGAATGAGTGACAACATTCGCACCTCTCTATATGACGCTAAATACACAGCTGTGCTTGCAAATCGCGAATCATCGGCAGCAAAGCGCGATTGTCGAATCGTTGGAAAACATTGCGAGAGCGGCGATGTGATAATAAATAGCGTTTTCTTGCCAAGCGATATCAAACCTGGCGACCTAATCGCAGTAGCCGCAACCGGTGCATATGGAAGAAGCATGGCCAGCAATTACAATCATGTGCCGCGTCCTGGTGTGATTGCAGTCCAATCAGGCATGGCTCGAACCATAATTCGCAGCGAAACTAACGCAGACCTTCTAGCCTTGGATATTGCAGAAGCCGCAAAACCGATTGGAGAACGATCTTGAGTGATGCCAAAAAGGAGCTAACGATTGGCATGCTCGGTTGCGGCGTAGTTGGCTCACAAGTCGTTCGCCTCTTATTAGAAGATTCGGGAGATTTTGCTGCCCGATCTGGCGCCAAATTAACTTTAAAGAAAATTGCCGTCCGCAATTTGAATCGCGCCAAGGTGCCAGCAAATTTGCTAACTACGGATGCCGAATCTGTCGTAAATGATCCTGAGATAGATATCGTGATTGAAGTTATGGGCGGCCTTGAGCCAGCTCGAAAGTTACTTTTAAGTGCTATTGGTAATGGTAAGTCGGTAGTGACAGCGAATAAAGCGCTCCTGGCCCACCATGGAGCGGAACTTTTCGAAGCCGCAGATAAAAATGGGGTTGATCTTTATTACGAAGCCTCAGTTGGCGGCGCCATCCCGATTCTTCGACCACTACGTGAATCAATTGTCGGAGATCATGTCTATCGCGTAATGGGAATTGTGAACGGAACAACTAATTTTATTCTTACCAAGATGGATGAATCCGGAAGCGATTTTGCAGAAGCGCTAAAAGAGGCGCAAGATCTTGGATTCGCAGAAGCCGATCCAACCGCAGATGTAGAGGGGCACGATGCTGCTGCCAAAGCTGCCATTCTTGCGGGGCTTGCATTTCACACCAGAGTCAATATTAAAGATGTTTCATGCGAGGGCATCACAAAGATTTCGGCTCGCGATATTGCAGTCGCGCGCGATATCGACCATGTAATTAAATTACTTGCAATCGCTGAAATAAATAATAAGGGTGAGATAAATGTGTGCGTTCAACCAACATTAATTTCACGGCAACACCCCCTCGCAGCAGTACGAGGATCCTTTAATGCAATATTTGTAGAAGCAGAATCGGCCGGAGAACTTATGTTTTACGGAAGAGGAGCCGGAGGCGCTCCGACTGCAAGTGCAATTCTTGGAGATTTAATCGCAATCGCAAGAAATAAAACCAGGGGTGGCGAAGGTCATGGCGAGAGTGATTACGCTGAATTACGATTTGCAGATCGCGGCCAAGTTTTAACGCGCTATTTAATTCGTATGGATGTGGCGGATAAGCCCGGAGTTCTCGCTGCAATTGCCCAGATTTTCGCCTCTAATTCAGTCTCAATCGAGACGGTTAGACAATCTGGCCACGATGCTAGCGCTGAGTTAATCGTGATGACCCATCAAGCTAGTGAAGGTTCTCTTGCCGCAACGGTTGCAGCGCTCGCAAAAAGTGAGGTTGTAAAGAGAGTTGAAAGCGTCATCCGCGTAGAAGGAAACTCTCGATGAGGCTAATTAAGCCTCGGGGCGCACACCAGTGGCGAGGAGTTATTGCCGAGTATCGGAAGCATCTTCCGGTCACCTCTAAAACTCCGGTAATTACATTGCTTGAAGGTGGGACGCCTTTAGTTTCCGCATGCCAACTCTCAGATATTTTGGAAAACGATATTTGGTTAAAGGTCGAGGGAAGTAATCCAACTGGATCATTTAAAGATCGTGGAATGACTATGGCGATTTCCAAAGCTGCAGAGGCAGGCGCACGTGCAGTAATTTGCGCTTCAACTGGAAATACGAGCGCGAGCGCAGCTGCTTATGCCGTCAAAGCTGGAATGACCCCAGTTGTGTTAGTTCCACAAGGAAAAATTGCGATGGGAAAGTTAGCCCAGGCAATCGCACATGGCGCCAAGCTCCTTCAAGTAGATGGAAATTTTGATGATTGTTTAACGCTAGCTAGAGAATTATCAGAAAAATATCCAGTCTCTCTCGTTAATTCAGTAAATCCGTTTCGCATCGAAGGGCAGAAAACAGCTTCATTTGAAGTAATTGACGCGCTAGGTGCGGCACCTGATATTCATGTCATGCCAGTTGGAAATGCTGGCAATATCACTGCATATTGGAAAGGCTATCGCGAATATAAAAAAATGGGACGCACTAAAAATCTTCCCGCTATGTGGGGATTTCAAGCCGCTGGTGCCGCGCCACTTGTAAGTGGGTCACCAGTAAAAAATCCCGAAACCATCGCAACCGCAATTCGTATTGGAAATCCTGCATCATGGCAACAGGCGATCGCAGCACGCGATGAATCTAAAGGCCTCATAGATATGGTGACTGATGATGAAATTTTGGCTGCTTATAGATTAGTTTCAGCTAAAGAGGGAATTTTCGTTGAACCATCTAGCACTGCCGGTATCGCGGGACTTATAAAATATAAAGGTTTAGGTAAGTTGCCAAAGGGAAAGCGAATCGTCATCACAGTTACCGGTAATGGACTTAAGGATGTCCAATGGGTTTTGGATGGTGCGCCAGCTCCAATCATTGTGCCAGTTGATGTTAAGCGAGCCGCCGAAGTGATTGGATTGAGCTGATGGCAAGAGGATTTAAAGACCGACTCACTTATAAAGCTACGCCAATTCAAGTAACCGTGCCTGCTTCGGCGGCAAATTTGGGCCCCGGTTTTGATGCGCTCGCTCTTGCTTTTGAGATGCGCGATATTTATGTTGCCCAAATTCTTGATGAAGAATTATTCGATGTTGATGTAACAGGCGAAGGGGCCGATGAAGTTAAGCGAGACGGTAAGCATTTAGTTATTAAGGCCATGATGCGCGGATTTGAATTTATGGGTGGAAAACCGCGCGGGATTGCGCTGCGCGCCCTAAATCAGATTCCTCACGGAAGAGGCCTCGGCTCATCAGCCGCCGCAATTGTTGGTGGACTAAATCTTGCACGTTCCCTTGTTCTATCTGGAAACTCATTGATGAGTGATGAAGATTTGATTGCGCTAGCAACTGATCTTGAAGGTCATCCAGATAATGTAGCCGCAGCCGCTTTGGGTGGCGCAACTATTTCTTGGATGGAAGATCGCGTTGGCGTGCCGACGGGATGTGCAGCGCGATTCTCGGTTGATGCTTCGATACGTGCTCTACTACTTGTACCAAATTCACAACTTTCGACAGGCAAAGCTCGTAAACTCTTACCAGAATCTATTTCTCATCAAGATGCTACAAAGAACACTGGAAGAGCTGCGCTGCTTGTTCATGCGCTCTCGGTGCGACCAGATCTTCTATTTGCAGCGACCGAGGATTTCTTGCATCAAAAGTTTCGACGTGAAGCGATGCCAAAATCGGTAGACCTTGTTAACAAATTACGGGGCGCTGGTGTGGCAGCTGTTATTTCCGGAGCAGGCCCTTCGGTACTAGTTCTTCACAACAGCACCGCCGCAGAACATGACGACATTATTCGAAGCGCGGGGGATACCTTCCGCCCAATCGATGTAGAGCTTTCCCCGGCAGGAGCCATCACCTCTAACGCTTAAATTTGGTTGTTTTGCCGAGGCGCCGGGGTAACTGATACCGTTCGGAGGTACGGCGGTAGGTGAGCCAACATTCCTCTGGTCTCTAAATCCAAAGTGGGATGCGGAAGAAATTTCGATCCCAAAGAAACAACAGAGGCAAAGCTCTCAGAACTAAATCCGCATCAATCGCGTAAAAATCAAAAATAAAAGAAAGTAGCAAGCAAGATAATGGCAGATACCAGCACCCGCGCTCGCAGAGAAGCCGGAGATCTTTCGGCGATGCTCCTTCCTGATCTTCGGAAGATTGCGGCAAATCTTGGCATCGAAGGCGCAACGGAATTAAAGAAACCTGATCTGGTCCAAGCAATCTCAGATTTGCAGGCAGCAAATCGTGAAGCCGCACGTGCCGAACGTGAAGCACGCCGCGCTGCTCGCTCGCAACGACGTAAGAATTCAGAAGAGGATGAAGAGATGAAAGATGATCAAAGAGATGGCTCAGAAGGAGCGAATAATTCCGATAACGAGGGCCGTGAAGATCGCGGAGATCGCGAATGGCGAAGAGATCGTCATCGTGGTCGAGACCGAAATCGCGATCGTGGCCGAGAGCGTGATCGAGAGATAGTTTTATCCGAAGATGATGTTTTGATTCCAGTTGGCGGCCTACTAGACATATTGGAAAATTACGCCTTTATTAGAACTGGCGGGTACCTCCCAGGACCAAATGATGTTTATGTTTCACTACACCAAGTAAGACGCTACGGACTGCGCAAAGGTGACGTTGTAACTGGACAAGTTCGCCAACCACGCGAAGGTGAGCGTAGGGAGAAATTTAATGCGCTGGTACGCGTTGATACGGTTAATGGAAACGATCCAGAAACTGCAAAAGACCGAGTCGAATTCTCAAAATTAGTTCCGCTTTATCCGCAGGAGCGATTGAGATTAGAAACCGAACCAAATGTGCTGACCACGCGCGTAATTGATTTAATTTCACCAATTGGTAAAGGCCAAAGAGGTCTAATCGTTTCGCCACCTAAAGCTGGTAAGACAATGGTCCTTCAAGCAATTGCTAATGCAATCACTACCAATAATCCTGAGTGTCATCTCATGGTCGTATTGGTTGATGAGCGTCCGGAAGAAGTTACCGATATGCAACGCTCTGTGAAGGGTGAAGTTATTGCCTCAACATTCGATAGACCTGCTGATGACCACACTTCGGTAGCTGAACTTGCAATTGAGCGTGCCAAGCGCCTGGTTGAACTTGGACATGACGTAGTCGTTCTTCTAGATTCGATAACTCGACTTGGTCGTGCTTACAACATTGCAGCGCCAGCCTCTGGTCGAATTCTTTCAGGTGGCGTTGATTCAGCTGCACTATATCCACCAAAGAAGTTTTTTGGAGCTGCTAGAAATATCGAGGACGGTGGTTCGCTAACAATTTTGGCGACAGCTCTTGTTGAGACAGGCTCCAAGATGGATGAAGTTATCTTCGAGGAGTTTAAGGGAACTGGAAATATGGAGTTGAAACTAGATCGCAAGTTTGCCGATAAGCGAATCTTCCCAGCGGTCGATGTCGATGCATCTGGTACACGAAAAGAAGAAATTTTGATGGGCCCAGAAGAATTAAATATTGTCTGGAAACTTCGTCGAGTTCTCCACGCCCTTGATTCACAACAAGCCCTTGAGCTCTTGCTCGAGAAGATGAAGGGCACTAAATCCAATGTGGAATTCTTGATGCAAGTCCAGAAGACCACTGTTGGCCCAGACCAGAACGGAAATTAGCCCTTTCCAACTTGGTTGGGTAACCTAACGCTCCGCTGGTTCACCGGCTCGCCGGCCCAGCGAAACTATAAGGAGTAGTAAATGAAGAACGAGATACATCCAAATTATGTCGCGACGACTGTAACTTGTGGTTGCGGCGAGACTTTTCAAACTCGCTCCACAATTGAGTCTGGCTCATTATTCGTAGAAGTTTGTTCTGTCTGCCATCCGTTCTATACCGGCAAGCAACGAATCCTTGATACCGGTGGCCGAGTTGCCAAGTTCCAAGAGCGTTTAACAAAGGCAAGCACCAAGTCAACTAACAAGACGACTAACAAGTAGCTTTTCTAAAGAAGACCGAGCCGCCCCTTGGGGCACCGGTCTTCTTTTATTTTTAGGATACTTTTTAAGAGCAAGAGTTACAGGTGGTGATGATGAGTAAGCAAGAGAGATTTGCGAGTATGCCGGAAATACTTCGCGAGTATGAAAACTTAGAAACCCAGATGGCAGATCCTGCAATCCACGCTGATCAAGGAAAAGCGCGTCAACTTGGAAAACGATATGCCCAACTCGGACCCATCATTGCTGGCTATCGAAAATTCAAAAAGTGTGAAGATGATCTGAAAGCTGCAGAAGAGATGGCAGATGACCCAGATTTTGCTTCGGAAATTCCGGGACTTCAATCGGAGTTACAACTAGCGGCAAATGAACTTGAAGAATTGTTATTACCAAAAGATCCAAATGATGATCGAGACGTAATTTTAGAGATTAAGGCCGGGGCTGGTGGCGATGAGTCGGCGTTATTCGCAGGTGATTTATTACGAATGTACCTGAGATATGCCGAACGCCAAGGTTGGAAGACGGAGATCATTGACGCTACAGAGAGCGATCTAGGTGGATATAAAGATGTCTCGGTCGCGGTGAAGTCTCGCGGAAATTCAAATCCGGCAAGCGCTCCATTTGCAAAGTTGAAATTTGAAGGTGGGGTGCATCGCGTCCAACGCGTTCCCGAGACTGAGTCACAAGGGCGAATTCACACCTCAGCTGCGGGCGTACTCGTTCTTCCAGAAGCAGAAGAGATAGATGTCCAAATAAATATGAATGAATTGCGAATCGATGTTTATCGCTCTTCGGGGCCTGGTGGTCAGAGTGTTAATACGACGGATTCAGCTGTTCGCATCACACACCTTCCGACCGGCATCGTTGTCTCATGCCAAAATGAGAAGAGCCAATTACAGAATAAAGAATCGGCGCTAAGAATCTTGCGAGCCCGACTGCTCGCTGCGGCTCAGGAAGCTGCCGATGCTGAAGCAGCCGCAACCCGAAAGAGCCAAGTTCGCACAGTTGATCGCTCCGAAAGAATTCGTACATATAACTTCCCTGAGAATAGATTGACTGATCATCGAGTTAACTTCAAAGCCAATAATCTCGACGCAGTATTAAATGGCGAACTAGATGAGGTAATCGGGGCGTTGCTTGAAGCAGACAAGTCAGAAAAATTGGCGGCAGCAGAGGCTTGAGATGTTGAAGGAGAGATTGAATGCCGCTCGAAAACAATTCAAAGATCTTGATATTCCAGCTTCAGACGCAGAACACATCGCAGCCTTCATATTGGGCACTGAGAGAATGCAACTTCATGCTCGAGAGTTTGAATTTGATTTAGATCAAGAGCGAGAATTTGAAGAGTTGATGCAGCAGCGGCTTAAGGGAATTCCTCTGCAATACATAACCGGAAACGCGCCATTTCGGCATTTAGTTTTTGATGTCGGACCGGGTGTATTGATTCCAAGGCCTGAGACTGAACTTCTCGTAGATGCTGCGTTAGTTGAAATTGAACGGATACAGTCAGACTCAAACTGGAGCCGGCAACCTACTTCAGTCGTAGATCTTGGCGCTGGAAGTGGAGCTATTGCAATTTCGATTGTTCATGAATCAAAACTACGAAGAATGCCGGTTCAAGTAGTCGCAGTCGAAAATTCACCTGATGCGCTAATTTGGTTGAAGCGAAATATCGCTAAACATGAAGTTGATGTACGTGTTATAGAAAGTCGAGTGGAGACGGCTTTACAGGGCGTAAAATGTGATTTAGTGGTGGCCAATCCACCGTATATTCCAAATGAATTGCAGACTGATCTGCCAATAGAGTTGAGTTTTGAGCCGAGTTCTTCACTTTATGGCGGGAAAGCCGGACTTGATTCACCCTTTGCATTTATCGAAGCTGCCGGTCGAATTCTTAAGAGCGGAGCGATGTTCCTAATGGAACACCATGAGACCCAATTTGAAGGCCTTGCGCAAAAGATGAATTATGACTTCTCTGATTTGCAATCTTATGAAGACTTAAATCAGCGTCCGAGATGGATTAGCGCAAGAAATCTAGTAAGAGTGGATTCAAATGGCTGAGACTTTGAAATTGGATTTGGAAGAGCGAGAATCTCAAATTCTCAGCGCAAGCAACGCACTTCGCGAAGGCAAATTAATTATTGCGCCATTAGAACATGGTTACGTTTTTGTTGCCGATGCATTCAATCACGGCGCAGTCAAGAAAATGCATATTTTGAGAGGTGATGATCGAGGTGTAGCTGCCCAAGTCATAGTTGGAGATATCAAAACTGCTACCGGAGTCACAAACGAATTTGGAAATACCACGAGAAAGTTATGTGAAAAATTTTGGCCTGGCCTACTAACTTTAAAGATTGCTCCTGCTCAAGGTTTGGTTTGGGATTTGGGTGATGGTCGATCTCTCGATGAAATCGCAATTCGCGTTCCGTCTTCTGAATTTCTCCGTGAAGTTGCGCTGAAAACCGGACCGCTCGCCATTGCATCAGCTACCAGGACCGGAACGCCACCAAATCGAAAAGGTCGACTCTTTCCTGCGCTAGATGCTGATTATGCATATTTCTATGATGCTGGTGAGTTACCCGAAGGTCCAACCTCTACTGTTATTTCTGTTAAATCAGATGGGCTCACCCTGGTGCGTAAAGGCGCAATTTCACTAGAAGATCTTCGAACTGTCACACCAAATATTGCGGTTCCGGCTTAGGATTCCGGTATGACCGAATTCTACGGACCCGACTTTGATGCTTTAAGCAGACAAGATCCCGATATTGCAAAAGTACTTTTGTCAGAACTTTCTCGGTTACGAACTAATCTTCAATTAATCGCAAGTGAAAACCTAACGTCACCAGCTGTTCTTGCTGCCATGGGTTCTACGCTCTCAAATAAATATGCCGAAGGTTATCCAGGGAAGCGTTACTACGGGGGATGTGAAGAGGTAGATAAAGTTGAAATCATTGGAATTGAACGAGCGAAAGAATTATTTGGAGCCGAGCATGCGAATCTCCAACCCCATTCAGGTGCTAGCGCCAATGTTGCGGTCTATCTAGCATTCACAAAACCCGGCGATACTGTTCTTGCAATGTCGCTACCGCATGGCGGCCATCTAACGCACGGCTCTAAAGTAAATTTCTCTGGCAAGTGGTTCAATATTGAATCTTACGGAGTTCGCAGTAGCGATGAATTAATTGATTACGACGAACTTCGCGAAACTGCAAAACGGGTGAAGCCGAGAATGATCTGCTCGGGAGCTACTGCCTATCCCAGATTGATTGATTTCAAAAAGATTCGAGAGATTTGCGATGAAGTTGGCGCAATCATGTGGGTGGATGCGGCTCATTTCATTGGCCTAGTCGCCGGAAAGGCGATTCCATCACCCGTTCCATATGCAGATGTTGTCTCGTTTACGACTCATAAAGTTCTTCGCGGCCCAAGAGGCGGGATGATTCTCTCAAAGGCAGAACATGCTGCAGTGGTCGATAAGGCTGTCTTTCCCGGAATGCAAGGTGGCCCTGTTATGAGCTCGGTTGCAGCAAAAGCGGTTGCGCTTAAGGAATGTCTCCAGCCCGCCTACCAGGCGTATGCAAAACAGGTAATTGAAAATGCCCAAGCTCTAGCAATCGCGCTAGAGAAGGAGGGAATGCGAGCTGTATCTGGAGGAACCGATACACATTTGGCTTTAATTGATGTGAGGAGTACTGGAGTAACTGGAAAAGTTGCTGACGAAAGATGTGGTAAATCGGGAATCACTCTAAATAAAAATGCAATTCCATATGACCCCGAAACACCCGCAGTCACAAGCGGAATCAGAGTTGGAACACCTGCCGTAACCACTCAAGGTATGAAAGCTAGTGAGATGCCTGAGATTGCATCATTGATTTCGCGCGCCATCAGAGATGGTGAAGATGAAGTGAAAGCAGCAGCCATCAAAAAAGAAGTCAGCGCTTTGACTTCAAAGTTTCCGGCTTACCCCAGGTAATGCGCGAGTATTCGCTAGCCCTACTAATCGCTGCGGCTTTGACTTATATGTTAACGCCGATCATAAGAGGTCTTGCCCTAAGATTTCGCGCAGTCGCAACAGTAAGAGATCGCGATGTTCACCAAGAAGTAACGGCGCGATGGGGCGGCGTAGCGATGTGGCTGGCTACCGGCGCAACTTTAATCGCAGTTCAAAATCTTAATCTTGTTGGAAAAGCTTATGGTCGAGAACTGCTTGGGATTTTCCTTGCTGGCAGTTTTGTCCTTCTTATCGGCGCACTTGATGATCGGTTTGAACTTGATGCCATAACTAAATTGGCTGGCCAGGGACTTGCTGCGGGAATCCTCTTAATTTTTGGAATTCAATTACTCTGGCTTCCAATAAATGGGATTCTAATTCTTCCAACAAATATCGGTCAGTTTCTGACCGTTTTAATTGTAATAGTGGTAATAAATGCAGTTAATTTCGTCGACGGACTTGATGGTCTGGCAACTGGAATAGTCTCGATTTCGGCTGCAGCTTTCTTTGGATTCTCCTATCTACTCGCTATTGAAAATGGTTTTAGTCGCGCAGGTGCACCTTCACTAATATCTGCGGTAATGATTGGTGCTTGTCTTGGGTTCTTGCCACATAATCTCCACCCGGCTCGAATATTTATGGGAGATTCCGGTTCCATGTTTCTTGGTTTATTACTTGCCGCTTCGGCCATCACCCTTATGGGCCAGATTGATGCCAATGCAGTCTTCGCTGAAGAAATCGGCCCGGCCGCATTGCCGCTCTTGCTCCCACTAGCCGTCCTTGCAGTTCCGCTCTTAGATCTTGGCCTAGCAGTTTTACGTCGCCTCCGTAAAGGTAAATCGCCCTTTGCGCCAGATAAGGAACATCTTCATCACAAATTGATGGAACTAGGAAACTCTCAGCAACGCACTGCTGTCATTCTTTACTTTGCAACAGCCATGTTGGCATTCCCCGCAATGTTGTCCGCATTCTTTCCAATGTGGCTTGCTTTTCTAAGTGGACCACTTCTATTTCTTATCGCTTTATCATTAACTAAACGTCAACGAGAACTAGCCAAGTAATCAAAATGAATATTGCAAATTCAAATACAGCGCTCTGGCGAGGCGCTTTACTTCCCTCAATCACCATCTCTCTAATTTCTATAATCGTAGCTTCAATATCTAGAGGTTTTCCGGGTTTCTGGGGAGCGCTTTTAGCAACTTTGACTGTGGTTATTTTTTTCTCAGTCTCAATGCTTGTTTCGCGCCTAACTAAAGATGCCAATCCGATAACGACAATGGCGCTTGCGATGCTTTCATATTTTTCGAAATTGATTTTGATGGCGCTCTTCTTGATATTGGTCACCAGATTAACTGACCCAGGAGATCTTGACCGAACCGCTTTTGGGGTGAGCGCGCTTCTAGTCGCCATTGCATGGCTGGGAGGCGAGATTCGTGCCTTCTTCCGTCTCAGGTTACAGTTGCCTCTTCCTGAGAGTTCACCTAAACCAGATAAGTAACGGGACCATAAAGGAGAAAACTATGTCTCCCCGAAATGATGAAAATGCATTCTGGACGATCTTCGGCTACCTACTCTCAGGTCTTCTAATCTGGGGCGGAATTGGTTATGGCCTTGACCGATGGCTGGGTTCTGGCTTCTTTCTATTGGGCGGACTCCTGCTAGGCATGGGTTCCTCCCTTTATCTGATCTGGCTCCGGTTCGGGCGTAATTGAGGTCACTTAGCATCACTTTTCGATTTCGCTGACTCGGCGACTTCCTAATAGGGTTGCGCAACCATCGTTTCAAGGAGTCGTGTTGCGCGTTCTAGCCGCTACGAAAGGTGTCGAGGGTGAGGGTTTCAATCCTCCCGACGCTGGTGACTTTAACCTCCCTCCATTTATCGAAGGAAATGTTTTTGCGACCAAACCGATCCTCCTAGCATTTCTCTCCGTTTTACTGATTGCAGCCTTCTTCATTCTCGCTGCACGAAAAGCATCCGTTGTACCGTCAAAGCTCCAGTTTGCCGGCGAGAGCGTTTATACCTTTGTTCGCAATGATTTGGGCCGAGATGTTATCGGTCACGAATTTATGCGCTTCGTACCTTATCTATTTACGCTTTTCACATTCATACTCGTCAACAATCTCTTCGGCATAGTGCCACTAATTCAATTTCCAACTATGTCGCGAATTTCTTTCCCATATGTTTTAGCAGCATTCACATTCTTCGTATTCCATTATGTTGGAATTAAACGGCATGGGCTAATTTCATACTTGAAGGGAATTATGTTCATCCCTGGAGTTCCGAAGCCCGCGTATGTGCTTATTACGCCTCTTGAGTTAGCCACATATTTCTTGGTTCGCCCACTAACTCTAAGTCTTCGTCTCTTTGCAAATATGTTCGCGGGCCATCTCTTGTTACTTGTCTTCTTCCTTGGCGGAGAACATCTATTGCAAGGAGTGATTGGTCTAAAGTTGATCAGCCCGTTCTCTTTCGCCATAGGAATTGCGCTAACTTTCTTTGAATTTATGGTGCAGTGCCTACAGGCATACATCTTCACTCTCCTAACAGCGCTCTACATTGCTGGCGCGCTAGCGGACGAACACTAAAAAAGGTAAAGGTTTCCCATTCCAACCGGAATGCGGGAGTAGATAGAAAGGTAAGAAACATGGAAGGCACACTCAACCTGGTCGGTTTTGGCCTCGCAGCGATTGGCCCGGGTATTGCAACGGGAATGATTTTCGCCGCCTACATCAATGGCGTAGCTCGACAACCAGAGGCTCGAAACGTCCTACAGCCAATCGCGTTCCTGGGCTTCGCACTTGCTGAAGCGCTGGCGCTTTTTGGTCTAGTTCTCGCGTTCGTACTCTAATCGGCTCATCGGATTTATGAATACGATTGAACTTGCCGCAGAAGAGCTAAATCCGCTGATTCCGCATACCGCGGAAATCATCGCAGGATTTATTGCCTTCTCGCTTCTTTACATACTTCTTCGTCGCGCTGTTGTGCCTAGATTTGAGAAAGCTTTCGCGGCACGCACCGATGCAATTCAAGGCGGCATGGAGCGAGCTGAGAAAGCGCAACGAGAAGCCGAAGTTGCGTTAAATCAATACAAAGCACAACTTGCTGATGCACGTGGTGAAGCGCAGGTAATTAGAGAAGAAGCTCGCGTTCAAGGAGCTGCAATTATCGAAGAGATGAGAAGCAAAGCCCAAGAAGAAGCAGCTCGAATTACTTCACAAGCACAGGCAGCGATTGAGGCTGAGAGACAGCAAGCCGTCAATTCACTTCGCAATGAAGTGGGAGCGCTCGCAACCGAATTGGCATCGAAGATCGTTGGAGAGGCGTTGGATGACCAGGTCCGACAATCAAGAATCGTCGACCGATTCCTTTCCGATCTCGAGAAGTCTGAGAGTAAGCGGAGCAATTAAATGACGCGCGAATTAATGGAGATGGGTGGAACAAGTCGCCAAGCGATTCTTGCTGCCCGGTCTGCCCTTGATCTCGCGCTAAAGGGCAAATCGGAATCAGATATCTCGAAATTTGCCTCAGAATTATTTACGGCTCTTACGGCGCTCGACTCTTCAGCTCCATTACGTCGCTCGATAACTGATATCTCGCGCGATGCGAAAGATAAGTCAAAATTAGTAGCGGATGTCTTTGGTAAAAGTGCGCCAGCTGCGGCGGGATTGATCGGAGAGCTAAGCGCTTTCAAGTGGTCAAAACCCAATGATCTAGTTGATACTTTAGAACATCTCGCCGTCGAAGCCGAGGCTTCGGCCGCCAACGCAAGCGGAGAACTAGATCGTCTAGAGGAAGAACTATTCGCCTTCTCAAGGGTAGTTGCTGGCGATAGCGAACTTCGACAGGCCCTTAGTTCTAGCGCTTATTCATCAGAAGGTAAGCGCGTTTTGGTAGCTAAATTATTTGGTGGAAAAGTTTCGCAAATTACTGGCCGCATGTTGGGCCATCTGGTCAGTGGGTCACGCGGAAGAAGTTTGGAAACCACAATTGATTTTTATATTAAGGCGACTGTTGCTCGTCGAAATCGCATGATTGCTGTTGTCAAGACAGCGATTGCAATTACTGATCAACAGCGAGAGAAGCTCACCGCAACTCTTGCAGCAAAAATCGGACAACCGGTCCGATTAAATGTCGAGATTGACCCATCTGTTATTGGTGGAATCTCAATCCGATTTGCAGATGAATTGATTGACGCAACCATCGTCAATCGTTTGGCCGACGCGAGCCGAGCGCTCGCAGGATAGGGAGAAGAAACCATGGCAGAGCTCACGATCAGACCTGAAGAGATTCGTGATGCCTTAGCGAACTTCGTTAAGTCATATGAGCCCAGCAAAGCCTCACGCGATGAAATTGGTACGGTAGTCGAGGCCGCAGATGGCATTGCTCGTATCTCTGGTCTACCGTCAACGATGACGAACGAGTTATTGAAGTTCGATGATGGAACTCTAGGCATTGCACTCAATTTAGATGTACGTGAAATTGGTGTTGTTGTCCTCGGCGATTTCAGCGGAATCGAAGAAGGCCAGACAGTTCGCAGAACTGGCGAAATTCTCTCTGTTCCTGTTGGTGATGGCTTCTTAGGTCGCGTAGTTGATCCGCTTGGCCGCCCAATTGATGGCAAAGGTGAGATTAAATCAGAAGGAATGCGAGCGCTAGAACTTCAGGCACCTTCTGTTGTGCAACGCCAACCAGTAAAAGAACCACTAGCAACTGGCATCAAAGCAATTGATGCGATGACCGCAATCGGCCGCGGACAACGTCAGTTGATTATTGGTGATCGCCAAACCGGTAAGACTGCAGTTGCAATCGACACAATTATTAATCAACGCGAAAATTGGAAGAGCGGCGATAAGAAGAAGCAGGTTAAGTGCATTTACGTCGCGATTGGTCAAAAAGGTTCGACAATCGCATCCGTTAGGGGCGCGCTAGAAGAAGCTGGCGCCATGGAGTACACAACTATCGTTGCAGCTCCAGCCTCCGATCCCGCAGGTTTCAAATATCTTGCGCCTTACACAGGCTCTGCAATTGGACAGCACTGGATGTATAAAGGTGAGCACGTTCTTATTGTTTTCGATGATTTATCAAAACAAGCTGAGGCTTATCGCGCAGTCTCGCTCTTACTTCGTCGCCCACCAGGTCGCGAGGCTTATCCTGGCGATGTCTTTTATTTACATTCACGTCTCTTGGAGCGTTGCGCAAAACTCTCTGATGAAATGGGTGGGGGATCAATGACTGGATTACCAATCATTGAAACAAAAGGTAATGACGTCTCTGCATTTATTCCCACAAACGTAATTTCAATTACCGATGGCCAGTGCTTCTTGGAAACTGACTTATTCAACTCAGGCGTAAGACCAGCTATCAACGTAGGTATTTCAGTTTCTCGAGTTGGTGGTTCCGCCCAGACAAAAGCTATGAAGAAAATCGCCGGTCGCCTTCGACTTGATCTCGCACAGTTCCGAGAATTGGAAGCCTTCGCTGCATTCGGTTCAGATTTGGATGCAGCTTCAAAAGCTCAGCTAGAACGTGGTTCTCGATTAGTTGAGCTACTTAAGCAGGCCCAATACACCCCGTATTCATTGGAGCGCATGGTCGTCTCAATCTGGGCTGGAACAACTGGCCAATTAGATTCGGTTGCTGTCCAAGATATTCGCCGCTTTGAGAGTGAATTCTTGGAGTACGTAGCGCGTTCGCATAAAGGGATTTTTGATGTGATCGCCGAAACCAAGGAACTTAACGATGACACAGTCGCGAAGTTAACCTCTGCGATTAACTCCTTTAAGAATGAATTTGTCTCATCAGTTGCAAAGCAAGTTAATGAAGCAGAAGCCGAAGCGCAAGGAAGCGATGGCACCGAACAGATTACGAGGTTTAAGAAGTAGCAAATGGGCGCACAACTACGCATCTATCGACGACGGATTCGCTCCGTTAAGTCGACGAAGAAGATCACTAGAGCGATGGAGTTAATCTCTGCCTCAAGGATCGTAAAGGCGCAACAGCGAGTTGCCGCTTCGACCCCATATGCGAATGAGTTGACGCGCGCCGTTAGCGCTGTTGCTACTTTTTCAAACACAAATCATCCATTGACCATGGAATCTGCGGAGCCAAAGCGCGCCGCCGTATTGATCGTGACTGCGGATCGTGGAATGGCGGGTGCATACTCGACCAATGCAATCAAAGAGGCAGAAGGCTTAATTGTCACTCTAAAAGCTCGAGGTCTCCAGGTTCTTACTTACGTAGTTGGAAGAAAAGCAGTCAACTACTACAAGTTCCGTAACCGCGCTGTGAAAAATTCTTGGACTGGCTTTTCGGATAAGCCAACTTATGCAAATGCGAAAGAGATATCCACTGAATTAATCGCCGCCTTTTTAAAGGATGCCGCAATTGATAGCGATGGCGTTGATGAATTGCATATCGTCTTCACCGAGTTTAAGTCGATGGTTACCCAGATTGCCCTTAACAAGAGAATGCTGCCATTGGAAGTTGTTGAATCCGATGGTCCAGCCCCCGCCGGACTTCTTCCTATGTATGAATTTGAACCTAATGCGGGTGAAGTTCTCAACGCGCTTCTACCTCGATATATCGAATCGCGTGTCTATAACGCACTTCTGCAGTCAGCTGCTTCGGAGCACGCAGCAAGGCGTCGCGCGATGAAATCAGCCACAGATAATGCTGATGAATTAATTAAGTCGTTGACCAGGCTTGCAAATGCGGCCAGACAGGCCGAAATTACGCAAGAGATAAGTGAAATCGTGGGCGGCGCAGATGCGCTGTCTTCAGCAAACGCAGGGAGCGAATGATGACAACCAAGACAGCAACCGGACGCGTCGCGCGAGTAATTGGACCGGTCGTTGATATCGAATTCCCATCGGATTCGATGCCATCGATCTACAACGCGCTACAAATTGATATTGAAATTGGTGGTGAGAAGCGCATGTTGACCCTCGAGGTCGCTCAGCACATCGGCGACAACATGGTGCGCGCAATCTCTATGCAACCAACAGATGGCATGGTGCGCGGTGTTGAAGTTCGTGACACGGGCGCTGCGATCTCGGTTCCTGTTGGCGATGTAACAAAGGGGCATGTATTCAATGCTCTCGGTGAATCACTAGATGTTCCAACCTCATCCCTGCAGGTAAAGGAACGCTGGCCAATTCATCGCGCAGCTCCAGATTTTGATCAACTTGAATCAAAGACTGAGACATTCGAAACTGGCATTAAAGTTATCGATCTACTCACGCCATATGTAAAGGGCGGCAAGATTGGACTCTTCGGCGGCGCCGGTGTTGGCAAGACAGTTCTAATTCAAGAGATGATTTATCGAGTGGCCGAAAACTTCGGCGGCGTTTCAGTTTTCGCTGGCGTTGGTGAACGTACACGTGAAGGTAACGATCTCTTCCTTGAAATGACCGAAACTGGCGTTATCAATAAGACTGCGCTCGTATTCGGACAGATGGATGAGCCACCCGGGACACGTCTTCGCGTTGCGCTTTCTGCGCTTACTATGGCGGAGTATTTCCGCGATGTACAGAAACAAGACGTATTGCTCTTCATCGACAATATCTTCCGCTTTACTCAGGCCGGTTCTGAGGTCTCGACATTGTTAGGTCGAATGCCATCTGCTGTGGGTTACCAACCAACGCTTGCTGATGAGATGGGCGTACTCCAAGAGCGCATCACTTCAACTCGCGGAAACTCGATTACTTCGATGCAAGCAATTTATGTTCCAGCCGATGACATTACTGACCCAGCTCCACACACCACATTTACCCACCTCGATGCGACGACAGTTCTTTCACGTCCGATCTCTGAGTTGGGTATCTATCCAGCTGTGGATCCACTTGATTCGACTTCACGAATTTTGGACCCGCGTTATATTGGTGAAAATCACTTCCGCGTTGCAAACCGGGTCAAGCAAATTCTCCAGCGATACAAGGATCTACAAGACATCATTGCAATTCTCGGTATCGATGAGCTTTCCGAAGAGGATCGAATTCTCGTCGGCCGCGCTCGTCGAATCCAGCGCTTCCTCTCCCAGAACACTTTCGTCGCGAAGGTGTTTACCGGTATCGATGGCTCATTCGTTCCACTTAGCGAAACCATTGCATCATTTGATGCGCTCGCAAATGGAGATTATGACCATATCCCTGAGCAGGCATTCTTTATGTGCGGTGGCCTAGAAGATGTCGAACGTAAAGCTAAGGAATTGGCGAAGAGCTAATGAGCGATTCATTACTAACCGTCGAATTTGTAACTCCAGAAGCGCGAGTTTGGTCAGGTAAAGCCAAGATGGTCTCAGCTCGCACTCTCGAGGGAGATTTGGGAATTTTGCCCAATCACTCGCCGCTTCTTGGAGCTTTAGTTGACGGTAAAGTAATTATTAAGGGAGCCGACGGAACTAATGAAGAATTTGAAGTACATGGCGGATTCCTATCAGTTGCCAATAATCGCGTCTCAATTCTCGGTGAAGCGGGCGTCTAAGAGTTCACTACTTGCGCTCGCTCTTACTTTATTTGCGAGCGCAACAAGTTATGCCCACCAACCAGTATCTCTACAATCAGAAAGCAAGAAACCGGCGACAAGTCCCGTTTTAGTGGATGGAACTATTTCATTCGCTGTAAATGCAAATTTCTCCAAAAAGCGAGAGAAAAAATATTTCAGGTTTGCCTTGAATTCGGGCGAGAGATTGAAATTAGAATATCTAATTCTAGATCGCGCCCCAGAAAATCGTCTCTCAAATAAGAAACTTCCTATTGTCACAATAATCACGCCAAGTGGAAAAACTTCCAGATTAAATATCTCAGAGCGCACACCTTTCTACGAACCATATGGCGGAGCGAATTACTTTTTCTTAGCTAGGACAGATTCGCCAGGTGAAACTGGAATTTATACGGTCAAAGTCAGTGCGAGAGAGAAGGCAACAGCAATCATTGCAGTTGGCGCTCGAGAGATCCGCGGAGAGGTTATGGAGATTGGATCAACAAAAGGAACTTGTCCGATAAAAATTGAACAAGAGCTAGAAATTTCAATTGCACGAGGCTCTCAATTAGTGGGCTTCTCGGAGAGAGCTGGCGAGATTTGCGCTACCTTAAATAATTGGATTTTTCGTACCATCCAACGTGATGGAAGAGATTTACCCGCGACAAAGGATTACCGAACTAATCGAGTAAATGCATCCGTAAAAAATGGTCAGATAACTGAAATATCTATTGGTTAATCAACCCGCGTTACATCTGCGCCAAGGGCTCTAAGCTGTTCGGCGAATTTAGGGTAACCGCGATCAACATGAAAAGCGCCCTCTACGAAGGTAGTTCCTTCAGCAACTAAACCGGCGAGAACTAAGCCCGCTCCCGCTCTGATATCTGAGGCCGCAACTGGGGCCGAAGAGAGTTTTGGGACGCCAATAATCGAAGCGTGATGCCCATCAACCCGAATGTTTGCGCCAAGTCGCATTAACTCATTAACAAACATAAATCTTCCTTCAAATACATTCTCAGTTACAAGCGCATCGCCTTCTGCTATTGAATTTAATGTGATTGCAAAAGGTTGAAGATCGGTCGGAAATCCGGGGTAGGGCAGCGTAGAGATATCAATTGCGCTTGGCCGACGTGACATCTTTACGCGCAAGCCATCGGCGGTCGTCGTCACGACCGCACCTGCGGCACTCAATTTTTCTAAGGGTAGTTCTAGATGGCTGGCATTAGCGTTCTTAATAGTG
Organism: Candidatus Nanopelagicaceae bacterium; assembly: GCA_049451055.1. Lineage (GTDB taxonomy): Bacteria > Actinomycetota > Actinomycetes > Nanopelagicales > Nanopelagicaceae > MAG-120802. Next base: position 3,885 of record JBMTVF010000010.1, on the reverse strand, counting down.
ATATCACCTTGAGTAATTGCGGCGGCGAATGCCCAGGTACCAGTAACTATTCGATCGGGAATTGCAACATAATCTACGGGATTTAATTTTTCGACACCCTCAATTACCAAAGTTGGAGTTCCCAATCCTTCAATTTTGGCGCCCATAGAAATTAGGAAATTTCCGATATCTACTAGATCGGGTTCGCGAGCAGCATTTTCTAAAACTGTGGTTCCCTTAGCTAAGACTGCTGCTGTAAGTAAATTCTCAGTTGCACCAACGCTAGGAAATTCCAACTCAACTTTAGCTCCGGTTAGTCCATTGGGAGCAGTTGCCACAATGTAACCATGTTCATTTTGTGTTACTGCGCCAAGCTCCTTCAAACCTCTAGTATGAAAATCTAAACCGCGCGAACCAATTGCATCGCCCCCTGGTAGGGCAACTTCAGCTCGTCCAAGTCTTGCAACTAGCGGACCCAAGACATTTATAGAGGCGCGGAGCTTGCGTACAAATTGATAGTCCGCTTTATATCCGGGGAGTTCCGGAACTTCTATGACCAGTTCAGATTTACTCTCATTATGTATAACTCTGCAGCCAAGACTTTCGAGTAATTCACCCATCATCGTTACATCAGCGATAGCAGGGACATTCCCCAATCGATATTCTCCTGCGGCCATAAGGGAGACTGCCATCAGTTTTAAAATTGAATTCTTTGCGCCGGAAATCGAAACTTCTCCGGTTAGGTGAGAGCCACCGATGATTTGGAATCGGTCCTTAATCTGTTCGGACATCAAAGCTCCTCGACGCTCAAGTGGTCACATGGTAGTCAGTCCAATAGGCTCATCCCATGGTTAATCTGACACGGATTTACACAAAAACTGGCGATGACGGAACAACTTCACTCGGAGATATGAGTCGGACATCGAAAAATGATGCACGACTAGAAGCATATGCGACCGTTGATGAAGCCAACTCGTACCTTGGCGTAGTTCTAACAGTTGAGTCACTTGATGCCGATATTCGCAAGTTACTCGTTCGGATCCAAAACGATTTATTCGATGTTGGGGCTGACTTGTGTACTCCTGTTGTGGATGAGCCGAAGCATGAACCACTTCGAGTACTTGAATCCCAAATTACATACATTGAAGAACAAATTGATAAATACAATTTACATTTAGCGCCTTTGCAATCATTCGTACTTCCATCCGGAACGCCGGCCGCTGCACATCTTCATGTGGCTCGCACTATTGTGCGCCGCGCTGAACGAAAAACTTGGTTAGCTATCCATGGTTTCGGCGAAGGCGTAAATAAATTAACCGCTAAGTATTTGAATCGTCTCTCAGATTTATTGTTCGTGCTTGCAAGATACGAGAATAAGACTCTGGGCGATCAGCTATGGGTTCCTGGAAAGAATCGCTAACTTCTAAGAATAGCTTCAGCCGCTTTTAATTCCTCCGGAAAAACAAATACTCGAGGTCCATCCTTAGTTTGGGTTAGATTTGCCCTGATTCCGTTTTCAATAAGTTTCTGTCGAATCATCTCTCCTTCAATGTGATTCTTTGGTTTGGCAGCTACTCGGAACATCCCATATTTATTCTCTTCACCAATTGTTAGCGGTCTTTCTACAACTGATTTACCTCTAGAGAAGGCCCACTTCAAAAGAATCATGAGAAATCCCATTACAGCAAAACCGGCAAGGGATTTTAGAAAAAGCTCGTTATTTATTCCGCCTAGCATTAGCTACTTCGATTCACTGGGTTATAAACATTTCCGGGTTTTGGTTTGGCTCCTGGTTCCCGATGACAGATAACCTTGATTCCACCTATTGATATAGCGCTATCTAGCGGCTCTCCACTAACTAAAATTATGGTGGCCAGTTCTCGCTCTTTGGTTCCTTTAGAGATTGTTACCAAGGTCCCAACTCGATCTCTATTTTGTGAAGTTGGATCAAATTTTCGAACGGATGAGTTGACTTCCCACCACTCACATCCAGTTTCGGCAGCTACCAATACCGCGCCACATGAAAACTCCTTACAAGCGGCGACATCCCGTTGCGGGAACTTCTTGGAGGAGAGTTGGCCTACAACTTCTCGCCATTTAGGAACTTTGGCAAATACGCCATCTTTCTCGCGAAAACCCTCAGGCGGCCAGGTCTCTCGAGGTGGCGGATTTGGAATTCGCTTCTTGGTTGCCGCTTCAGACGAGGGCGTAGCGAAAACGAAAAGCATCAGCGATAACGCGATCAGGCGGTGAATCATGGTTCCATCTTGCCGGAAATGGGTGAGAATCTCCCTGTGAGCCCGCGAAGGAAACCTGCGAAGAGTCGAAAAAATTCAGCAAGACCTGAGCGCGATATCGCCACTTCACACGAGACGATCGAGGAGCACGAGGAGGGTATCTACCGAGTCCGGCGGATTACAGGTTCGAGCTCCACTAAACCGTACCGCTGTCCCGGTTGCGATCAATTAATTCGAACTGCTACTCCTCATACTGTGGCGTGGATTGAAGGTGACGTTGAGTCACGTCGTCACTGGCATACCCCATGTTGGAATAAGAGAGATAAACGAAAACCAAATATTGAAAGAACGCGTAACGCGCCTAGATATTGAGTTACTTCTTTCTTATTCTGCGTTTGTGCAGTAAGCGAACTAATTTCACGAGAATTCGATCCGCAAATTCACTTCTCTGGAACGTTGTAAATTCAAGTGGCAATCTAAATTTAGGTCTAATTACCGTTCGCGGGTATGTAAATTCAAGAAGTCCCTCAGCGCCGTGAATTCGGCCGTAACCACTATCTTTAACGCCTCCGAAAGGTAGCGACCCAACCGCTGCAAAAGAAAATGCTGAATTTATTGAGACCATGCCACATTCAAGTAAAGACGCTATCCGTTTCCCATTCTTCTTTGACCAGACAGCGGCTCCAAGCCCATAACCTGTTGCGTTAGCGAGATCGACCGCCTCATCCATATTATTTACAGTGTTAATGATCAAAATTGGTCCGAAGGTCTCCTCAGTAACCGAAATTGAATCTTCTGGAACATCTTCGATTATCACCGGCTCTACGTAGCCATCCTTTATGGACTTGGTATCTCCGAGAAGGAATTTTCCACCGCGCTCTGCAGCATCATCTAGGTGGCGTTGAATAACTTTTAATTGTGAGGGCATCGTGGCTGGACCATATTTGGCATCTCCCGTAAAGCCAGGCTTTATCTCTCTTGCTTGCCGGACGATTTCTTCTTTGAAGTTAGCAGAGACGGCACGATGAACATAAACACGTTCAGCTCCGATGCAGGATTGGCCTGCATTAGACATTGCATGCCAGAGCGTCATTTCGGAAGCCTTTTTTATATTTGCATCTTGATCAATTAGTACGGCATCTTTTCCACCGCACTCAAGAATTACGGGCGTCATATTTTCGGCGCAAGAGGCTGCTACTTTCTTGGCAGTTCTAGTTGAACCAGTAAAAGAAATCTTTCCAACTTTTGATTGCGTGAGAGCAACGCCGGTTTCTCCGGTTCCAGTTACAACTTGGAAAATTCCACTAAAGGGAGCGATTCGGTTCCATTGCTCCTCGATAAATTTCGCAATAGCCGGCGTATATTCACTCGGTTTAAAAACTACGGTGTTGCCCGCTGCGAGCGCGTATGCAATCGAACCGATTGGGGTAAAGATCGGATAGTTCCATGGGCCAATTACGCCAACGACGCCGTAAGGAACTCGCTGGACTTGTGAGGCCATATTGAACATAAATAGACCCGATGGTCGATTCTGTTTACCGAGAACTCTTGATGCATTCTTGCTCGACCATCCGATATGTTCGATTGCGAGCGCTACTTCGAGTTTGGCATCGCTAAATGGTTTTCCAGTTTCATTATGAATCAAACTTGCGGCTAGATCTATCTCTTT